>JAUMVN010000052.1 GCA_030530145.1 Coriobacteriia bacterium | reverse complement strand
CCCTCGGATATGCGACCAATGGGCGATTTGTCGCCCGGCGGACTTGACACAAAGAAATAGAACAACTGTTCCTATCATTGATACTATCACTGATAGGATCAATGATAGAGTCCGCCGGGGCGCGCTCTCGATTGGCTCGCGGAGCCGAACTCCTGAGAATGTAAGATTGAATCAGAACTCGTTGAGTAGCAGGCATGTTTTTGTTGCCACTAACTGGGAAAACGCAGGCGATTCCGGGCTGGCTACTCGCCCAATCCAATTTCAATCGTACATTCTCGAGAGTTTGGTCTCGTCCCTTGCTCTCGGACTCGAATCTATTGCTGATAGAATCACTGATCGATTCAGTGATAGAAACACATGTTTCGGTAACGGAAATGCGTGGGGGAATCGTGACGCAGGTGCGACCCCCGCTCGCGCCTATGGCCCCGCCCACCCGGCGTGGCGGCACGCAAACCGATAAGTCGGGGTCGTTCGCCGCGCTCGTTCATACACTTACGAGTTGGAGCAATAAACGCCGCCTTCCGCGGCCCAACAGATAGGAGCACCAAATGGCTGAGGACGCCAAGCAGCACGCGCTCGACATGCACAAGCAGTGGAAGGGCAAGATCGAGGTCGTCGGCCGCGCGCCGATCACGACCCCCGAGGAGCTCGCCGTCGCCTACACCCCCGGCGTCGCCGAGCCCTGCCTGAAGATCCAGGAGAACGTCGACGACTCCTACACCTACACCCGCCGCGGCAACCTCGTGGCCGTCGTCACCGACGGCTCGGCCGTCCTCGGCCTGGGCAACATCGGCCCCGAGGCCGGCATGCCCGTCATGGAGGGCAAGTGCGCCCTGTTCAAGACCTTCGCCGACGTCGACGCCTTCCCGCTGTGCGTCCGCTCCAACGACGTGGACGAGATCGTGCGCACCGTCGAGCTGCTCGCCGGGTCCTTCGGCGGCGTCAACCTCGAGGACATCTCGGCCCCGCGCTGCTTCGAGATCGAGCGCCGCCTCAAGGAGGTCTGCGACATCCCCGTCTTCCACGACGACCAGCACGGCACGGCGGTCGTGACCTGCGCGGCGCTGATCAACGCGTGCCGCCTGACCGGCCGCGAGCTCGCCGACATCAAGGTCGTGTTCTCCGGCGCCGGCGCCGCGGGCATCTCCATCGCGCGCCTCATGAGGCGCATGGGCGTGCGCGACATCATCATCTGCGACCGCAGGGGCGCCATCTACGAGGGCCGCGACGGCCTGAACCCTGTCAAGGAGGAGATCGCCACCTGGACCAACCGGGAGAAGGTCGCCGGCTCGCTCGCCGACGCCGTCGAGGGCGCCGACGTCTTCGTGGGCGTCTCGGCCCCCGGCGCACTCACCCAGGAGATGGTCCGCACGATGGCCGCCGACTCGATCATCTTCGCCTGCGCGAACCCCGTGCCCGAGATCATGCCGGACGAGGCCCTGGCCGCCGGCGCCGCCGTCGCCGCGACCGGCCGCTCCGACTTCCCGAACCAGATCAACAACGTGCTCG
The DNA here is from genome assembly GCA_030530145.1 of Coriobacteriia bacterium. Taxonomy (GTDB): domain Bacteria; phylum Actinomycetota; class Coriobacteriia; order Coriobacteriales; family Atopobiaceae; genus Paratractidigestivibacter. Next base: position 1,243 of record JAUMVN010000052.1, on the reverse strand, counting down.
CGTTCCCGGGCATCTTCCGCGGTGCCCTCGACGTGCGCGCCTCCGACATCAACGACGACATGATGGAGGCCGCCGCCTACGCCATCGCCGGCCTGGTCGACGACGACAAGCGCTGCGCCGAGTACGTCATCCCCGGCGCCTTCGACAAGCGCGTCGCCCCCGCCGTCGCCGAGGCCGTCTCCGGGGCCGCCCGCAAGTCGGGCGTCGCGCGGCTCTAATCGCCGCGGGGCCTGACCTCGAGTTTCTTGCCAAGAAGGGCGCCGACCTGCAACCGCGGGCCGGCGCCCCTTTTTGTGCGCCCGAATCATCGCCGATGCTCATACATGCTACTATGTACGGTGAACAGCCGTACAGAATGGAGCAACCATGGCGACCATCTCGACATCAAAGAAAGACGCGAGGATCGACCTGCGCATGACGTCCGAGCAGAAGGAAGAGGTCGAGCTCGCCGCGAGCCTCAGCGGCATCAGTCTCTCGCAGTGGTCCCTGGAGAACCTGCTCGCTTCCGCTCGCGAGGTCATCGCGCGCAGCGGCCATACCGTTATGTCGCCGGAGGACTTCGATGCGTTCTCCGAGGCGCTCGACCGGCCCATGAGCCCCAAGCTCGAGAGCTTCGTTTCCCAGAGGTCCGTATGGGAGCAGTGACGGAGTTCAGCGCGCCGCGCAGGCTGCAGGATGCGGACGACCTTTCCGGGTTCTCTTGCGGGGCGAATGTCGTCGACAGTTGGCTGGCAAAGCACGCGAGGCATGCCTGCAAGCGGGGGACCGCCGTCGTCTACGTCAGCTTCGATAAGGACGGCTCGCTGGCAGGCTTCTATACGCTCTCAGCCCACTCGATGGATCGCAACGCGATGACTGGTTGGCTGGCGAGAAACGCTCCGGACCAGATTCCGGTCATCCTGCTCGGAATGCTCGGGGTGAGCGCGCCGCATGCCGGCAAGGGGCTCGGGCGGCAGCTTCTCCTCGACGCTTACCATCGGGCGAAGGGAGCCGCAGAGACCATCGGCGCAAAAGCCCTCGTCGTCGACCCGCTGGACGATGACGTCGCCGGCTTTTACCTTGATGTGGGCTTCGAGCGTGTCCCCGGGAGCGATCGCCTGTTTGCGAGATTCTAGGTCGCGAGTCCTGACCTCGGGTTTCTTGCCAAGAAGGGCGCCGACCTGCAACCGAATGCAGGCCGGCGTCCTCTCTGTTGACCAGCCTGTGCGGTCGACGGTGGAGATGCTGGCAAGAAGGGCGGCGG
>JAUMVN010000036.1 GCA_030530145.1 Coriobacteriia bacterium | reverse complement strand
GAATTCTTGCCCCTTAAGTCACGTTTGCAGCAGCGCAGCGTTGCTGCAACCGTGACTTAAGGGGCGCTCGATGCCCTGCGATTGCTGCAACCGTTCTTTAAGGGGCGCCGAGCGCTTCGCGGCTACTGCAACCGTACCTTACGGGGCGCGCCGCCTGCACGACGACGCGCGACCTCGCGCCAAACGCCGAACACGACGACGCTCGCCGCGCAGACCGCACACCCGGCAAGAAGCCCCGGTGTGCGGTACGTGAACTCGACCGTGTGCTCCCCCGCCGAGAGGTCGACGCCGCACAGGCCGCCGTACAGCGCGCGGACCTCGGCCTTCTCGCCGTCGACGGTCACGCTCCAGCCGGAGTCGTACGGGATCACCGTGCAGAGGGTCTCGTCCTCCGACGCCGTGAAGCTCAGGCGCACGCGGCCGTCCTCGAAGGTCTCCACCTGCGCCGCATCCTCGTCAACGAGGCTGCGCAGGCGCTTGAGCTCGTCCGTGTTGAGCGTGCGGGCCTGGATCAGGTCTTCGGAGGACGAGGCCGTCAGGGCGTGCTTGGCCTGGGTCGGGCTGTACTTCTCGGTAAGCTCAAGAGAGACGCGCAACTGCTCCCCGGCGCTGTATTCTCCCAGGTAGATAACGCCGTTATTAAAGTTGAAGCCCACGGAAGAGACCCAGGAGCCGTTCACGCCCACCGCGAACGAGTACCGAAGCGCGCTCATCATCGGGACGAAGAGGTAGAGCGGGCCGTCCTCAGACACCGTGATGGTCCAGGCGCGCCATTCCTCGGTGGCGGCGGACTCGTCCTCGACGGCGGTGGCCTCGGCATAGAGGCCGCTCGCGTCGGAACCCGTCATGTCGGCCCACATGGCCTCCTGATTTGCGAAGGGATCGCGCGGAGGCGACGAGCCCTCCCAGTGGTCATTCAGGTCGGTCTGGTAGTCGAAGTCGCTCATGTCGGACGGCCAGGCGACGTCGCCCGCGCCGGAGCGGATCCCATAGGCGCTCGGCAGCGCGACCTCACTTCTCCATACCCCGTAGCCGTCGGCGGGCAGCTCGGCAGCAAGGGCCAGGCGCTCGGCGAGGGGCACGTCCACCTGCGAGACCAGGTAATCGACGCCCAGCAGCGCGTCGGCGGCCGGCATCGCGGCGCGGTAGTAATACCCGAAGATCTCGTTCGCGCTGCTGTAGCCCAGGCTCGCGAGCATCCCGGTATACGCGCCGTTGAGGGTGGACGTGTACTCCTGCGGGCTCGACACCCCAAGGAGCAGGCCCTCTGTGGTCGTCGGGGCGTCGCGCCCCTGTCCGACGGCGGTGAGGCCGTCGACGGCCACGCGGATGTCCTGCTGCTCGCCGTCGCGCGGAAGCTCGTCGCAGGCCGCGCGCATCTGGCTCGTGTAGAGACCCCAGTAATCGACGCTGCGGGAGTAGTGGCCGAAGGCGCGCCAGGCGTTCACGCCCAGGGCGGCCGCGCTGAGCACGCAGGCGCAGGCCAGGGCGGAACGCGCGCGCACGCGGCGCTCCTCGCCCGCGAGCCACACGAGCGCTGCACAGGCGACGAGCATCGCCATATCGGCCGCGAAAAACCAGCTCCCCGTGAGCCACTCGTGCTTAAGCACCCGGTAGGCAAGCTGGGCGCCGCCCACGAGCACGGCCAGGCTACCTGCGGACACGGCGCAGATGCGCGCGCGGGCCGCGCCCCGGACTCCGTCGAGCGCCTCCCAGCCCCTCGCCGCCACGACCACGAGTACGAACGAGACCACGTACGCGTAGCGGAAGTAGTACGAGGTCACGTGCTTGAAGCTCGACCACATGATGTCGAGCGGCCAGACGCACATGCAGACGACCATGAAGGCGAGCAGCCCGCCGTTGAGCAGGCGCGCGCGGCGAGAGGCGCCGGGGTTCGCCAAAAACGCGCCCGCGAGCACGAGCGCGAGCTCGCCCGTGTAGAGCGCAGGGGTAACCGCCCAGTCGCTCGACGGGGTCACGCCGAGCGCAAAGCCGGCGACGGCCTTGATCGGGTTGCACGACATCCGCGCCTGCAGCACGTTGGAAAGCAGCGACCCGCCGCCCTCGGGCGAGTTCAGAAGGCCGATGATCGCCGGCAGGAAGAGGGCCATGCTCGCCCCGAGCGCGAGCAGCATCGTGGCGCCGTAGCGAAGCCCTTGGCGCACGCGGCGACGCCCCCGCGGCTGCTCGAGCCAGCAGACGAAAAAGTAGAACACCGAGAAGAGGCAGTCCATGTAGCCGGAGTACCAGTTGAAGAGCACCGCGCCCGCCACGGAAAGAAACAGCGTGAGGCAACGCCCTTGCTCGACCGCGCGCCACGTTCCCAGCGCCACGAGCGGCAGCATGATGAGGCCGTCGAGCCACATGATGTTGCTGCACTGCGCCACGCTCCAGCCGCAGAGGGCATACGCCACGGCGAGCACCACGTGGATGAAGCCCGGCCGATGCCGCCTGCGAAGAAACGCGTAGCAGGTCAGGGCGGCCGTCGAGAGCTTAGCCAGCGTAAGCCAGCTCATAAGCTGCGGGGCATGCTCGGCGTCGAAGAACCACGCGAGCAGGTTGAACGGGCTCGCCAGGTAGTAAGCGATGGTCGACGCCATGCCCTCGCCCATGCCCGCGCTAAAGGAGTACGCGAGCGACCCCTGGCCGTGCATCACGTTGGAGAGCCAGCCGAAGAGGCCGACGTACTGGATGTCCATGTCCCAGATGGCCACGGAGAGGTCGCCGAAGGGGTAGATGCCGCGCGCCGCGAACGCCGCGCAGAGGATCGCCAGGGCGAGCAGCGGCGCGGCGAAGTACTCGTAGCCGCGGCGGCCGATGAGCCAGTCGGTTGCTTTCTTCATGCTACGCCACGACCTCCGCGCCCTCGGAGCGCGCGATGGCGAGAAGCGCCTCGGACTTCAGCGCGTCGTGCTCGACGTCGCGTCCCTCCCCGCAGCTGAACTCGACGAAGCCCGGCAGCGCCGGGTTCAGGCAGTGCTCCGGCGCGTCCACGCGCCCCGGGTGAAAGAGCAGCTCAAGGGCCATGCCGCGCGTCTCGGCAACCTCGCGCAGGCGCGGATAGACGGCCGCCACGCGCTTCTCGTCCATGTGGCCCGAGAAGGAAAGGCCGCAGAAGACGGCGGACTTCTCCGTATAGGCGCCGAGGCCCGCGGCGTCGAACGCGCGACGGTCGCGGCGCCACAGGTAGTTGAGCAGGCCGCGCTTGACGCGGTTGATCGGCTCGATGGTGCCGGCCACGCCCGCGGCGGCAAACGGAGCCGCCGGCTCGGCCGGGATCCGCAGGTACTCGAGGGCGTATTCGGGCCGCTTTGCCACGGCGAGGACCCCGCGGAAGACCGCCGGGATGAGGTGCGTGTGCTGGTGGCCGTCCAGGCGCAGCGCCCCCGCGAGCTCCGGGAAGCGGCCGACCACGCGCTCGACCTGCGCCGCGGCCTCTATCTCCACCTGACGCGCAAGCTCCGCGCCGTGCAGCGCCGACGCGGCAAGAAGCCCGCCGTAGCCGAGGCGGAACATGCCGCGCCCGTCCACGAGCATCGGAACCTGCGCCGGGTCGGCCACGCACGGCCCCTCCACGAAGTTCAGGTGGACGCCCACGCGCAGCCCCGCGGGCCGCCCGTCGAGAAGCGCCGCGCACTCCTCGAAGCACGGCGAGTTGGCCAGGATCGAGAGCGAGTTCAGCGCGCCCCGGCCGCCGGGGACGCCCCCGCAACATTCAAGGATCCTCTTCGACTGCGCCGGCGTGATGCCGAAGTCGTCCGCGTGGAATATCACGACCATTCAGGTAGTTCCCCTCGTTATGCGCTTAATGTGGCCCCCTATATAAATCGCTAGTATAGAGGTCGCGCCGCAACCGGACCTCAATCAACACATGTCGGCCGCAAGCCGGCAGCGGATGCACATTCCTTGGAGGAAGCTTGGACCTTTCGGTGATCATCCCCTGCTACAACGAGCAGGAGTGCCTTCCCATGCTGTTCGACCGCGCGACCGCTGTCTTCGGCGCCGCCGGCCTCGACTACGAGCTCGTCTTCGTCAACGACGGGTCCAAAGACCGCACCTGGCCGCTCATCGAGGAGTTCTGCGCCTCCGAGCGCGCGCCGCACGTGCGCGCCGTCGACTTCTCGCGCAACTTCGGCAAGGAGCCGGCGCTTCTTGCCGGGCTCGAGCACGCGGGCGGCGACGTCGTGGGCATCATGGACGCCGACCTCCAGCAGGAGCCCGAGACGCTTTTGGCCATGTACCGGGAGCTTCTTGCCCACCCGGAGGCCGACTGCGTGGCCGCTTTCCAGAGCACGCGCCACGAGGGCAAGCTCCAGGCGGCGCTCAAGGGGCAGTTCTACCGCACGTTCAAGGCGGCGGCCGACGGTTGCGGCGACATGATCCCGGGCGCGTCGGACTTCCGCGTGTTCCGCCGCGACGTCGCCGAGGCGCTTCTTTCCATGCCCGAGTACTTCCGCTTCAGCAAGGGGCTCTTCGCCTGGGTCGGCTTCGAGACGATCCCCTTCGCCTACGAGCCCGCCGAGCGGGCGGGCGGCACGAGCAAGTGGTCGCTGCGCAAGCTCATGGCCTACGCGCTCGACGGCATCTTCGCGTTCTCGACCGTGCCGCTCAAGCTCGCCACCGTCGTGGGGGGCATCTCGTCGATCGCGGCCGTCGTGTACTTCTTCGTCGTCCTGTGGGACACGTTCGGCCTGCACAACACGCCGCACGGCTACCCGACGGTCGTCTGCCTGCTGCTGCTGTTCGGCGGCCTTCTGCTGCTCACGCTCGGCATCATCGGCGAGTATCTTGCGCGCATCTACCTGGAGGGCAAGCACCGGCCCGTCTACATCGCCCGCCGCACCCTGAGCGCCGAGGGCGCGGAGCTCCGCCGCGGCGGGTTCGAGCGCAACCGCCCCAACTTCGGGCACCGGGCGCGCTAGGGCCAGAGCGCGCTAGAGCCGTGCCGGACCCCCGTCCCGAGCCGCGCGCCGAAATGTCGTAGGATAGATAACTCGATATTTCGCGCGAACGGCAGGAGAGGCAGCATGTCCGAGCAGCTCGACCAGAACATCGACCAGCACGACGACCCCATCTTCCAGCAGGAGCAGGAGCACCTGAGCAAGCTCTACGCCAAGCTCCTGCAGATGCGCGACGCCATCGGCGAGGACCTCGAGACCAACCACGCCGGCGCCCGCCAGGACCTTCTCGACATGTCCGAGGAGGTGCGCCTCGACTTCGGCGGCGCCGACGAGACGATCGAGACCCTCGCCGCCATCGAGACGCTCAACTCCGTCATCGACGCCTACAACCAGTACCACGACTTCAACGTGGACAAGCTCCGCCGCGTCATGCTGCTGCTCATGCAGCCCTACTTCGCCAAGGTCCGCCTGCAGATGCGCCCGGGCCGCCCCGCGCGCGACGTCTACATCGGCGCCGCCGGCATGACCGACGAGCGCTCCATCCCGCTCGTCGTCGACTGGCGCAGCCCCGTGGCCGAGACCTACTACAACCAGCAGATGGGCGAGACCAGCTACGAGGTCGACGGCAAGAAGCGCACCGTCAACCTGGAGCTTCGCCGCCAGTTCGACATCGTGCGCGACCAGCTGAACATGTACTTCGACACCACCGTCGCCATCGAGGACTCGCTGCTGCTGGGCGCCCTCAAGAAGCATCACTCCGAGAAGCTCCAGGCCATCACCGCCACCATCCAGCGCGAGCAGAACCTGATCGTGCGCCACGAGGACGTGCCCGTCCTGCTGGTCAACGGCATCGCAGGCTCCGGCAAGACGAGCGTCCTTCTGCAGCGCATCGCCTTCCTCCTCTACCGCGAGCGCAAAACCCTGAACCCCGACCAGGTCTATCTCTTCACGCCGAACAACGTCTTCGAGCGCTACATCGACACCGTGCTGCCGTCCATGGGCGAGGCGAACCCGCAGGTCTTCACCTGGCGCGACTTCGTCGAGGCCCAGGGCGCCGGTCAGCGCGACCCCGGCGAGCACACCGACCCGGCCGAGCTGCGCCGCATCGAGGAGGCGGTCCGCGGCCTCGTGATCGAGCCCGAGGACCTGCGCGAGATCCGCCTGGACGACGCCGTGCTCCTCAAGCCCTCGCAGGTCGAGGGCGCGGTGCGCAAGTTCGAGCGCTTCGGCGCCGGCTCGCGCTTCTGCGCGCTCGTCAAGGACGAGCTGCACGAGCGCCTGAACCGCCGCTTCGCCCAGATGGCCCGCGACGAGGAGGTCCAGGAAGAGGTCCTCGGCTTCGACGTCGACGAGCAGGTCCGCTGGTTCGGCGAGACGATCAGCCCCGAGGACGAGAACGAGACCTTCGAGCTCACCCGCCGCTACGTCGAGCAGCGCTTCGACGGCGCCCACGAGCGCATCGACGACCTGAGCTGGCTGCGCTTCGACCGCATCGGCATGCGACTGCTCGGCAAGCAGGCGCTCTCGGCCACCGAGTGGCTCTACCTGCGCCTCTGCATCACCGGCTCGGGCGACAAGAACGCGCGCTACGTCATGGTCGACGAGGTCCAGGACTACACGGTGTCCCAGCTCATGGTGCTCGCGCGGCACTTCTCGCGGGCGCACTTCCTGCTTCTGGGCGACGAGCACCAGGCTATCTTCGAGGGAACGGCGAGCTTCGCGCAGATGCGCGAGGTGTTCGAGGAGACGCACGGTCAGGTCGAGGAGTGCCGCCTGCTCACGAGCTACCGCTCCAGCCCCGAGATCACGGCCATGTTCACGAGCCTGCTCGACCACGACGAGCAGCTGCGCCTCACCTCCGTGCACCGCGGCGGCGTGCCGCCCGTCGTGCGCGAGCTGGACGCGAACGACGTCGACGCCTATGTGGCCGAACTGCGGCGCATTGCCGAGGAGGCGGCCGGCGAGGAGGGCCTCACCGCCATCGTCGCCGAGAGCGACTCGCGCGTGGGCTGGCTCCACAAGCAGCTCGGCGAGCGCGCCGAGGTCTTGGGCAAGGACTCCGACCTGCCCAAGTCGGGCGTCGCGCTCCTCTCGCTGCGCGTGGCCAAGGGCCTCGAGTTCGACCACGTGGTCATCCCCGACGCGCAGGCCGACGTCTACCCGGACATCCCGCTGTCGCGCCGCCGCATGTACACCGCCATCAGCCGCGCCATGCACCGGGTAACGGTCCTCTCGCAAGGCCCGATGACGCCGCTTTTGGCGTAGAGTAGCGCGCCGGGGCCCCGAAACGACGCAGAGCAGCAAAGAGCCGCCCGCTGGCACCTCTTGCCAACGGGCGGCTCTTTTACCTGCTATGAGCGCGGAGCGCGGTGGGCTTTACGCCTCGGCGAGTCCGCGGACGTGCTCGAGGAAGCCGAGGTGCTCGTTCGCGAAGTTGACCACGTTGCCGGTCACGAGCACAGTGAGGACGGTGCCGAAGCCGACGCCGTTCAGCCTGCCGAAGAGCATGAGCGAGATCGAGACGGCGATTGCGACGAGCGCGAGGTCGAAGACGAGCTTGACCGTGCCGAGCTTGACGCCCGTGACGCGGGAGATGGCGTGCACGACGCCCTCGCCGGGAACGAAGACGAGGCTCGGCGCGCACTCGACCGCGATGCCGAGGCCCAACACGCAGCAGCCGAAGAGGATCATGCCGATCTTCACGGGCAGCGACGTGGGGTTCATCCACGAGAAGAGGCTCATCGAGAGGCCGAGGCAGGTCGAGAAGACCACGTTGACGGGAATCTGCAGCAGCTGCATCGGGAAGAACTTCTTGCCGAGCAGGGGAATCTGGACGGCAACGAGCACGAAGTTGATCAGGAAGGTGCACATCGCGAAGCTCAGCTGCGGGAACTCGAACGAGAGCACGTACGGCACGCTCGAGATCTGGGAGGTGCCCATGCCCGCCTTGGTGATGAACGCGATGCCGATGGAGTTGATCAGGATGCCGAGGCAGAACCAGAAGGTCCTGCGGCCGAGGTTGTTCGTGTTGAAGCCGGTTTCTTGCATCTACTGCTTGCCTTTCTCTACTTCGTCGTCTGACGCTCCGCATTCGCCGCGACCGCCGCGAGCACCCGCTCGCACGCCGCCAGGTCCTCGGCCGAGACGCCCTGCGTGAGGTCGGCGTCCACGGCAAAGATGGCCTGCTTGACAATAAGCGCCAGCTCACGGCCCTTGTCGGTGATCCAGATGAGGCTCGCGCGGCGATCGGTCGGGCTCGCCTCGCGACGCACCAGGCCCGCCTTCTCCATGCGCGGGAGAATCGAGGCCATCGTCGACTTGTCGATGGCGAACCCGCGGCAGATGTCGCTTGCCTGCGCGCCGTCGTGCTCGAGAAGGTACTCGAGGACCTTCGGTTGGCCCGGCGTGAGCCCAAGCTCGCTGGTCATCGCCTGGATCCGCCTGCTGGAGACGTTGTGCGCCTTGAGTAGCAGGAAGTGCAGCTCGTCGTTGACCATGGGCTCGCTTTCGCGCGGGGTTCCGGGTGCTGATTCTTGTTGCCGAGGCTATAATAGTTCGCATTCAAACCGTTTGCAAGCAAACTATCATGTCTGCACATACATAATTTGAGGGCGCCTGGGCGCCTCTTTGCGGGATCCGAATGGGCATGCCCGACTTTTCCCGCTTTAAAATTGAATTCGCCGAGTATCAGGCGCCGCTCAATAGGCAAAATACGACGATAATCGCCCTCTCTACTAGGAAAACCCAATTTTAAAGCGGGAAAAGTCGGCCGGCGGCAAATCAGACCCCCGTCAAACCCCGTCAAGGCCGTTTGGGGACGCGGACAGCGGGCGCCGAGCCCGCAAAGCTACAATCACAGGGAGCAAACCTTCAGCCAAGGTCCAGCGAGGAGCCCGTATGCGCGACCTGTCCACCAGCCCGAACGGCAACGACGGCGACCGAAACCGCAGGCGCGGAACGCGCCGCGTCGATGCGGGGGCCTCACGGCCGCTTCACCAGGCCGCGAACCAGGACCCGCGGCGTCACCGCTCGCAGCCCGCGCGCCAGGATCAGCGCCGCGCAGCCCAGCGCGCGCAGCATGCCCAGCCACAGCCGCAGGGCAACCGCCGCCGCTCCACCCCCATGCCCCAGATACCGGACGCGGCGCAGCAAAGAAGCGCTGCCCGCCGCAGCGCCGTCGCCCGGCGAAAGCCGACCGGCCGGCTGAGCGCGATCATCCCCGCCTTCATCGCCATGGCCGTCGTCGCCGTGCTCGCCGTCGGCGGCCTCACCGCCTCCTGCAACGCCCCCGCCGACCAAACCGCGGCCGACGCCTCCGCGGAGACCGAGACCGCGCAGGTCGTCCAGCCCACCTCGGTCCACTTCGTCGCCGTGGGCGACAACCTCCCCGAGGAGCAGATCGGCGCCTGGGCCGACGCCCAGGCCGGCACGACGGGCGACGGCCTCTACGACTACACGACTCTCTACGCCCCCATCAAGAGCTACATCGAGTCCGCCGACCTCGCCTACGTCAAGGAAGAGACCCACTGCGGCGGTGACGACATCGGCCCCAAGGGCTACCCCTCCTTCAACACGACCGACGCCATGGCCGACGCCATCGTGAGCACCGGCTTCGACCTCGTCGCCTCCGCTTCCAACCACAGCTACGACTGGGGCTACTTCGGCGCTAACGACCACTCCTGCGAGCTCTGGAAGACCAAGGACGTCGTCTTCGCCGGAACGGCGGACTGCGCCGATGACGCCGCCAAGATCGCGACCATCGAGAAGAACGGCATCACCTTCGCGCTTCTCGACTACACCTACGGCGTCAACGGCTACGAGCAGTCCGACCTGCCAAGCTACGCCGTCAACTTCATCGACAAGGACCGCATCGCCTCCGACGTCGCAGCCGCCAAGCAGCAGGCCGACGTCGTCCTCGTGGCCATGCACTGGGGCACCGAGAACCTCATGGAGGCCGACGAGACCCAGCTCGAGTACGCCCAGTACCTCGCCGACCTGGGCGTCGACGTCGTGCTCGGCTCGCACCCGCACGTCATCGGCCCCATGCGCTGGGTCGAGGGCAAGGACGGCAACCAGACGCTCGTGGCCTACTCGCTTGGCAACTTCGTCTCTCGCCACGAGGCCCCCTCGCCCAAAAACGAGCTCGAGGGCATGCTGAGCTGCGACTTTGTTCGCGCAGAAGACGGGACCGTAAGCGTCCAGAACGTCGTATGGACCCCGCTCGTCAACCACACGGACGGCGAGACCTTTGCCGTCTACGCGCTCAAGGACTACACCAACGAGCTCGCCGCGCAGGACTCGGTCTTCTCCGAGCTCGATGACCCCTGCGCCTGGCTCAAGCAGACGAGCGAGGACGTCGTGGGCGGCGGCTTCGACATCGACGCCTAAGCCCCCGAGGTCCCGTTCGACCTGAACACCAAAGAAGGAAGAGAGAGGAACCAGCCGTGGCCATAAAGAACATCGTCTTCGACATGGGAAACGTCCTCATGCGCTTCGACGGCCCCTACTTCGCCGCGCAGTTCACCGATAACGAGGCCGACGCCGCGGCGCTCAACCGCGCCCTCTTCGGCAGCCCGACCTGGAGCCTGCTCGACTCCGGCACCGTGAGCTACGACACCATGCTGCGCGTCGCCCGCGCCCACTTGGACGAGCGCCTCTGGCCGAACCTCGACGCGTGCTTCGCCGGCTGGGCCGCCTACTCCTCCCCCATCGACGAGACGAACGCCCTCGCCGCCGAGCTCAAGGCGGAGGGCTACGGCGTCTACCTGCTCTCCAACGCCGGCACGCGCATCCACGAGCAGCTCGACCACATGCCCGCCTGGGACCTCATGGACGGCGCGGTGGTCTCGGCCGAGGAGCGCATGATGAAGCCCGACCCCGGCATCTACGCCCTTCTTTGCGAGCGCTACGGCCTCGACCCCGCCGAGTGCCTCTTCGTCGACGACAACGCGGACAACTGCGAGGGCGCCCGCGTCGCCGGCATGCAGGCCGTCCGCTATGCCGGCGACGCCTCTGTCATCCGCGACGCGCTCTAGCAAGAAGGGCTCCGCCGGCGATCAGCCTGGCCCCACCGAAACAGTTTCGCAACCGAACGTAACCAACATCTGTTGCGGGGCGCAAAAGGTCCTTAACACATGCCCGATACGCTTTTGCTGGACAAAAGTAACCGTTGAGCAGGAGCGCATATGGAAACGACCAGGGCCAAGGCGCCGTTCGACCGGCGCGTCCGCAGGACCCGCGCGGCCATCAAGGACAGCTTCCTGACGCTGACGCGCGAGAAGGCCCCGAGCGAAATCACCGTCAAAGAGGTCATGTCGCTCGCCAACGTCAACCGTGCGACGTTCTATGCGCACTTCGCCAACATCGACGAGCTCAGTGCGGCCATCGAGACGGACGCCGCGACGGCCATCGTCGCCCATTGCGAGGAGGCCTTCGCCGGCCGCATCGTCTCCGACGCCGCCGAGGCGTGCGGGGTGCTCTGCGACGCCGTGCTCGCCGACCCCGATTCCCTCGCCTGGGTCGCGGGCCCCGTCGCCTCCGGCTGCGGCAAGGACCTGCTTCGCGAGCAGGCGCGCGCCCACTGGGGCGACGTCAGCCAGGACGACGGGCAGCTGACCTTCGACCTTCTCTTCGACGGGTGCGTCGGCCTTGCCGGCCAATGGTGCGAGAACCCCGAGAAGATCGATAAGGACGAGGTCAAGGCCGCTATCTGCTCAGCTGTCCAAAAACTCGCGGCATAAACGAGGCCGCCGCGGCATCGGGTTGCCCCGGCCGCGGCGGCCATGTGCTTCTCTCTAGGCGTTGCCTCGGGCGCGGCACCGCGCCGCAGGCCTACAGGTCGCGCTTGGTCAGGATCTCCTGCGGGATGAGCGCGCAGCCCTCGATGACGGCCTTGGCGTAGGCGGCCGCCTCCCCCGTGAGCCCGTCGCAGATCACCGACGTGTCCCCGACCTCGATGTTGATCTGACCGGTCTTCTCGTTGTCGGCGGGGTCCGGGAAGCGCGCCATGGCCCGGTCGCACATGAGCTGGTAGGCGGGCACGAACGGCTTGACCTCGAACTTGCCGTCAAGAAGCGCCCGGAGCTTGATCAGGATGTCGAGGCCCGCGCGGTCGATATCGCCCCAGTACAGGACCTCGTAGCTGTCGGCGCCGAGCGTGTCCAGCAGAAGGTGCAGGCGGTTCTGCTCGAGCACGGGCATACCGCCGCCGAGCACGACGGCGTGGATGCGCTCGCCGAGGATCTGCGAGACGCCGTCCTCGTACATGAGGTCATGCACGTCGAGCCAGGGATCGAGGTTCTCGGTCACGAGGACGCGCATGTGCTTGCGGCGGCGCGGCGCATGGAAGACCAGGTCGGCCTTGGGCATCGGGCGATGGCGGATCAGGTCCTCGACGCCCATGGAGCGCAGCAGCTTGAAGCCGTCGGAGCCGTACTCGAAGAACTTCTCGTCGCCACCCATCTGGTACGCGAGCTGTCGGCGCGTCACGTCGCCGATCATGGTGCCGCTGACCAGGAACTCGTTGAGGGCAAGAAGCTCCTTCTCATAGAGCTGGAATGCGCCGGGGTGCGAGAGCAGCCAGCCGTTCATCCAGAAGCGCTGGTCGAGCTGGACGATCCTTGCGCGCAGGTCCGCCTCGGTCTGGCCGCCGCGGCGGATATAGGGCACCTCGGCCAGGGTCTTGCCCTGCTGCTTGGGGTTGCCCGACCCGGAACCGGAGGCGCCGTTGCTGCCCTGGTTGCCGCGCCGACCGCGGCCGCGGGAGCCGCGACCGTTACGCGCGGGCTGAGAAGCACCCTCAGCGGCCTTCTCGGCCTTATCGGCCTTATCAGCCGCGGGCTTTTCCGGGGACTGGCCCTCGGCTTGCGCCGCGGAAGCCTCGGTCGTATCGGAATCGGCGGCGACATTCTCGGTGTCGGCCGGCGCGATCTCGGCCTCAGCCACCGCATTGGACGCCGCGGGCTCGGTCGCCGGCGCGGCGTCGGCAGGCGCTTCAGCAGCTGCCGCGGCCTGCGGAACGGGCTCACCGGCCTCCACCGGCTCCGTCACCTGCTCCGCCTCGGCCGCGGGATTCGCCTTCTTGCGTGACCTGCGGGTGCGGCGACGCTTCTTCGCAGGGGCGGGGGCGTCGGCGGTTGCCTCGGGCACGGCCTCGCCGGCAGGGGCGCCAACGGCGTCGGCGCCCTCGGGCGCGTCCTCGCCGGCGGGGACGTCGGCGGCCTCGCCCTCAATCGAGGCGATGCCGGCGGAGGAGCCGTCGTTCTCGCTGCCCTCGGTGGCCTCGGCCTCAACAGCCTGCACCGACTCCTCAACGGCCTGCTTCAGTCCGGCCTTGTCGCCCACACGGCGACGCCGGCGCGGGCGGCGCGCCGGCTTCTCGGCAGCCGCCTCTTCCTGGGGACGTACGTCGGTCTCCGCCGCGGCGCCCTCCTCGGCAACCTGTCCCTCGGAGCTCTCGGACGCCGCGTTTTCGGCGCCGAGCCCCTGCCGGGCCGCGCCATCCTTCTCGCCTTCGGCAAGCGGCTCCTCGGACACCGCGCCGTCCTCGGAGACGGCCTCAGCGACATCCTCGGCCTCCGAGAGACGCAGCACAAAAGCCTCCGCGCCGTCCTCACCGGGCTCGGCCGGCTCGAGCGCGCACTCACGGATAGCCTCCCTGAGCTCGTCTTTCTGCTTCTTATTCTCGCCGCAACGGCCGACGATGCGGTTGACGTCGCGCATGGTCACGACCTCGCGCGGGATGCGCACGAGCGAGCTCGCGATCGTTCCCGCATGGCTGCGCAGGTGGGCCGGAAGCGCGGACACGAGTGCCGCGGTAAGAAGGTTGATGGTATTGCGCTCTTCTTCGGTGAGCTTACGAGCCATGAACTTGGCTCCTCTCTGTAAAAGCTTCAACCGAATTAGTGTACGCTATAGCGCCCCGTCTCCCAAATTCTCCGTTGCGCGCTTCTTCAAAACCCTTAAACGTTCAAATCAATCATGCGCATGTTTAGCAATGTCTACATCGTGTGTTGCGCATGCCGACTGCCGATAATTTGCCGTCGCACGCGTAATTCAAACGCAGCGCGCGCCTTTGCATGGCCATACTCGCCTCAAGTGGTTCCGTACACGACGCACAAGCGTCCAGATAAAGGGGGTATTATGGCAAATCCGCAGGTAATGAGGCTTGTTGAGGCATACGACGCCCTTGCAAGCGCCCTTGACGGCTTTGATTGGGGCGAGCCGCAGCGCTGCGTCCTCGGCTCGTTCACTGTCGACGGTCGTCCCGGCGAGGAGATTCACTCCGAGCTCGTCGGCAACGTCTGGATCGACCTTCCCGCAAAGACCCTCGGCCGCAGCCCGGTCGAGGCAGAAGTCTGCCACATCGTCGTTCCCGAGACCCGTCACGAGGGCTTCGTCGCGCTCGCGCCGATGGACATCGACGACGGCGACGGCACCTGGGCCTGGGTCGTTATGGAGTAGGGCGCTTCCCGCATTTGCGTCGCCCACCTTTTGGGGACACTCTTGTTAACATGCAAGCGTGCCCCCTTTTCTATCGAGAGGAGCTTCCGTGTCCATCAACCTGAGCAGGAGATCGTTCATCGGCAGCCTCGCCGGCTTCGCCAGCGCGCTCGGCCTCGCGGCCTGTGACTCCAGCAACGACGCGAGCGACGCCGAATCCCCCTCCGAGAGCTGGTCTGTGGAGCAGGACGACGAGCTCGCCTGCCTTACCGTGCAGGTGTCCGGCGGCAACGTTGTCGCCATGCCCGGCGACGGATGGGCGCCGCGCGAGGGCTATATCCAGCTGCAGCTCAGCGGGAGCTCCATCCCCGGCCAAGAAATCGAGGCCGTTTACCGTGAGCGGGCCGTCCTCACGGTCAAGCTCAAGGCGAGCGACCAGGCGAGCACGCTCGACCTCTTGCTTACCGAGTACCGCCTGGTATCCGACCAGTCCAACATCGACGCCGTCGGGACCGTCAAGGTCGACTACGGCAACGGCGACGTCCAGGAGATCCAGAAGGCCTACGAGTAACGCTGGGCAGTAAGCAGGGCGGCCGGTCTTCCGCGACCGGCCGCCTTTTCTGGTGCGAGAAGACCTTCTCGGCTCCTGCTAGAACCGAACGAGCCCTAACCATGCAAGCACATACAACACAATCGCAACTGATGCGGCAAGGCGTAATCCAGCGTCCACGGCCCCGCCCGAGGAACAGAAGCCGAGGCAGGCGCGCTTCTTCACAGGCCAAAACAGGGCCATACCGCGCCCGTTCAGCACATCGAGCACCAAATGAGAAAGAATGCCGATCGTCGCGGGCGCCGCGCCGGAGGGGCAACTCACAAAGATTCCCGCCGCAGCGAGCGCACAGAACGCGAGCGAATGGGTAAACTCTCGGTGCGGGCGTGATACGCCGAAAGCAATCAACACAAACAACCAAACAGCCCCCGGAAGGCACAGAGACCCCGTCGACGGGGCAAGAAACTCGAGCAGCCCATACGGCGCCACTCGATCGACCAGCGCAAGGGCAGCAGCAGCCACGAAGACCACGGCCGCACAGGTGGAAATCTCCTTCGAGCCGTTGCTCTTGAGCAGGTCGACATCGGGAAGCAACCCACCGACGGCCCCCGCAGCCGCCGTTGCCGCGAACGAGGCGGCGTCCACGGGCCGCAAGAGCAGCACCGAAGCCGCAACACCAACCACAACGTGCGTCTTACCCTGCACCGCGCCGCCACCGCCTCTCAATCGGTCATCAAGCTTACCAGCAAGGGATTGAGGACGCGCCCTTCCTCAGGAAGAAAGAAGGTCCAAGCGATATAGTATGTCCCGCCCTGGTTTCCAAGGAGACCTCCGTCATGGACGAGAGCGGCGCATGCCCCTCTTCACAGTCGTAGAAAGGCACGAATCATGTCAACTCAACGCAAAATCGGCATCATCGGACTTGGACACGTAGGCGCGCACGTCGCGAACAGCCTGCTTTTGCAAGGCATCGCCGATGAGCTCTACTTCGTCGGAGCGCATGACCAGAAGGTGATCTCGGAGGCCCAGGACCTGCAGGACTCGATCAGCTTCGTGCCGTACAACACCCGCATCGTCAACTGCAGCAACCGCTACGAGGAACTCGCTGACTGCGACATCATCATCAACTGCGCGGGCAACGTTTCCCTCGTCACGCAGAGCCGCGACGGCGAGCTCTTCAGCACCACGGACTCCGCGCGCACCTTCACGCAGACCATCATCACCGCCGGCTTCGACGGCATCCTCATCAACGTCTCGAACCCCTGCGACGTGGTGTGCACCGCGATTTGGCGCCTGACGGGCTACGACCCCTCGAAAATCATCGGCACCGGCTGCGGCCTCGACTCCGCGCGCCTGCGTTCAGAGATCTCCAAGGTTACCGGCGTGAGCCCCAAGTCCATCCATGCTCACATCATCGGCGAGCACGGCTTCTCGCAAATCGCCGCTTGGAAGTCGGCCACCATCGCAGGCAAGACCATCGACCAGCTAGCCGCCGAGAACCCCGAGAAGTACGGCTTCGACAAGGCTGATGTCGAGGAGAAGGCGCGTCAAGGCGGCTATGTGACCTATGCCGGCAAGGGCTGCACCGAATACGCCGTCGCCAACTGCACAGCCCGCATCTGCGCCGCCATCCTCCACAACGAGCACGCGGTCGTCTCAGCCTCGACCCTCATGACCGGCCAATATGGGGAAGAAGGAATCTTCTCGTCCCTGCCCTGCCTCGTCGGTTCCGAAGGCGTCGAGCAGGTCTTTGCCCCCGAGCTCTCCGAGGAAGAAGAAAAGGGCTTCCACGCAAGCTGCGATCACATCCGAGAGAACATCGCGAAGCTCGCCTGGTGGTAAGAAACCCGCGGAACAGCTTCGAACTAACAAAGAGGGGCTCCGGACACCGGTGCCCCTCTTTTCCTTTTGAAGTTCGGAAGCCTTCCGAACCCGGGAGGCGCGCGCACAAGAAGAGGCCCCCGCGCGGAATACCGCGCGGGGGCCTCCGAAGCTC
>JAUMVN010000051.1 GCA_030530145.1 Coriobacteriia bacterium | reverse complement strand
CGGCGCGACGGCGCGGGCGGGCATTGTTGTCACATCCCTCCTTTAGGCTGCGGGGTGCAAGGGCGACTCCTTCGCCAAACGATCGCTAAAGTTATGGGCGGTCAATCGGCGCGAGGGAGGCAGCGTGGCAGCCAGGGGCAAGGGATACGACCCGACCAACAAAGAGTCAATCATCCGCTACAGCCAAAAGCTCGTCGGGAAGACCCTGCGCCAGGTCAGCGATGCCGGAGACCTGGCCGACCCTCACAAACGGCGCGGCTCTTTTGGCAATGCCCTCGAGGTCTACTACTTCGGCTACAGCACTAACAGCGACTCGGATGCCGACTTCTCGGAGGTCGGCCTCGAACTCAAAGCGACCCCGGTCAAGCTTGTAAAGAAGGGCGGAAAGCAGCAACTCGTTGCCAAGGAGCGGCTCGTGCTCTGCATGATCGACTATATGACACTGCCCTCCGAGAAGGACTTCGACCACAGCCACGTTGCCAAGAAGTGCTCGGACATGCTCCTCGTCACCTATCAATACGAAGAGGAGATAAACCCCGTCGACTACCTCATCAAGGCCGTCGCCGAGTGGCGAATCCCCAATCGCGACCTTCCCCAGATCCGAGCCGACTGGGACGTGATTTACCGAAAGGTCTGCTCGGGCCACGCCGAAGATATCTCGGGTTCGGACACCATGTATCTGGAAGCCTGCACAAAAGCCGCCAACAGCTCCGTCCGCCGCAAACAACCTTTTTCCAAGGTCGAGGCAAAGCCCCGTGCATGGGCATTCAAGGCCTCGTACATGACTGTTGTCCAGCAAGGCCTTATCGCCCAGATGCAAGCCCTGCCCAGGTCGGCGATGGAAAGCAAGCTCACGTTGCTCCAGCTCGTAAAGAAGCGCTTCGCCCCTTATGCGGGCATGACGGAGAAAGACCTCCAAGCGCGCTTTGGGCTGAGCAGCTCGAAGAACCTCTGCGCACGCATTACCCGCTGCATTCTCGGAATCGCGGACGGCAACGAAATCGAGGAGTTCTCGAAGGCCGGCATCGTCCCGAAGACGATCCGCCTCAAAAAGAACGGCGTGCCGAAGGAAGCCGTTTCCTTCCCCACCTTCGACTACTTCGACCTCGAGAAGACGGAGTTCGAGCACTCAGATTTCTACGGATACTTGCAGCAGAAGTATCTCCTTGTCCTGTATCGCGAAATGCCCGACGGGGCCTTTTACCTGACGGACGTCTGCTTCTGGCAGATGCCCGACCGTGATTTCGACGAGGCCAAGCGCTGCTACGACCAGATGCGCGAAAACGTTCGCCGAGGCCGAGCGGAGGTCTCGGTCAAGGCGACGGAGAACCGTTGCTGCCACGTGCGGCCACATGGGGCCAACTCCCGCGACACGAGACCGCAGCCCCATGGCCAGCCCGTGGTCAAGAAGTGCTTCTGGCTCAATCAAAAATATCTGGCCGAAGAAATCCAGCTGGCGCTCGAACGAGGCAAGAACCCCAGCCATTGATCTTGTCCCATCGATCGGCTATGATGATCGAGCATTCATCACAGACAGCGATTGGAGAAACGTGATGAACGAAATCAAGGTAGCCGAGCTCTTCGCGGGCGTCGGCGGTTTCAGGCTGGGCCTCGAGGGCTACAGCAGCGCTTCTTGCCCCGGCATGAATCTGCCGGCGGCGGGCCCCTACAAGACCATATGGGCCAACCAATGGGAGCCGCCCGGAACAGAGTCGAAGCAGTTCGCGGCAAATTGCTATAAGGCGCGCTTTGGAAACGACTCGGTCGTCAATGAGGATATTCACGAGGTCGTTGCACAGTTTGAGCGCGGCGAGCGTCAGATCCCCGACGTCGACATGGTCGTCGGTGGCTTCCCGTGCCAAGACTATTCGGTCGCCAAGCCCCTCTCGCAAGCCGGCGGAATCGAAGGCAAGAAGGGCGTTCTCTGGTGGGACATCTATAACTTCCTGCGCATGAAGGGCCCCGATAAGCAGCCTCGTTACGTGCTTCTCGAGAACGTCGACCGCCTGCTCAAGAGCCCTGCCTCCCAGCGTGGGCGTGACTTCGCGATTATCCTTTCTTGCCTCAACGAGCTCGGATACTCGGTTGAGTGGCGCGTTATCAACTCCGGCGAGTACGGCTTCCCCCAGCGGCGCAAGCGCACCTATATCCTCGCGCGGCTCACCGGCGAGGTTTGGGACCTTTCCAGCCGCTTGACCTCGGGCGTTATGGCAGATGCGTTCCCCATCGAAACCCCTGAGGAAGTCCATTACGTGGACATCCCCGAAGACCCCTACGAAGCCACCCAGACATTCAACAAGGGCGGCAAGCTATCGCCGTTCATGGATGCGGGCGCTATGCAGGACGGGTGCGTCGCGACCGCCAAGATTACCGAGGCGTACGATGGGCCGCGCATGACCCTCGGCGATGTGCTCGTGGACGAAAACGAGGTACCCGAAGAGTTCTTCATCGAGCCGGACAAACTCCCCCAGTGGGAGTACCTCAAGGGCGCCAAGCGCGAGAAGCGCGTGAACAAGACGACTGGCTTCGAATACACCTACTCCGAGGGCGCAATGGCGTTCCCCGACGCAACCGACCGCCCGAGCCGAACGATCCTCACGGGCGAAGGCGGGCGCGGCGCTTCTCGCTTCAAGCACGTCATCCGTTGCGAGGACGGGCGTTATCGGCGCCTCGTGCCCGATGAGCTCGACCAGCTCCAGGGCTTCCCGCGCGGATGGACCGACACGGGCATGAGCGACGGACGGCGCGCCTTCTGCATGGGCAACGCGCTCGTCGTAGGCATCCCGCACCGCATTGGCGCCGCGCTGGCGGAGTCAATCGAGCGCGAGGGGTAGCCCGCCGCCCTTCTTGCCAGCATCTCCACCGTCGACCGCACAGGCTGGTCAACAGA
>JAUMVN010000035.1 GCA_030530145.1 Coriobacteriia bacterium | reverse complement strand
TACAAGATTTGAACTTGTGACCTCTTCCGTGTCAGGGAAGCGCTCTCCCCCTGAGCTAAACGCCCGAAGCTTGGGGTGCGCGTTGCGCGCGAGGAATAATATAACCAAGCCAAGCGGCCGGCGCAACCCCCAATTTGAAAAAAAGTTTCGCGCGGACCGGCAGCCTCGGTCAGAACCCGAGATCGGCCCGCACGCGCCCCCGCGCTTGCAAGGTTTTGCCCTTCGTGCGACGTAATCGCCTCTTGCCTGCAAGGTTTTGCCCTTCGTGCGGCGTTATTTCGGCCCTCATCACTTTATGCGCAAGCAAAACCCCAGTTGAGGCATTCAGGTTTCAGGCTCAGCACCGCGTTCACGGCCATTATTACGTCGCACGAGAAGCAAAACCTTGCATCGGACCGGGCCTCACGTCGCACAAGCGACAAAACCTCGCAGCCCGCCCGGCCAGCCCTCCCCGTCAAGCCTCCCATACCCCGTCCGCGCAGCGCTGCGCGGTAAGATTGAGCACGCTGAACAACGTCGCACCCGCAGACAAGGAGAGCCACATGAGCCAAGAGCAGCTCAAGCACGACGTCGACGCCTATGTCGACGAGATCTGGGAGGATGCCGTCGAGGACATCCGTACCCTGGTAAAGATCGAGTCCGTCGAGGACCTCGAGCACGCCGAGCCCGGCAAGCCCTGGGGCCCGGCCTCCAACGAGGCCCTTGTCGCCGCCGAGAAGATCGCCTCCCGCCTCGGCCTTTCCGTCACCGACCTCGACGGCTACATCGGCTACGCCGACCTGCCCGGCGAGCGCGCCACCTGCGTCGCCACCATCGCGCACACCGACATCGTGCCCCTCGGCCTCGGCTGGACCTTCCCCGCACTCGACGTCACCCGCAAGGACGGTTACCTCATCGGCCGCGGCGTCCTCGACGACAAGGGCCCCTTCATCCTCTCGCTCTACGCCGCGCACTTCTTCGCGCGCCAGGTCGAGGCCACGGGCAAGAAGCTCCCCTACACGCTGCGCTGCATCATCGGCAACAACGAGGAGACCTCCATGGGCGACGTCCCCGTCTACCTCGAGCGCTGCGGCGAGCCGGCGTTCTGCTTCTCGCCCGACGCCGACTTCCCGCTGATCTGCGGCGAGAAGGGCGTCTACCAGGGCGAGTTCCGCAGCAACGAGGCCATTGCGGGGCCCGTACTCGCGGAGCTCGACGGCGGCACCGTGGCCAACGCCATTCCCGGCCTCGCGACCGCCCTCGTGCGCGCCGACGCCGCGGCGCTGCCCGCCGCAGGCCGCATCGAGGTCGAGCCCGCCGGCGACGGCCTCACGCGCGTCTCCGCCCACGGCAAGGGCGGCCATGCCTCACTTCCGGCCGGCACCGTCAACGCCATCGGGCTTCTTGCCCGCTACCTGCTGGCCAACGGCCTTGTCGACGAGACCAACCGCGCCTTCGTCGAGCTGCAGGCCGCCCTCACCGAGGACACCGACGGCACGCACACCGGCCTCGCCGCCCACGACGAGAAGTTCGGCCCGCTCACCTGCATCGCCGGCACCGTCCGCACCGTCGACGGGCACTTCGTGCAGACCATCGACTCCCGCTACCCCACGAGCACCACGGGCGAGGCCATCACGGCGCGGATGAGCGAGCTCGGCGCCGCGCACGGCTGCGCCTACCGCGCCCTCGAGGACAAGGTGCCCTTCTACATCGACCCGGCGCGCCCCGAGATCGAGGCGCTTCTTTCCACCTACAACGAGTACACGGGCGAGAAGGCCGAGGCGTTCTGCATCGGCGGCGGCACCTACGCGCGCAAGTTCAAGCGCGCCTGCGCCTTCGGCCCGCACGTGAACCGCGACGACGAGCCCGCCTGGGTCGGCATGGAGCACGGCCCCGACGAGGGCGTCTCGGAGGCGGACCTCAAGCGCGCGCTCAAGATCTATATCGTGAGCATCGCGCGCCTCATGGAGCTGGGGCTTGAGGAGGGCTAAGGCCGAGGCAGGCATAGGAAACACGGGCGACACCGTCATCCCCAAGAAGTCCGATCCTAAGACGAACGAGGAGAAGGAGGAGAAGGGGAGCGAGAAGAAGGACGCCGCTCTTCCCAAAACCGGCGATGAACCGCCGTCCGCCGCTCTCTCGCTTGCGGACGGCTTCGCCGCGCTGGCCCTCATAGTCCTCGCCAAGCGCCGCGACGCCTAGCAAGCGGCAATCCATCGCGACCCAGCATATCTATCCCAAAAGCGGCGACCACTACCCGGTGGCCGCCGCTTTTCAGTTCTGCGCCCCCTTGATCAGGCCCCAAGGCAACGGATTGGGATCACGTACTCCCGCTCGCCGACCTCGCGGGCGTAATTAGAGACACCCACGACCACGGCGACAAACTCAGGCTCCCGCGCCCTCCCCGCGCCGCCGGATACCTTGCGCTTGAGCCTTCTCAGACTGCCGAGGCCCTCCTCGACCTTGTCCTCGGAAACCTTGACCTCAAGCGCCGCCCAGCGCCCGTCTGCCAGCTCGATGATCGCATCCGCCTCGAGCCCTGTGTCGTCGCGGTAGTAGCGCACCGGTTGTGACCCGATGTTATCCAAGGCGCGGGAATACACCTGGAGGTCTCGTATGGCAAGGTTCTCAAAGAGCAGGCCGAAGGTCTGCCAGTCGGCGACGAGGGACTCGGGGCCCATGCCGAGGAGCGCCACGGCGAGCGAGGGGTCGGCAAGGTAGCGCTTGGGCTTGGTGGCGAGGCGCTTGGGCGAGCGCGCCTGGGGCACCCAGCCGTGGACCTCGTCTATGAGGTAGAGTCTTCTGAGCATACCGAGGTAGTCGGCTATCGTCTCTTCGGAGGACGCGCCCACCGGTTCCTCCTCGCTGCCGTACATGTCGCCCACAAGCGTCTTGTACGTTACCGCCTGACCGAGGTTGCGGGCTATGGACAGCGCGAGACGCTCGGCCGTTTGCGGGCGCTTGCGCATGCGAGGAACGGTCTCGCTCCACGTGGACTGGAGGTAGCTGCGGGCGACGAGCTGCGCCTCGGCCGCGCTCAGGTCGATCGCCTCGGGCCAGCCTCCCCTGCAACACAGGTCGACCAGGGCCGCCGCGCCGCCGTCACAGGCGGCAGGACTGAACTCCCCAGCGAACAGCCCGCTCAGGGAGACCGACGCGTTCGAGTCGCCGGATTCCGCGAGCGACATCGGGTACATGCGGATCTTGCCGATGCGACCGGCGCCGCTGTGGCGAGCCTCCTCGTCGATCTCGGCAGAGTCCTCCGCCAGCGGGGTCGACGACCCCGTGAGAATCCATGCCCCCCGCGTGCCGCGAGCACGGTCGACAGCGTGCCTCACCGCGTTCCAAATGCCTGGGGCGCGCTGCCATTCGTCGATAACGCGCGGACGGTCGCCTTCGAGCAGGAGCGACGGTTCGGCGCGGGCGATGGCGGTATTGTTGCCCTCGTCGATGTACACGGCGCTCTTGCCGTGCTCGAGCGCCGTCCAGGTCTTTCCGCACCACTTGGTCCCCGCGATCTCTACGGCGCCGAATACGCGGAGGTATCTCTCGACTTGTGCATCGACGACGCGCGGTAGATAGCCTTCGGGAGAAACCGTACTCACGAATCCGCCTCCTCTGGTCCGTTATACACGCAACAGTATATGCCGGTTTAACAGCGCGGTCGAGGTTTTCCGATATTTTCAATCGGGTTTTTCCGACTATTCCAACCGTGATTTTCCGATGTATACAACCTGGTTTTCCCGGGTCAATCATCGACTCAGCAGATGGCAGGGAGGCCGAGAGGAACGGCAAGCCGCTTACGCCGTGACCAGCCGCATTGCACTTGGCACACCGTTTGTATCCGTTTAGGCCAGGGTCAGCAAGAAAGGCGGAACTAGCGAGAAACGCGCCGCGGCCGGCGCGCGACCAGCCGCCAGGCAAGAAGCCCGGCCGCGCTCGCGGCGGACACCGCGCAGCCCGCGTAGAAGCCCGGGCTCACGAAGCGCATACAGATCGTGTTCTCCCCCGCCGTCACCGGCACGAGCGTCAGCGCGCCGCCGAACGCCTGCGCGGTCTGGACCTCGCGCCCGTTGACCGTCACGGTCCAGCCGTCCTTGCGCGGCACGCTCACCATGGCCCAGCCGTCCGAGGTCGCGTCCACCGTAGCGTCGATCCCGGCGCCGCTAAACGAAGTGAAGCTCAGCTGGTGCGCCGCGAGCTCTTCCGCGACCTGCCGCAGGACGTCCAGGTCCAGATAGTACAGCTCGCAGGTCGCCGTGCCCAGGTCCGCCGCCGGCACCTGGCCCGCTGCGGCGCCCGCACCATCCAACTCCGCGTCCGCAACCGCCGAGATCGTCACCGTATGGACGCCGCCCTCCTCGCCCTCAACGACACCGAACGGCCGGACGGAATACTGGAAGCGCCACCCCTCGCGCGACGCCTTGCCGCCGTCCACCAAGAGGTCGACGCCTTGCCCGTGGGCGGGAATCGAATCGACGTACGCGTAGCCCAATGCGCCCGCAGGCACGCTGACCTGCCACGATTTCCGGCTCGCCGTGTCCTCGACGAGCGTGGCGTCGGCGCGCTTATAAAGCTCCACCTCGTGGCCGGCGAGCGCGCTCGCGAGCGAGTTCTGACGCTCGAAGGGGTTCTCGCCGGAAAGCTCGGCGTCCGCAGCGGTGTCCGCGACGATGTAGCCGAGCGAGAGCGCGTACGGGTTCTCGTACACGTCGGACCCGTTGAGCGTTGGCGCCCCCTCGACTTTCTCCAAGCCGGCGGGCCAATACCCGCAGGACGTGTACTTGACGCCAAGAAGCGCGTCCGACGCAAGCAGCGACTTAGCGTAGCGCGCGTGCATAAGACCCTTCTTGGTGTAACCGAGTCCGCCCAGAAAATCGAGCGCCGACTGGTTGTGCGCCGACGAATACGAGGAGACGCCTAGGTAATCGACGCCCATGGCCTCGTTCAGGGCCGCCTTATCGACGCGCGTGTAGGTGCGCTCCATGCGCCAGGTGCCCGCATCCGCGTCCTTGAGCCAGGCGACCTGGGCCTCCGACTCGGCGTAGTACGCGTCGTTGTACCCTTGTGGGTAGCGCGCATACAGCACTCTCCACGCGAACCATGCGCCCACCGCCAGGTCGGCGACGGCGAGAAGCGCGACGGCCGCGGCAGCGCCCTTCTTTCCGGCGATGCGCAGGAGCGCCGAATCAACGGGCCCGGGCGCCGCGCCGCCGTCGCCGCCGGCGCGGACGGTGCCCCACCAGCACGCGGCCATCCACATCATCGTCGGCGCGACGAAGATGCACGGGCGCGAGTAGAAACCGGACGGCTGGGCGAACCCGCACCAGACGGCCTGCAACGGCCTGACGACGATCGAGGCCAGCATAACGGCCACGAAGATTCCGGCCGCGCGCTTGGCCGCGCCGTCCACGCGCCGCGACGCGAAGAACGCCAGGAAGCCGATGAGAAGCAACGCGCCGCAGTAGAGCTGCGGTATGGCGTGCTTCGGGTCGTACAGGGCGGGCACGAGCCCTCGAAGCATATTGAACGGCTGCGTCGTGAAGAACGCTCGCGCAAAGTCCATGAGCCTGCCGGCCTGGAGGGCCTGAGCGGCCTGGGCCAGCAAATCCGCGATTCCGGCCCGCTCCGAGCTTTCGGACCCAAGCATAGCCTTCACCGTTGGGATAAATGTCCAGGCGGAAAGCAGCAGCGCGACCACCATCGGCCGCGTGAAGCGCAGGGCGAGCCGGCCGACCGAGCAGCGGCTCTTCGCGCATGCACGCTCGAGCAGCGCGAACATGATGCAGAACAGCACCGTCATGTAGGCCGTGTACCAGCACACGGCGATGTTGCCCGCCGTCAGCAGCGCCAAGGGCAGCCACCGCCCGCGCTCGGCCAGTTGCCAAACCGCCCACATGATCAAGGGGAGCAGGATGAGCGCGTCGAGCCACATGGGGTTGCGCAGGTTGGTGGCCACCCACAACGACCACGTGTAGCCCAGGGCGAGGGCAAACGACGACACGCGAGAAAGGCCGAACCTCCGCCGCAGATAGAACACCGCCGAGAGCTGCATGCACCCGAGCCTGAGCGCGTCGGCCGCAAAGACGAACAATGTCAGGTGCGCCTCGTCGAACAGGAGCATCAGCAGGTTGAAAGGGCTCGCCAAGTAATAGCTGTACAAGCCCCAGGTATTCGCCCCGAGACCGCAGGCGGCCGAATAGAAGATCGACTCCTGCCCGCAGAGGACCCGCCTGAACCAACGGTAGAAGTCTATGTACTGGTACTTGAGGTCCTCGGTCAAGAAGGACTGCTCGCCGAAGAGGTACACGCCCGACGCCGCGGCGACGGCGCAGAGCATGGCCACCGGCACGGCGAGGCACAGCAGCCAAAAGCCCGCCCTTTTCAGGGCGGGCGCGCTCATCTTCCCCTGTGTGGAAATACGTGCCATGCCGCTCTCGGCCCCTCCTCTGGTCCCCGGCCCGGGCGGCCGCTCTTCTTTAGAACTCGAAGGTCTTGGGCTCGGCCGTGAAGGAGCTGATGGTCGCCTTGGCGTTCTTCAGATAGAAGACCTGCGTGTTGCCGTCGCCGGCCGCGTACATCTTCTGGAGTCCCGGGTAGTCGTCGAGCACGGCCTGCTGGGCCTCGACGCGATCGTCCTCCACGGCGTCCGCCTCGATGCGCAGCCACGTGCCGCCCTTGCCCATGTCGCAGATGGCGATGCGCGGGTGGGCGAGCATCTCGGCGCTCACGGCCTTCTTCCTGCCCGTCTGGATATAGATCTTGCCCTCAAAGAGCGCGGCGGTGCCGAAGGGGCGCACCTGCGGGTTGCCCTCGGCGTCCACGGTCGCGAGGAAGTAGGTGGGGTTGGCCTTGAGATACGCGAGGATCTCGTCCATGGGGGGTCCTTTCGGTTGACGGCGGAGCCGGATATACCCCCATGCTACCCCGACCGCACGGCCGCGTCGACGGCAGTTACCAGCCCAGGACGGCGAGAACGAACCAGCCGGCCGTGATCAGCGCGAACGCGAGCACCATCCGCACCGCCACCAACCCGGGCTCGCGGCCGCGAAGGGCCGGGACGCGGGCAAAGAGCCAGCACCGGTCCATCAGCGCGTACGCCACGAGCGCGTACAGGCCCGGCAGCCAAAGAAAATAGCCAACGAGGTTGAACACGGGCTTCGAACCGAGGTCCATATCCGGCGAGAAGGGCAGATAGAAGGTCATCAGCGTCAAGAAAGCCCAGATAGGCAGGACAATAACGTTGCGCAGCGTGAAGAGACGCGGGGGCTTCTCCGCGACGCCGGCCCCGGAGACGCGAGAGCCGCCTTGCGCCCCGCGACGAGAGGCCGGCCTGTCGGCGGGGGCGTCCTTCTTGCCGTCGGCGCCCCCCGCGGCCGGCGCCCCGCCGGCGGCCGTCTCGTGCCCCGACTGCGCCGCCTCGGCCCCGCCCGTCTCCCAAGGCGCCGCCTCGACCTCGGCTGCCGCCTGGATTGACGCCTCGGTCTCGCCCGCCGCCTGAAACGCAGCCTTCAGCTCGCGGACACCCTGATAGCGCCCCGCAGGGTCGAGCGCGCCCGCCTTGGCGATGACCTCTCTCCATGCCGGACCGATCGGCGAGCACCTGAAGCCGCGCTCGCGGTCCTCGGGCCCCGGGTCGCGCCCTGTTAGACAGAAGAACGCGAGCATGCCGAGGGCGTAGACGTCGCTGCGCACGTCTGTCTGCCCGAACCCGAACTGCTCGGGAGGCGCGTAGGAGCGCGTGCCGAAGCGGGTGGTGTCGGCCTCGGCCCCCTCGCGCCACTCGCGGGCGATGCCCAGGTCGATGAGCACCGGCGTCGCCGGGTCGGCCTCGGGGCAGATGATGTTCCGTGGGGTGAGGTCGCGGTGGACGATGGGTGTCTCGAAGCCCTCGTGGAGCTCGAGCACCGCGTCGCAGACTGCCGGCATGAGTAGCCAGGCAAGCGTCGCCCGGTCGGCGTCGCGGGCGGCGTCGACGACCTCGCGCAGCGTCGCGCCCTTCACATGCTCCATCACGACCTCGGTCGCGCGGCCAGTGTCCGCAACGCTCACAATGCGGGGGAGCTGCCGGAAACGCTTTCCCGCGGACTGGGCGCGATACAGCGAACGATATGCCCCGCCGACCCCCGAGCCGCGCGCGATCAACTTGCGCACGTACGGGCCGAGTTCCCGGCCACCGGAGACTCGCAGGTAAACGAGTTGCGTGGTCTCCACCGACGAGACCTTGAGGACATCCTCGACGCGGTAGGCGCCCGGCGCCTGCACGGCGTCGGGCGCCTCAAGACGGGCCGTGAGCTCGTCGTGTATCGAATCTGTCTTCGGCGCATCCATGGTCACCATGTTAGCCGAGGGCTAGCAAATCGTCTCCTCGCCGAAGCGGTACAGCTCCTCATTAACCTTCTGCAGCGAGCAGCCCCGATCGAGGCAGAAGATGATGATGGCGTCGCGGCGGTCCTTGCTGTAGAGCGAGCTCACGCCCGCGGCCTCGAGGGCGCGGTTAGCCTCGCGCAACGTGAGCGCCATCGCAAAGGCGATTTGCAGAACCTTGTTGCGGCTCGGGTTGCGAGCACCGGTAAAGATTTGATACCCGAAGGTCTCGTTGAGGTTCGCCATGCGCACGACGTCGGAGCGCTTGAGGCGCTTCGCGGCAAGAAGCTCGTTGAGATAGTCGGAGAGCCGGCGATGCCCGAGGACGTTTCCGCCGACGAACTCGTCGATGCTCGAAGCCTCGAGCAACTCGCCCAATAGCTCCTCCGTGAGCTTCTCCGCCATCGGCGTCCCTCCCTTTTTCATTTAATGAACCGCTGGTCACAGAACTATCGTGCCGTTGCCGTCCCGCCGCGCGACAACGGGGCAGCTGCTAGAACGCCGTCACCTGCGCGAGCTTATAGGTCGCCACCTCGTCGGAGCCCTTGAGGGTGGACGCCTCGAACTTCCAGGTACCGCCGTCCTCGAGGTTGCTCGTGTTCGCGTAGGCCGTGCCGATCTGGTTGCCGTCGGCGTCGAACAGCGTATAGCTTAGCTGCACGTAACCCTGCTTGGCACCGGACTTGTTGGTGTAGATACCGCAGATAGTGCTGTTGTAATCATCGGCGACGAACTCCTCGCCCTCGATGGCGTACTTCTCGGCATCAGCGTCAGAACCCGTGTCGGCGCTCGCGTCGGTGGCAGACGCGCCGGAGTCGCTCTCCGCAGTCGTGCCCGTCGCCATAGCCTCGCCCGCGCCGCTTGCCGGCGAGCTCGAAACGGCGCCCTTAGTCGCCTCGTCGATGGCGTTCGAGTAGGCGCTCTGAGTCGCAAGGACGATTGCGCAAGCGATCGCACACACGATGAGCGACGCGATGGCCAGCCCGCGGCCGGACTTCTTGCCGCGAAGCGTACCCACAAGTCCCACGATGCCGAACACAAGCCCGAGACCGGCAAGCATGAATGCAAAATTATTGATGATGGGCACCCATGACGAGATCAGGCCAACAATGCCCAGGACGAGGGCGACGATGGCTGCCGCTGACTTGGGTTTCGGCTGGTTCTGGGATTCGGACACGGTAATTTGGTCGCTCATGGCGCTTCCTTCTTTCCTTAAGGGCTGCTATTGCCACCCATGGTAAGAAGCCCTCGCCGTAATTTCATTAGCTGAGCGCTAAGGCGCGGCCGGCCTATGTCGCCTGCCGTGCGCGCCCCGGAATCTGCGGTCGCAGTAAACGCGCGGCAAGAGGCGCCCCGAAAATGGCGGTCGCAGCAACCTTGCGTTACTGCGACCGTCGATTTCGGGGCGATTTTCTTGCCGCGGTTACTGCAACCATCGTTTCCGGGGCGCGGTGGCCTGCGTTATTACTGCAACCGTCATTTCCGGGGCGCGGTGGCCGGTGCCGTTGCTGCAACCGTCGTTTCCGGGGCGCGTGCGCGGCGCCCGTGCCTAAAGCGTGTGCCAGCTCGGCACCAGGTGGTCGAACGTGCAGAACTCCGTAAACCCGAGCTCGCGCAGGCGCCCGTGGCACTCCTCGATGTGGGCGCCCAGGTGCTCAGGCTTGTGCGAATCGCTGCCCAGCGTGAGCACGCGCCCGCCGAGGTCGCGGTACAGGCGCAGCACGTCGCAGCTCGGCTGCAGGTCGGGCAGGCCGTAGCGAAAGCTCGAGGTGTTGAGCTCGATGCCCTTACCATCCGCGATCACCTGCTCGAGGATCGCGGCCACCACGTCGCGCGTCTTCTCGAACGGAAACTCGCCGGCGGGGTCGTAGCGACGGATGAGGTCCAGGTGGCCGAGCACCGAATAGTCCTTGAAGGTCTGGACGACGCGAAGAAGCTCCTCGTAGTAGGCCATGTTGTACTCAGCCTGGGTACGGCCGCGCTGAAAGTCGCCGGTCCAGAACTCGAGGTCGCCCACCTCGTGGATGGAGCAGATCACGAAGTCGAGCTTCTCTTCCCAGGCCTTAAAGAGGGCGTGGTTCTGGTCCACGCGGTGGCTCTGGACGCCGAGCTCGAGTCCGACCTTGATGGTCAGCTTGCCAGCGAAGCGCTCGCGCGCGTCGTCGATGGCCGCGAAGTAGCGCGGGTAGTCGACGTTCGTGATCGGCTCCCCGTCGACGACGGGCGCGCACGACGGGTCGCGGCGGAACTCGTCGACGTCGGGCTTGATACCGTAGTCGACGTGGTCGGTAAAGCAGATCTCGTCCAGGCCCAGGTCGACTGCGTCGCGGCACACGGCCAGCAGCGGGTAGGCGGAATCGTCGGAGAACTCGCAGTGCACATGGTAATCGGCAAGCATGATCGAACTCCTTAATTTGTCTGCAGCGCCCGTTGACCGGCGACGCTCGCCAGCCTGACGTTGGACCGCTCAGAAAGAAGCACCATGACGACCAGGATAGCCGCCAACAGGACCGGGACCAGCGCAGCGCCGCCGGCCGCGACCATAAGCGCGCAGAGCGGCGGCGCGAAGGTCGACCCCACGTACGCGCAGGCCATCTGGAGGCTGACCATGGACTGCGACGCGGCCTCGCCGAAGCGCTCGGGTGTGAGCGCGATGATGCTCGGGTAGATGGGCGCGCAGCCCAGGCCGATGAGCGCGAGGGCAGCGGAGAGGGCGCCCTCCCCCTGGCCGAACACGAGCAGCGCGAGACCGGCGGCGACCACGCCTTGGCCGATGCGGATCAGCCTCCTGCCGCCCACGCGCGGAGAGACGAAGCCCGAGACCAGGCGGCCGACCGTGATGCCCATGTAGAAGAGGGAGACCATCGTGGCGGCCTGCGCCTCGGCGACGCCGCGCGCCATGACCAGGTGGCTCGCCGACCACAGGCCGCAGACATACTCGAAGGCGCTGTAGCAGCCGAACGAGAAGATGGCCGACTTGGCGCCGGGCATGCGGAAGACCTCGGCGTAGGTGAAGCCCGCAGGCGCTGCCGAACCGTCGTCTGCGGCCTTCTCCCCGCCGGTCATCTTGCCACCGGCTTCCGAGCCCGCGCCCGTCCGCCTCCACAGCGGCAGCGAGAAAACCATGACCGCGGTGATGACGGCCTGGATGACGCCCACGGCAAGGTAGCCGCCGTGCCAGCTCAGCGGGCCCGCGAGCGCCCAGCCCATGATGACCGGGCTCACGCTCGTGCCGATGCCCCAGCAGCAGTGCAGCCAGCTCATGTGACGCTCTCCGTAGTGGATGGCCACGTAGTTGTTGAGCGCCGAGTCGACGGCGCCGGCGCCCAGGCCGTACGGGAAGGCCAGCAGGAGCAACTGCCACAGGCTCGAGCTCGCCGAGAAGCCGATGATGGCGGCGGCGGTCATCGCGACGGAGCCGGCGACGATCTTCCCCGTGCCGAGGCGGCGCATGAGCGGCGCCGTGGCCAGGCTCGAGACGATGGTGCTGGCGGTGATGATCGTCGTGATCGCGCTCTGAGCAACCACGGGGGCGCCGAGCTCCGTGTACATAACGGGCCAGGCCGAGCCGAGCAGCGAGTCGGGCAGGCCGAGCGATACGAACGCGATGTAGATGACGGGGAGGAGCAGTGACGCCATTTGACTTCCTTAGGTTGCGGCGCTTAACGTGACTTTTGTCATATTACCGACAGCAACAAGCAACTTTTACTCGATATACGCCCGCTTCTATAAGGATTCAGCCAACATGCTTCATGGACCCCGTTGTATGCTCAGCCTCGACGAGACGAGCCAGGAACTCAACGCCACCGGAGACAAGGACTTCGGCTGCCGCGGATTCGACGAGCTTTACGGTCACGAGCCCGGCGACGACTTGCCCTGGCACTGGCACGAGGGATTCGAGGCCATTCTCTGCATCGAGGGGGCCTTCAAGCTCCTCGTGGCGAACAGGTCCGTCACGCTCACGCCGGGCATGGCCGCGTTCATCAACGCCTGGCGCCCCCACGCCGCCACAGGCGAACCGAGGGCCCGCATCCGCTCGGTCACCTTCGACGGGGAGCTCGTGGGCGGCGTCCCGGGGTCGGTCATCGCGCGGCGCTACGTCGAGCCCCTCAAAGTCGCATCCGGCTGCGACCTCCTCGTCTTCCGCCCGAGCGACGCCGGCGAGCAGCGCTTCGCCTGGCACTTGGCCGAGGCGATCGACGCGATCGAAGCCGAGGAGCCCGGCTTCGAGATCACGGCGCGCAGCCATCTCTCCCAGGCGCTTCTCTCCGCATGGGAGCTCGCCGGAGCGCCCGCGCCCGTTGCCCCCGAGGACACCGTGAGCGCCGAGCGCACGAGCCTCATGCGCGACCACATAGTCGGGCACTACGCCGAAAGGCTCACCGTGGGCGAGATCGCCGCCGCGGCCGGCGTGAGCGAGCGCGAGTGCCTGCGCTGCTTTACGAAGACTTTCGGCGTGAGTCCCTCCCGCTACCTGCTCATACACCGACTCTCGAAGGCAGCGGAACTTCTTGCCGGCAGCGATATGCCCATTGCAGAGGTCGGGCGCGCCGTGGGCATCCAGAGCCCGAGCAACTTCGCGCAGCTCTTCCGCCGCGATTACCACTGCACGCCGCGCATGTTCCGCGCCCGCGCGCGGGGCTAAGGCTGCCCCGCCGAACGATTAGCCGCGCGCCAGGTGTCATTGAATGCAAGGTTTTGGCCTTCGTGCGACGTAATAGACCAAGCTCTGCAAGGTTTTGGCCTTCGTGCGACGTGGATTCACGCCCGATCAGCCATTTGGACGAATCTCAACTGGGCTTTCTCCGCCAAATATCGCTTTGACGGACAGAATTACGTCGCACGAAGGCCAAAACCTTGCAGCAAACACCCCGCAACGTCGCACGAAGGCCCAAACCTCGCAAACCGCCGGGAGCCGGCCTATTCCCCCGCCGAGCCTCGCGTCGCCGATGGGTCCCCAATCTCGAGCGCGGCGTCGAGCGCGGCCATCTGCCTGCGAATCTTCCAGGAGACGTAGGCGCACGCGCCCATGTACACGAGGTCGAGCAGCACCTCGATGCTGCCCGTCCCCAGCTCCCGGCGCATCACGATGCCCGCGACCACGCGCGCGACGTCCACAAGAAGGGCCGCCGTGCTCACCACAAAGAACGGCGTGACGCGCCGCGGCCGGTTTGATCCCCAGATTCCGAGCATCGCCACGCCCACGTTAATGGCCGCGTCGATACCATAGGTAATCAGCAGCTGCTCATAGCTTTCCATAGAGAGGCCGAGGTCCGCCGCCAGGTCCCGCCCGCCCTGCGCAAAGTAGCCGACGGCGATCACGGCCGCAAAGGTGGCGATCAGCGCGCCCTTGACGAGGATGACCTCGGACAGCAGATGCAGCGTGCGCTGGTCCCCGTTGCGCAGGAAGACCTCGCCGCGCACGCCGCGCTCGTGCTCGTCAGCCACGCGGTCGGCAAGCTGCGAGCACACGATCACGTAAGTCACGGTGCTGAACAGCACCAACGGATTAAACAGCAGGAAGGTGCCCATGCCCCAGCCCCACACAACGGCCACCAAAACGACGAGCCCCACGAGGTAGCACAGGTTTCGGTACGGCGCCACGCGCGAGGAGTCGTCGGCGGCGCGCAGACCGAGCCACGCCGTCACCAGCAGCAGGGCGGCCACGCCCATGATGATGCCGCCGTAGGAATACGCGAGCCACTGGGCCTCCTCGGCGAGCCCGAGCCGATCTCGGTACCAGAACGCGAGGCCGCCGCCCAGGACCACGACGCCGCCGATAATCGCCATGACGATGGAGACGACGCGCAACGTGGCCTGGGCGGGCGTGCGCGGGACGGACGGGCGAATGTCGTGCATCGGAATTCCTCTCGTTGGGGGACGGGAGGATTATGCCCCAAACGCCTCGCGCTCGAAATCCGTCTTCTCGGCGAGGAAACCGGCGTCGGCGAGGGCGGCCTCGATCTCGTCGAGCGCCTCCTCGGAGTCGGCCGTCACGTGGTGGAAGTGGTACCCGCTGGTAATGAGCATGAGCGGGCTCGACTTGCCGGAATGGATCTGGTCCATGTAGGCGCGCACGTCTCGGCGGCTCGCGATGCCGAGCTCGCAGGAAAGACGCCCGTAGACGCGGTGGTTGACGAGCACGTCTCGCACATGCCCGCCGAGGTCGACGATAAGGTTCAGCTCCTCGGGCGTCTGCTCGACCGTATGATGGCACTTGAAGAGCCGGCTCGGCCGCGTGGCCTCCCGCTCGATCACGTAGCCGCGGTTGGTCGAGCTGATCGGCCACCCCTGGCCGCGCAAGAGGGCGATGTCCTGCACGACGACCTGGCGAGAAACGCCCGCCTCCTGCGCGAGCGCCGCACCCGACACCGGCGACGAGGCCGAGGTCAAGGTGCCCAGGATCTGCTCTCGGCGCTTGTCGCCCGCTGCGCTCACTCGAACACCTCCAGGTGCTTGAGCGAGAGGTCCAGGATGCCGGCTGAGTGGGTCAATGCGCCGCAGCTCACGACGTCGACGCCGAGGTCGACGTAGCCGGCGGCGTTCTCGGCGCTCACGTTGCCGCTCGCCTCGACGGTCGCGCGGCCGCCGATGTAGGCGATAGCCTCGGCCATGGCGTCGTGGCCCATGTTGTCGAGCATGATGATGTCGGCGCCGGCCGCCACGGCCTCGCGGACCATGTCGAGCGACTCGCACTCGACCTCGACCTTGGCCGTGAAGGGCGCCGTGGCGCGCGCGGCCGCGACCGCCGCCGCCACGCCGCCCGCCGCGTCGATGTGGTTGTCCTTGAGCATCACGGCGTCGGAGAGACCTGCGCGGTGCAGGCCGCCGCCGCCCAGGCGCACGGCCTCGCGCTCAAAGATGCGCAGGCCAGGGGTGGTCTTTCGCGTGCACACAAGGCGCGTCTTGGTTCCCTCGAAAAACCGCGCGATGCGGCGCGTGTAGGTGGCGATACCGCTCATGCGCTGCAGGAAGTTGAGCGCCGTGCGCTCGCCCTCGAGCAGCACCCGCACGTCGCCCTCGACCGTGGCGATGTGCTGGCCCGCAAAGACCTCGTCACCGTCGTCGACGAGCGCCTCCACGCACGTCTCGGGATCGATCAGCTCGAAGACGCGCGCGAACACGGAAAGCCCCGCGATCACGCCGTCTTGCTTGGCGATGAGCTGCACGCGCCCGCGGCGCGGCTCCGGCATCACGGCCATCGTGCTGAGGTCGCCCGCCGGCATGTCCTCCTCGAGCGCGAGCAGGATGGCGGAGTCCATCTTCGCCTGAAGCATCGGGTCGGTCATCGTATCCGTCCTTTCTTGCCAGGTCCTAGCAGTCGGCGCCGCAGAGAAGCGCCACGTCGGTCACGTCGCGCGAGCCCGCCACGAAGCGGCTGCGCGCGCTCGCGGCCACCGCGAGCTGGGCCGCGGTGTCGGCGGCGAAGCGGTCGCGCATGATCTTGTCGGCCGCGCGCTGGGCGAAGACGAGCCCCTCGAGCAGGCTGTTCGACGCCAGTCGGTTGCGCCCGTGCACCCCGTTGCAGCACGTCTCGCCCGCGGCGAAGAGATGCGGCAGCGTGGTCTCGGAGTCGGAGTTCACGTGGATGCCGCCCATGAAGTAATGTTGGGCAGGCACGACGGGAATCGGCTCGCGGAACACATCGTAGCCCTCCTGACGGCACTGCTCGCAGATGTGCGTGAAGTGGTTCTCGAGCTCGGAGCGCGCCACGTTCTCGAAGCTCAGCCACACGTGCTCGGAGCCCTCCGCGGCCATCTGGCGCAGGATGTTGCCCGAGACGACGTCGCGCGGCTGGAGCTCATCGCAGAAGCGCTCGCCCGCCGCGTTGAGCAGGATCGCGCCCTCGCCGCGCGCCGACTCGCTGATGAGGAAGCTGCGACCGGGCTTCTTGGTCCAGAGCGTGGTGGGGTGGATCTGCACGAAGTCCATGTGCTCGAGCAGCACGCCGTGCTCGGCGGCCACGCGGCAGCCGTCGCCCGTGAGGCAGGGGTAGTTGGTC
The DNA here is from genome assembly GCA_030530145.1 of Coriobacteriia bacterium. Taxonomy (GTDB): domain Bacteria; phylum Actinomycetota; class Coriobacteriia; order Coriobacteriales; family Atopobiaceae; genus Paratractidigestivibacter. The sequence goes on along the minus strand of JAUMVN010000035.1, from coordinate 1,645 downwards.
GAGTGCTTGTACAGGCCGCCCACGCCGCCCGTGGCGAGCACCGTGGCGTCGGCGTTTATCTGCAGCCGACCGCCCGCGGCGTCCTCGGCGATAAGCCCGCGGCACACGCGGGCGCCGGCGGCGTCGAAGCCCTCGAGGATGTCCGTCATGCAGGTGTTCTCGAGCACGGTCGCGTTCGGCAGCTCGCGCACGCACGCGAGCAGGTGCGTGGTGATCTCCTCGCCGGTGATGTCCTCGTGGTAGACGATGCGCGGGCGGGAGTGCGCCCCCTCGCGGGTATAGTCGAGCTCGCCCGCGGCCGTGCGCGCGAAGCGGACACCCCGCTTGACCAGGTCGTCGATGATGGGACGGCTCGCGCGGATCATCATGTCCACGGACTCAAGGCGGTTCTCGTAGTGTCCCGCGCGCAGCGTGTCCTCAAAGAACGACTCGTAGTCGTCGGGGTCGTGCAGCACGCAGATGCCGCCCTGCGCGAGCATCGAGTCGCACTCGTCCACGCTCGTCTTGGCAAGAAGCACGACGCGCAGGGCCCGCGGCAGGTTGAGCGCGCAGTAGAGGCCCGCCACGCCGCAGCCGACGATGACGACGTCGCAATCGATGGTCTTCTTCATGGTCGCCGCCCCCTATTTGGCGTACTCGAGCATGAGGTCGAGGGCGCGCGTGGACCCGTTGACCACGTCGTCGTCGGGCAGGCCGACCTCGCCTGTGCCGTCGCGCAGGCACGCGAGGACCTTGTCGGCCGTGACGCGCGCCATGTTCGGGCAGATCGGGCAGGTCTTCGGGAACCAGAAGCGCTTGCCGGTGCCCGCGGTCTGGTGCTCGAGCTCGTGGATCACGCCGTGGACCGTCGCGATGATGAAGTCCGTGGCGTCGCTCGCCACCGCCTCGGCGATGATCTGCGAGGTGGAGCCCACGAAATCGGCCTCCTTGAGGACCCAATCGCCGCACTCGGGGTGCGCGAGCACGCGGGCGCCGGGGTGCTCGGCGCGCGCGGCCTCGATCTCGGCGAGCTCGATGGCCTCGTGCGTGGGGCAGAACCCGTCGTTCAAGATCACGTTCTTCTCGGGGACCTGGAGCGCGACGTAATGACCGAGGTTCATGTCCGGGATAAAGAGGACGTTCTTCTGCGGCAGGCCGCGCACGATCTTCACCGCGTTCGAGGAGGTCACGCACACGTCCGACCAGGCCTTCATCTGGCTCGTGGAGTTCACGTAGCAGGCAACGGCCAGGTCGTCGCCGTACTTTTCGCGCGCCGCGTCGATCGTGGCCTTCTGGACCATATGGGCCATCGGACAGTCGGCGGTGGGCTCGGGCATGAGCACGCGCTTGCCCGGGCTCAGCAGCTTCGCGCTCTCGGCCATGAAGTGAACGCCGCAGAACACGAGCGTCCTGCAGTCAAGGGTCGCGGCCTTCTTGGAGAGGAAGAACGAGTCGCCGATGTAGTCGGCGAGCTCCTGGGCGTCCGGCGTCACGTAGTAGTGCGCGAGAATCACCGCGTCCTGTTCCCGTTTAAGCCGCTCGACTTCCGCGCGCATCTCTTCAGATACCATGCCATGCCTTCCTGCCACGGTCGGCCCCCACCGACTCCTTCGGCCAAAACGCTTGACAGTATGGCACGTGACATTACAGGTGACAAGACAGTGAC
>JAUMVN010000050.1 GCA_030530145.1 Coriobacteriia bacterium | reverse complement strand
CCTAAAAGTGACTCCAAAAGCAGGGTAGACGTGTATCAACCCGGCTCAGGGCGCCATCGGCTAGAATTGACAGCGAAAAAAGGCGCGCGTTGCGGCCGGGATCCGGGTGGATTCCGGCTTTTGCGCGTGCGACGGCTGGCCGCCTCGTCGGCGCGCCGGTCGCTGAACACCGAATGTCGAAGGGCGCACCCACATGCTGATCAACCGGGTATCTCGCCAGATTATGAACACGCCGGAGCTTGAGCCGCTGGTCCGCGCGTTGCACATGGGCGAGGACGCCACGCTCGCCGTCGCGCAGTCGGCGCGCCCGCTGCTTTTGGCGTCCATCTGGGCCGACGACCCGCGCCCGTGCTTGTTCATCGTTTCCGGCGAGGAGGCGGCCGACCGCGCGGCCCGCGCCCTCGCGGCTTGGCTCGGCCAGGACGTCGTCTGCTGCTATCCCGAGCGCCGCGACTACCCGTGGAGCGAGAAGGCCCCCGACGACGCGGCCGTCGGCGCCCGCTGCCAAGCCGTCGCCCGCCTGGCCGCCGGCGAACGCTGCGTCGTGGTGGCTTCCGCCCGCGCGCTTCTGCGCCGCGTGCCGCCCGTGGGCTCCGGCTACTACGCGAGCTCGACCTTCGCGGTGGGCGACGAGGTACCTTTCGACGAGGTGCCCGCCCTGCTCGTCGGCATGGGCTACGCGGACAACGGCGAGGTCGACGCCCCCGGCAGCTTCCACGTGCACGGCGACGCGGTGGATGTCTTTCCCGCGCAGGCCACGAGCCCGGTGCGCATCGAGTTCTTCGGCGACGAGATCGACCGCGTGCGGCGCATGGTGGCGGCTACCGGCCAGACCATCGGCGAGCTCGAGAGCGTGACCGTCTCGCCCTGCCGTGAGATGGCCCTGACCGACGAGACCGTGGCCCGCGCCGCGGAGGCGCTCTACAAGCGCGCGCAGAACGACAACGCCCTGGCCGCCGACCTGGAGCTCATCGAGGCCCGCGCTGACCAGCCTTCCCTCGAGCGCTACCTGCCTGAGCTCTACGGCGCCACCGCCACGCCCATCGACCACGCGAGCGACCGCACCCTCGTGGTCCTCGCCGAGCCGCGCGCCCTCTTCGACGACTGTATGCGCGCCGCCGACGAGGTCGCCCAGGCCGCGAGCGTCGCGCGCGTCTCGACCCAGGGGCTCTACACGAACCCGCGGCAGCTCGACTTCGGCCGCCAGCAGCGCCTGAGCTTCGCGTCGATGCTGCGTGCCGGCGCCGGGGCCTCGACGGCCGCGCTCGAGGTCCGCCAGCCGGGCGTCAACGGCTCTGAGGCGAAGCTGCTCGGCCGCGTGAGGCAGCTCATCGCCGACCGGTCCGCCGTGATCTTCGCCGTGCCCGACCGCGCCGCGCGCGAGGCCCTTGAGCTGCGCTTCAACGACGAGGGTATTCCCTTCGCCGAGTCGCTCGGCGTCGCGCCCGAGAACGCGCACGACGTCAGCGACCCGGACGCGCGCTTCGACGCGCCGGCCCTGCCGCGCGACCGCGTGACCTTCGTCGACGCGCCCGTCCCCGCGGGCGTCGTCATGCCGGAGGCCCGCCTGGGCATCCTCTCGGTCGACGACCTCACCTCGCGCACGGCCAAGGCCCGCCGCCGCGCCAAGCGCGTGGACCCCACGAGCGTGACCTTCCCCTTCAAGCCGGGCGACTATGTGGTCCATGCCACACACGGCATCGCGCTCTTCTCCCAGATCGTCCGCCAAGAGGTGGGCGGCAAGGAGCGCGACTACTTCCTTCTTTCCTACGCCGGCGGCGACAAGCTCTTCGTGCCGCTCGAGCAGGTCGACCGCCTGACGCGCTACGTCGGCCCCGACGGCGACTCGCCGCGCCTGACCCGCCTGAACACGGCCGACTGGTCGCGCGCCACGGGCAAGGCCCGCAAATCTGCGAAGAAGCTCGCCTTCGACCTCGTGGACCTGTATACGCGCCGCAGCTCGGTAGCTGGTTTCGCTTTCTCTCCTGATACTCCGGCGCAGGCCGACATGGAATCGTCCTTCTCCTACGACCTCACGCCCGACCAGGCGAGCGCCGTGGCCGACATCAAGGCGGACATGGAGGCCAAGAAGCCCATGGACCGCCTGCTCTGCGGCGACGTCGGCTTCGGCAAGACCGAGGTTGCCCTGCGCGCGGCCTTCAAGTGCTGTCAGGATAGCCGCCAGGTCATGATCTTGTGCCCCACGACCATCCTCGCGCAGCAGCACTACGAGACGTTCTTCGAGCGCTTCAGCCCGTTCGACCTCAAGGTCGCGGTGCTCTCCCGCTTTGTGACGCCGGCCCAGCAGCGCCGGGCGCTCGCCGGCTTCGCGGACGGCTCGGTCGACGTGCTCGTGGGCACGCACCGGCTTCTTTCCGCCGACGTCAACCCGTATGACCTGGGGCTCGTTATCATCGACGAGGAGCAGCGCTTTGGCGTGCAGCACAAGGAGCAGCTCAAGAACATGCGCGAGCAGGTCGACGTGCTCACGCTCTCGGCCACGCCGATCCCGCGCACGATGCAGATGGCCATGAGCGGCGTGCGCGACATGAGCCTGATCATGACGCCGCCGCCGGGCCGCCTGCCCGTCAAGGTGACGGTGGGGGAGTACGACCCCGACGTGGTCAGCGCCGCGATCCGCGAGGAGCTCGCGCGCAAGGGCCAGGTCTACTACGTGAGCAACCGCGTCCACACCATCGACGACGCCGTGTCCCGCGTGATGGAGGCCGCGCCCGAGGCCCGCGTGGGCGTGGCCCACGGCAAGATGAGCGCCAAGCAGGTCGAGGACGTGATGCTGCAGTTCAACGAGCACGAGATCGACGTGCTCGTGGCTACCACGATCATCGAGTCGGGCATCGACAACTCGCACACGAACACGCTGATCATCGAGGACTCGCAGCGCCTTGGCCTGGCGCAGCTCTACCAGCTCAAGGGCCGTGTGGGCCGCAGCCGCCTGCAGGCCTACGCCTACTTCATGTTCCCCGGCGAGACGCCCCTCACGCCCGAGGCCACCGACCGCCTGACGGCCATCAACGAGTACCAGGACCTGGGCAGCGGCATGAAGATCGCCATGCGCGACCTGGAGATCCGCGGCGCCGGCTCGCTCATGGGCGCCGAGCAGCACGGCAACCT
>JAUMVN010000034.1 GCA_030530145.1 Coriobacteriia bacterium | reverse complement strand
GGAAGCCCTTCAAGAACATGAAGGACGTATCTCGTTTACTGGCTCAAAGGCCCCGCTTCGGCGGGGCTTTTTCATGCCGCGTGACGCCGCCCGGAACATACCCCGCGGAGACCGACCGTTTGGGGGAAGAGTGAGCCAGTCGCGCACATCGTTCGAGGATTACGAGGGTTTCGTCGAGAAGTTCAAGCCCAAGAGGACCACCGACGACTGCTTCACCCCGCCCGAGATATACGCCGTGGTGCTCGACTACGTGCGCGGGCGGTGGGGAGTGGAGGAGGCCGACGTCGTGCGCCCGTTCTGGCCGGGCGGCGATTATGAGAGTTTCGACTACCCGGACGGCTGCTGCGTGGTGGACAACCCGCCCTTCTGTTTTGGCGCAGTGTTGATCTGACTGGTAATCAAACGACCGTCTCTAGGCACCTAAAGAACATCTTGTTTTGGCGCAGTGTTGATCTGACTTGTAATCAAACGGGCATCCCGGCCGGGCTATGCCGGCGATGAATATGCCACGCTCCCGCGCAAGCTATAATTTTGCCTGGCGTAGGCAGGCTGAAAACGCGCCGGGAGAACCCCCCCCTCGGATCGGAAAGGCGAACCAAACGTGATCGAGTTAACAGACTTCAACGAGCTTGAGCGAGTGCCTCTGGCGTACGGCGGAAACGCCGGGCGAAAGATCGCGGTCAGGGACCGCGAGGGCAGGCCATGGATGGTCAAGTTCCCGGAGCCTACCCGTGGCATGAGGGGAAACATCGCGTCCTACACGACGAGCCCGATCTCCGAGTGGCTGGGGTCGCATATATACGGCCTCGCCGGGCTCCCCGTGCACGAGACGGCGCTCGGGATCTGCGAGGGGAAGCTCGTCTGCGCCTGCAGGGACTTCACCTACCCCGATCTGCGCCTATACGAGTTCCATGACGTCAAGAACTCGATCTCCGATGAGGACCCCGGCTACGAGGGCAGGCCCTCGGACGGCAGCAACCTGTTCCTTTCCGACGTCCTCGCCGCCGTTCAGGGCCTCACTCGCCCGTATTCCTCGCTGCCCTGCCTCGAGAGGTTCTGGGACATGTTCGTCATGGACGGGCTGATCGGCAACGCCGACAGGAACAACGGCAACTGGGGGTTCCTCTTCCGCGGCCTCGACCTCGTTGGCCTCGCGCCCGTCTACGACAACGGCAACGCCTTTTTCAACAAGAGGCGCGACTCTACCATGGCCCAGAGGGCGCAGGATGACGCCATGCTCGAGCAGGACGCGGTGGGAGCGTCCCTCTCGTGCTACAAAGACCAGGCGGGGCACAGGATCTCCCCCATGCGCTATATCGCCGACGGCGTCGATTCCGGGTGCATGAGGGCGTGCGCCCGCCTGCTCGAACGTCTGGACCCCGCCGAGGTCGACGAGCTCATCGACTCGCTGCCGGAGAGGGCGGTCGGCCTCGAGATCATGCCCGACGAGGTCAAGGAATTCCATAAGCAGGTGCTCCGTAGGCGCCGCGACGAGGTCATCCTGCCCGCGTACGAGACGTGGCACCGGGCCCACAGACTGTTCGTCGGCGACCCGGGGCTCGCTCTTGGCGCGTCGGGCAGCGCGGAGTTCTCGAGGAGCGCGGGGCACGAGGCTCCCTGCGTCGATGAAGACGACGCCCTTGGCCACGATGTGGTCGCTCTCCCAGGGAATGGGAAGACGGAGGACCGATCGGAGATTTAACCTCCGTCGATCAGCACGACGTTTTCTGAAATGGAACTGTGGACCCGTCGGCTTTGTGCCGGCGGGTTTTTAGTCGGCGAGCGCCATTCGCAGGCACCGTTCTTCTTCATGACGATGACAGCGTCGAACTCGAAGGAGAGAACGCCAGTAACTTGATCGCCGCTCTCGAGCCTATCTGTTGAGCGGGGACTTTCTGCGCTTCGCTGCATTGTTGTCACAACCGGATGGTAAGAAGTTCTCCAGTGACTACCTATCCTGGAGGTGAACTATGCGCCAGTTTCTCGCGTCTTTGGTTGCGGCGGTAATCGTAGCCACGATTCGCGAGATGCTCCGTAAGAAGTAGCTTGCGGGGCGCCGCCTGGGCAGGGGGCTTGGGGATGTGAGCGTTTCTCATCCATTGCCCGTCGTGGGTCCGACATTACGCTGCTCCTGCCGAGCGTTTGACATTGGAGGAATAGGGCCGTCGGGTGTACCGAAGCGCGTCGAGAATGCCCCGAAGAGTTGGGAAGGCTCGTCCGCGCAGCTTGCCGAACGGCTCGAATGACAGGAGTTCGCAATGATGGATGCAAGAAGATGGGTGCTTTTCGCAGTCTCGTTCGCCGTGGCCACGCTTGTCGTAAAGCTTTGGAAGAGAGGAAGGTAACGGCGCATGCCGGCGCGCAGGAGGGAACGCGGGAGAACTACCGCACGAAATCCGCCAGACAGACAATTATGGTTGCGGGTAGAGCATGGATGCCCGACTGAGGGGAGGGACATGGAAGAGATGGGGATGAGCGACCTTCAATTCAAGTCGTTCCTGAAGCAGCTGGTTGGTCGCATGGAGGTTGCTAAAGACGATCCTGACGCCGATGAGGCGCGGGCGAAGCTCGAGGGGATAATCCAAGACCTGAAGGGCGACATCGCGAGTTGACCCGAAGATTTTTCGCTTGGGTTTTCTCGCGGTCGGGGATTCTTAACAGGGGCCGCCTGCGCCGTACGCGGCGAATAGGTAATCTGCCGACCTGCTTGCCCGGCTCAAGCAAACGTTGGCATAATGCGACAGCAAGATACATCGATGACCGACGGAGTGGTGGCTATGGCGGCTACGGAAGCGCAGAAGAGGGCGAGCGCCAAGTATTAGAGGGAGAAGACCAAGCAGGTCAACCTCAAGTTCTCCCCGAACGAGATGGAGCTGTACCGCTGGCTGGAAAGCCAGGACGGCACCCTGTCGGGGACGATTAAGGCCTTGATACGTGCGCAGATGGAGAAAGAGAGCCGGTAGCGGCTTCTTGACCGCCGGATAAGGGGTCGTCTTGGTACGTGATATGTTATACGAGCGATGAAGACCCCCGGTTAGGAACCCGGGTAGAGTATTGTCGCTTTGCTGCTTAGAGGGAGGAAGTCCTGTGGCGTTGGAGAACAAGCTCTGTATAACCAACGACGTCGAGCTCGCGCTTGCGGAGGAGCGACTCACCAAAAAGCGCGCAGCCGAGCTGTTCGAATTGGGCTTGCTGGATACCTTCGAGGTCGGTACGTTCAAAGGCCTTTCCCAGATCCACGCCTATCTGTTCCAGGATGTCTATGGTTTTGCGGGGAGGCTTCGCGATGTCAATCTCGCGAAGGGGAATTTCCGCTTCGCCCCGCGGCTTTATCTTGCCGCGGCGCTCGACGAGATCGACAAGATGCCTCGGGCCACATTCAACGAGATCGTTGAGAAGTACGTCGAGATGAACGTCGCCCATCCCTTTAGGGAAGGCAATGGCAGAAGCGCTCGCATATGGCTCGACGCGATTCTTAGGGCGCAGCTCGGACTTGTCGTCGACTGGAGCCTTGTGGACAAGGAGGATTACCTTCTTGCCATGGAGCGCAGCCCCGTTCGCGATACCGAGATAAAGGCGCTGCTCTCCCGTGCCTTGACCGACAAGGTCGATGACCGCCAGGTCTACATGAAGGGCATCGAGCAAAGTTACCGTTACGAGGGGTATTCGACCTACCGGATGGAGGACCTCGCCCCGTCGCCCCGCGACTCAGATCGTTAAGTTGCGGCCCGTATCCGCTAAAGAGGGCTTCTCTCCATGCATAAAAGCCCCCGGCCGTCTGCGAAGGCTCTCGCGGCCGGCCGGGGGTTATGCTCGGCGAATATCCGCTACTTCTTCGCCTTGCCTTGGTTGGCCACGGCGTCGATCTTTGCGGCGATGGTCTCGGGGTCGCCGATGTAGCGCTTGTCGAGGACGTTGAAGTCCTTGTCGAAGGTGTAGACCAGCGGCACGCCGGTGGGGATGTTGACCTCGAGGATCTCCTCGGGGGTGAGCTTCTCGAACTTCATGACGAGGGAGCGCAGGGAGTTGCCGTGGGCGGCGATGAGGACGCGCTTGCCGGCGAGCATCTGCGGGCGAATCTCGTCCTCGAAGAACGGCCAGGCGCGGGCGATGGTGTCCTTGAGGCACTCGGTGAGGGGGAGCTGGTCGGGGGCGACGTCGCGGTACTGCTCCTGGACGTGCGGGTCGCGCTCGTCGCCGGGATCGAGCTCGGGCGGGCAGATGTCGAAGGAGCGGCGCCAGATCTTGACCTGCTCGTCGCCGTGCTCGGCGGCGGCGTCGGCCTTGTTCAGGCCCTGCAGGGCGCCGTAGTGGCGCTCGTTGAGCTTCCAGCTCTTGACGACGGGCAGCCACTCGCGGCCCATCTCCCTGAGCACGAAGTTGAGGGTGTGGATGGCGCGCTTGAGGCGAGAGGTGTAGCAGATGTCGAAGTCGAAGCCGGCCTCCTTGAGGGCGCGGCCGCCGGCGGCAGCCTCCTTCTCGCCGGTCTCGGAGAGGTCCACGTCGGTCCAGCCGGTGAACAGGTTGAGCTTGTTCCACTCGGACTCGCCGTGCCGGATAAGTACGAGTTTCATAGTTTCTTCTGCCATTGTTCTCCCTCCTTGGAGATTGTGAGAAGGGCAAAAGGCCCTTCTTGCCTAACCCTATAGTTAGACATGATTAACAATGACAGTTTACCTAGGTTAACTAACTGTCGCCACGACAAGGACCGACTTCTCGGGCGCTTCACGAAAGCCTTCACGAAAGGGCAACATGCCGAGCATCGCAGACATCGTCATCCTCGCCGCCGTCGCGGCAACAATCTTCTTCTCGGTCCGCTCGCTCCTGCGCAAGGAGAAGAACGGCTGCTCGGACTGCGGGGGGTCCTGCTCGTCTCACGCAGACGGGCATTGCTCGAAGGCCGCTGGCATGATCGCCGACGCCGAGAGCGCCTTCGCGAAGAAGGGCGGCCCCAGGTCGGCTTAGGCGTCGGCCTCGTTGGCCTCATCGATGATGCGGGGGAGCGCGGCAGCGAGCTCGTCCATGTGCCCACTCCAGACGGCGCGGGTGGGGCGGGCATGCCCCACGTAGACGGTACGCAGGCCGCACGCCGGGTGCGCGAAGTCGCGCTTGGCGTCGTTTCCGACCATGAGGCACTCCTCGGTCGCGAGGCCGAGCTTGCCGCAGAACTCCTCGTAGTAGTCGGCCCAGGGCTTGGCGCGGGTCGAGTTCTCGGCACAGGAGATAAGGGCAAAGTCGTCCTCGGTGAAGCCGGCCCAGGCCATGCGCGCGAGGTCGCAGGCCTTCGACACGACGGGGTTCGTGGCCAGGGCGCAGGTGAGGCCCATGTCCCAGACGGCGTCGACGGCCTCGCGTGCGCCGCGCTTGGGCTCGGCGCGCACGACGCCGCCACCGAGGCGCGGCACGACGGTCTCCTCGTAGCAGCGGATCATGTCGTCGATCACGGGGTCGTCAAGGGGGATGCCCGTCTGCTTGTACATGATCGAGTTGATGAGCTGCTGGTTCGTGAGGCGGTCCTTGCGGTTCTCGCCCTCGACGGCGAGCCAGGCGCGCGCGTAGGCGGCCATGATGTTCACGCGCAGCTTCCCGCTCGCCCGGGCAAGAAGCCCCGAGGCGCCGTTGACGTAGCGCCCGAGGAACGCCGTGAGGTTGAGGGAGAGCAGCGTGTCGTCCAGATCGAAGAGCACAGCCTGTATCATGATGCCTGGCCATTTCGCGTGAAAGGGGTTCGCCCGCCGCCGTGCGCGTCGCGCGCGTGGCGAGCCTGCGTAGAAACAAAATTTACCCCAAACAATGGCTTGAAAAAACCAGCTCATTAAAGGTAACCTATCGGAGTGTGTGGGCATGGGGCCCGCACAACCGTATCTGTCGGCCCCCGAGAGCATGCAAGTTTCCACGTAGACGCCTCTATTTGTTATTTTTGGCACTGCAGGCAGCGACCATGACGACCGGGGCCCCGTTGTTCGAAAGGGGTCCACCTTTGAGTGAGATTCAGAACTCGTCCATCTTCGCCATGGATGACATTTCCGACGAGGAGATGAACAACCTCATCGACGGCACCGTCACCGATTTCGATGAGGGCGATCTTGTCACCGGCACCGTCGTCAAGATCGAGCGCGACGAGGTCCTGCTTGACATCAGCTACAAGTCCGAGGGCGTCATCCCGTCCCGCGAGCTTTCCATCCGCAAGGACATCAACCCCGCCGAGGTCGTCGCCATGGGCGACGAGATCGAGGCCCTGGTTCTCCAGAAGGAGGACAAGGAGGGCCGCCTCGTCCTGTCCAAGAAGCGCGCCGAGTACGAGCGCGCCTGGAACGCCGTCGAGGCCAAGTTCCAGTCCGGCGAGACCGTCGAGGGCGAGGTCATCGAGGTCGTCAAGGGCGGCCTGATCCTCGACATCGGCCTGCGCGGCTTCCTGCCCGCCTCCCTCGTCGACCTCCGTCGCGTCAAGGACCTCACCGCCTACATGGGCACCCGCATCGAGGCCCGCGTCATCGAGATGGACCGCAACCGCAACAACGTCGTCCTCTCTCGCCGCGTCGTGCTCGAGGAGGCCCGCAAGGCCGAGCGCCAGGAGATCCTCTCCAAGCTTCAGGTCGGCATGCGCCTCAAGGGCACCGTCTCCAGCATCGTCGACTTCGGCGCCTTCGTCGACCTCGGCGGCATCGACGGCCTGGTCCACATCTCCGAGCTCTCCTGGAACCACGTCAACCACCCCTCCGAGGTCGTCAAGGTCGGCCAGGAGGTCGAGGTCCAGGTGCTCGACGTCGACCTGAACCGCGAGCGCATCTCCCTCGGCCTCAAGCAGACCACCGAGGATCCTTGGCGCACCCTCGTCAAGAAGTACCCGGTCGACGCCATCGTCGAGGGCTCCGTCACCAAGCTCGTCACCTTCGGCGCCTTCGTCGACCTCGGTGACGGCGTTGAGGGCCTGGTCCACATCTCCGAGATGGCCAAGAGCCACGTCGACCAGCCGTCCCAGGTCTGCACCGTGGGCGACACCGTCCAGGTGAAGGTCATGGAGATCGACCTCGACCGTCGTCGCATCTCCCTCTCCATGAAGGCCGCCGCCGAGACCCTCGGCACCGAGGTCGAGGTCAAGCCTCTCCCCGAGTCCGAGAAGCCGACTGAGGCTGAGGAGGCCGTTGAGGCCGAGGCTGAGGAGACCGTCGAGGAGTAAATCCTCCGAGTTTTCCGCAAAGGGCAACACAAAGACCGTCCGCGTAGAGCGGGCGGTCTTTTTTTATGCGCCAAAGTTTTCTGAAGTAGAACACATTTATATTGCTTACGACAAGGAATTAATCTCCATATACATATGGATTTTATGGTTCTGCGAACGGTAGCTTAATGTCGGTAAACAAACACTGCCTACCGTTTATGGGCAGGTGAGTGGCTATATTTGTTACTAGTTGTTACAAGAAAGTTTGATTTAAACCCTCTGCCTAATACTGAACCCTCGGATGTGTGTTCCTGTGGATGCGCGGCGCGAGTTTTCTTGCGCCCGCCAAACAAGAAAGGCAAGACAATGACTAGTTCCATCTCGCGTCGCAACTTGCTCAAGGGCAGCGTCGCCACTGCCGCTGTCGCCTCGCTCGCGGCTTGCGGCGGCTCCGATGGCGGCGATGCTGCCGACGGCTCCAAGAAGAAGATCGTCCGCTGGGGCCAGGGCAACCCGAAGCTCGGCCTGGACATGCAGAAGTCCACGAACTCCGGCTCGTCCAACGTGTCCGACCCCATTTTCGAGCCCCTGTTGCGCTGGACCGAGGAGAACGAGCTCGTCCCGTGCCTGCTCGCACAGATGCCGGTCTTCGAGGAGGACGGCGTCACCCTGCACTGCACGCTCAAGGAGAACGTCAAGTTCCACGACGGCACGACGCTGACGGCCAACGACGTCAAGTACACCTTCGAGCGGATGTTCCTGCCCGCAACCGCCGCCAAGTCCACCTACATGTACGACCGCATCAAGGGCGCGGCCGAGATGCTTGACGGCGCTGCCACCGAGCTCGAGGGCCTGACCGTCGAGGACGACACCCACTTCACCTTCGTCCTTACCGACCCCATGGCCTCCTTCATCTCCAACCTCGGCCTCAACTACGCCCAGATCTTCCCGAAGGCCGCCTGCGAGGCCGCCGGCGAGAAGTGGGGCTGGGGCACCGACTGCGTCGGCACCGGCAAGTACAGAATCGTCTCCAACGACGACACCACCGAGGTCGTCTACGAGAAGTTCGCCGACTACCACGACGGCGAGCCCGCGCTCGACGAGGTCCGCGTGACCTACTTCGACGACAACAACACCAAGCTGATGGCCTTCAAGAACGGCGACATCGACTGGTGCGAGCTCTCTCCGGACCTTCTTGCCCAGTACAAGGCCGACCCTGACGTGAAGGACATGATCACGTCCTTCGAGACCCTCGGCGTCCACTTCATCAACCTGAACCTCAACTCCGAGAACCTCAAGGACGTTCGCGTCCGCGAGGCGCTGTCGCTCGCCATCGACCGCCAGGCCATCGTCGACAACACCCTTTCCGGCGCGGGCATCCCCGCGGGCTGCTGGCTCGCCCCGCAGACCCCGGGCCACGACGACTCCGCCGTGCTCGAGTACGACCCCGAGAAGGCCAAGCAGCTCCTCAAGGAGGCAGGCGCGACCAACCTCACCCTCGACTGCAAGGTGCGCAAGGGCCAGTTCGAGAAGTACATGACGGTCGTCCAGTCCTACTGGGCCGAGGTCGGCGTCACGATGAACCTCACCGTCGAGGACAACGGCGTATGGCAGTCCGACTGGGCCGGCGGCAACCTCGAGATCACCGGCATCGGCTGGTTCCCGCTCTACGCCGACGGCGACAACCACATCTACACCTACTTCTACAGCGCCAACGCCGCAAAGAAGTCCTCGTTCTACAACAACCCCGAGGTCGACGACCTTCTTTCCCGCGCCCGCGTGTCCCAGGACGCCGACGAGCGCGCCGAGCTCTACAAGCAGGTCGACCACATCATCACCCACGAGGACTACGCCGCCATCCCGCTGTACTGGCCGAAGAGCTCCTTCGTCTCGAAGCCCTACGTCAAGGGCGCCAAGTGCGGCAACCTGATCTACCACTTCTTCGACGTCGACATTGACACCTCCGATCCGGATTACACCACCGTCTAAGCGTCGATGCGCCTGCGCGGCAGGCAACGGGCATCCCGGCCGGTCGCTGCCCGCCGGGACGCCCTTCTTTGGGAACGCTCGAATTGAATATCGGCAAAGGCGCGCAACGAGAGCGCGAATACTGGAACTCCCGAGTCAAACGGCAAGGGAGAGAAGGACCAGGAAAGAAGCCCGCTGCGGGCGAGTGCGGACCAGACTGCCCGAGCCATCCGATAAAGCGGAAATCGGGTTATCGCCTCAAGCGATAAGCAGTCATCGCTATGAGGACACTACATATTGTGGATTTGGATGCTTAACATCAGTTAAGACACAAGCGATGCCGTTTACGGGTCGGTAAACGGCAGTGTTTGTTGCGGGTTGACGGCATGGCTGTAAAACGATGTAACAAATACAGCCGTTTAGTTAGTCAAACCTAATAATCATCTGGTCCTTAAAAATGGTTAGCTGAGGCTGACGCGTAAGCCGATGGGTGACCGCAAAACGAAAGGTTCCAACATGACGAACGCCATCTCTCGTCGCAACTTCCTCAAGGGCAGCGTTGCCACGGCCGCTGTCGCCTCCCTCGCCGCGTGCGGCTCCTCCTCCGACGCCTCCTCCTCCGACGGCGGCGCAAAGAAGAAGGTCCTGCGCTGGGGCCAGTCCAACGCCAAGCTCGGCCTGGACATGCAGAAGTCCACGAACTCCGGCTCCTCTTCGATTTCCGAGTCCATCTTCGAGGCCCCGCTTCGCTGGACCGAGGACAACGAGCTCGTCCCGTGCCTGCTCACCGAGGTCCCGACCTTTGAGGCCGACGGCGTGACCCTGCACTGCACGCTCAAGGAGAACATCAAGTTCCACGACGGCACGACGCTGACGGCTAACGACGTCAAGTACACTTTCGAGCGCATGTTCACCCCGGCCACCGGCGGCAAGTCGACCTACATGTACGACCGCATCAAGGGCGCGGCCGAGATGCTCGCCGGCACCGCCACCGAGCTCGAGGGCTTGACCGTCGAGGACGACACCCACTTCACCATCGTCCTCACCGACCCCATGGCCTCCTTCGTGAGCAACCTGGGCATCTCCTACGCCCAGATCTTCCCGAAGGCTGCCTGCGAGGCCGCCGGCGACAAGTGGGGCTGGGGCACCGACTGCATCGGCACCGGTAAGTACAAGGTCGCTTCCAACGACGACACCACCGAGATCGTCCTCGAGAAGTTCGCCGACTACCACGACGGCGAGCCCGCCCTCGACGAGATCGACGTCATCTACTACGACGACAACAACACCAAGCTGATGGCCTTCAAGAACGGCGACATCGACTGGTGCGAGCTCTCTCCGGACCTTCTTGCCCAGTACAAGGCCGACCCTGACGTGAAGGACATGATCACGTCCTTCGAGACCCTCGGCGTCCACTTCATCAACCTGAACCTCAACTCCGAGAACCTCAAGGACGTTCGCGTCCGCGAGGCGCTGTCGCTCGCCATCGACCGCCAGGCCATCGTCGACAACACCCTTTCCGGCGCGGGCATCCCCGCGGGCTGCTGGCTCGCCCCGCAGACCCCGGGCCACGACGACTCCGCCGTGCTCGAGTACGACCCCGAGAAGGCCAAGCAGCTGCTCCAGGAGGCCGGCGTCTCCAACCTCACCCTCGACTGCAAGGTCCGCAAGGGTCAGTACGAGAAGTACATGACGGTCGTCCAGTCTTACTGGAAGGAGATCGGCGTCACGATGAACCTCTCCGTCGAGGACAACGGCGTCTGGTCCTCCGACTGGGCCGACGGCAACCTCGAGGTCACCGCGCTCGGCTGGTACCCGCTCTTCGCCGACGCCGACAACCACATGTACACCTACTTCTACAGCGAGAACGCCGCGAAGAAGTCCTCGTTCTACAACAGCGCGGAGGTCGACGACCTTCTTTCCCGCGCCCGCGTCTCGCAGGATCCCGATGAGCGCGCCGAGCTCTACAAGCAGGCCGACCACATCATCACCCACGAGGACTACGCCACTATCCCGCTGTTCTGGCCTAAGGGCACCTTCGTCGCCAAGTCCTACGTCAAGAACGCCAAGGTCGGCAACCTGATCTACCACTTCTTCGACCTCGACATCGACACTTCGGACCCGAACTACACGGTTGGCTAAGTTTTGATTAGCTTTTCATCGTAATATAAGGGACGTCCCGACCGCCAAGGTGCGGCCGGGACGCTCCCAGTTTAAGTAAGGCGACGGCGCAGGGACCCCACAAGGCCCCTGCGCCGTCGCGAGGAGAAAGGACCAGGGATGAGAGATTATCTCATCAAGAGGATCTTGCTGGCGCTGGGCGTCATCTTCGCCATCAGCGCCATCACGTTCTTCGTGCTCAACATCGTGCCGGGCGACCCCGTGCGCGTCATGGTGGGCGACATGGCCGACGAGGCCACGATCCAGCGCGTCCGCGAGCAGATGGGCCTCAACAAGCCCGTCCTCGAGCAGTACGCCAACTGGCTCACCAACATGCTGCACGGCGACTTCGGCACGTCATACACCCAGCGCAAGGCGGTTGTCACGCTCATGGGCCAGGCCTTCGGCACCACGGTCAAGGTCGCGGCCTTCGCCTACATCTTCGCGCTGGCCCTGGGCCTTGTCGTCGGCGTCGTCGCGGCCGTCAACCACGGTCGCGCCGCTGACCGCATCCTCATGGCGCTGTCCATCTTCGGCATCAGCGCGCCGTCGTTCTGGATGGCCGTCATCCTGCAGATCGTCTTTGCGCTCACGCTCAAGTGGTTCCCGCTGTCGGGCATCAAGACCTGGCAGGCGTTCGTCTTGCCGACGGTCGCGCTCGGTGTGCGCTACGCCGCCTCGATCGCCCGCGTGACCCGCACCTCCATGCTCGAGGTCCTCTCGCAGGACTTCATGCGCACGGCCGAGGCCAAGGGCATCAGCAAGTGGATCATCATCTTGAAGCACGGCCTGCGCAACGCCCTCATCCCCATCATCACCATCGCGGGCACCCAGCTCGGCGACATCTTCACCGGCTCCATCCTCATCGAGTCGATCTTCGCCATGCCGGGCATGGGCAAGCTCCTGCTCGACGCCATCAACGCCCGCGACCTGCCGCTCATCCAGGGCGGCGTCATGTACATCGCGCTCATCTGCGTCGTCGTCTACCTCGTGGTCGACATCCTCTACGGCGTCGCCGACCCGCGCATCCGACTCGGAGAGGAGGCGGCTGAGTAATGGCACTTCTTTCCAGCGACAAGAACGATTCCAAGGTCAAGGAGACCGAGCGCGTCGCCGCCGAGGCCGCGCAGGCCATCGACGCCGGCAAGCCCGGCGCAAAGAAGCGCGCCCAGAGCTACTGGGCCGTTTCGTGGAACATCTTCAAGAAGAACAAGCTCGGCATGTTCTGCCTGGTGATCGTGGGCATCCTGTGCCTCGTCGCCATCCTCGCGCCCATCCTGGCGCCCTACGACCCCGACGCCCAGGAGATCACGAACATGCTCAAGGCCCCTGGCGGCGCCCACATCTTCGGCACCGACGAGTACGGCCGCGACGTCTTGTCCCGCGTCATCTACGGCTGCCGTATCAGCCTGTCGGTCGGCGTCGTCTCGCAGGCCATCGCCCTTGTGATCGGCTTCGCCGCGGGCGTCTGCGCCGGCTACTTCGGCGGCAAGGTCGACGCCGTTATCTCCTTCGTGATCCAGGTCTTCTCGAGCTTCCCGTTCCTTCTGTTCGCCATCGTCGTGATGTTCGCCATGGGCCCCGGCCTCGTGAACCTCTACGTGGCGCTCGGCCTTCTGGGCTGGACCTCCACCGCCCGCCTCATCCGCGGCGACGTCATGCGCCTCAAGGGCTCCGAGTACATCCAGAGCTGCATCCTTTCCGGCGGCAAGCCCCTGCGCATCATCATGAAGCACCTGCTGCCCAACTGCGTCTCGACCCTCATCGTCGTCTCCACCCTGGGCATCCCGAGCGCCATCCTGTCCGAGGCGTCGCTTTCGTTCCTCGGCCTCGGCGTCCAGCCGCCGATGAGCTCCTGGGGCCAGATGATCTCGGCATCCCAGCCCTACATCCAGACGAGCACGTACTACTCCGTGATCCCGGGCATCGCCATCATCATCACGGTCATGGCCTTCAACCTGCTCGGCGACGCGCTGCGCGACGCCCTCGACCCCAAGATGCGCTCCTAAGGAGGGAGAACCATGACCGAAGAAACCAACGTCTCCCTCAACGCCGAGCTGCACGAGAAGCTCGCCGACGAGCTCGAGCAGAAGCTCGCCGAGTCAATGAAGGCCGAGGTCCTTCTTGACGTCGACGACCTGAGCGTGACCCTCTTTACCGAGGACGGCGCGCTGCCCGCCATCCGCAACCTCAGCTTCGTCATGCGCAAGGGCGAGACCCTCGCCGTCGTGGGCGAGTCGGGCTGCGGCAAGTCGATGACGGCCCTCTCCATCATGGGCCTGCTCCCGCAGCCCCCCGCGAAGATCGTGGGCGGCTCCATCAACCTCGAGGGTACCGACCTGGCCAAGCTCTCGCGCGACGACATGCGCGCCTACCGCGGCTCGAAGATCGGCATGATCTTCCAGGAGCCCATGACCTCGCTCAACCCCGTCATGAAGGCCGGCCTGCAGATTCGCGAGGGCATCCTCGTCCACAACCCCAAGATGGACAAGAAGGAAGCCGACGAGCGCGCCCTGCAGATGATCAAGCTCGTGGGCATCCCCGCGCCCGAGAAGGTCTTCAAGAGCTACCCGCACGAGCTGTCCGGCGGCATGCGCCAGCGCGTGATGATCGCCATGGCGCTCGCCTGCCAGCCGGCGCTTTTGATCTGCGACGAGCCCACCACGGCGCTCGACGTGACCATCCAGGCCCAGATCCTGCAGCTCATCGATCGCATGCGCCAGGAGCTCGGCACCGCCGTCATGCTCATTACCCACGACATGGGCGTCGTCTCCGAGATGGCCGACTGGGTCGCCGTCATGTACGCCGGCCACCTCGTGGAGTACACCACCGCCGGCGAGCTCTTCACCAACCCCAAGCACCCGTACTCCATCGGCCTCATCAACTCCATCCCCTCGATGGACGACGCCGTCGAGAAGCTCTACGCCATCCCGGGCAACGTGCCCATGCTCGACGAGCTGCCGACCGGCTGCCCGTTCCACCCGCGCTGCCCGTACGCCAAGGACGTCTGCCGCAGGGAGTGCCCGCACGTGGCCCCGCTCGACGGCGACGAGAACCACACCGTGGCCTGCTGGAAGTTCGACGCCCAGAAGTGGGGGGAGTAGACCATGACCAAGGACGCACAGAACAACGAAGTGGTGCTCAAGGTCGAGCACCTCACCAAGCACTATCCCATCAAGAAGGGCCTCTTCGGCAAGTCGGGCGCCTGCGTGCACGCGCTCGAGGACGCAACGTTTGAGGTGCACCGCGGCGAGACCTTCGCCATCGTCGGCGAGTCCGGCTGCGGCAAGTCGACCACGGGCAAGTGCATCCTGCGCCTGACCGAGCCCACCTCCGGCGAGGTCTGGCTAGACGGCGAGGACTTCACCAAGCTCAAGGGCGACGACCTCACCCGCGCCCGCCAGCAGATGAAGCTCATCTTCCAGGACCCGTACTCCTCGCTCAACCCCCGCATGACCGTGGCCGACATCATCGCCGAGCCCATCGACATCGCGGGCACCTACAAGACGCGCGAGGAGCGCGACGCCCGCGTCGAGGAGATCATGCAGGCCGTCGGCCTCGACCTCGCGTTCAAGTACCGCTACCCGCACGAGTTCTCCGGCGGCCAGCGTCAGCGCATCGGCATCGCCCGCGCCATCGTGCTCGAGCCGCAGATCGTCGTGTGCGACGAGCCCGTGAGCGCGCTCGACGTCTCGGTCCAGGCCAAGGTCATCAACCTGCTCGAGGAGCTGCAGGAGAAGCTGGGCCTCTCCTACATCTTCATCAGCCACGACCTCAGCGTGGTCAAGCACATCTCCGACACCGTCATGGTCATGTACCTCGGCCACACGATGGAGCTCGCGAGCAAGGAGGACCTGTTCGCCGAGCCGCTGCACCCCTACACGAAGGCACTTCTCGACGTCATCCCGCGCATCCGCCACGAGCGCATCCAGGACAAGAAGGTCCTCGAGGGCGATGTTCCCTCGCCGACCAACCCGCCCGCCGGATGCGTCTTCCACACCCGCTGCACGCACTGCATGAAGGTGTGCTGCGAGCGCGAGCCCGAGATGCGCGAGGTCAAGCCGGGGCACAAGTGCGCCTGCCACTTGTATGACGAGGGGCTCACCGACGAGGAGAAGGCGCCCGTCGCGATCTAGCTTGACCCGTCGGTCGCCGCGCGCCTTCTCTGGATTCGGGCAGTCCTGCTCGCGCGGAGGCGACGTTTAGTCGCCTCCGGCTCGTGCGGAACTCATCCAGAGAAGGCGCGCGGCGGCCTGCTGTACCTATCAGAATCGCGGCGGGCGCCTTCGCCGGTGGCCACTGCGTGCTTGTTACGGAAGAATAGGGAAGAAGATATTTGCATGTCTGATGTTCTTGATAGGTTTTTGAGGTATTGCGCGGTGCCGTCTCAGTCCAACCCCCTGACGGCCGACAAGGTCCCCTCGACGCCTGAGCAGTTCGACATCGCCAACGTGATCGCCGACGATCTGCGCGAGCTCGGCGCCGAGGACGTTGAGGTCGACGAGCACGCCTACGTGACGGCCCACTGGCCCGCGTCGGCCGGCTCCGAGGACAAGCCCTGCCTCGGCTTCTGCTGCCACATCGACACCGCCTGGCAGAGCTTCGGTAACCCCGTGCACCCCGAGGTCAAGCACTACGAGGGCGGCAAGCTCGTCATCGGCAAGGACCGCAGCGGCCGCGAGGTCGCGGTCTCGCCCGAGACCAACCCGCGCCTTGCCCAGATGGTCGGCTACGACATCGTGACCACCGACGGCACCTCGCTGCTCGGCGGCGACGACAAGACGGGCGACGCCGCGGTCGTGAGCCTGCTCGCGCGCCTGAAGGCCGACCCGACGCTGCCGCACCCGCGCCTCGCCGTCTCGTTCGTTCCCGACGAGGAGATCGGCCACGGCGCCGCCCTTCTTGACCTCAAGAAGTTCGGGGCCGACTTCGGCTACACCATCGACGGCGGCCCGCTCGGCGAGTTCTGCTACGAAACCTTCAACGCGGCCGAGGCCAAGGTGCGCGCCCGTGGCGTTTCTTGCCATACGGGCACGGCCAAGGGCATGATGATCAACGCCTCCGAGGCCATCATGCGCTTCCACCAGCTCCTGCCCGCCGCCGAGCGCCCCGAGTACACCGAGGGCTACGACGGCTTCTTCTACCTCGAGCGCATGAGCGGCGACTGCGAGGCGGCGTCTGCCGACTACATCATCCGCGACCACGACCAGGCCCAGGTCGAGCGCCGCAAGGATCTCATGCGCCGCGCGGTCGAGCTGGTCAACGAGCAGATCGGCGATGATGTGCTCACCATCCAGATCGAGGACCAGTACCACAACCTCGCCGACGTCGTCACGTTGCCGGAGAACGCGCACCTGATCGAGAACGCCCGCAAGGCCTACGAGGCGATCGGCTGCAAAATGGAGTGCATCCCCATGCGCGGCGGCACCGACGGCTCGCAGCTCTCGTTCCGCGGGTTCCCCTGCGCGAACCTCTCGGGCTGCTACTACAACGCCCACGGCGTCCGCGAGTTCGTGCCTGTGCCGGAGCTCGAGGCGCTCGTCGACATCCTCGAGCACCTCGTCGCCCTGTACGCGTAATACTGGAAGACAGTTCGTTCATCATTCGAGTCGCCAGAGTCGTTAAGGAGAAAACCAATGGACCTCATGCTTGATTCGATCGACCCCTCTGAGCTCAAGCGCCTGCTTCGCGAGTGCGTCGAGGTGGACAGCCCCGTGAGCTACTACCCCGAGATCCACGCTTGGCTCGGCGACACCCTCGCCGAGATGGGCTACGAGATGTACACCGATTCCCGCCGCTGCGCCTACGTGCGCGTCCCCGGCGCCGACTCGAGCAAGACCGTTCTTCTTGGCGCGCACCTCGACACCATCGGCCTCATCGTCCGCGGCTTCAACGCCGACGGCACCCTGCGCGTGCGCCAGCTCGGCGGCATCAACTACCACAGCATCGAGGGCGAGACCTGCTCCATCCTGTGCCGTGACGGCTCCGCGATCGCCGGCCAGGTCATCTGCGAGAAGCACTCCGTCCACGTCTTCGAGGACGCCCGCACCGAGACCCGCGACGAGAACCACATGTTCGTCTCGGTCATCGGCGACGTGAAGACCCCCGACGACGCCCGCGCGCTCGGCATCACCGAGGGCGCCATCATCGGCATCGACCCGCACTACGAGGAGTTCGACAACGGCTACATCGTGAGCCGCCACATCGACGACAAGGCCGCCGTCGCGGTCCTTCTCGACGTCCTCGCCTGGCTCAAGTCCTCTGGCCAGAAGCCCGCCTTCGACACCGTCTTCGCGTTCCCCATCAACGAGGAGATCGGCCAGGGCGGCGCGTGGGTGCCCAGGGACGTCGACGAGTACGTGGCCGTCGACATCACGCTCGTGGGCCCCGACTACGACTCCGACGAGCACAGCGTGGGCATCATCGCCTCCGACGCCAAGGGCCCCTACGACTGGGAGCTCACGAACACCCTCATCGCCTGCGCCGAGGAGGCCTGCGACGACCAGAAGTGGAACACCCAGGTCTGCTTCCACTACTCGACCGACGCGAACGCCGGCTTCAACAACGCCAACGACCTCACATGCGCCGCGTTCGGCATGGCGTGCATGAACACCCACGGCCGCGAGCGCTGCCACGTCGACGCAATCGTCGAGACCGAGAAGCTCGCCCGCGCCTACGTGATGGGCATCGGCCGCTAAGGCTGTTTGGCCGCGGGGGAGTAGAGCTTCCCCTCTTTGGGTAAAACTAAAGCGTTAAATCGGGCGCGGCAGTCCTGCCGCGCCTTTGCATGGAACTCGAAAGGACTCGCCTCATGGCAAAGAAGGACTGGGAAGAGAAGAACGCCGAGGCCCAGCGCAAGGCCGCCGAGTGGCTCCGCGGGCGCCAAGGGCCGGACGATCTGGCCATCGCCTGCGTCTACCTCGCGCTTTTGCTCGTGATTATTAACCTGTTCGCCAAGGCCGCCTGGGTCGGCTGGCTCGCGCTTGCGCTCATCGTCTACGCCGGGTTCCGCATCCAGTCGAAGAACCTCGGCTCCCGCTCCCGCGAGAACGCCGCCTTCCTCAAGGCCATCGGGCCGGCGCGCCCCTGGCTGCAGAACCCGAAGGCCGCCGCTGCCGAGGCGAAGCAGTTCAAGCACGCCAAGTGCCCCCACTGCGGCCAGAAGGTCCGCGTGCCCCGCGGCAAGGGTCGCCTGCGCGTGACGTGCCCGAAGTGCCGCGACAAGTTCGAGGTCAAGGCGTAGGCGCTGGTAGGTTTTCCGTGCGAAACCCAACGGCCAGGCGTGTGACTGGTTGCGCTAAGAAAAGCTTGGTTCCAGCTCCTAAACTGGTTCGTTTGCTAAGAAACCCCGGGCTCCAGCCTATGAATTGCGGCCGGAACCCGGGGTTTCTTAGCGGACTTGAGTGTCGGATGGCTGGAACTTGAGGTTTCTGAGCGGATGCGCCGCGCCGTGCGCTACAGCACGAAGAGAAGCGCGGACAGGGTGATGCAGACGCTGCCGGCAAGGGTAAAGAGGTGGAAAATAAAGTGCAGGTAGGGCACCTTCTTTGGGATGTAGAAGAGCGCGCCCACCGTGTAGCTGATGCCGCCGGCGAGCAAAAGCCAGAACGCCCCGGGGGCCAGCACCTCAAAGAGGTCGTGGATGTGGAAAACGACCGCCCAGCCGAGCGGGACGTAGATGAGCGAGGTGAGCCACTTTGGTTGGCGCTCGCGCATGAAGCACTCGAGCACGATGCCCACGAGGGCGATCGCCCACACCGCGATGCCGAGCGCCACGCCGCCGCGCTCGCCGAGCGCGACGAACGCGAAGGGCGCGTAGCTGCCGGCGATGAGCAGGTAGATGCCGCAGTGGTCGAGGACGCGGAACACGCGCTTGGCTTTCTCGGGGGCGATAGCGTGGTAGAGGGTAGAAAAGAGGTACTCGACCAGAAGGCCGATGCCCATGAGCAGGGCCGCGGCGAGTCGGATGCCGCCGCCGTGCGACACGGCGCGCACGATGAGCAGCACGAGCGCGGCGATGGAAAGAAGCGCGCCGACGCCGTGGCTCACGGAGTTGGCGATCTCCTCGCCAAGGGTGTAGCGGCGCCCATTGGGACGCAGCTCAGCGGCCAGGTCGGTTTGTGTCAGTAGTTTCTGCATGCGTCCTGCTATCCCTAAACGTTTGGTCGGCCGTGGCCTTGCGGGCTATACTCTAATGTCGCTTTCGAGCATACCCCATAGCTGTTGAGGAGTTATGTCATGAAGAAGACTACATTTATCGGCAACCTGGTTGCCTGGAGCATCGTCTCCGTCCTGTGCATCGTGTTCCTCGCCTGGTCTGCCTCGATGGGCGGCGAGTTCGGCGACAACACCGCCCTGCTCGCGCTGAGCGTCTACGCCCGCCCGGTCGGCGCGTTCTCCGTCGCCGCGCTGCTCACCACCTTGCTGGTAAGGAAGTTCGACCTCAAGATCGGCGCGCGGATGCGCATCGCCTGGCGCGTGCTCGGGCTTGTCCCCACGGTCGCGTTCCTGCTGTCGCCGGTCCTCATTCCCGTGCTGCCCCACGGCATCGCGGCAATCTTTGCCGTCGTGCTGCTCGCGTCCATGACGATCCCGCTGATCTTCCTCCTCTTTGGCCTGTTCTACGGCCTCTCGCTCGCCGGCGTCAGGCCCGACGAGGACGACGAGTAGGCGAATCGCGGAGCCTGAGGATTAATTCCGCAAAAGTCGGTGCCTTAAATCGGGACCCCCGAGTAGAGCCCCTCGGATTCGCGATGTTTGCCCAGTTGGCTGGGCTCGAATTCGATGGGATACTCAGGGGTCCCTGATTAAGGCACCGACTTTTTGCAAAACGATGCCGGAAAGCCGTCTCGGAGCGCCGCGGGCTTAGTTGTCGGAGCGCGAGAAGCCGTTTTTCATCTCGGCGCTGCGGGTAAAGAGCACATGGCCGAGCAGGCAGTCGGTGCGCTTGCGCGCAACGTCCGCGATGGCCTGGTTGGCGGCC
>JAUMVN010000008.1:79100-82674 GCA_030530145.1 Coriobacteriia bacterium | reverse complement strand
CGACGTTGCTGCAACCGTCGTTTCCGGGGCGCTATTCTTGCCGACGTTGCTGCAACCGTCGTTTCCGGGGCGCGGCAGCGCAGCCGGACAAAAGGCAGCGTTTTTGCGCTCGGCCTACTCGTACTCCCCGCGCAGGGTCTCGGTGAGCTCCATGTTCGCGCTGTAATCCACCGGCACGACGACGACGCTGGGGGCATCGGTGTTGGCGAAGGCGCGCTCGAGCGTGGGGATGAAGTCCTCGGAGGACTCGACGCGGTAGCCGTGGCAGTGCATGGCCTCGGCGAGCGCGCAGAAGTCGGGGTTCGTGAACTCGACGCCGAAGACGTCGCCGAACTGTTCCTCTTCCTTCCACTTGATCAGGCCGTAGTGCGCGTCTTCCCAGATCAGCGTGACGAACGGCACGCCCTCGCGCACGGCGGTCTCGAGCTCCTGCGAGTTCATCATGAAGCCGCCGTCGCCGGAGACGGCGAGCACGCGCTTCTCGGGGTTGAGGAGCTTCGCCGCGAAGGCGCCGGGCACCGCGAAGCCCATGGACGCGAAGCCGTTGGAGATGAGGCAGGTCTTCGGCTCGTAGCAGGGGTACTCGCGGCCGATCCAAATCTTGTGGGCGCCCACGTCGGAGACGAGGATATCGGACTTGCCCATAACCTTGCGCATGTCGTAGATGATCTTGCCGGGCTTCATGGGGAACGACATGTCCTGGCCCTGCTGCTCGAGCTCGTCGTGCAGGCGCTTGCCCACGGCGAGCATGGCCTCGGGCTCGGGCTTGCCGTCGCGGCGCGCGGTGCGCAGGATCTGGTAGATGCTGTCGGAGAGGTCGCCCACGACCTCGACGTCGGGCTCGTACTGCTGGTTGACGTCGGCGGGCAGGCCCGAGATGTTGATGATCTTCATGTCGTCGTGGGTGTGCCACTTCTTGGGCGCGCACTCGACGAGGTCGTAGCCCACGCCGATGACCAGGTCGGCCATGTCGAACGCGTCGATGATGTAGTCGTGCTGCGGGATGCCGACGACGCCCATGCGGTACTTGTTGTCGCAGGGGATGACGCCCTTGCCCATCATGGTCTGGACAACGGGGATGTGCAGGCGCTCGGCCATGGTGGTCACGGCCTGGGCGGCCTGGCCGCGGACGGCGCCCGCACCGGCCAGGATCACCGGGTTCTCGGCCTCGGAGATGAGGCGCGCGGCCTCGGTCACGCTAGCGGGGTCCGCGTAGAGCGCGGGCGGCTGCTGGCGGCGCAGGGGCTTGGCGGGGCTCGGCATGTGCGCGATGTTCTTGGGCAGGTCGATGTGGGTGGCGCCGGGCTTCGTGGCCTCGGCGTACTTGAAGGCCAGACGGGCGATCTCGGCCACGGTGTCGGGCCTCATGACCACCTTGGAGCGCTTGGTGATGGGCGAGAACATCGCGGAGAGGTCCAGGTACTGGTGGCTCGTGAGCTGCATGAGCTCCGTGGACACCTGCCCGGTGATGGCCACGAGCGGCGCGCCGTCGAGGAAAGCGTCCGCCACGCCGGTCACGAGGTTCGTGGCGCCCGGCCCGAGCGTGGCCAGGCACACGCCGGCGCGGCCGGTCAGGCGCCCGTAGACGTCGGCCATGAAGGCCGCGCCCTGCTCGTGGCGCGTGGGAATGAAGCGGATGCCCGCCTCCTTGATGGCGAACATGAGGTCGAGGTTCTCCTCGCCCGGGATGCCGAAGATGACGTCGACGCCCTCGGCCTTGAGGCAGTCGACGAGCACCTGGGCTGTGGTCTTGGTCTCTGTTGCGACCTTCTGAGCTGCGCACATATGAAAAAACTCCCCTATCGGCTTGTGCAGACGATAAGGGAGTCTAACACCTGTCGTGAGGCCGACAGGCAACGCGAGCGTTACGGGAATGATACGAGCGCGTCGCCCGCCGCCTTACCGGTAGCTGGCCCGCAGGATATCGACCACGTCGCCGTGGGAAAGAGGCGCCGGGTCGTGCGCGTAGAGGGCGGCGTTCGTGGCGAGGCCGTTGGCGGCCATCGCGTCGAGCTCGTCCTCGGTGATGCCCCAGTCGCTCATCTTGAGCCCGTCGACGCCGCACGCGACCATAAGGCGCTCGAGCTCGGCGATGAAGTCGGCCGGCTCGCTCGCGGAGGCGTTGCCCATGAGGCGCGCCATCTCCACGTAGCGCCCGTCGCAGGCGTGCGCGTCGATCATGTGCTGGTGATAAGCGCGCGCGATCATGATGAGGCCCGCGCCGTGCGGCAGGTCGTGATGGTGCGCGCTCATCGCGTGCTCGGTGCCGTGGCAGCCGCAGCAGCCGGAGGCGACCATCTCGTAGCCGCCGAGCGTGTTCGCGAAGGCGAGCTCAGAGCGCGCGGCGACGTTCGCGCCATCGTTCACGCAGGTAGCGAGCGCGGCCGCGGCGTGCGCGATGCCGGCGCGGCAGATCATGTCGCTCATGAAGTTGCCGTTGTTGGCGATGAAGCACTCGACGGAGTGGAAAAGCGCGTCGAAGCCCTGGAAGGCGGTCAGGCGCGGCGGGACCGTGAGCATGAGCTCGGGGTCGACGACGGCCAAGCACGGCATGAGCCGCGGGTCGCCCAGCCGGAGCTTCTCGTCGTTCTCCTCGCAGGAGATGACGGCACCCGCGTCGACCTCGGAGCCGGTGCCGGCCGTGGTGGTCACGCAGACGAGCGGCAGCGGGTCGTTCTCGATGGGCAGGCCCTTGGCCGTGCCGCCCATGACGTAATCCCAGATGTCGCGCGCGGACTCGGTGCCGTCGGCCGCGACGAGCGGGTTCGCGGCCACGGCGCAGATGCCCTTGCAGCCGTCCATGACCGATCCGCCGCCGAGGGCGAGCACGAAGTCGCATCCCTCGGTGTGCGCGAGCCAGCCGCCGTCGGTCACCGTCCGGCGCAGCGGGTTCGGCTCGATGCGGTCGAAGAGCACGTGTGAGACGCCGGCGCGGTCGAGCTCCGCGAGGGTGCGGTCCAGGTAGCCGTTGGCCTTGACGGACTTGCCGCCGGTGGTCACGACCAGGGCGCGCTTGCCTGGAAGCTTCTGGACGCCGAGCTCGGAGAGCTTGCCGGCGCCGAAGAGCACGCGGGTCTTGGAAAAGAACGTGTATGAGTCGAGCATGGGATCCCCCTCGTGAGTACCATTGAGCCAAAGAAAGGATAACGCTCCGGGAACCTCATCAGGAAGGCGGGCGGCGCAGTGGCAAGAAGACCGAAACGCGTGGGGCTCGCCTGCGCCGAGGGCGACCCGATCGGCCTCGTCCTCGACGACATGGCCGACGCCGGCGCCGTCTACGAGCAGCTCTCCGGCGTCGAGCGCCCCATCGAGTTCGCGCGCCTTCGACACGGCGACGACTTGTCGGCCTGCGACGCCCTCGTGCTCGGCGACGGCCTCGACGCCCCCGAGGGGGTCCCCGCCTACCGCGTCTCGTCCCTCGACCCCGGGGCGGACCTCTACGTCCCCCGCCCCGAGCGCCTCGCGCGCCTCATGAAGAAACCCAGGCTCGGCCGCGCCCGCCGCCCTCTCTCCGAGGCGGTCGACGCCCTCTTGCTGCGCATCCGCTCCGGCGAGCCGCCCGCAGGCGCGCGGC
>JAUMVN010000008.1:0-79000 GCA_030530145.1 Coriobacteriia bacterium | reverse complement strand
GTCGACGCCCTCTTGCTGCGCATCCGCTCCGGCGAGCCGCCCGCAGGCGCGCGGCCTTAGCCTGACCCCGGAAACGGCTCCGACGAGCCCCCGCCGCGTCCCTCTTCCCAGCCCCCGCAGCGTTCCTGTGTTAAAGTTAGCTTTAAGCAACTTCAACCTAGGCTAACTCTGGCCTCGGGCCGGACGCAGCCGCGGAATCCAGGAACGGAGCGTCCCATGAAGGGCACAACCCCTTATCTCGTGGTCGACAATCTCAAGAAGCACTACGGCGACGGCGATGCACGAACCCAGGTGCTCAACGGCATCTCCGCAACCGTCAACAAAGGCGAGGTCTGCGTCATGCTCGGCCCCTCCGGCTCTGGCAAATCGACCTTCCTCAACCTCATCGGCGGCCTCGAGGGAGCCGACGGCGGAAAGATCTCCGTCGGCGGAACCGAGATCACCTCCCTCGGCAAGAAGGACCTCGGCGAGTATCGCCGCCGCGAGCTCGGCTTCGTCTTCCAGTTCTACAACCTGGTCCCCGACCTCACTATCCGCGAGAACATCGAGGTCACAGCCCATCTTTCCGACGACCCCCTGCCCATGGACGACCTGCTGCGCTCGCTCGGGCTCTACGAGCACCGCTCCAAGTTCCCGCGCCAGGTCTCGGGCGGCCAGCAGCAGCGCTGCGCGATCGGCCGCGCCCTTGTCAAGAACCCCGGGCTGCTCCTGTGCGACGAGCCCACGGGAGCGCTCGACTACAAGACCTCAAAGGAGATCCTGCAGCTCATGGAGCGCGTGAACCGCGAGTACGGCTGCACGATCGTCATCGTCACCCACAACTCCGAGATCGCCCGGATGGCCGACCGCGTCCTGCGCCTGCGCGACGGGCGCCTCGCCGAGGACGCCGTCAACGACGCCCCCGCGGCGGCGGCCGACCTCGAATGGTAGGTGGCCGCATGTCCCCGCTCGCGAAGAGGCTCCCCCGGGAGCTCAAGAACAACATCGGCAAGTACCTGGGCATCTTCCTTCTCATGTGCGGCTCGGTCGCGCTCACCTCAGGCTTCTTGCTGGCCGCGCACTCCATCACCGTGATCATGGACGGTATGCGCGACGAGTACGTCATCGAGGACGGGCGCTTTACCACCGCCTTCAAGGCCACGGCCGCCCAGCTCGACGCCGCGGCGGCGGCAGCGGACGGCGCCGGCGGCGCGACCATCTACGAGAACTTCTCCATCGACGCCTCGCTCGTCGGACCGGCGGGCGACGACGGCACCAAGCGCACGCTGCGCACCTACGCGCACCGCACCGAGGTGGACATCGCCGCCTACTGCGAGGGCGAGGTACCCGAGGCCGACGACGAGGTGGCCATCGACCGCGTCTTCGCCGCGAACAACGGCCTCTCCGTCGGCGACGTCGTCGAGCTCTGCGGGCGCGCCTACACCGTCTGCGGCATCATGACGCAGCCCGACAGCCAGGCTCTCTTCCAGGACAACTCCTCCTTCACGGTGAGCACGCTCGCCTACGGCGTGGCCGAGGTCTCCGGCTCCGGCTTCGCGGCCCTCGAGGGCGCCGGCGGCGCGCCCGCCTACGTCTACTCGTTCGTCTTCCATGACCGCGGCCTCTCCGTGGCCGAGCGCACCGACGCCGAGAAGGACATGGTGAGCGCGCTTACCGACGCCGACGCCCGCGTCCAGGACCTTATCGACGCCGACTCCAACCAGGGCATCGGCTACGCCGCAGACGACGTCGAGGGCGACTCCGAGATGTGGGTCGTCCTCCTGGAGATCATCGTGGCCATCATGGCGTTCGTCTTCGTGGTCCTCACCTCGTCGACCATCGAGGAAGAGAGCGCGGTCATCGGCACCCTGCTGGCCAGCGGCTACCGGCGCCGGGAGCTCGTCGCCCACTACCTGCTGCTCCCCACGCTCGTCGGCATGCTGGCGTCCGGCCTCGGGACCTTGCTCGGCGTGACCGTCTTCACCGGTCCCATGCGCGACCTCTACTACGGCTCCTACAGCCTGCCGCCGTTTCACGTGACCTGGAGCTGGGGCGTGTTCGCGCAGACCGCGGTCGTGCCAGCGGCCGTGCTCATCGTCATCACGCTCATCGGGCTTCTTCGCAAGATGGGAAAGACCCCGCTGCAGTTCCTGCGCCACGAGAC
The DNA here is from genome assembly GCA_030530145.1 of Coriobacteriia bacterium. Lineage (GTDB taxonomy): Bacteria > Actinomycetota > Coriobacteriia > Coriobacteriales > Atopobiaceae > Paratractidigestivibacter. The sequence continues at coordinate 76,857 of JAUMVN010000008.1, read as the reverse complement.
GGGCGGCAAGAAGGGCACCAAGCGCGGCGTCGCCCTCCCCGAGCGCCTCGGATTCGTCGCCCGCTTCCGGCTGCGCGTTTTCCTGCGCAACCTCGGAAACTTCGCCACGCTCTTCCTCGGCATCGGGTTCGCGTCGCTGCTGCTGCTCTTCGGCCTCGCGGTCCTGCCGACGATGCAGCACTTCGCCGACAACCTCAAGTACACCCTCGTGGCCGAGCACCACTACACGCTGAAGGCGCCGCTCGAGCTCGAGGGCACCGACGAGGAGCGTGCCCAGTGGGTCGCCGTCGAGAAGCTCCAGGGCATCGACGGCGCGCTTCTCAGCGCCGCGCAGAATGCGGCGGACGAGCTTGAGGACGCGGTCGACGCGGCGAGGTACGCCGCCGCGGCCGCCCAGTCCTCGCCCACCGCCGAGTCTCTCAAGGCGGCGCAGGACGCGGCGGGACGCGCGGCCGACGCGCAGGACGCGCTCCACAAGAGGCTCGACGCCGTCGCCGGCGCGCTCGGCACGAGCCGCGACGACGCTATCGACCTCATCGAGAAGGCCTCCGAGGTCGACGCAGACAGCGACGGCGTCCACCCCGTCAACACAACCGACAACGGCGCCGAGAAGATCGCCCAAGCCGAGAAGTACGCCGTCTACCAGCTGCAATACGACCGCGGCGAGGGCAACGGCGAGGAAACCGTGACCGTCTACGGCATCCAGGAGGGCTCCTCTTACTGGGAGGGCCTGAGCATCGGCGGCGGGCGCGCCGTCTTCGGCGCGGGCCTTATCGACAAGTTCGGCTGGAAGGAGGGCGACGCCGTCTCGCTCTACGACAAGTACGAGGACAAGACCCACGAGCTCGCCTACGGCGGCGAGGGCAGCGCCTGGGGCAGCAGGTCGAACATGAACATCTACCTGAGCCTCGACGACTTCAACGAGCTCTTCGGCAACGACGCCGGCTACTTCAACGCCTATGCGAGCGACGAGCCCCTCGACCTCGATGCCCTGTACTTCGCCTCCGAGACGACCCCGAGCGACATGCAGGCCGTCGGCGACCAGTTCATCGGCATGATGGACGGCCTCATCGGCATCATGGTCGGCCTCTCGGTCTTCATCTTCGTGATCTTCATCTATCTTCTGACCAAGGCCGTCATCGACCGCTCGGCCCGCAGCATCAGCTACATGAAGGTCTTCGGCTACCGCGACCGCGAGGTCTCGCAGCTCTACATCCGCTCGATCACCATCTGCGTGGCGGTGTCGCTCGTGGTTCTGCAGCCGCTGATCATCGAGAGCCTCACGGTCATTTTCCACTCCATGCTCATGACCTACAGCGGCAACATCGAGATCTACGTCCCCTGGCAGGCCATCGCCGGGACGATCGCCGCCGGCTTCATGTCCTACCTGCTGGTGGCCGCGCTCCACACCCGCTCGATCAAGCGCGTCCCCATGGCCGAGGCCCTGAAGGTCCAGGAATAGCGCCGCCGGTCCGCAGCGCTTCTCGCCAGGCCGGCAAGAAGCCCGCCCGCCTGCGACCGTGCGCCCGAAGCAACCCCCGCGGGGCCTCCCCTGTGGGGGTTGCTTCAAGGGAAGGCCATTGTTGGGCGACGTCGGGCGGCCGAATGTTACAGTAAGAAGAACCGTAACCACACGAGCAAAGGGTTCGTCAGTTGATCAAACACCTGAGAATGCCCGCCCATAAGGCAGAGTCGCAGGCCCAGGCCCTCTCGGGGACCATGCTCGCCTCCTCGTCCACCGGGCTCGACCTGCCGCTCGACGACGTGGTCATCGTCTTCGCCTGCAGCGAGAGCTTCGTCCCTTATCTCTCGGTCGCCACGCAGTCCATCGTGGACAACGCGAGCACGAGCCGCCGCTACGACATCATCGTGCTCACGCGCGACCTCTCGCCCACCAGCATGATCACGCTCTCGCGCCAGACCAAGGGGGCAAACGTCGGCATCGGCTTCCTCGACGTGGACGCCGCGCTCGGCGACATCGTGCTCCCCCACCATGGGCACTTCCGCCCCGAGACCTACTTCAGGCTCCTGGCCCCCCAGCTGCTCCCCAACGTGGACAAGGCCATCTACCTGGATTCCGATCTCATCGTCAACGCGGACATCGCCGAGCTCTACGACACCGACGTCGAGGGCTACAAGCTCGGCGCCACCCGCGACGCGGACACTATCGGCCAGATCGACGGCTACGACGAGTCCGTCGGCCCATATCTGGAGAACGAGCTCGGCATGGACGACCCGCACGACTACTTCCAGGCGGGCGTCCTCGTCATGAACCTGGCCGAGCTGCGCCGCACCGTCACGCCCGAGGAGTTCCTGCGGATAAGCACCGAACGCATGTGGCGCTGGCTCGACCAGGACGTGCTCAACAAGGTGGTCAACGGCCACTACGTGCGAGTCCCCATGAAGTGGAACTACCTCATGGACTGGCAGCACCTGCGGCGTACCCACATCATCGCGAACGCCCCCGACGACGTGCGGGAGGAGTATGAGCAGGCGCGCCAGGACCCGAAGATCGTGCACTTCGCGGGCCCCGACAACCGCCCCTGGCTCTACCCCGACGCCGACGGCGCCGACCTCTTCTGGGACTATGCCCGCCGCTCCCCTTACCTTGAGGAGATCCGCGCCCAGCTCGAGGACTCCCGCGCCACGGCAAAGGGCCTCGCCAAGCGCCTGCAGGTCATCGTGCTCTACAAGGGCATCATGCCGGCCTTCGACAAGACCTGTCCCGGCGGCACCAAGCGCCGCCGCGCCGTCATCAAGACATACATGAAGCTCGGGGGCAGCAACCTCTAGGAGTCTGCCAATGGCCCCTACGGGGACGGCACGCGCAGCACGCTTCAAGAATTGGCTGAATACCGATCACGGGCCAGTGCGCGCCCGACTTTCATGGTATTCGGCTGAAATCCTGCGCAGTAAGGGCGGAGAATTGGTATTCGAGGCATAGCGCGCGCATACCACGACAGCGGATTGGTACACGGCCGGATTCTCGATCTGACCATCCCGCTTGATGAGCGCGCTGCCGGACCGGAGCCGGCTGGAACTCATCCGGAATCGCGAATCACCACGAAAAGAAGGGACAACCATGGAAGCACTGGCAGTCGCGCTGGGCGGGGCGCTCGGGAGCCTGGGCCGCTGGGGCATCGGGGGCGCGCTGCGCACGGTGCTGCCCGACCTCCCCGCCGGGACATTCGTCGCGAACGTCCTCGCCGGCCTCATCATCGGCGCGACAACGAACCTCGGCGCGGCGGTGGATGTCGACCCGAACGTGAAGGCATTCGTGACCGTCGGGCTCTGCGGCGGCCTCTCGACGTTCTCCACCTTCTCGAACGAGACGTTCACTCTCATCGACACGGGAGACGCACTCGGCGCGGCGCTCAACATCGTCGCCAACGTGGGAGCCTGCCTGCTCGCCGTTTACCTCGGCCGTCGTCTCGGCGCCGCGGTGGCGTAAGCGCTAAAGCGCATATGGTTATCTCGGAGCCGCCTCGCCTTCCCCGAGCCGAACGACGGAAACAACGGTGCGAGGCTGCCAAAATTACGAAAGTCGTGAGCAATATTGAAAGACGCTCGGTAGACGACCGATAACAAGTACCAAAAGCCCAGGTCAGCCCTGTAATTAGCCATCTGATACTTCGAAGATTGCATTACTGCTCACGACTTTCGAGAGTTTTGTTCATAGCAGGCCGTTGAACGCGCCTGCGAGGCGTTCCGCGAGGTTCAGCCCTGGTATGGCTAGCCTCGCAACTCAACAATAGTCGACCAACTTATTCGAGGGTTAACGGCTTCAAGGTTTCCCCCCCCGCGCGAAATAGAATGCTCTGGACAGAGCGTCGAAAACATACAAGGCCTTTGAGGGCAAACAGCGGCATCGACGACCATGTGACAGATGGCCGCGATGCACGCGACCACGCTGCCCCTGGTCGCGAGCTTCGCCGCGGCCTAGCGCCCAAACGCAAATTGGCCCGCAGGCTCATGCCTGCGGGCCTTTTGCCGTAAAGAGAACCTAGTGCTTCTTGCGGACGATGTCGACGGGGCTCCCGCCGCCGACCGAGTCCTTGGTGACGACGACCTTGGTCACGTCGAGGTCGGACGGCACGTCGAACATCGCGTCCTGCAGGGTCGACTCGCAGATGGCGCGCAGGCCGCGGGCGCCGGTCTTACGCGCGAGCGCCTGACGGGCGATCTCGGTCAGGGCCTCGGGCTCGAAGTCGAGCTCCACGCCCTCGAGCTCGAAGATGCGCTTGTACTGCTTGACCAGCGCGTTCTTCGGGTCGGTGAGGATCCTCACGAGGTCGTCCTCGGTGAGCTCCTTGGTCGTGGTGATCACGGGGAGGCGGCCGACGAACTCGGGGATCATGCCGAACTTGTGCAGGTCCTGGGGCATGACCTGCGAGACGAGGTCGACGTCGTGCTCATCGACGCGATGGGCGACCTCGGAGTTGAAGCCTATGCCCTTCTTGCCGATGCGGTCGGCCACGATCTTGTCGAGGCCGACGAAGGCGCCGCCGCAGATGAAGAGGATGTTCGTGGTGTCGATCTTGATGAGCTCCTGCTGGGGGTGCTTGCGGCCGCCCTGAGGCGGGACGCTGGCCTGCGTGCCCTCCAAGATCTTGAGCAGCGACTGCTGCACGCCCTCGCCGGAGACGTCGCGCGTGATGGAGAGGTTCTCCGCCTTGCAGGCGATCTTGTCGATCTCGTCGACGTAGACGATGCCCATCTCGGCGCGCGCCACGTCGCCGTCGGCGGCAGTGATGAGCTTGAGCAGGATGTTCTCCACGTCCTCGCCGACGTAGCCGGACTCGGTGAGGGAGGTGGCGTCGGCGATGGCGAAGGGCACCTCGAGGAAACGCGCGAGCGTCTGGGCAAGAAGGGTCTTGCCCGTGCCGGTGGGGCCGAGCAAGAGGATGTTGCTCTTGGCGATCTCGACCTGCTCGGCACCCTCGGCGACCTCGTCGTTGCCCGAGAGGATGCGCCGGTAGTGGTTATAGACCGCCACGGACATGGCCCGCTTGGCGTTCTCCTGCCCCATCACGTATTGCGAGAGCTCGTCGTAGATCTCGTGAGGGGTCGGCAGCTCGCGGCCCTCGGAGAGCTCCGAGAGCTCGTCGTAGGCGTCGAAGGCCACCGGCTCGCTCTGCGCGTGGATCATGTCGCGCGCGGCGTCGATGCACTCGTCGCAGATGCAGACGCCGTCCTGGCCGGCGATGAGCTTGTTCACCTGCGAGCGGGTCTTGTGGCAGAACGAGCAGCGCATCTCGCCGTCGTCGAAGCCGTCGGGACCGCCGAAGCCGGAGAACCCGTAGCCGCCCGTGTATCCGTCGTTGTTCGAGGGCATGCGCTACTCCTGGGTGGAAGGCTCGGTACGGGACGCGATGACCTTGTCCACAAGGCCGTACTCGCAGGCCTCGGCCGCGCGCATGTAGTTGTCGCGCTCGGTGTCGGCGTTGATGCGCTCGATCGGCTGGCCGGTCGCGTCGGCGAGCATCTGGTTGAGCTTCTGGCGGATCCAGCGGGTCTCGTCGGCCACGATCTGGATGTCGGTCTGCTGGCCCTGGACGCCCGAGCTCGGCTGGTGGATGAGGATCATGGAGTTGGGCAGCGAGAGGCGCTTGCCCTTGGCGCCGCAGGCGAGAATGGCGGCGCCCATGGAGGCGGCCATGCCCACGCAGATGGTCGAGACGTCGGGCTTGATGAAGTTCATCGTGTCGATGATGCCGAGGCCCGCGTAGACGTCGCCGCCGGGCGAGTTGACGTAGAGCGAGATGTCCTTGTCCGGGTCCTGGCTCTCGAGGAAGAGGAGCTGCGCGATCACGAGGTTGGCGGAGTCGCGGGTGACCTCCTCGCCGAGGAAGACGATGCGGTCGTTGAGCAGGCGCGAGTAGATGTCGAAGCTGCGCTCGCCGCGCGGGGTCTGCTCGACGACGTAGGGAATGAGCGGGATGTTCGTGGGGTTGTGCATGGTGTCTCCTTGCGTCGTACACGAAGCCCCGAGCGGGCGGAATCGCTCGCTCGGGGCAAGAAGATGCAGCTAGCTGAGCAGTGGTCTACTCGGCGTCCTCGGCCTTCTCAGCCTCGGCGGCGCGCTCGGCGACCTCGTCCTTGACGGTGACCTTGGCGTTCTCGACCAGCCAGTCGAGGGCCTTGGTGCGCTTGATGGAGTCGCGGATGGCCGGGAGGCGGCCCTCCTTCTTCCACTGCTTGACGGTGGCCTTGACGTCCTGGATGCCGGCGCGGGCGAACTCGTTGTCCACGTCCTCGTCGGTGGCCTCGAAGCCCATCTTCTCGGCGACGGCGTCGAGGGCGAGGGACTGGCGGGCGCGCTCGTCGGCCTGCTCGTGGAGATCGGCGATGAAGTCGTCAGACTTCACGCCGCGGGCGCGCAGGTACATGTCGAGGGAGATGTTCTGGCGCTGGAGCTGGGCGAGGAACTCCTGGGCGAGCTCGTTGAAGATCTCGTTCTTATAGTTCTCGGGAACCTCGTCGAGCTTGACCTGCTTGCCGACGGCCTCGACGACGCGGTCCTCCTTGAGGTCGGGAAGGGTGTGCTTCTTGTCGGCCTCGATCTCCTCCTTGACGGCGGCCTTGAAGGCCTCGACGTCGTCATAGCCGAAGGAGTTCTTGGCGAGCTCGTCGGTGAGCTCGGGGGTCACGGCCTCCTTGACGGCATTGAGGGTGACCTTGACCTTGAAGTCGTGGGAGAGGGTCTCGCCGTCGTGCTCGTGGGAGAGGGTCCACTCGACGTCCTTGGTCTCGCCCTTCTTCATGCCGACGATGCCGGCCTGGAGCTCAGCGGGGACCTGCTGGCCGTTGAGGAAGACGGTCTTGTTCTCGCCGGCGAGGTGAGAAGCGCCCTCGACGTCCTCGATGGTCACGTTGACGACGTCGCCCTCGGCGACCTCGGCCTCGGAGTCGGTGTCCTCGTAGGTGGTCTGGTACGAGAGGAGCTGCTTGACCTGCCAGTCGACCTCGGCGTCGGTGGCCTCCTCGGGGGGCATGTTGACCTCGGGGGCGTCGTAGCTCTCGAGCTCGACCTGCGGGCGGACGTCGACCTTGGCGGTGACCTTGTACTCGGAGCCCTCGATAAGGAGCTCGGGCTCCTCCCCGAAGGAGAGGCGGCCGACCGGGGTCACGTTGAGCTCCTCGAGCACGGCGGGCTCGAGGTCGTTGAGAAGGTCGTTGGTGGCCTGGGCGACGACGCCCTCCTTGCCCATCATGGCGTCGATGACGGGACGGGGAGCCTTGCCGCGGCGGAAGCCCTGGAAGTTGTAGCGCTGGGCGATCTGCTTGTAGGTCTTCTTGATGGCGGCATTGACGTCGGAAGCGGCGACGGTGACCTCGGCGGTCAGCGTGTTCTCCTCGCGCTGCGGCTCGGTAACGGTGATGTTCAACGTTCCTCCAGTGTCTCGTGCTTCGGCGGGCCTCCCCCGCCGATCGATTCCATGATGTGCGCGATGGTGCGGGCGAAAGGACTCGAACCTTCACGAGTTTCCCCACTGGAACCTAAATCCAGCGCGTCTACCAATTCCGCCACGCCCGCATGGCTCGCACAGCTTTCCAATAGTAGCAAACTTCGCTGATAAACCCAAACAACACGGGATTCACACGGCGGTTCGTCGTTGGGCCCGGACTGCCTTGGGCCTGGGGTCCCGCCCCTTCAGGCTCGGCGCTCGCGCTTCGCGCTCGCTCGCTACGCGACTCGCCTGAAGGGGCGGGGCCCCAGGCCCAAGGCAGTCCGGGCGAGCGCCCACCGAGGCTGAATTAAAAGCAGCGAAAGCACAAGCTGATGCGTAATCCGGCAAGATTGGCAACGAAGAAGAGCTCCCATATACGGGAGGGCCCCAAGCCCAAAACCCACACCACAAGCCGCTCGCCGAATACGGGCGCCTGCCCGGTCCGCCAGGGGCAGGGGGCGAAGCCCCCGCCGCCCCTGGCGCAAGCTCAGACAACGTAGTCCCGCCCTCGGGGCCGGCGCCCCTTTTGCTCTAAGGCGAGTCGCGAAGCGAGCGAGCGCAAAGCGCGAGCGCCGAGCCTTCTGAACACGGGGCCGCCCGGCCGCGCGGGGGACCGGGACGGACAGCCGCTAGACCTGCGGGAGGTCCTGCAGCGCGTAGACGTCCAGCGGCCCCTCGCGCAGCGAGCTGATGGCCTGGACGAGCGCGACGGCGCCGCTCATGGTGGTCGCCATGTCGATGCCGCGGCTCACGGCCTCGGAGCGCAGGATCGCGCCGTCGCCGCGGGAGCTGTGGCCCTTGGGCGTGTTGATCATGAAGCTGATCTTGCCCTCGGCGAGCATGTCGCCGATGTTGGGGCTGCCCTCGGAGATGCGCTTGACGACCTCGCAGGGGATGCCCGCCGCCTTGAGCGTCTTCGCGGTGCCGCCCGTGGCCACGAGGCTGTAGCCCAGGTGCAGCAGCGACAGCGCCACCGGCGCGACGGAGCGCTTGTCGCGGTCGCAGACCGAGAGGAAGACCGTACCGGACTGGGGCACGTCGTAGTCGATGGCCTCGCGGGTCTTCGCATAGGCCTTCGGGAAGGTCACATCGAGGCCCATGACCTCGCCCGTGGACTTCATCTCGGGCCCGAGGGTCACGTCGGCGCCGGGGAAGCGGCTCCAGGGCATGACGGCCTCCTTGACGGCGTAGTAGCCGCGCTCGGAGTTCTCCGGGGGAAGGCCGAGGTCGGAGATCTTCTCGCCGCTCATGACGCGCACGGCGTACTTGGCCAGGCTCACGCCGGTGGCCTTCGACGAGAAGGGAACGGTGCGGGAGGCGCGCGGGTTCAGCTCGATGACGAAGACCTGCTCGTCGCGAACGGCGTACTGGACGTTCAGCAGGCCGCGGATGTGGCAGGAGAGCGCGAGCTTGCGGGTGGTCTCGCGGATCTTCGCCACGATGGAGTCGGAGAGCGAGAAGGGCGGGAAGCAGCAGGCGGAGTCGCCGGAGTGGATGCCGCACTCCTCGATGTGCTCGAGGACGGCGCCCACGTAGCACTCCTCGGTGTCGCAGAGGGCGTCGACGTCGAGCTCGATGGCGTCCTCCAGGAAGGCGTCGAGGTAGACCGGGTGGTCCGGGGAGACCTTGGTGGCCTCGGCCATGTACTTCTCGAGGTCGGCGTCGTCGTAGACGATGCCCATGCCGCGGCCGCCGAGCACGTAGGACGGGCGCACGAGCAGCGGGTAGCCCACGCGGCGGGCGACCTTCTTCGCGTCGGCGACGGTCTCGGCCGTCGAGGAGGGCGGGTAGGCGATCTCGAGCTTGTCGAGGAGCGCGGCGAAGCGGTCGCGGTCCTCGGCGAGGTCGATGGCCTCGGGCTGGGTGCCCATGATGGGCACGCCCGCCGCCTTCAGGCGCTTGGCGAGGTTGATCGGGGTCTGGCCGCCCAGCGTGACGATGACGCCCTCGGGCTTCTCGACCTCGATGATGTTCATGACGTCCTCGAAGGTGAGCGGCTCGAAGTAGAGGCGGTCGGAGGTGTCGTAGTCGGTCGAGACGGTCTCCGGGTTGCAGTTGACCATGACCGTCTCGTAGCCCTTCTCGTGCAGGGCATAGGCGGCGTGGCAGCAGCAGTAGTCGAACTCGATGCCCTGGCCGATGCGGTTCGGGCCGGCAGAGAGGATGATGGCGCGGGGCTTCTCGGCCTCGTGGAACTCGGAGGCGCCGCCCTTCTCGTAGGTGAAGTAGTGGTAAGAAGTGCGGCTCGCGAACTCGCCGGCGCAGGTGTCGACGGTCTTGACCAGCGGGCGGACGCCCAGGACCTCGCGGATGGCGCGGACGGTGTCCTCGCGCTGGCCCGTCAGGTGCGCGAGCTGGACATCGGAGAAGCCCATCTGCTTGGCGGCGAGCATGTGGTCGGCGTCGAGGCCGGAGAGCCCGAGCTCGCGGATGCGCTTCTCGGCGAGGACGATGTCGTTGATGCGGTGGAGGAACCACTGGTCGATCTTCGTGGCGTCGAAGACCTGCTGGACGGTCCAGCCGCGGCGCAGCGCCTCGGCAACGTAGAGGATGCGCTCCGGGGTCGGCGTCGCGACCTTCTCGGCGAAGCTCTCCTCGTCGAAGTCGTCGTGTCCGTCGGCGCCGAGGCCGGCGTGCCCCTGCTCGAGCGAGCGCATGGCCTTCTGCATGGCCTCCTCGAAGGTGGAGCCGATGGCCATGACCTCGCCGACGGCCTTCATGCGGGTGGAGAGGCGGTCCGAGGCGCCCTTGAACTTCTCGAACGCGAAGCGCGGGATCTTGACCACGCAGTAGTCGATCGAGGGCTCGAAGCAGGCGGGCGTGGAGTGCGTGATGTCGTTCTGGATCTCGTCCAAGGTGTAGCCCACGGAGAGAAGCGCCGCCATCTTGGCGATGGGGAAACCGGTGGCCTTGGAGGCGAGCGCCGAGGAGCGCGAGACGCGCGGGTTCATCTCGATGACGATGACGCGGCCATCCTCGGGGTTGACCGCGAACTGCACGTTGGAGCCGCCGCAGGCGACGCCGACGCGCTCGAGGATGGCGATGGAGTAGTCGCGCAGGCGCTGGAGCTCGTAGTCGTTCAGCGTCTGGCAGGGGGCGACGGTGATGGAGTCGCCGGTGTGGACGCCCATGGGGTCGAGGTTCTCGATGGAGCAGACGATGACGCCGTTGCCGGCGACGTCGCGCATGACCTCCATCTCGATCTCTTTCCAGCCCTCGATGGACTGCTCGACGAGCACCTCGGTCTCGGGCGAGAGCGCGAGGCCCTGCTCGCAGATGCTCAGCAGGCCGTCGTGGTCGTAGGCGATGCCGCCGCCCGCGCCGCCGAGGGTGAAGGACGGGCGGATGACCACGGGGTAGCCGCCCACGGCGTCGACCGCGGCCTCGCACTCCTCGATGGTATGGGCGATCTCGGACTTGGCGACGTCGATGCCGATGTCCTTCATGGCCGCGGCGAAGAGCTCGCGGTCCTCGCCCGTCTCGATGGAGTCGATGTCGCAGCCGATGACCTCGACGCCGTACTTGTCGAGCACGCCGGCGTGCGCGAGGGCCACGGCGCAGTTGAGGCCGGTCTGGCCGCCCATGTTGGGGAGAAGCGCGTCGGGGCGCTCCTTCTCGATGACCTTGGCCACGGAGTTGGCCGTGATCGGCTCGATGTAGGTGCGGTCGGCGGTCTCCGGGTCGGTCATGATGGTGGCCGGGTTGGAGTTGACGAGGACGACCTCGTATCCCTCCTCGCGCAGGGCCTTGCAGGCCTGGGTGCCGGAGTAGTCGAACTCGCAGGCCTGGCCGATGACGATGGGGCCGGAGCCGATGATGAGGATCTTCTTGATGTCGGTGCGCTTGGGCATTAGAAGCGCCTCCCTTCGCGGACGTCGATGGCAAGGTAGTCCTCGACACCGTCCATGAGGCGCGCGAAGGCGGCGAAGGCGTAGGTCGAGTCGTTCGGGCCGGGCTTGGCCTCGGGGTGGTACTGCATGGAGAAGGCGGGCACGTCGAGGAACTGGATGCCCTCGGGGGTGCCGTCGTTGAGGTTCACGTGCGTGAGGCGGATGCGGCCGTAGCGCTCGGTCTGCACGACCGGCGCGATGCGCTTCTCGCTCCAGAAGCGCAGGTCGTCGACGTGCTCGGCAATGCCGCCGGAGAGCTCGGGGACAAGAGGCCCGAAGGTCTTGAAGATCGGGCCGTAGTTGTGGTTCTGTGCCGTGATCTCCACCTTGCCGGTGAGAAGGTTCATCACGGGCTCGTTGCCGCCGTGGTGCCCGTACGGGAGCTTCTCGATGCTGCCGCCGGCCGCCATCGAGATGACCTGGTTGCCGAGGCAGATGCCGAAGACCGGGAGCTTGCCGAGGCACGCCTGGACGGCCTCGACCACGGGCGGGACGGTCTCGGGGTCGCCGGGGCCGTTGGAGAAGAAGACGCCGTCGGGGTTCATGGCGAGGGCGTCCGCCACCGGGTAGTCCCACGGCACGACGGTGACCTCGCAGCCCACGGCGGCCAGGCGCTTGGCGATGCCGGCCTTCTCGCCGCAGTCGAAGGCGACGACCTTGTGCTTGGCCTCCCCCTTCGCGGGGACGACATAGGGCTCGTCGGTGGAGACGTCGGCAACGTAATTGTGCTCGGAGATGGGCGCGGAGGCCTTCACGCGGGCGACGAGGCTCTCGGGGTCGAGGTCCTCGGTCGAGATGGCGGCCTTGCACGCGCCGCCCTCACGGATCATGAGCGTGAGGGCGCGGGTGTCCACGTCCTCGATGGCCACGACGCCGCGCTCGCGCAGGAACTCGGGCAGCGACTTGACGGACTGCCAGTTGCTCGGCTCGTAGCACATGTCGTGCACGATGAGGCCGGCCAGGTGCAGGTCGCGGGCCTGCATGTCGACCTCGTTCACGCCGTAGTTGCCGACCTGGGGATACGTCAGCGTGACGATCTGGCCCGCGTAGGAGGGGTCGGAGACGATCTCCTGGTAGCCGATCATAGAGGTGTTGAAGACCACCTCGCCGAACGTCTCGCCGGGAGCGCCCGCCGAGCGCCCGAAGAAGTAACTGCCGTCCTCAAGCGCGAGGAGCGCCTTAGGGGTTTTGCCGCCGTCGACCAAGAGGTTCAACGCGTCACCGTCCTTTCCGCCTGCGCCCAGAGGGCTTCGCGGCATGCCTGAGCTGCGAGGAATCGCTTCTCACAAAAATCGGAGCCGCAGCGCCGGGTGGCGCAGAACTCCGAGAAGGCTGCTGCGAATACGTTGTGGACGCCTTTTCGGTCTCTCGTACCGTCTTAAAGGTCTGCAATGCAGTATAGCGACCAAGAGTTAGGAAATAACCGCGAATGAGCGACTTTACAAATAAGAAACCGCTGGTCGCATCATGGATTTATGTTTGGAAGCCAGACTCTTTGTAAGGTTTCGCAGGGCCGCCGGGGTGTTTGTCCGGCTCCGGGACGCCTCGGGAACGCGGCACAAAGAAGAGGGCCCGGAGGTCCTTCGCGTCTCCGCGAATCCTCCGAGCCCCCTCGATCGGCCCCGCGCTTCTCTCTGCTTTAGCAGACGCCCTGGGCGAGCATGGCGTCGGCGACCTTCTCGAAGCCGGCGATGTTGGCGCCCATGACGAAGTTGCCCTCGTGGCCGTACTTCTTGGCGGTGTCGTCCACGTTGTGGAACATGCCGCGCATGAGCTGCTCGAGCTTGCCGTCGACCTCCTCGAAGGTCCAGGAGAGGTGCTCGGCGTTCTGGCTCATCTCGAGGCCGGAGACGAGCACGCCGCCGGCGTTCGCGGCCTTACCGGGCATGAAGGCGACGCCGTTGGCCTGGAAGTGCTCGGTGGCCTCGATGGTGGTCGGCATGTTCGCGCCCTCGCCCACGACCTTGCAGCCGTTGGCGACGAGCTTCTGGGCGTCCTCGAGCAGCAGGGTGTTCTCGCGGGCGCAGGGAAGCGCGACGTCGCAGGCCACGCCCCAGACGCCGCGGCCGTCCTCCTCGTGCCAGGTGGCGTTCGGGCGCTCGTCGACGTACATGGCGAGCGAGACGCCCTTGTCGTTGCCGGAGCGCTTCTTGTTGTAGATGTGCTCGAGCACCTGGTAGTCGATGCCGTCGGGGTCCTCGACCCAGCCCTTGGTGTCGGAGCAGGCGAGCACCTTGCCGCCGAGCTGGGAGACCTTCTGGATGGCGTAGATGGCGACGTTGCCGGAGCCGTGGACGACGACGTTCTTGCCCTCGAAGGAGTCGCCGTTGGACTTCAGGTACTCGTCGACGAAGTAGACGAGGCCGTAGCCGGTGGCCTCGGTGCGAGCGAGCGAGCCGCCGAACGAGAGGCCCTTGCCCGTGAGGACGCCGGTCCACTCGTTGCGGATGCGCTTGTACTGGCCGAACATGTAGGCGACCTCACGGCCGCCGACGCCGAGGTCGCCGGCGGGGACGTCGGTGTTCGGGCCGATGTGGCGGCAGAGCTCGGTCATGAAGGACTGGCAGAAGTGCATGATCTCGTTGTTGGACTTGCCCTTGGGGTCGAAGTCCGAGCCGCCCTTGCCTCCGCCCATGGGAAGGGTGGTGAGGGAGTTCTTCAGGATCTGCTCGAGGCCGAGGAACTTGAGCATGCCGAGGGTGACCGTGGGGTTGAAGCGCAGGCCGCCCTTGTAGGGCCCGATGGCGGAGTTGAACTCGACGCGGTAGCCGCGGTTGACCTGGACCTTGCCGGAGTCGTCGACCCAGGGGACGCGGAACATGACGACGCGCTCGGGCTCGACGAGGCGCTCGAGGATGGCGGCCTCCTCGTACTCGGGGTGGGCGTCGAGCGCAGGCTGAAGGGTGCTCAGGATCTCGGTCGCGGCCTGGATGAACTCGGTCTGCTCGGGATAGCGGGCCTTGAGGTCGGCCAGGACGTTCTCGCAGTACGTCATGATCTCTCCTTATTGTCGGAGGCGCCGGGACAGTGAGCCGGCCGCCTGTTTTCCAATAAGAAACTGTACGCGCGTTGTGTTTTGCGCAACGTTTCGGTTCCGTTCGCGTAACTGTCTCGCGCGCTTTGCGAAACACAGTGTACATACGGGCCGCTCAGACGCGTGTTGCTTATCTCAATTTGGACGGGTGGCTACCGTTGGCCGGAAACAAGCGGCGGCGAACGGCGCGGCCGGCGGGTTCACGCCGAGGTGGTGCCCGGTTGGGAAGAAGCCCGCCGAGGCGGTGCCCGCGACGCCACCCCGGGCGATTTTCTCAGCAGTTTCGCGCCACCTCGAGGCAAAACGGCTCCAGGTGGCGCCACCTCGGGAGCAACGCCACCTCGAGGCTCGTGCCCCAATTGTTGTCACAACCCCAGGGTAACCTGCAGCAAAAGAGGCGCAAAGAAGCGCTTCCGGCCCCGTGGAAAGGGTTGAGATGGAAATGCACGACCCGAACGACCGTGAGTTCTGGCGCGACTATTGCGAGAAGTACGAAATGGACCTGGGCGAAGATTTCTTCGATGATGACCGCCCTCGCTTCTCCTCAGATGACGACGCCCTGAGAAAGCCGCGCAAGCGCGGCGGGTTCACGCCGTTCATCAGCATCGGCATCACCTTCGGGAAGGACCGAGCGCGGCGCAGCTGACGTCGCCCAGGCCGACATAACAAAGCAGGCCAGAGGCGTTACCGTCCCTGGCCTGCTGTTTTCTTTGGAGCGGGTGACGGGAGTCGAACCCGCGTCATCAGCTTGGAAGGCTGAGGTTCTACCGTTGAACCACACCCGCGTATGTTGGTCGGGGCGACTGGATTCGAACCAGCGACCCTCTGCTCCCAAAGCAGATGCGCTACCAAACTGCGCCACGCCCCGGAACCGAGCGTTCACTATACGCGAGTTCGGCCCATTCGGCAACCCCGGCGCGTAGAATGCAGCTATCCGTCACCCGCAGGAAAGGCCGGTTACATGCCGCACTCCCCTCTTGGCAAGACGCTCGTCATAGCCAACCCCGCAGCCCATTCCGGCGCCGGCGAGAAGGGCGCGCGCTTCGCCGAGGAATTCTTAAGGAGCTTCTCGTCCGCCACGAACGGCTTCGAGGTCGTGCGAACCGCCGGGCCCGAGGACGCCGTCGGCATCGCCGCGGGCGCGGCGGGCTACGACACGGTGGTCGCGCTCGGCGGCGACGGGGTCATCCACGAGGTGGTCAACGGACTCGCAGAGATCGGTCGCGCGCAGCGCCCCCAGCTCGGGGTCGTCCCCATGGGCTCCGGCAACGACTTCGCGCGAACGCTCGGCATGAAGAGGAACGACGCGGAGGGGGCGCTCGCCCAGCTCGTGCGCGGGCAGGTCCGCGGCTGCGAGCTCGGGCTGGTCAACGGAGTGCGCTTCATGCAGACGCTCTCGTTCGGCCTCGACGCGGCCATCGCGCTCGACACCACGGACAAGCGCGCCGCGGGAACGAAGCAGGAAGGCGAGGAGCTCTTTGTCCGCTCGGCTCTGCGCATACTCGCCGGCGCTAGGGAGGGATTCCCCGTCCGGGCCTCTTTCGACGGCGAGGAGCCGCTCGACCTCGCGACCATCATCTTCGCGGTGCAGGTCGGGGCCACCTACGGGGGCGGGTTCAGGATCTGCCCGAGCGCCGACCCCACGGACGGGGAGCTCGACGTCTGCTACAACGTTTCCCTGCCGCCGACGCCCGCCCTGCTCGGGCTTCTCGGCCTCGCGCGCTTCGGCAAGCACACCGCGTCGGGCGTGGTAAGGACGAGACGCACCTCCCACATCGAGCTCAGATTCGAGGAGGAGCCTCCCTGCCAGGTGGACGGCGAGAAGCTCTGTGCCCGCGACTTCGTCGTCGACGTGGAGCCGGGCGCCCTCGACGTCGTCTTCCCGGCTTAGGGCAAAGGCCCGCCCACACCCATCGAGTTCGGAAGGATTCCAAAGTTAAGACAACGAAAGAACCGCAGGTCAGGCTTACTCCGAACCCCGCGATATACGTTCGGAAGGCTTCCGAACTTCGACAAGAAAAGGGCCCCGGCAGCACCGGGGCCCTCGTCGTTCGAAAAGAGGCGCAGCCTACTTGGCGGCAGCCTGGAGCATGGCCTTGACCTCGGTCGCGGTCTTGAGCTTGACGACCTTGGCGGCGAGCGCGTCGCACTCCTCGCGGGTCCACTCGGAGATGATGCGACGGGTGCGCAGGATGGACGGGGCGCTCACGGAGAACTCGTCCAGGCCGAAGGAGATCAGCACCGGGATGAGCAGCGGGTCGGCCGCGGCCTCGCCGCACATGCCGACCATGATGCCAGCCTTGCTGCCGGCCTCGATGATGCGCTTGAGCGAGCGGATGACGGCCGGCTGGTAGACCTCGTAGAGGTAGCTGACCTTGTCGTTGCCGCGGTCGGCGCACATGGTGTAGCCGATGAGGTCGTTCGTGCCGATGGAGAAGAAGTCGCACTCCTCGGCGAGGTCCTCGGCGATGAGGGAGGCCGCGGGGGTCTCGATCATGGTGCCGACCTCGATGTCCTTGTTATAGGAGACGCCGCGCTCGTCGAGCTCGCGCATGCACTCCTTGACGAGGTCCTTGACCTGGCGGATCTCGTCGACGGTCGTCACGAGCGGGACCATGATCTTGATGTCGCCGAAGGCGGAGGCGCGAAGAAGGGCGGTGAGCTGCACCTTGTACTGCTCGGGGTTGTTCAGGCAGTAGCGGACGGCGCGGTAGCCGAGGAAGGGGTTCTCTTCCTTGGCGAGGTCGAGATACGGGATCTCCTTGTCGCCGCCCACGTCGAGGGTGCGGATGATGACCGGCTGGTCCTTCATGCACAGGGCGACCTTCTGGTACGCAGCGAACTGCTCGTCCTCGCTCGGGAGCTCCTTGGCGTCCATGAAGAGGAACTCGGAGCGGAAGAGGCCCACGCCCTCGCAGTCGTGCTCGGCGGCCACGTTTGCGTCGTCGGGGTTGCCGATGTTGGCGACGAGGAGCTTCTTCTCGCCGTCGGCGGTGAGGGTCTCCTTGCCGCGATAGGCCTCGAGCGCGAGCTTCTCGGCGGCGTACTGCTTGGCCTTGTTGCGGTAGTGGCGCAGCTTGCGGTCGTCGGGCTTGGGGAGGACCTTGCCCTTCTCGCCGTCGACGACGACCATGTCGCCGGTCTTGATGTTCTTGGTGGCGTCGGGCACCGAGAGGACCGCGGGGATCTCGAGCGCGCGGGCGATGATCGCGGAGTGAGAAGTGCGGCCGCCGGTCTCGGTGACGATGGCGACGACGTTGTTCTTGTCGATGTCGGCGGTCATGGACGGCGTGAGCTCGTGCACGATGACGACGGAGTTCTCCGGCAGCGTGGAGAGGTCGATGAGCTCCTGGCCCAGCAGGTCGGCGAGAAGGCCGGTCTTGACGTCGGCGACGTCGGCGGCGCGCTCGCGGAAGAGCTCGTCCTCCATGTTGGAGAACATGTTGTAGTACATGTCATAAGCCTCGGAGACGGACTGCTCGGCGCACTTGCCGGACTCGATGGAGCGGTTGACCATCTCCTTGATGCCCTCGTCCTCGGCGAACTCGATGTGAGCGCCCATGATGGCCGCTGCCTCGGGGCCGACGGTCTCGGTCATGCGGTCGATCTGCGCGTTCGTCTGCTCGATGAACTTGGCGACGGCGGCCTCGTAGCGCTCCTTCTCGGCCTGCGCGTCGGCGGGCGCGTGCGGCGTGAAGCTCAGGTCGGGCTCGACGGCCACGCGGGCGACGCCGATGCCGACGCCGTCGGACGCGTTCACTCCCTCGTAGACGATGCCGTCCGCAGAGTTGACTCCCTCGTTCATGTAATCCCCCTACTGGTCAGCCGCCGTGGCGGCTCTTCCCTTATATGCTCGCGCGGGCGTGCGACCGGCCGCGCTGGTGAGCCGAGCTCTAGTTCTCGCCGTCGGTGGCGCCGGTGGCCATGAAGGCCTTGGCGGCGTCGGCCTGGCACTCCTCGACCGCGCGGGCGGCCGCGGCGTCCTTGGCGTCCTGCATGTCCCTGGCGATGATGCCGGGGACGGCGCGCCCCATCTTCTTGTACAGGGCGCTCACGACGCGGTTGATCTTGTCGCGCTTGGCGATGCCCTTGGAGGCCGCGGTCGCGGTGCCGCAGGCGGAGGCGAAGACGAGCGCCGTGTCGTAGTCGGCGCCGCGGGTGACCATAGAGAGGAAGCCGCCGACCATGGAGTCGCCGGCGCCCGTGGCGTTGACGAGGCGGATGCGCGCGGTGGGCACGACGTGCTCGGCGCCGTTCTCGTCGAGCAGCAGCGAGCCGTGGCCGCCGCAGGAGATGATGACGTTGCGGGCGCCCTCCTCCTGGAGCTTGTGCGCGTAGGGCATGCACTCCTCGGGCTCCTCGATGTTCACGCCGTAGATGCGGCCGACCTCGTGGTTGTTCGGCTTGATGAGGAACGGGTGGGCGGCCAGGGAGTCCATGAGCAGCTGACCGGGGGCGTCGACGACGAACTGGATGCCGCGGCCGGCGAAGCGCTTCATGATCTGGTCGTAGATGTCCGACGGCAGCGAGCTCGGGATGGAGCCGGTGAGGACGAGCGTGTCCCCGGCGCCGATGACGTCCATGCGGTCCAGGAGCTCCTCGACCTTCTTCTCGGAGATCTTCGGCCCCATGCCGTTGCACATGGTCATGACGATGCCGTTGAGCTTGACGTTGATGCGCGTGAAGCCCTTGTCGAGACAGACGAAGTTGGACGAGATGCCCTTCTCCTGGAGCCGGTGCAGCAGGTAGTCGCCCGTGAAGCCGGCGGCGATGCCCATGGCGATGCTGGGGGTGCCGACCTCCTTGAGCAGGGTCGAGATGTTGATACCGTTGCCTCCGCAGTGCAGCTCCTCGCTCGACGAGCGGTTCGTGTAGCCCATATCGAGCGTCAGCGGGTGCATGACGTAGTCAAGAGCAGGGTTCAACGTCATCGTGTAAATCAACGCGTTCTCCTTCCGACAGGATGCGACAGACTTAAGTATGCCGCAAACCCGTTGCCCTCGGCGCTAGAAAATAAACACCCGTGGGCCACATTTTGGAATGCCTGCGGAGAAGGTCCGCCCGTCAATCGGCGAACGGCCCGGAATTGCTCCGGCGCGCTGCCGGCGCGCTCGGCGCCCCCTCGCGCTCGGAAGGCGACCGGCTCAAGTTCGGAAGGCTTCCAAACTTGGAGAGAAGCCCTGAGGGCTTCTTGCCCAGGCGCCTGACCTGCGGATATACGTTCTTAAACGAAAGTTCGGAAGCCTTCCGAAGTTTGGAAGCCTTCCGAACTTGAAATTAGGGGCTGCGGAGAGCGGCGTGCCCTTGAGTTTGCGTTGGTGCGCCGTGAGGGATTCGAACCCCCGACCTTCGGATTAGAAGTCCGCGGCTCTATCCAACTGAGCTAACGGCGCGAGCGGTTTCCCATTCTAGCATCTATCGAGAAGCGCTTTGGCCGCGAGGACGCCGGCGACCGTCTTGCCGTCGCGGATGAGGCCGGCGAGAACCGCGTCCACGGCGTCGTCCAGCGACAGCCACACCGTCGAGATGAGCTCGCCCTCGTCCGGGGCGGCCTCGCCGCGCTCAAGCCCGCGCGCCAAGAAGACCTCGGTGTGCTCGTCTGTGAACCCGATGGACCCGTAGTCGCTCACCAGGTGCTCGAGGCTCGACGCGCGAAGGCCCGTCTCCTCGGCGAGCTCGCGCGCGGCGCAGGCCTCCGCGCCCTCGGACGCGTCGAGCTTGCCCGCCGGGATCTCGAGCGTCATGCGCCCGACGGCCACGCGGTACTGGCGCACCAGGCAGACGCGGCGGTCCTCGTCGAGCGCCACGACGCCCGCGCCGCCGCAGTGACGCACGATCTCGCGGCGGCCGCGCGAGCCGTCCCCGAGCGCCACGTCGAGCACGTGCGAGGAGAAGATATGCCCCTCCCACGTGAGGTCGTCGGCGACGACCTCCTCGTGGAACAGCGGGTCCGGCTCGAGGGCCTTCTCGATGAGTCCGAGAGCTTCGTTCGTCATGTGTCCCCATCCCTCCGCGGGCACCTGCGGCCTGGATACAAAAAGAGCACCCGAAGGTGCTCTGATCATTCGATGGTGGATCGTCAGGGGTTCGAACCCTGGACCTTGGGATTAAGAGTCCCCTGCTCTACCAGCTGAGCTAACGATCCGAGAATGGTGGATCGTCAGGGGTTCGAACCCTGGACCTTGGGATTAAGAGTCCCCTGCTCTACCAGCTGAGCTAACGATCCATTATTCAATTGAATGGGGTGGGTGAAGGGTCTCGAACCCTCGACCTACGGAGCCACGGTCCGTCGCTCTACCAACTGAGCTACACCCACCATTTGCTTGCCTCGTTAAGCAGCTCGTTTATTATGCAAAGTCCTCGACGACGATGCAAGGACTTTTTTGCCTAAATCGCAAAAAAGTTTTCGCACGGCGCGGGCGAGCACTCGCCGAGCGCACGTCTTCCCAGCTCACGCCCCCAGAAGCGCCAAGATGTCGTCGCGGGTGAGAAGCGCGCTTCTCACCTCCTCGCCGGAAAGGACGCTCTCGGCGAGGCCGCGCTTGGACTCCTGCATCTGCAGGATGCGCTCCTCGATGGTCCCCTCCACGATCAGCTTGAAGACGCTCACGTCGCGGCGCTGGCCGATGCGGTGGGCGCGGTCGGTGGCCTGGTCCTGCGCCGCCGTGTTCCACCACGGGTCGTAGTGGATGACCACGTCGGCGGCCGTCAGGTTGAGGCCGACGCCGCCGGCCTTGAGCGAGATGAGGAAGACCTCGGCCTCCCCCGCCTGAAAGCGCTTGACGAGCCGCTCGCGCTCCTCCTTGCTCGTCGAGCCCGTGAGCGTGAGGTAGCGCACGCGCTCGGCGGACAGGCGCTCGGCGAGAAGCGCCAGCATGCTCGTGAACTGCGAGAAAAGGAGCACCTTGTGCCCGCCCTCGATGGCCTGCGAGACGAGCTCCACGCAGGTCTCGAGCTTGGCGGAGCCGCCGTCGTAGCCCTCGAAGTAGAGCCGCGGGTCGCAGCAGACCTGCCGCAGCTTCGTGAGCTCGGCCAGGACCTTGAGCTTGTCCTTCTTGATCTCCTTGTCGCCGGCGTGCTGGACCTGGAGGGCGAGGCGGTCCTGGCAGGCGAGGTAGAGCTTCCTCTGCTTGGGCTCCATCTGTGCATAGACGACGCTCTCGGTCTTCTCGGGGAGGTCGGCCAGGACCTCGGACTTAAGGCGACGGAGCACGAAGGGGCCGATAGCGCAGCGAAGCAGCGTCGCGGACTCGTGCTCGCGCGCCTCGACCGGGCCCTCGTAGAGCTTGGCGAAGCGCTCGCGTCCGCCGAGGTAGCCCGGCATGAGGAAGTCGAAGATGCTCCAGAGCTCCTGGAGGCGGTTCTCCACGGGTGTGCCCGTGAGCGCGAAGCGCACGCCGGCGTCGAGGCACTTGGCGCACTTGGTCACCTGCGCCTTGGGGTTCTTGATGTACTGGGCCTCGTCGAGGACGACGCGGGCGAAGCGGTGCGCGGCGTACGCCTCGACGTCGCGGCGCAGCAGGTCGTAGGAGGTGACGAGCACGTCGCGCCCCTCGGCTCCGCCGAGCACGGCCATGCGCGCCGCCTTCGTGCCCAGCACGGCGACGGCGTCGAGCCCCGGCGCGAAGCGGGCGAGCTCGCTCATCCAGTTGTAGACGAGCGACGCCGGGCAGACCACGAGCGTGGGTCCCTGCGCGCCAGCTTCCTTGCAGGCCAGGACATGGGCGATGACCTGCAGCGTCTTTCCCAGCCCCATGTCGTCGGCGAGGATACCGCCGAAGCCGAGGCGCTCGAGGGTCCCGAGCCAGCGGAAGCCGTCCTCCTGGTAGCCGCGCAGCTCGGCGCGCAGGCCCGCGGGGACCTCGATGTCGGCGTCGGCGTAGGTGTCGAAGTCGCGGACGATGGAGCGGAAGTCGGCGTTGCGCGAGAGCCGGACGTTCTCCGCGTCCTCGAGCAGCGCGTCGACGAGAAGCGCCCGGCTCGAGGGCAGGCCCGCCGCGCAGCCCCGCACGAGGTCCTCGACCTCGACGCCCACCCCGGCGGCGAGCTCCTCGGCCACGTGGAGGTTCTCGCCGATGCGCACGATGTCGCCCGTGGAGAGCCGCACGTACTTCTGCTTGCGCCTCCAGCCGTCCAGGTAGTCGAGCAGCTCGCGCTCGGTGAGCCCCGATGCGCCGAGCTCGAGGTCGAGCAGGTTGCTCTTCACGGCGGCGCGCACGGAGAGGCTCGGGGACTGGCGGACGTTGATGGCGCGCAGGCGCTCGGAGAGGAGCACCTCGCCGAGGCCCGAGAGCTCGGCCAAGCCGTCGGTGAGAAGGGCGTAGAGCAGCTCGTCGTCGGCCTCGTCGAAGACGAAGGCGCCGTCGGCCACGGGGAAGTAGTCCTCGAGCACGTCGAGCGCGTGGTACTCGGCGGCCAGGTCGCGCGGGGGCTGGCCCGCGACGTTCTCCTGCCCGCCGAGCGGACAGGACCAGTCGCCGTACGCGACGCGCGCCTCGCAGCGCACCTCGCCGTCGTCGAGGCCCACCCGGAAGGTGAAATCGGGCTGCGGCGGCTCCGCCAGGGCGAGCGACTCGGGGACGGCGGCGTCGGTCCATGCGCGCAGCGCGGGGAGCACGGAGCGGCAGAACTCCGGCGCGTCCTTGGAGCTCACGTGCGGCGTCCCGCGCGACGAGACGAGCGCGCTCAAGACCGGCGCCGCCTCGGCCGCGAAGGCCTCCGACGTGCGCAGGATCCGGTGACCGTCGGTGGCGTAGCAGCGCGTATCGCTCCAAATTAGGTGCAGGTCGGAGGCCACGTCGATGTCGTAGCCGCCCTCCTCGCGCTCCGTGATCGAGCACGGGACGCACGGGTCGCCCTCCGCGACGGAGAACTCGCTGAGGCTCCTCTCGCCGACGCGGTAGCCCCAGGCGTCGTAGGCTGACCTCTTCTCGAGCTCGATCTGCACGGAGGCGCCCTGCATGAGGTCGAGGACGTCGCAGATATCGGTCGGCGACAAAGGGAGCTCCTTGACCTCGGTGCCGCGGCCCCCGTCCATGTAATCCCAACGGGAGAGATAGAACGCCTGCTGCGTGTCGACGACGCGCGCGAGGAGGTCGAGCAGGGAGCATGCGCGCTCGTCGAGCCAGCCGCGCGCGCAGGGGACCTTGAGCTTCTTGCCGAACTCCATGACGTCACCGTAACGCCACGCGCGCACGAGGCCGGCGATGTTCTTGACGATGTACTTGGTCCTGCCGCAACGGGCGGTCAGCTTGAGCGCGAGGCCGTCGGCGACGTAGGTCCTCGAGGGGACGACGAAGGCCACGGCGAGGGAGACCGTGTCCGCGGGGGCGGCCTGCCTCGCATGGGCGCGGGAGCGCCGCCCGGTCGCCTCGCGCAGGCGCTTCTCGGCGGCGTCCTTGATCAGGCCGGAGATGGCGCCGCTCGTCGGGGCCTCGCGGGCCTTCCTCTTGCGCGGGGCCATGGGCGAGAGGGGGCCGCCCGCCGCCTCGTCCTCGCGAGAGGCCGCGAAGGCCAGGGCCAGGGCGACCTCGTGCTTGCACATCCCCTCGTAGGTATAGGCCGCGGGGCAGGTGCACGAGTAGTCCAGGACGTCCCCGGCCTCGAGGTCGAGGTCGACGGAGACCTCGTAGCAGCCGCCGTGCGAGGCGTCGACCTTGCCGGAGGCGCGGACCGTCGAGCCGATGCTGCCCTCGCTCGAGCGGACGCCCCAGACCGCGCCGTCGAGCGCGAGCTTTCTGCCCTTCGTATAGGTGCTCGGGAGCGCCGCCTCGCGCTCGAGGGTGTCCACCAGCAGCTTGTTCGCCATAGGGTTCCTTTCGTCGGTATCCTACGATAGCCGACGGGCGCCGCGGCGGGCGCGGGAAGAAGGGCGACGGCCCGAAGGTTGTCCCGGGCTCGAGGTGGTGCCGGCCTCGAGGTGGCGCGGAAACAGCGACAGCGCGCCCCGTGCGGCCCGCTAAAGAACGCCATCGAGGTCGCCGCGGTTTCTCGCCTCGTCGAGCAGGTGCTTGAAAACGAGGCCCCCGTGAAGCCCGTCGTGCTCGAACTCGTTAGTGACCCAAGCGTGGCTTCGACCCACGCGGCTCAGCGTATCGAGCTGAAGCCCCGAGTCAACGTATAGGTCATCAAAGTAAACGGCACACTGGAGCTTCACTTCGTTCGCAGCAAGCTGCTCGGTGTCGTAGAGCTTGCCGAAGTGCGTGTCCTCCATAAGGACGTCCATCGCGGCGGCAAAAGGCTTGAGCGCGGGATCCTCCTCGAACATCCAGGGGAACATCGCCTCGCCGAACATCATGAGGGGACGGGCGTCGGCCGAGAACTCGGGGCGAGAGGCGGCCTCGCGGGCAGCCGCCCAGCGAATGGGCGACTCGAGCTCGCCGTCGGCGTAGATGAACTCCTGGAGCGTCCAGTAGAGCGGATTAGAGGACGAGCCGGTGTTGGAAAGAACCGCCTCGGCGAAGCCGCGGTTAACGTAGAGCTTGGAGACGTCGCCGTCCACAGCAGCGAGGGCGGAGGCCGCAGACCCGTCGCCATCCGAGAACGCGAGGTCGAGCAGGTTGTGGAGGCGCTCAGGCGCCGGCTTCATGCCGAGGCCGCCGCCGATGAGCTGGAGCCTGCGGACGCTGAAGGGGCTGCCGTCCGGCAGAGTAACGTCACCGGCCGCGAGCCGGTCGGCAAGAAGCACAACGCGCTCCTGGTCAACGGGGTAGCGGGCGTACCACTCGGTCGTCTTTCTCACCATGCGCGGGAACGTGTGCGCATAGACGTCCGCCGCCGAGGCAGGCACGTGCGGGATGCCGCCGCCCACGAACGACGCCGCGACGCCAGCCGGGAACGTCGAGAGGTTGCACAGCGTGAGGAACCCGCCGTAGCTCTGCCCGAGCGTTACCCAGCGCGCACCGCCGAACTCGGCAAGGCGCAGGTACTCGAAGTCGCGCACGATGGAATCGGCAAGAAAACGCTTGAGGTACTCGGCTTGGTAGACGGCCTCGTCGAGCCCGAGCTCGCGTGCCTCGGCGGCAACGGCCTCCATACGGTGGCCATCGACCGCGCTCGAACGCCCCGTGCCGCGCTGGTCGGGCAAAACGACGCGGAAGTGCTTAAGAGCCTCCTCGACCCAACCGTCGGTGCAGGCATCGAGCACACGCGGGCCCGCGCCACCAGGACCACCCTGGAGATACACAATAAGCGGCAGCTCACGGCTCTTGTTCTCAGGCAGGCAGAGGGTTCGATAGAAGAGCCGGATGTTCTTACCCGCAAACGGACCGTACGGCTCAAGCCCCGCCGACTCGGCGGCAAGCCGCGAAACCTCGCCGGCCTCGACCCCCGCGACCCCGGCCGGCGACTTCCCACGCCAATCCAGAGGAACCTCAACCGAGCAATCCTCCACATAAATCCCCGGCAAGTAATACGAACTCAACAGCCCCATGGTCCTCTTCTCTCTTCTCTCTATTCCCTGCAGGAGACAAACTGGTCTAAAGTACCCGGCTTCGCAAAGGGCCCCGGCGTATTCCCCTGGCGCAGTTCCGCACGAGCCGGACGAGACTTAATGTCTCGTCCGCGCGGGCAGGACTGTCCGAGCACAGGGGAATACGCCGGGGCCCTTTGCGAAGCTTACCGGACGTTACACCAGGTACTCCGCGATCTGGACGGCGTTCGTGGCGGCGCCCTTGCGGATCTGGTCGCCGCAGCACCAGAAGGTGAGGGCGTTCACGCCGTCGGCGGCCGAGAGGTCGCGTCGGATGCGGCCGACGTAAACCAGGTCCTGGTCGGAGGTGTCGAGCGGCATCGGGTACTGGAGGTTCGCCGGGTCGTCGACGACCTTGACGCCGGGCGCGGAGGCCAGGATCTCGCGCGCCTCGTCGGGCGTGATCGGGCGCTCGAACTCGGCGGTGATGGACTCGGAGTGGGAGCGCATCACGGGCACGCGCACACAGGTGCAGTTAACGCGGACCTCGGGCAGGTGCATGATCTTGCGGCCCTCGTTCTGCATCTTGAGCTCCTCGGACGTGTACATCTCGTCCTTGAAGCCGCCGATCTGCGGGATCAGGTTGTAGGCCAGCTGGTAGGCGAAGGGCTTGGTCTCCCCCACCTCGCCGCCCTCGGCGAGCACGCGGCTCTCGCGCTCGAGCTCCTTCAGGCCCGGCATGCCGGCGCCGGACGCCGCCTGGTAGGTCGAGACGATCAGGCGCTTGAGGCCGGCGACCTGGTGGAGCGGCCACACCGGCACGAGGCCGATGATCGTGGCGCAGTTGGGGTTCGCGATGATGTTGCGCGGGTGGTCGGCGATGTCGGCGGAGTTGATCTCCGGCACGACCAGGGGCACGTCCTCGTCGAGGCGGAACGCGTGCGAGTTGTCGACGCAGACGGCTCCGCGCTTGGCGGCCTCGGGGAGAAGCTCCTTGGCCGTGGCGTCGCCCGCCGCGCCGAGCACGATGTCGACGCCCTCGAAAGCCTCGGGGCACGCGAGCTGGACCTCGACGTCCTGGCCGCGGAACGAGACCTTCTTGCCGACGGAGCGCTCGGAGGCGAGAGGGACGAGCTTCTCCACGGGGAAGTCGCGCTCCTCCAGGCACTCGAGCATCTGGGTCCCGACGACGCCGGTGGCGCCGAGGATTGCTACGGTCTTTCCTGCCATGATTCACATACCTTCCTGGTAAATGGCCTGCTAAACAGCCCTGTTTCTTTCCTTGGTGCAAGGCTTGCAACAACCTATGCCTTACTGCAACACTTGTGGCAACCGCCGAACGCCGCCGCCCGGGGCCCCTACTTCTCCCCGTCGCTGATGACCTCGTCGCGCACGAAGCGGTCGTAGATGACCTGGATGGCGCGGTCGAAGTCCTCGTTGTTCACGCCCATGATGATGCTGATCTCCTGCGAGCTCTGCGTGATCATGCGGATGTTGACGCCGGCCTCGCCGAGCGCGCCGAAAATCTTGCCGGAGGTGCCGGAGCGCTTGGACATGTTGCGGCCGACGACGGAGATAAGGGCCAGCTTGTCCACCATCGAGATGTCGTCCGGGCGGATCTCCTTGCGGATGTCGCTCACGATGGAGTAGATGGACTCGCGCACGTCCGCCCCGTTGACGACCACGCCGAAGGAGTCGACGCCCGTGGGGATGTGCTCGACCGAGATGCCGTAACGCTCGAAGATGGCGAGCGTCTTGCGCACGAGGCCGACCTCGTTGGACATGTGCGCCTTCTTGATGTGGACGCTGATGAAGTCCTTCTTGCCGGCGATGCCCGTGATCAGGTGCTCGTCCTCGCCCGCCTCGGCGTTCTCGCGGATGATGGTGCCCTCGTCGGCCGGACGGTTGGTGTTCTTGATCTGGATGGGGATGTTGACCTCGCGCACCGGGAAGATGGCCTCCTCCTGCAGGACCGAGGCGCCCATGTAGGAGAGCTCGCGCATCTCGTCGAAGGTGATGCGGCGGATGGAGCGCGGGTGGTCGACCACGCGCGGGTCGGCAGAGAGGAAGCCCGAGACGTCGGTCCAGTTCTCATAGAGGTTGGCGTCCACGCAGCGCGCCAGGATGGCGCCCGTGATGTCGCCGCCGCCGCGCTGGAAGAGCTTGATCTGGCCGTCGACGGTGGCGCCGTAGAAGCCGGGCAGCACGAAGGAGCCCTTGCGCACCATGACGTCCTTCAGGCGCGCGGCGGTGCGCTCCATGTCAACGGAGCCGTCGTGATGGAAGACGACGACGTCGGCGGCGTCGACGAAGGGGCGGCCCAGGTACTCGGCCATGAGGTTCGCGGTGAACCACTCGCCGCGCGAGACCACGTACTCGGGCGAGTGCTTCTTGATGTTCTTCCTGAAGGCCTCGAACTTGTCCGCGAGCGGGTACTTGAGGCCGAGCTCGTCGACGATGTCCTGGTAGCGCTGCTGGATGTCGCCGAGCAGAGAAGTGCAGTCGACCCCGTACTTGATGTGGGCGTTGACGAGCAGGAGCAGGTCGGTGATCTTGTTGTCCCCCGAGAAGCGCTTGCCGGAGGCGGAGACGACCACGAACTTGCGGTCGGGGTCCGCCTCGACGATGCCTTTGACCTTCTTGAACTGCTCTGCGGACGCGACGGAGGAGCCGCCGAACTTCGCGATCTTGATCATCTGTGGGTTATTCCGTTCCTTGTCGAGGGCGGCCAATCCAGGTACGAGCCAGTTTTCTAACGTGTGTCCATGGGCCCGCCCGCGCCGGGGCCGCGCGCGCAGACAGGTAAGATGCACATAATCCTGACTGGTAACGGCCTGACGCAAGGAGCCAACAGTGAACTCGTTCTACCACAGCACGCGCGGCACGTCCGAATCCGTAACAAGTAAGCAAGCAATTCTCGCCGGCATCGCGCCGGACGGCGGCCTCTACGTGGCCGACTGGGTCGGCGAGAAGAAGCTCGACCTCGCCGCCGTGTGCGCCCAGGGCTTCCAGAAGACCGCCGAGGACGTGCTCGGCGCCCTTCTCCCCGACTTCTCCGCCGACGAGGTGGCCGCCTGCGTGGCCGCCGCCTACGGCGACCAGTGGGACACGCCCGCCTGCTGCCCGGTGACCAAGCTCGGCGACGACTGGCTGCTCGAGCTCTACCACGGCCCCACGAGCGCCTTCAAGGACGTCGCGCTGCAGATGCTCCCGCAGCTCATGGGCGTCGCCCGCAAGGACGAGGCCGCCGACGGCAAGAAGATCATGATCGTCACCGCCACCTCCGGCGACACCGGCAAGGCTGCCCTCGCCGGCTTCGCGGGCGTCGACGGCTGCGGCGTCACCGTCTTCTACCCCGAGGGCAAGGTCTCCGACATCCAGTACCTGCAGATGGCCACCCAGGCCGGCGACAACGTCGCCGTCTGCGCCGTCCGCGGCAACTTCGACGACTGCCAGACCGAGGTCAAGCACATCTTCGCCGACCGCGAGCTGGCCGCGCGCCTGGCCGAGGAGGGCATCGTCCTCTCCAGCGCCAACTCCATCAACGTCGGCCGCCTGGCGCCGCAGGTCACCTACTACTTCGACTCCTACGCGCAGCTCGTGCGCGCCGGCGCCGTCGAGCTCGGCGACGAGGTCGAGTTCGTCGTGCCCACCGGCAACTTCGGCGACGTGCTGGCCGGCTACTACGCCAAGCGCATGGGCCTGCCCGTCAAGCGCCTGGTGGTCGCCTCCAACGAGAACGACGTCCTCACCGACTTCCTGACCACCGGCACCTATAACCGCCTGCGCCCGTTCAACAAGACGATCAGCCCCTCGATGGACATCCTGGTCTCCTCCAACCTCGAGCGCATGCTCTACTACTTCTGCGACGGCGACTGCGAGCTCGTGGCCTCCCTCATGTCCGACCTCGCCGAAAAGGGCTCCTACACCGTGCCGGCCGACGTCCTGGCCCGCATCCAGGGCGTCTTCGCGTGCGGCCGCGCCGACGACGACGAGACGCGCGCGGAGATCCGTCGCACCTGGGAGGAGCTCGGCGTCCTCATCGACCCGCACACCGCCGTGGCCAAGGCGGTCCTCGACCGCGAGCAGGCCTCCGGCTGCGCGCGCGTGGTTCTCTCCACCGCCTCGCCCTACAAGTTCAGCGCCGACGTCCTGGCCGCCCTCGGCGTCGTCGTCGACGGCATGAACGGCTTCGCCTGCATGGATGCCCTCGAGGCCAAGACCGGCACCGTCGCGCCCGCCCAGCTCTCCGGCCTGCGCGCGGCCGAGGTCCTGCACGAGACCGTGGCCGACCGCCAGAAGATGGGTGCCTTCATCGAGTCGTCCTGCGCGAGGGTCTTCCTGTGATCGCCCAGGACGGCGAGAAGCGCGACATGGTCGTCGTCCGCGTTCCCGCCACCTCGGCGAACGTCGGCGTCGGCTTCGACTGCCTCGGCATCGCCCTGGACCTGACGGCGACGTTCCTGCTGTCGCGCTCCGCCTCGGGCGAGCTCGAGGTCGACGGGTGCGAGGAGCGCTTCCGCGGCGAGGACAACCTCGTGTGGACGAGCTACCTCGCCGCCTGCGAGGAGCTCGGGTATGAGGCCGAGGCGCTCAAGATCACGATCCTCTCGCCCATCCCGCTCTCCGGCGGGCTCGGCTCCAGCTCCACCTGCGTGATCGCGGGCGTGGCGGGCGCCATGGGACTGCACGGGACCTACGACTCCGAGGCCTGCCTGGAGATCTCCACGCGCATCGAGGGGCACCCCGACAACGTGGCTCCCGCCATCATGGGCGGGCTCGTGAGCTCCTTCGTCGACGGCGACGAGACGACCTCCATCCGCATGGACGTGGCCCCCAACCTGCGCTTTATCGCCGTGGCGCCGCCCTACGAGGTCCGCACCGCAGACGCTCGGCGCGTGCTTCCCGCCGAGGTGCCGGCCGCGACCGCCGTGTGGCAGATGGGCCGCTGCGTGGCCGTCGTGCGCGCGCTCGAGACGGGCGACGCCGCGCTTCTCTCCAAGGCGAACCGCGACAAGCTGCACGAGCCCTACCGCAGCAAGCTCATCCCCGACTACGAGCCCCTGCGCGAGGCTGCGCTTGCGGCCGGGGCCTGCGCGTTCATGATCTCCGGCTCGGGCTCGACGATGCTCGCCGTTGCCGACGGTGCCGAGCGCGCCGCCGCCGTCGAGGCCGCCATCCACGACGCGCGGCCCGATTTCTGGCTCCGTAACCTCCGCTCGAACGCCCTCGGCACCACCGTGGAGCTCAACTAGCCGCCCGCACCCATCAGCCGCCTGAGTTTGGAAGGCTACCAAACTCGAAATGGTGCCGCTTGCTGGCGAATACCTACCGTTAACCGCCCCTCCCCAAGTTCGGAAGCCTTCCGAACTTGGGGAGGGGCGGTCGTTTGTGGCAGGTCGCCTGTTGCGCTAGTAGTTGGCCGCGTCCTGCATCTTCGTGTTAAAGATGTCCTCGCCGTCTCCGAACATCATGTAGTACTGAATGAGCTCGAAGTCCGCGCGCGCCTGGTCGGTAGCCTCGATGCCGGAGGACTCGTTCGGCAGGTGCCAGAAGCCGAAGAGGTCCTGATAGCAGACGGCGTCGGTCACCGGCAGCGCCTGCAGGAGCTCCATGTGCGCCTTCTGGTAGTCCGACATCGGGGCGCCGATGACCTGCATGAGCAGCGACGAGAGTGAGCTCGCCGCCACGTCGCGGACCTCGCTCACCTGGTCGTTGCCCGCCACGTCGTAGTTCGCCCAGATAAAGTAAGAAGTCTGATAGATGCGGCAGATGTGCTCCGCGCTGTTCTCGTCTTCATACCAGGCATCGTTATAGCTGCTCATAAGGCCCGGCTGGTGGTCCCCGAAGAAAACCACGACGACCTTGCGGTCGAGCTGGGAAAGCTCCTCGATGAAGTACTGCAGGTCCTCGTCGGACTTCTGGATGCAGGACACGTACTCGTCGACCGACTCATTCTCCGCGCCGTCGATCTCCAGATGGACCTGCCGGTCCTCGGGAATGAGCCCGGTCTCGTAGCCCGCATGGTTGGCCATGGTCACGTCGAAGATGAACTGCGGGCCGTCGTTCTCCGAGAGCCGCTCGAGGATCTTTTCGTAGGTCGCTCCATCGGTGACGTGGCCGCGAGAGCGCTCAGCCCCCTCAAAATCGTCGATGGAAAGGAACTCATCGAAGCCGAAGCTCTCGTAGACGTTCGTACGGTTCCAGTTCTGAGGCTTGTTGGGGTGCATGGCCAGGGCGTCGTATCCCATGCCCTTGAAGAGCCCGGCGAGGTTCTCCACGCGCCCCATGTTGTAGATGTTGTACGGGTAGACCCCCGAGCCGAAGTTGGCGATGGAGTTGCCGGTCAGGAACTCGAACTCGCTGTTCGTGGTGCCGCCTCCGTAGACCGAGGTGTAGAACGTGCCGCGCACGAGGCAGTCAGGGATGCTCTTGAAGTACTGCGGGCCCTCGTAGCCGGCGTGCATGCTATCGAAAAGCGAGAGGTCGGAGAAGGTCTCGTTCATGACGGCGATGACCGTCGGGCGCTCGTAGTCGAACTGCTCGGCCGCGGCCGCACGGGCCTCCGAGTTGCCGAGCGTCTCGTCGGCGTTGTACGCGTCGACGTAGGAGGCGAGAAGCGCCTCAGCGGCGTCGATGGAGTAGCCCTGCGGCGCCGTCGGGATCATCGCCTGGCACGCACTGATAAAGGTGGGCAAATACGCCTGGGTGGAGTAGCTCCACTCGGGGCTCCACGCGTTCACCGCGATGTCAAGGTCACTCGCATAGTCGACGGAAGCAACATGCGAAACCAAGCCGGCAAGAAGCGCCAGGCCGACCGTGGCGTTGGCGAAGACGCCGGCCGGGTGCCAGTCGACGGATTTCTCGACGGCTTCGGCCGCGGGCGCGCCGGCCCCGGCGTCAGCGCCCGAGCCCGCTCCCGCGCGCCCGCCGCACCCGGCGCGCGTAGCCAGCCGCCGCAGCGCGGCAGGCACGGAGCCCTTCTCGCCGGCCCCGCCGTCGCGGTGGCAAGCAAGAAGCACACAGCACAGCAGCGCCACGACGCCGGCGGCCAGCCCCCAGAGGCACCACGCGTCCACGGTGTAGACGTAGCCGTCCGCCACCGACGCCGCGGTCTCGAGCGCGAGCACGTCGCCCGGCTGGATCGGCAGCCCCTTGAAGGTATAGACGAAGTACTCCGCGAGGCCGAGCCCCGTGGAGGCCACAGGGACGAGCGCCATGAGCAGCGCGCGGCGCTGTCCCAGGAAGTACAGGCCGCCCGAGAGGACGCTCAGGAGCATCCACTCCAGCGCGATGCTCTGCGGATTCAGCTGGTCGAGCGCCTGGTTGTGCGGCAGCTCGATGGCGAGCGTGCAGAGCGCGCCCACCGCGCACGCGCCGAAGACGGCCACGGGGACGCAGATCACGCGGTAAGCGACCCAGTCCGAGGGGGCGGCGGCGAGGAGCAGCCTATCGGTCACCCGCCGGCGCGAGCACGCCAGGTGTGCCGCGGCCATGCAGGCGAGGTTAGCGACCACGACGGCGGCGAGCGACTGGGAGCCCTCGTCCACGACGACGAGCCCCTGGCGCGCCCAGGCGAAGACGACGGCCTGAACGGCAAGAAACGCGCAGCCCCACGCGACGTCGCTTATATGGACGCGCCCCTCGCGGGTCGCCGCGGCGAAGACGTCGAACACGAGCATCAGGGCCGTGACGGCGAGCAAGACGCTGCATATGGGGGAGAAATCCATCGAGAGGGGCCTTCCTACGAACAAAGCGAAAACTTTTCTAATATGCCCTAAAGCAACGCGTGTGTCAGCATTCCGTAAGCAACCTGCGTCAACATTCCACTCATCTGAACAGGTTTGCGCCGCTCGCACGCCGATTCATGCCGCTCACCGAACGCCATCGCAATGCACAATGCAACTATCCCGCCTGAGCTGCGCCGTCAGCGAACCGTCGGCATCCTGTCAGCGCCCCGTCGGCGGGCGCCCCGTAGGCTCTTCTCCCACCACAGTCAAAAGGCGAGAGGAGCCGAGTATGAGCCTGTACTATCCCGAGGCAAGGATCGCGGTCGAGGTCGTCGAGGACCCGCAGGGCCTGCCCTCACCCGAATACGAGGAGGGCACGGCGGTCCTCTATGTTTCGGAGGCGCACCTGAAGGACGAGTCCTTGCTCGACGCGCTCGCGCAGTTCATCCGCTGCCGCGCCGAGAGCGACGGCGAGGACGGCCCCAGCGACGAGGACACCCGGCCCAACGATGAGCTCTGCGACCGCTACGCTGACCTCCTCGAAGCGCAGGACGAGCTCGCCCGCGAGCTTCAGGACCGCATCGGCGAGGCGGGCGGCACGCCGTTCGTCCTCCACACGGCCGAGGAGCTCTTCGGCCCCGACGACGCCGACGAGGGCTTCCTCGGGGACGATGACGAGGAGGACGAGGCGCGCGGCGTCTACGAGGAGTGGCTCGAGGACATGCTCGACGGCTACGCGACGACGCGCACGCTCAAGCTGAAGGAGCCCCTGAAGAGCGTGGCCGTCGGCAACTGCAGGAACCTCTACCTCACCATGTAAGGGCCCGATTCCGGCCATCCGCCATAGGCGGGGCCCGCGCCCCGCGAAACAGGGCTTCTTCTTCCCGCTGACGCCGCGACCCTACGGGAGCGCGCGGGCCCCGTAGGCGCGGCGAAGTAACCAATCGTGTCCCCGTTTGGTCCGATTGTGCCGTCACGGGGCCTCCTTCGCGGCCCTCGGCCTACCATCAGGTCGAAGAAGATTCGCGAAGGAGGCCCCATGAGGCATCAGGACATCATCAAGAAGCTCACGCTCGAGCAGAAATGCGCCCTTCTCCAGGGCAAGACGACCTTCGGCAGCTGGGGCATCGAGGAGGCCGGCATCCCCGCCATCGAGTTCTCCGACGGCCCCAACGGCGTCCGCCACCAGGAGGGCACGGCCGATCACCTGGGACTCAACGGCTCCGAGCCCGCCACCTGCTTCCCGACCGCCGTCACCGTGGCCAACAGCTGGGACCCCGAGCTCGGCGAGCGCGTCGGCGCGGCCATGGGCGAGGAGGCCGCGAGCCAGGGCGTCGGCGTGCTACTCGGCCCCGGCCTCTGCATAAAGAGGAACCCGCTCTGCGGCCGCAACTTCGAGTACTTCTCCGAGGACCCCTACCTGGCCGGCAAGATGGCCGCCTCCTACGTGCGCGGCATCCAGTCCGTAGGCATCGGGGCCTGCCCCAAGCACTTCGCCGTCAACTCGCAGGAGACGCGCCGTCAGGCGTCCGACTCCGTGATCGACGAGCGCACCATGCGCGAGATCTACCTCACCGCCTTCGAGATCGTGGCCCGCGAGTCCGCGCCGAAGACGATCATGAGCTCCTACAACCTGATCAACGGCACCTACGCCAACGAGAACGAGCACCTGCTCAAGGACATACTCCGCGACGAGTGGGGCTTCGCGGGCGCCGTCGTCACGGACTGGGGCGGCTCGAACGACCACGTGGCCGGCGTCGCGGCCGGCTCGACCTTCGAGATGCCCGCGCCCGGCCTCGCTTCCGTGCGCGAGCTCGAGGCGGCCGTCCATGCCGGCACCCTGTCCGAGGCCGACGTCGACGCCCGCGTGGACGAGGCGATCGACCTCATCCTCGACGTGCATCCCGCCGTCCAGGCCGCTCCCGACGCCTTCGACGCCGAGGCGCACCACGCGCTGGCCCGCCAGGCCGCCGCCGAGGGCTGCGTTCTTCTCAAGAACGAGCCCGCGGGCGAGGGCGGCTCTCCCCTGCTGCCCCTGGCGCCGGGGACCAAGGTCGCCCTTATCGGCGACTTCGCGAAGACCCCCCGCTACCAGGGCGCGGGCTCCTCGGCCGTCAACTCGACCAAGGTCGACTCGCTGCTGGACATGATCGGCGACTCGGGTCTCGCGTTCGTGGGCTACGAGCCCGGCTTCGGGCGCCACGGCGGCCAGAACGACGAGAAGCGCGCCGCGGCCGTCGACCTGGCCAAGCGCGCCGACGTGGTCCTTCTTGCCATGGGCCTGGACGAGATAGCGGAGTCGGAGGGCGCCGACCGCCTGAACATGCGGCTCAACCAGAACCAGGTCGAGCTCCTGCGCGCCGTGGCCGAGGCCAACCCGGAGGTCGTCGTGCTTCTTTCCGCTGGCTCCTGCGTGGAGACGGACTGGGTCTCGGACGCCCGCTCGGTCCTCTACTGCGCGCTCGGCGGGCAGGCCGGCGCCGGCGCGGCGCTCGACGTCGTCTGCGGGCGCGCGAACCCCTCCGGCAAGCTCGCCGAGACCTGGCCCGTGCGCTGGGAAGACGTGCCCAGCTCCGCCGATTTCCCCTCCGACGGCAAGCAGGCCCAGTACCGCGAGGGCATCTACGTCGGCTACCGCTACTTCGACACCGCGAAGAAGGACGTGGCCTTCCCCTTCGGATACGGCCTCTCCTACACCACCTTCGCCTACAGCAGCCTCGAGGCGAGCGAGTGGGACGCCACCTTCACCGTGACGAACACGGGAACCGTCGCCGGCGCCGAGGTCGTCCAGCTTTACGTAGCCAAGAAGAACGGCTCCTTCTTCCGCGCCGAGCAGGAGCTCAAGGGCTTCGCTCGCGTTGAGCTCGAGCCCGGCGAATCCAAGGTCGTCTCCATCAACCTCGGCGACAAGGCGTTCCGCTACTTCAACGAGGCGACCGGCGCCTGGGAGGTCGAGGGCGGCGCCTACGAGCTGCGCGTGGCCGCGAGCAGCCGCGACGTCCGCCTGCGTGCCGTGGTCGAGGTCGCCGGCACCGACGCGCCCGCGCCGTACGAGGGCCGCGACGTGAGCCGCTACGAGGCAGCCGACGTGCTCGACGTCGACGACGCCTCCTTCGAGGCGCTTCTCGGCCACACGATTCCCGAGGAAGGGCCGGCAATCGGGCGCAACATGTGCTTCCGCGACCTCAACCACGGGCGCTCCCCCATCTTCTGGGTCGTCTGGCTCGTGCTCAAGGCGCTGAAGACGAAGGCGGACAAGTCGGGCAAGCCCAACCTGAACGTGCTCTTCATCTGGAACATGCCGCTGCGCGCCCTCGCGAAGATGACCAACGGCATGGTGAACATGCGCATGGTCGATGCCCTCGTCATGGAGATTCGCGGCTTCTGGGTCGTCGGCATCCTGCGCCTGATCGTCGAGTTCGTCGCCAACCTCGTCCAGAACGCCGCGTCCCCCGTCAAGTAGCGGGCGCCGCGCCCACGCCCTTATCGCCAGCAGGCACCGAAAGGAATCGCCATGAACTACAAGCAATGGATCGAGGACCACCCGGCTATCTGGGAGTTCATCAAGTTCAACGTCCTGTCCAACATCTCGACCGTCACGCGCATCGTGTGCTCCACCGCGGGCGCGGCGCTGTTCGTCAACGTCCTGGGGCTGACCACGCCGTTCAGGTTCCTCATCTTCAACTACACGAGCGACGGCTCCAACGGCATCGGCGGCTTCATCACCTTCCTGATCGCCGAGGTGCTGGCACAGGTGGTCAACTACTTCGTCCAGATGAAGTGGGTCTTCAAGTCCGAGCACGGCTACGGCGAGTCGGCCTGGAAGTACGCGGTGCTTGCCGTGTTCATCGTCGTTGTGAACCTCATGCTGCCCGGCTACGTGACCAATTTCTGCCAGGACGCCTTCGGCGCCGGCCCCGCGCTCGCGAGCAACATCGCCTCCGTGGTGAACACCCTGCTCGCCGTCGTCGTCAGCTTCCCGATCCTCAAGTTCTGGATCGCGGAGTAAGAAGGGCGGCGCGCCGCGGCTCCGTCGCGAGCTTCAAAACTCCCCAAAATACCAATCCTTTGCGCCGTACGCTCCAAAAACGCCGCGAGTACCAACGACAACCCCCTCTTCGTTGGTACTCGCGGCGTTTTCTGCGCGCCAAGACGTGCTAAAGCGCTTCAACCATCCCACGCGGCGGCCCAGGTCGGTATTCGAGGCAATCTCAAAGCACCCCCAGCTAGAATGCCGCCTCATCGCCCCACCACCCCGGGCGATAAACCGAAATCATGCAAAAGTCTGCACTTAACAAGACATGCAGACTTTTGCATGTTATTCTTATCTGCAAAAGTCTGCATACAAGGAGGCGCCAATGAACTCACAGACAACGGACATGAGCAATCTCGGGAACATAACGGCCCCGCGACAGGCCGGGCTTTATGTACGAAAGGTTCGCGAGAGCAAGAGCCTCACACGAGGTCAGCTCGCCGCAAAGGCAGGGGTATCAGAGCGCCTCCTCGCCTCACTCGAGCTTGGCGACGCCACGGGGATACGTCTAGACAAATTGCTCGCCGTCCTCGGGGCGCTCGGCATCACGCTCACTGCCAAGATGGCGCAAGACAACCAAAACGAAGGGACGCCGCAAACGCAGCCACACGCGAAGGGCAACGTCGCTGGCACGCCGTCGCAAATAGCAGCACCGACTCCGGGACCATCTCCAACATACGCCGAGCTCTTCACACAGATTGCCCGGGAGCAAGGCGTCGCGATCAAGCCAGAAGGGAGACCTTAGACCATGGCCAAAGCCGAGCTATCAGTTCTTGTCTGTGGCAAAGTCGTCGGAACGCTCCACCAGGATGCCCACGGACTCATGAGCTTCTCTTATCGCGCCGAATACCAGGGCATACCGCTCTCGCTTAACATGCCGATAAGCAATCGCGTCTTCGACCAGGCAACCGTGCGCCCATATCTCTTCGGGCCGCTCCCTGACAGCGAGCAGCAGCGGCGAGCCATCGCCTCAGAGTATGGCGTCAGCGCCAACAATCCCATCGAGCTACTCAAACATATTGGCCTCGACTGCCCAGGCGCTGTTCAGTTCTGCTTGCCGGGCAAAGAGACCGAGGCCGTTGCCAGGACCGAGGGTCCATCGAACGGTACGCTGGTAAGAACGACCCGCAGGTACGCAAGGCAATGGAACGTGTCGGGTTAATGACCGATGAATGCGTTGGCATAATGGTCGAGCTCGCGAGCACGGTTCCCACGGCGATGGCCACGGCGTTCGACGAGTCCGAGGCTCGGGGTCTTCCAGATGTGCAAGAGCTCCGTGAGCACCTACTTGGTCCGGTCGAGGAAAACTGCCGCGCAACCCTGGCCCTGCTCGGGTAAAGATCCGGTTTTTGAAAAACGCGGCGTAAAGAGACGAGGGTGTGGGTGGATATCCGCCCGCACCCTCGTTCCTGTCGCAACACGTGCTACGCCTCCGCGCTCCAGAGACCGTGAAGGTTGCAGAGCTCGTAGACGGTCACCGGCTTGCCAGCCGGGACGCTGAAGGCCGCCTCGGGCGTATCGCCCGGAGAGAGGTGCGCCACCTGCAAGCGCTTCTCACAAGCGACCGCGATAAGCTGGATGTAGTGCTCAGTCGCCATCGGGTGCTCTATCGACCCGACGCGCACGCGCAGCTCGTCGCCCTCGCGCTCGACGACCGGCACGTGCTTCTCGCGCGCGCCGTCCGTGGTCCCCGCGTGCAGGAGCACCATAGGCTCGCCGCAGCAGACGGGAGTCACTCCCCCGTCGACCAAAACAGCGACCACATTGCCGCAATGGGCACAACGGAAGAACTTGACGTCGGACATAGGAATCCCTTTCTTCTCGGACATAACAGGCCGCGTTATTGGAGGGATACCCGTTGCCGATGTATAAATACCGTTTCGAAACCGCCTAACGCAACCATCAAATGCGCCGCTCCATCTCAAAGCGCTTCCCCTCACACAAGAAGGACCGACCTCGCCTCTTGGCGTGATCGGTCCTTCTTAGCAAGCAGCCAGCTGCCTAGTTCCGCTCAATCCAATCAAGCCGCTGGTTAAGCCAACTACGCACGTCCGACCAGGTCTCGTTGGTCTCATAAAGCCCGGGCCAGGCCTTGAGGTTCATCGCGATAGCGCCCTCGGCGTTGCCCATATCGGTCGCGAGAGCGCCACCGTTAAGATAGTTGCGAGCAGCGGCGATCACGCGGCTCTTCGCACGCTGCACGGCCGCATAAACGTACGGGTCGTTCATAATAAGATTACACACAATACCGCTCTCACGCGTCCACCAACCCTCGGTGTCAAGCAGACTAGAGTCCCAGACGTTGCCAACGGTATTGCCGGAAGAAAGGTCGAAGTCACACGCTGGGCCAAAAGTGAGCTTTCCGTTACCCGAGGAATCGGAGTCTTTGTAGAGGTAGCCGGAGGAATACACGTAGCCGTCGCGGTTCTTCATGATCTCGTTGACCCAGTAGACGTTGGCAAGAGAATCAACATCCAGGATCTGATCGGTGCGCTTGCCGGCGCGCGAGCTGCCGCGCCAGTTCGGAACCACCCCGCCGTTCCTCGCAGCATCAAAGAGATCCTGCACGAGGCAGCTCAGGTAATTCGCCTGAGCATAGGACCAGACCTCGGGAGCCTTGCAGACGAAGTGCTGAATCTCGCCGTCCCCGGAAACCTCGACGCTAAAGTAAGCGCTCTCCCCGGAATAGCGCTCGTAGGCATACTCATGCTCGAAGAGGTATCCGCCGGAGATGTCGGAAGGATCGCTCATGCCCTGGGCATACTTAAGCTCATAACCGTAGGAGTTGTTTCCAAGCGCCAGCGATTTCGAGGAAAGATCGCCGTTGAGCTTCTCGCTCTGCTCCTCGAGGTCGGTGATGTCCACGCGGCCACCGTTGATCTGGACCTTCTCGCAAACAAGATAGGTGCCGCGGTAGTCACCGTCGTAGTAGAGGTTCACGAATCGGTAGTCAACGGCGCTCGCGACCCCGAACTGCTGCGCCAGGTGATAAGCGATCACGTCGCGCGAGGAGGAGACATCAAAGCGGTCCGTGATCAATGTCCAGATCTTGGCCTTGTTCTCCTTGTTCCCGGACTCCGTGAGGTCGCACTTCTTGTCGAGCTTGATCTGATAGCTCTTCTTCGAGCACATCCAGGTACCGTTACCACGGCCCTTGATCTGGCTCAGCTTGCCGTCATAAACAACCGAACCGTCGGCCCCGACCATAAGAAGCGCGCCCGTGGCGGAGAGCTTGTGGTCAGGGTCGGACTCGATGTAGTGCCTCCCCTTGTTCACAACGTCATCGCTCGAGATGAAGAGAGACGCGACGCTGGAGGAGCGCATGATGTTGACCTTATGCGAAGCGGCACGGCTGGAAGCCCTGACCAGAATGGTGCGCACGCCGGAAGACTCGGCCAAGGTCGAAAGGTTGAGCGGGCCCGCTGAGGGATCCACCCATGTCTTGCCGCCGTCGAAAGAGACCTGAGCCTCGGACGCGTCGCCGAACTTCTGGGCAGAGAGGCTCAACGATGAGTAATGTGCGTTGGCGGGAAGGAAGAGCCAAGCCTCGCCGTTAATGAACTTTGCGGTCGATATCGCGGCGGAGCCGTCCTCGGAAGCAATCGAGGCGCTCAAAGCGGGAACTAACTTACCGTCATTATCACCGTAATAGTAGGCGCCGTCGAGCCACTCACGCCCGCGGAGCTCATAACCCGTATCGTAGAGGCCAAAATACCAGTCGCCCGACACCTGGAAGAGACCCGTCTTCGCCGCATGAGTCGTGTTATCGATGTAGTAGCGCTGAATGCTGCCGTCGTAAGCCGAGGTCACATGCCAGCCCGGAGACTCGAGCTTACCGTCGTTATCCGCAAGATAGAAGCTGCCGTCAGAAGCCCGATACTTTCCGCGAGCAACGTATCCCTCCGAGGTGGTGTAATGGTCCCAGCCACCCAAAGAGTAACCGACCTTCAGGGTGCCGTCCTCCTCGAACCAGTAGCGCTGCAGGCCCTGGCCGAAGTCTGAGCTGACGACCCAGCCGGACCGCCCGCCGCCGAGCCTGCCGTCGTTGTCGGCGGCGTAGACGACGTCTCCGTCCTTGTAGACGCCGCGCAGGACGTAGCCGCTGCTCGTGGTGTAGTGCGCCCAGCCGTTCGTCGAGTAACCGACCTTCGCGGCGTGCTCATCCGCCTCGATCCAGTAACGCTGAAGCCCCTGGCCATAAGCCGAGCTCACGACCCAGCCGCCCTTGGCGCCGCCGGCGACCAGGCCGTCGTTGTCCGCAAGGTAGACGAGCGCGCCCTTGGCAAGAGCCCCGCGCAGGACGTAGCCGTTGCTCGTGGCGTACGTCCACGACGAGGAACCGGTCTGATAAAGGCCTTCAGAAGCGACCTTGTTGTTGGCGAACCAATAGCGCTGCAGGCCCTGGCCGAAGCCGGAGGTCACGAGCCAGCCAGAGTTCTTGAGCTTTCCGTCGTTGTCGGCGTAGTACATGCTGCCGTCGGTAGTCTTGAGGGCACCGCGCAAGACAAAGCCCTCCGACGTGGTGTAGTGGGCCCAGCCGTCCTCGGAATATCCAACCCTGAGGGTGCCGTCCCCCTCGAACCAATAGCGCTGCAGACCCTGGCCGAAGTCTGAGCTGACGACCCAGCCGGAACGCCCGCCGCCGAGCCTGCCGTCGTTGTCGGCCGCGTAAACGACGTCTCCGGACTTCTGGACACCCCGCAGCGTATAACCCTTAGAGGTGGTGAAGTGGGCGTAACCTTCCGAGGAGTAGCCGACAACCGCAGCATGCGCATCAGCGTCGATGTAATAACGCTGCAGACCTTGCCCGTAATCCCTCGAAACAACCCAACCGCCGTTCTCGCCGCCGGCGAGCCGCCCGTCGTTGTCGGCAAGATACACGAGCTCGCCGTCAGAGAAAGTCCCCCGCAGCACGCGGCCACTGGACAGGGAATAGAACCAGTACCCGAGCGAGGCGCGCTTGAGGCCGTCGCGCCACAGCTTGCCGGACTCGACCCAGTACCT
This sequence comes from Coriobacteriia bacterium, assembly GCA_030530145.1. Taxonomy (GTDB): domain Bacteria; phylum Actinomycetota; class Coriobacteriia; order Coriobacteriales; family Atopobiaceae; genus Paratractidigestivibacter. The sequence continues at coordinate 34,305 of JAUMVN010000008.1, read as the reverse complement.
CTCAAGATTGCCCTCGTGGTCATCGACGACCCAGCCTGTGTAGACACCATCAGAGCCGTCGTAATAGTTGTCGCCATCCCAGCCCTTGGCATGGGTCGAAGATTGGGCGGGACCGTATTCGGCGTCATTCGCAGGAGAAACGGCAGGCTCTGCTGCGACACAAGGCGTCGCTTGAGCCTTGACGGCAGCAGTCGCGCCATCGACAGACATGTTGTGTTCGGCGCCATCGCCATCGGTCATTACATCGGAAGAGGGCTGTTCATCTTCAGACGCTTCCCCGCTATCGTCAGACGGCTTAACGACGTCATCGGAATTCAAAGCCGCATCACCACTAGCAACACTCTCGATAGCGGCTACCTCACCACCAACATTCAAATCGCCTGATTCATCCAAGGCGGCAGAATCGATACCGATGTCCGTTTCATCGGTAGAATCAGGCTGGCCGCTGTCGGTAGTCGAAACAGTCCCTACGGCATCGAGAGCTGCCCCCCCCCGCAACCGATGCCAAAGCAGGGATTGGACTTGCAGTCAAAAAAGTCAGAGAAGCACCGATCGCAAGACCGGCATACACACAACGCCGTGCAGTACTCAGCTCACCTATCATGGGACCCCCCGTGTAGAAGATTCGCAAAACAAGCTCAAACAAACTGAAAAGAATATATATCCACGGAGATCTCAGACGGATGAAATTTACAAGATGCTTTAAGCCGCCCAGTCAGAATGAACTCTGAAGCCTCACGGCTGAGGCAAGAGGCCTCGAGTCGAGGCCGCCGTATTAGCTATGATGATTTAGCCCAAAAGCAACGGCGACCAAGGAGCGGTATGGCCAACTCGATCGATGAAGTCCTGGAGAATCAGCCGCTGAGCGATGTTGAGATCCAAAACAGAGTAGCCCTTCGGTTCGTCAGGTGCGTGAGAAGCGCAGAGGGGGAGTTCTCTGAGGGGCCAAGCTCTTATTATTGGGATATCTTGCTCTTTCGAAACGAATCCATGTCCGCAAGCCCCAGACTTCATTGCCTATCGCTCCGCGGGAACAGGCGCTACCTGCCGAGCGGCGCACGCTTCATCAAACCCGTCAAGCTCGCTGAGCATAACCACGTAATCGCATCGGACATGTGGTCCGTAGACGAATACTCGGTTCTTGCCTCAACCGACGAGAAGCGTCTACTTCTCACCTGTGGCAAAAGCCGCCTGGCCATCGGACGAAGCGTGCAGGAGGCGGCCATAGAGGAGTACGGACAAATCATCGCAAACGCCTCTGTCGATGAGGACTACCCGGCTTGGCTCAACAGGCAGAGGGCCGCGCTCGCCGCAGAGCCCACACCCTCCGACGGCCCTCTTATGAGCATCGTGACACCGGCGTATAAGACGCCGCCCGTCTTCCTGAAGAAGATGCTCGAAAGCATTCTCGAGCAGACCTACACCAACTGGGAGCTTGTCGTCGTCAACGCGTCACCCGAGGACGAGGCCATGCGCGGCGTTTTCGCCCAGTGTGCCGACCCGCGCATCAAGGTCATCGACACCCCCGAGAACCTCGGCATAACCGGTAACACAAACCTTGGCCTTAAACATTGCGCCGGAGAATACGTGAGTTTCTACGACCATGACGACACCGTAGAACCCTATGCCCTGGCTCGAATGGTCAAGAAGATTAATGCCGCCGACGTAAAGCCAGGCATGCTGTACTGCGATGAGGACAACATCGACGAGGAGGACCGCCCATCGCTGCCTCTCTTCAAGCCCGACTATAACGAGGACTTCCTTCTTTCGAACAACTACATCATCCATTGGCTCACCGTCCGTCGCAACCTTCTTGCGAAGGTTGCCCCCTCAGGCAAAGACGTTGAAGGCGCGCAGGATTACGACATGTCGTTCAAGATCGCCGAGCTTGGCGAACCGGTGGTGCATATCCCCGAGGTCCTCTACCACTGGAGAATCCACTCTGGCTCGACGGCCGGCAACCCTGCGCAGAAAAGCTACGCACAAAACGCAGGGGCAAAGGCGATCCAGGATCACCTCGATAGGACAGGCATTGACGGAACGGTAGAGAGGGGCAGGGCTTTCTTCACGTACAGGGCACAATTTGATGTCCCCTCCCCCTTACCTGTGATCAAGGTGATTTGTGAGCCAGGACAGCCTTCTGAAATAACCGAGAAGACCTTAGCCGCATACAACGAAAAGTCGAATGCCTCCGAGAAACTATCGGCGATACGGCTCGTGCTCTTCATTTCGCCTAAACACGACCTCACCTTGGATGAACTCACGACCCTGGTCAGTCACGCCACACGCGACGACATGTTCTCGGTCTCTCCACGCGTCATCAGGCAAGACGGGCTCTTCGATTATGCGAGCTCCGTCGTCACCCCCAACGGATCAGTCCTCAAGCTTCTGAAACTGCTCCCGGAACAGGACGGCGGCTACGTCGGTCGCTCGGAGCGGCCCATGGATGCCGTTGTGGGAAATCCCGAATGTTGCCTCGTCCGCGTCGACACCGCGGAGGAAATCGGTCTGGATCCACAGAACATGAGCAGGAAAGACCTTCTCGATGCGTTCGCAATCGCATGGAGCAAGGGTAAGAGAAACCTCTACATGCCCTACGCAACGGCACGCCTGAACTCACCGAAGTCGCTATTGCGAGAGGAGCCCCAGACGTTGTCCCCGGAAATCGTCGAAGGTGAGCTTGGAGGCAACTTCGTCGACCCCTCGTTCAGTCCCTCGTTCAGCCAATCTGACGGCTACTACAAGCTAAGTCAATAAGAAGGGCCGGCCCGCTGCGATGCGGGCCGGCCCCAATCATATGCGTCGATATACGAAGACGACGCTCCTGATTAGAACACCCGCCCGTCGCTGAACCGAAACACGTACACCGTCGACCCGTCCGGCACGTTGTCATAAACCCACTTCGCATTGTCCCAGGTAAGACCGCAACAGCCGGTGTTGCCCCAGCCGGTCTCCGAGTAGCCGGTGGAGTGGATGGAGGCGCAGTCCTCGTAGCCGGCGCCGGGAATATAGCGCAGGTGGCCCAGGCTATCGCTGGTGTACGACTCGATGAAGCAGGTCGACCAGTCGTTGTAGCCCTGGCCGAAGTACTCGTCGGCCCAGTTGCAGATCTGGCGGTGAACAACGGACCAGGCGCCGGAGTAGGTGTTCCTCGCGCCGTTGCAGTTCCAGAGTTTGACAGCAGACCAGCCGCCGCCGCTGCGCTGGAACACGATCACGCGACAGAGCTCGTTGTCCCACGCGATAAAATAGTTTGAGCCGCTGCCCACCGATGCAGCCTTGGCGGCCAGCCTCGAGATATACTCGGTGTCCCCGCCCCACGAGACGTTGTAGATCGAATAGTCGCGCGAACGGCTCGAGTAGTCGGTGTCGCCACCGGTATTCGTATCCTCGCGCTGCGTGTTGTGGGTATCCGAGTTGTCGTCGCCGCTGTTGCCGCTATCAGAATCCTGCTTGCTATCCTGCTCGCCCGTATTCGAGCTGTCGGACGAACTGTCTTTCTTGATGCTCTCACTGGCCTCGCGCGCGGTCGAGGAGTCGGCAGCCGTGGTGGTGGTCGAGGCCTGCTTGCTCTGCTCGAGCGCCACGTTGAGCGTCGAGTTCTGCTTGGCCTCCTCCGCGAGCTGGGCCTTGGCCTCCTCGCTCAGGGAATTGACCAGAGCTGCGGCGGCCTCGCGCTGGGTATTCAGCGCGTCGAGCTTGGACTGCGTGTCGTCGACCATGCCCTGCTGGTAGGCCTTGCGCTCCTCAAGCTCGGTCTTCGCCTGGTCAATCTCGGCGATAGCGTCCGCCTGGGCGTTCGAGAGCTTCTGAACGTAATGGATGCGGGAGATCACGTCATCGATGGACGTGGAGCCAAGAAGCACCGTGAGCAGCGTGGAGCCGCCGTCCTTGTACTCCTCGGACACGTACGACGCGAGCGCAGCCTTGTTCTGAGTGAGCTTCTGGTCCTTGACCATAATCTCGTAGTCGGTGTTCTCCAGCTCGGTGGCCAGGCCGTCAAGGTCGCCGGCGAGCGCCTCTACGGACGCGCCAATCTCCTCGAGGCTCTGGCGCGCGGAGACGAGGTCGGAAGCGGTATCGGCATAAGCGCCCATCGGGCATCCGAGCGCGAGCCCAGCGGCGATGGCCGCGGCGCAGACGGAGTTTCTTGCCAAGCGATTCAAAACCATGTCGCTCCATAGGACGAATTGCAAAATAGATAAAGATAGTTTAAGTCATTGCTCAAAGCGCGGCCACCCCGGCGGTCTTCTTCCCCACCGAATCCACGGCAAGAAGCGCGCCTAGGCAGGCACAGCGGAAACGCGCTTCTTATCCACGCGCCACAAGGCGATCGCGCACACAGCGGTCACGACGGCGCCGGCAACCGAAAGCATCGCCCCCGTGCTCGCACCCTCGGTTTGGTAGACAGCCGTGAACTCGTGTTCCCCTGGCTCGACGACGAACCCGACGAAGCCGTAATCGGCCCGGAAGGTCTCGACCTCCTCGCCGTCGACGTACACGTGCCAGGTCCCCGTGTGCGGCACGGGCAGGCACGCGGCCGCGGCGCCGTCGACGGAAACGGTGCCGGAGAGCTCGCCCGCGCCCGACTGCGTCACGCTCGAACAGACGCCCGATCCGCCGAGCTTACCGTCATACGCCTTTGCCACGTCGTCGGGCACGATGACCGCATCAGCGAGAAGCGCGCGACGCTCCCCCGCCGACCCAAGGGCATCGGCATCCGACTCGGAGACGACCGAGCCGCGAACCGTGAGGAACGAGTCGCTCCCCGCGACCTCATAAATCAGCACGCCATCCTCCTGCTCAGCCAGCTCCATCCACGGCAAATCGAGCGCGTCGCGCGAGAGCACATAACGGACACCCAGCAGGTTCAGCACCGCGGGGTCGACCCCCGCGTCAGTGGTGTACATCTGTGTGTAGACGAGCCAGGAGCAGGTGGCCTCCGGCCAGAGCTTGTCGTAGAACTCCAGCAGATCAGCGTCAAGGGTGCTGTTGTACTGCGAAGCGCCCGCATACCCCTGCAGCAAGCTATCCGACGCCAAAGAGTGGTCATGGTAGGTCTTCTCGACGCGGTACATCGAGGTATCGGAATCCAGGAGGGAAGACAGCGCCGAGCGCGTGTCCGCGTCGGCCTCCGCCCCTTGCGTGTACGGGAAGTCGGAGATCGGCACAAGCCCGCGGTTGTTCGTGCAGTAGAACCCGTCGAAGAAGGTCGTGGCCACCGCGACGCCGATGAACGCGACCGTTGCGGCTCCCTCGAACGCCGGGAACTTGCGTCCGGCCACCAGCGCCGCGAAGGCCGCGACGGCTCCCGCGGCGAAGACGGCCGACGGGAGCTTGCCCGTGACGGCATGCCGCATAGACCAGGCGATGATTACCAAGGTCAGGAGCGCGGAAACGGCGAGCGGGACGAAGGCGACCTTCCCGCACGCCACACGCTTCTCGATGGCGACCGCCAGGGCGATGCAAGCCGGGACGGCGACGATAGCTGAGCTCCGGTACTGGAAGCGCACCATCGCCGTGAAGAGCGTCGGCAGGAACTGGTTGAAGCAGTACAGGAGCACGAGCGCGGCGGAGGCGACGATAAGCGCCCGCGCGCGGCCGCCCACCTCCGTCGCCACCCAGTGCGCGAACTGCGAGAGGAGCATGAGCGCCGCGCACGAGTAGCCGAGCTGGATGAACTCCTGCGAGAAGCTTCCCGCATACGAGACGTCCGCAAGGTCGGAGACCATCTGCTCGGTGCTCCAGCCGTCGTTGATCAGGCTCCCCCCGAGCAGCCTGCTCAGGATGGCGCCCACCCAGTCCGCGTTAACGAAGCCCAGGTGAGAGAGGACCTTCTGCGCCATCGACGCGTCGCTCGAGGTGCGGGCAGTCTCTTGCGTGAGGAAGAGCGCGTACGGCACGAGCAGCACGCCGCTCAGCAGCACGCCGCAAGCAACGGGCAGGAACATAAGCCCCAGTGTCCGGAAGAAAGCGCGCGGACCCCGCCCCTCGAGCACATAGAGCATCCTCAAGAGCAGGTACATCGCGCAGAAGAGAAGCACCATCCATGCGATGTAGGCCGACCACAGGAGCACGGCCGCGACCGAGCCCGTCACGCACAGGAAGCTGCGCACGCACTGCCGCTCCAGGTACAGCTCGTAGCAGAGCACGGCGAGCGTGAGCATAGGGAAGAGGCTCCCCAGGAAGAAGTGCTGGCCCAGGAGCATGAGGAAGCTCGAGAACGCGTACAGCACCGACGCCGCGGCTCGCGCGAGCGGCATCCTGCAGTAGCGCGTAAGAAGGTGGTCGAAGAGCAGCGCCGACACAAGCACTTTGACCGACTGGGTGAGCGCCAAAGAAAGGCTCAGGCGACCGATGCCGAGCACCAACACGAGCGGAATGAGGACCAGGTTAAAGGGGTCGTAGAGCCACGTCTGGTAAGAAGGAAGGTTCACGCCCAGGCCGTAGTCGAAGTTCCAAGAGCCGAAGGCCCCGGACTGGATATGCTCGACTAGGTTCGTGTAAAAGGGCACGTACTGGTCGATGACGTCGGTACTGATGTCACCCACCCCGAAGGCGAAGCCCACCTTCTGCGCATAGATCCTGCCGTAAACGGCCGCAAGTCCCACCGCGGAGGCGAGGACGATAAGCGCGATCTCTTCTCGGGTCCTACGCTCACTTGCCTGGCGAAGGGAGTCAAGATGCCTAAAGACCCAATACAGGACGAGAAGCGCCGCCAGCAGGACGACAACCAGATAACGGTATTCGGACCAGACCATTGATCTCCCGAGAACGACGTCGTACGAACATAAGGAGTTTACGCCACGAGGGGCTTCTCCCCCGCCCGCACAGACAATGACCACGCCGAAGCGGACGCGGCGGCGCCCGGCCTAGTTCAGCGTGCTAAAGTAACTACATCTGTATTCGACACCAGGAGAACATCCGCATGAGGGTTTTGACCGTCATCCCCGCCTACAACGAGGAGGAGTGCCTCGAAGGCACCATCGCAATGCTCGAGGAGCGCTGCCCGGGCCTCGACTACCTCGTCGTCAACGACGGGTCCAAGGACTCCACGCGCCAGATCATCGAGAAGAACGGCTTCAACGGCGCGAACCTGCCCATCAACACCGGCCTTACCTCGGCCTTCCGCACCGGAATGAAGTATGCCTGGCGCCACGGCTACGACGCCGTGGTGCAGTTCGACGCCGACGGGCAGCACCTCCCCACCTACATCCCGCAGATGGCCCAGGTCCTCGAGGAGAAGGGCGCCGACATCGTGGTCGCCTCGCGCTACCTCGACGGCACCGTCAAGCCCAGCGGCGCCCGCGGCGCAGGCTCGCGCCTCATCACCTGGCTCATCAAGCTGACCACCGGCGCCGTCATCACCGACCCCACGAGCGGCATGCGCATGTACAGCAGGAAGATGATCGAGCTCTTCTGCAAGGGCTTCGACTGGGCGCCCGAGCCCGACCTCGTGGCCATCGTCGCGCGCAAGTACGGCCCCGTGGTCGAGATCCAGGCCGAGATGCAGGAGCGCCAAGGCGGCGAGAGCTACCTCAAGCTCGGCAACGTCATCCGCTACATGAGCAGAACGTGCCTCTCCATCGTCATGTCCCGCTTCCTTAGGTAGGTAAGAACCGATGCTTCCGCTCTATCTCCGCGTCATCCTCATCGTCGCCGCTCTCTGTGCCCTCGCCGTCGTCAGCCGACAGGTAAAGAAGGAGAAGCTCCTCATCGAGGACGCCGTCTTCTGGGTCGTTGCCGCCGTGATCCTCGTCATCGTCGCCATCTTCCCCGGCATCGCCATCAACCTGGCCTACGCCCTCGGCTTCATGTCGGCGAGCAACTTCGTCTACATGGTCATCATCGCGCTGCTGCTCTGGAAGGTCTTCGCCTGCTCGTCTGAGATCTCGCGCCTCAAGGTCAAGGTCAACGAGCTCGCACAGGAGATCGCGCTCGACCACCTCGACGAGCGCGCCGCCCGCGAGGAGCTCGCCGCCAAGGCCGGCGTCAGCGTCAAGAAGGACGCCGACACGCCCGACGAGGACTAGCGAGCGCCCCGGGACCTACAGCTTCCCCAGCAGGAACAGCACCCTCAAGGCGACCTCTTCCGTCATGATCTGCCGCAGGCGGACGGGAGTGGTCGCCTTCTTCATGCGGCCACCGTTGACGAAGCGCTCGACGAGCGCGTGCTTCTCGGCGTCCAACTGGTCGCCGAAAACCTCGTAGAAGCGGTTGAGCTGCCGCGTGATGCGCGCGAGCTGGTCGCCCTGCAGATACGCCTTCACGCGGAAGCGCAGGATGGTCAGGAAATTGCCGCCCGTGGGGCTCACGCTCGCGGCTAGACGCCGGTAGCCGAGCGACTGGTAGTCGTCGAAGTAAAGCTCCCCCAGGCCGGCGGCGATGAGCCCGAGCCACCAGTCGTGCCCGTAGACGTCCCGCGCGCCCGCGGCGGACGCGAGGTCGCAGAGCCTGCGGTTGATGACCGTGGTGTTGCCCGAGACCTTGGTCTCGTACAGCAGCGTCGAGAAACCCACGCCAATGAGGTTCAGGTGCGAGCGTCCGGTCGGGTTCATCTGCTCGTCGCAGAACGTGTACTCCGAGCAGTAGAGCCGCGGCACGTCCTGAGGGCCCTGCGAAAGCGCGGCGACCGCGCGCGCGAGTTTATCCGGTCGCCAGACATCGTCCTGGTCGCAGAGCGCGACCCACTCGAACTCGGCGGGCACGAGGCTCAGGAGCTCGATGAACGAGCCCACCACGCCGAGGTTGCCACCCGTGAAGAGCGTCAGCTCGCCCTTCTCCTCGAGCCCGCGCAGGAACTCCACCGTTCCATCCGTAGACCCGTCGTCGCGAACGAAGAGATGGGCGTCGACGCCCTCCTGCGAGAGCACGCTCTGAATCTGCTCTCCCACGTACGGCATGCCGTTGTAGGTGGACATGACAACGGCGACGGCGGGGGTATTGTGGGGCATGGCGATCCAATCGGATTGGGTGTGCGACGGCGTTATGATAAGAATATTGTGCAGCCTCACGCCCCACGACACAGGAGAAACATGCAGCCCAGCGCTCAGGACATCAAGCTCAGCATCATCGTCCCCTGCTATAAGGTCGAGAAGTACCTTCCCAAGTGCCTCGACTCCCTCATGGCGCAGACGCTTGACCAGATAGAGGTCATCTGCATCAACGACGGCTCGCCTGACCGCTGCATCGACATCCTCAACGACTACCGCGCACGTTACGGCGAGAAGATCGTGATCGTCGACAAGAAGAACGAGGGCGTCTGGAAGGGCCGCTGGGACGGTATCGCGCTTGCCCGCGGCGAGTACATCGGCTTCATCGACAGCGACGACTACGCCGAGCCGGACTTCGCTCAGTCGCTCTACGAGGCGGCGAAGGCGAGCGACGCGGATATCGCGGTCTGCGGCTTCGAGCGCACCGACCTCGAGACCGGCAAGGTCCTCTCGCGCGAGCTCTGCGACCCCCGCGAGGACTTCACCATCGAGGGCGACGAAGGCCGCTTGGTCGAGCTCAACACCGCGCCTTGGAACAAGTGCTTCCGTGCGAGCGTCCTCAAGGGCATGCGCAACCTCACGAACCCGCCGACCGTCCTCGACGACATGGCCTTCCACCTGCTCGCCTACCTGGACATGCGCGGCAAGGTCGTCTTTACCCCGAAGTCGCTCGTGCACTACATGGTGCGCGAGGGCTCCATCATCAACACCGTGCGCGAGGAGCAGGTCGACTCCATCCTCGCGGCTTTCCTGGAGATCCGCGGCTACTACGAGGAGGCGCGCCCCGAGCTTCTCCCCATGCTCGACGCCATGGCGTTCCTCCACCTGGGGGTCTCGCTCACCTTCCGCCTGAGCTGCGACGAGCGCTACGACGTGCGCGCCATCACCGAGCGCTTTACCGCCTACCTGAACGAGCACTTCCCCACCTGGTCGAAGTCGCCCTACCTGACGGCAGCGTACGCGAAGAAGAACGGCGGGGCCTACAAGAAGCTCCGCTTCGCGCGCAAGGTGTACACTGCGGGCCTGATGACGGCCGCGCTCTCGGTCTACCGCTTCATGATCGAGAAGCTCCACGTCGACATCAAGTGGTAGGCGCGCGGCACATGGTACAGAAAAGCGGCCACTCTCGCCATCGAGGGTGGCCGCTTGTCGTTTAGAGGTCCACTGCCTTGCCGCTCAGCTTCCTCAAGCCCAGCACGATGCACCACTGGGCATGCGAGAAGAAGAGCCCAACCTTGCCGGACGGTTCCTTCTTCAGCTCCGCCCAGAAGTCGTCCATACTCACCGAGCTGCGCTTGTCGAGCGCCCACTTAAGGAAGACGCGGTAGTAGGTCTTCTTGGCGGTCTTGACGGCCTCGGGCGAGCCGTGGAGAAGCGCGTACTCGACGAGGGTCTTGCCATAGCCCACCTCGTTCTTGGCGTACTCGTCGTTGAACTTGACGGCGGAGGTGTAGTTGGTCGCGCCTTTCTTGACCACGTGGCGGTAGGCGGTCCACTCGCCCTGGAACACGTGGACCTCGCCGGCCACCAGGTAGAGGAAGGCGTTGCGGCGGTCTCCCGGGTAGTAGCCGTAGTGCCTCATGTTCATGAACTCGTCGCGCATGGACAGGTACTGCTCGCGGCGGCACACGAGCGTGCCGCTCTGGCCGGGCAGGCGGCTGTAGAAGTACTCCTTGAAGGTGTAGGTCTCGAGCGGGCACTGCGGGTACTTCTCACCGTTGGGCTTGGAGTCCTCCCCCACCACGAAGCAGTGCGTATAGGCAACCGAGCACTCGGGATGCTGCTCGAGGTAGTCGACCTGGGTCTGGAGCTTGTTCTCGTAGGTCCAGAAGTCGTCGCCCTCCATGTCCACCAAATACTTGCCGCGGGCGCGGGCATAGAGGTCCTCGCCGTTCTTGACGGCGCCCATGTTCTTCTCGCGCAGGATGAACTGGAAGCTGTCGGGGAACTCAGGGCGCAGGCGGCGCAACACATCGGCGGTCCCGTCCGGCGAGCAGTCGTCGCCGACCAGGACCTCGTAGGGGAAGTCGACCTTCTGCATGAGGATGCCGCGCAGGCACTCCTCGATATAGCGGGAGTGGTTGTAGACCGAGATGACGATAGAGACGAGCGGCTGCTCTTCCATGGTTCCTCCTGTGATTCGGCGAATCGCTCCGGTGCACGGGCAGACTGCGCGTTAGCGGCGCACGTCGGCGATGATGTCGCAGATCTGGTCGACGTCGGCGAGGTCGAGGTCGGCGTACATCGGCAGCGTGAGCACGCGGTCGGCCACGCGCTTGGCCACGGGCGTCTTCGAGGAGTCGAAGCGGCCCGCGTAGCACTCGAAGTCGCTGATCAGCGGATAGAAGTACTTGCGCGGGTGGATATCATGCACCATGAGCGCGGCATAGACCTCGTTGCGCGTGGCGCCGAACTCCGTGCCCTCGAACACGACGGGAAGGTACGCGTAGTTGGGGGTGATCCCCTCCTGCGGACGGCAGACCTTGACGCCGGGCAGCGCCTCCAGGCGGTCCCAATAGCGCTCGCAGACGGCCTTGCGCTTGGCGATCTCGTCGTCGACGTGGCGCAGGTTGCAGATGCCCATGGCGGCGGCGAACTCGTTCATCTTCGCATTGCCGCCCACGGCCTCCACGCTCTCGACGCCGGTGATGCCGAAGTTCTTCCACATGTCGAGCTTGGGCGCGAGCGCGGGGTCCTTGTAGCAGACGGCGCCGCCCTCAATGGTGTTGAAGACCTTCGTGGCGTGGAAGCTGAACATGGAGGCGTCGCCGAAGGAAGCGGCCGACTCGTCCCCGCGCCTCACGCCGAACGCGTGGGCGGCGTCGTAGATGACCTTGAGGCCGTGGCGGCCGGCGATGTCCTGAATGGCGTCGACGTCGCAGAGGTTGCCGTAGACGTGGACCGGCACGATGGCGCTCGTCTCGTCGTCGATAAGCTCCTCGATGCGCGCCGGGTCGATGGTGTAGTCGTCGGGCTTCACGTCGGCGAAGACGGGCGTCAGGCCCTTGCGCACGAGCGCATGGGTGGTCGACGCGAAGGTGTAGGGCGTGGTGATGACCTTGCCGGTTATGCCCATGGCCTCGATGGCGCACTCGAGCGCGCTATGGCCGTTGACGAACAAGGTGATGTTGGGCACGCCCAGATACTCTTTGAGGTCGGAGACGAGCTTCTTGTGCTTGGGCCCCATGTTCGTGAGCATGTGACTGTCCCACAAAGAGGCGATCTCAGCCGTGTACTCCTCGAAGTCGGGCATAGAGGAGCGGGTGACCCAAATAGGAGTCTTGGACATAGGTGATACCCCCATAGTTGCTTAAATAAGGCGCAGCTCGCGCGCCGCGCATTCAACCATCTTAAACCCGGCAACCCTCAGGAGGCCCGCCAATGCTGCGGGCGGCCGCAAACCCATGGATCAGCGCCGTCGGCAGGCGCTCTAGTGCTTCCTGCCGAGGATGCCCTTGGCGGTGGTCAGCAGATACTCGAACTCCTCCACGCGCAGGAGCTTGGCAAGAAGGCAATACGAGCCGAGCATGACCACGACCTGCGACGCGATGAGGACCACGTCCCCCAGGCCCAGGCGCGAGAGCGGCCATGCGATGCCCGCGGCGATCGCGCCGAGGATGAACGCCGGACAGATGTCGCGCACCTGCTCCAGGTAGTCGTAGCCGATGACGCGCTTGTTCGGGCTGGCGTTGATGAAGGTGCAGATGAGCGCCGAGACGATGTAGCCCCCGACGATGGCGTAGAGGTCGCGCAAGACGAAGACCGTGAACGAGAGGATGGCGATGCCGAGGACCTTCTTGGCCACCTCGAGCCTGAGGAAGAGGTCGCTGCGGCCCATGCCGTTGAGGACCTGGAGGTTCGTCGTGTGGATGGGCAGCATGGCATAGACGATGCAGTACATCTGCAAAAACGGCACGCTCGGCAGCCATGCCTCCCCAAGCAGCAGCCGGACGACGGGCTCGGCCACCACCGCGAAGAGGAGCATGCAGGGGGCCACAAGGAAGGTGCTCGTCTTGAGCGCTCGGCGAGCCAGGCGCTTGACCATGGCGGCGTCGGATTGCACGCGCGAGACGGCGGAGAGCATGACGGGCTGGATGGCGCCGTCCAACAGCGTGCCCAAGGCCTGCGGGTACTTCTTGCCCTGGCTGACGTAGCCGAGCTCCGAGGTGGTGAAGACCTTGCCGATGAGAAGGTCGGAGAGCCCCTGGTAGGCCTGCTCGAGGATTCCCGAGGCCAGCAGCTTCCAGCCAAAGCCGAAGAAGCGCGCCGCGCGCTCAGGGTGGAAGACGAGCCGCGGCTTCCAAGGCACCTGAAGGGCAAGGACCGCGCACTTGCAGGCCTGTTGGACGAGCTGCTGGACCACGAGCGCCCAGATACCCGCCCCGCAGACGGCGGCCGCGATGCCCGCCGTGCCGGAGACGAGGCCCGCGACGACGGTAGCACGGGCGGTCTTCTGGAACTCGAGCCCGCGCGCCACGATGGCTTCCTGGATGGAGTTGTACGCGTTCACCACGAGCACCAGCACGAGCACGCGCAGCGGCGTGACGGCGGCGGGCATCCCATAGAACGCGGCGATGGAGGGGGCGGACAAGAACAGTGCGACGTAGAGCACGACCGAGACCACAAGGCTCATCCAGAAGACCGTGGAATAATCGTCCTCGGTCGCGTCGGGCGCCTGGATGATGGCGGTGTTGAGGCCGCTCTGCACGATGACATTGCCGATGTTCACGAACACGAGCATGATGGCGAGCGCGCCAAAGTCCTCCGGCGAGAGGAGCCTCGCCATGACGATCTGGACGATGAGGGTGACGACGGCCGTACCGCCCTGCTCGAAGAGCTTCCAGAAGAGCGAGCGGATGGTCGTGGACTTAAGGTCGTTTGCTGCCAATATGGGCTCCGAAGGGGTATCGCGGCGTGTCGGTATCCATCCATCTTACACGCCGCCCGCCACGCCACATAAAACCACAAGGGGACTAAAACGCCACGCTCAAGAGGCCGGATACGACCGTCTGTACATTTCGAGCCGCTCGCAGGGCCCGGGGAGCGCGGGCGGCGAGTATACTCGCAGTGCCCAAAACCAACGACGCACAGCTAGGAGCACGCATGGCGATCAAGGACAACAGGCTCGAGGCGCTTCTTGCCGACGGCTTCACCAAGCGCATGGCCGACGAGTACCTCATGCTTATGGAGAACGAGAAGAAGAGCGGCTACTACGACGAGGCGCAGCTCACCTGGGCCCACGAGCACGGCTTCTTTGCAGAGGACGTCATCCTCGGCGGCATCAACGACGACAACATCGACGATTACCTGTCCGACTACGACTTCTGGAAGCTCTGGCCGCTCAACAGCTGGGAGCGCATCTGGATCAACGACAAGCTCACCCTGAACGCGCTTGTCCAGGACTCCGACCTGGCCAAGTACGTGCCCGCGTATTACTACTACACCGGCCCCGACGGTCTGCTTCCCTTGCAGGGCGCGAACTACGCCGAGGGCCTCGACGGCTTCGTCGACACCCTGCGGCGCGAGCGCGACTTCGCCTGCAAGCCCTGCAACGGCACCATGGCCGAGGGCTTCCACCACCTGCAGCACACCGGGAACGGCTACGTCATCGACGGCGAGGACTCCACCGAGGCGGGCGTCCGCGAGTTCGTCGAGTCCCACCGCAACCTCGTCTTCACCGAGTTCATCCGCCCCGAGGGCTACCTCGCCGAGATCAACCCGCTGATTCACACCATTCGCGTCGTGTACTACAACATCACGGGCGCCAACCCGCAGCCCTCGAGCACGTATTTCCGCTTCGCGCTGCAGGACGGCAAGACGGGCAACGGCTCCAACTACGACATCCCCACCGACGCCGACACCGCAGCTTACAACTGCTACATCGACCCTGCGACCGGCCACTACGGCAACGGCAAGATGTGCTATCCCAACCGCGTGGTCGACTGCCCCTGCCACCCCATCTCCGGCAAGCTCGTCGAGGGCGACGTGCCGCAGTGGGACGAGTTCCTGGACATGATGAAGCGTTTCTCCTACAAGGTCGGCGCCTGCGACTTCCTCGGCTTCGACGCCTGCTGGACCGAGAAGGGCCCCATGATCATGGAGATCAACTCTCACCCTGGCATCAAGTACATGCAGACCTTCCGCCCGCTCATGACCGAGGAGGTGGCGGGTCCCTACTTCCGCGAGAAGCTCGCCCGCATCGATGCCCTCGACGAGGCCGGCAAGAAGCGCCGCAACAACGTCGTGCGCTAAGCCGCGCCCAACGGATAGACCCAAGCAAAGGCGCCCCGTCGCAATCAAGCGGCGGGGCGCCTTCGTGTGAACGTTCCCCAAGAACTGTCGGCTACCTCTGAATCTCGTAGAGCTCCATAAAACCAGTCTTGAGGACAAGCGAGAAGCCCGGGGTCTCCTCCGTGATGGAAGTAATGCCGCTAAAGAGCGTCGGGTCGTAATCCTTGCGCAGATCGATGAACGCAGCCTCGTCCTCACGGCCGCGCAGGACGATAACGTACTTCGCGTCGACCTTCTCGACCGCCTCCTGAACCTCGGTATTTTCCGCAAGTTCGCTCAAGCGCAGGCGGATCGCCTTGCTCTCGGATGTCTCGTTATCTCCGCCGAAACCGACGAAGTTGCGATAATACACGCGCATGTCATAGACGCCGTAAGCTAGGAAGCTGCCGTCCATCGGGTTGTTGACCACGAGCGACCCATCGGGAATGATCTCCAGGGCCTTCTGAATGAACACCTTTTCCGTCTGGTCGAGCGGCTCGCTGCAGGCATACGTATCGCTGATCTTCCGCCGATAGTCACCGTACGTCGTGTGGACGCTCTTCGGCCAGCTACGGTAATCAAGGCCCTGAGTGGTGATCTCGTTTACCTCGGAAGCAGAATACTCGTAGTGAAGGCCCGCCAGGTTGAACTCGGGGAGGTAATTGACCACGAGGAAGGCGACGGCGATGACGGGCACCACGGCGGCTACCCGCACCTGGTCCCGGGGCTTCCGGAAATAGGAAGCGACGACTCGCTGCGCAAACCGCGATGCCCATTCCAGCCCCAGCGCCGCAAGCGGGATGGCGGCAATAGCGGCCACCGCCGAGAGTCGCATAGGATCCGAATACCAGAAGCCGGCAGTCATGCATCGGAGCTCATCGTCATGCGAGGCGCCGATGAGCAGGATATAGCAGGCCAGGGCATAGGACGCCACGAGCCAGCGCTTCCCGCGCCTCCTCAACGCGACGACCGCACCGGCAAAGACCAGAACGCCAAGCGGAATCTGAGCCGCGATCTCCGTATTGAAGCCATTGTGATAGCTCACGGTGAGGATGTTCACGAGTTCCTGGAAAAGCCACGCATAGGGCGGCCAATAATGCGTGACGGTCCCCTCGAACATGGGGAGGTGGTAGCAGAACAGCCAAAAGCCCAGGCAGAGCGCAACGAAGGCGACGCTGAACCCAACCTTCTTTACAAGCTCGTGTGATTTGCCGTCGCAGGCCGCGAGGATCCTGGAGACGCAGTAGGGCGCCATGAGCACGATACAGGTGAACACGACGTTCGGGTGGCAGAGCGCAGCACCGATGACGGCAAGAAGGACGACGCAACCCGTGCGAAGACGGCCCGATACGCCCTCCCCGTCCGCCAGCAAATACACGAAGACGGCGAGCACCGAGGGCATAAGACAGAACCCGGCGATGTTCGGGTATACGGGGCCGAACGTCAGGAGCTCCCACGGGAACGAGACGAACGCGAGCGTTGCCAACGCGCCGGCAACGACGACCTTCTTCGAATCCGGGAACACAACCGCCAGGAAGGCGGCCATGCCCGACGGGAACACGAGAAAGCAGAAATAGAACATCGAGGCGTTGATGAGCAGAGGCGTGCTCGCCTGCAGGATCATTCCCGCAACCGCGCAAAACGCATGCCAAGCGGCCGGATAGAAACCGTTGTAATCAGCAGGGGCAATAGCGGCATCGGCAGAGGAAAGATACGGACCCACCCCCAGCGACGTCAGCCTGCCGGAATCCCTCATAGCCTGGATGAGGTTCAGGTGCTGGGTCACGTCGTACGCCTGGAATACTGTGTCGGCGGCGCCGATGCGAGAGAGAAACAGGCTGTACCCAAGCGCCAGGCCCAAAACCAGGGACACCCCGAGCGCGACCGGCGAAAGCTCTGGAAGGCGCAGGGGCTTAACGCGATTGCGAAGAACAACGGCCACCGCAAGCGGAAGAAGCACAACAGGCAAGAGGACCGTAACCGGAGTCGAGACCACACCAACCAAGGCATATGCCTGCCCGAGGATGGCGATAAAGCTAAAGCCGACGACTGGAGACAAAGCCAGCGCCCAAAGGCCTCGAACGCCCGCGGCCTCGAGCGTCAGCACGCCAGGCACCCCCGCGATCACGGCCATCACAAGGACCGTCTTAATAAGCTCCAGCAAAACCGCGATCCCTTCGTTTCAGCAAACTATCAGTAGTTGCAAATAGGTTAGCAGGTCCGGCTACTCCCGCGCCCGCTCGTCATCGGTCGACCCGCGGACGATGAACTGCGGGGTGCCGTTGGCCGGCAGGACGAGGTTGGCCAAGTACTCGCCGATAATGCCGAGCGCGAGCAGGATAAGCCCGAAGAAAAACGTGAGAATGCAGATGAGCGACGACCAGCCGGCAGGCACGTCGGGCACCAGGATCTTGTGGATGATCACGTAGAGCGCGAAAAGCACGCCAAAGACCGCCGCCGCGACGCCCACGACCGAGAGGATGCGCAGCGGCAGCACCGTGTAGTTGAAGTAGCTCAGCCACAGCTTGACGAGCTTACCGAGCGTGTAGTTCGAGGTCCCCTGCTCGCGCTTGTGATGCTCGACCTCGACATTGCCGATGCGCTTGGTCATGCGACCGAAGAGCGCCTGGATATACGGGTTGTAGTTCTTGTACTGGACCACTTGATCGCGGAGCTGCGAGGTGATGAGCCAGTAGTTGCTCGACTCCACGTCCTTCGGGCGGTCAAGCAGGATACGCGCGGTCACCGTGTTCAGCCAGCTCGTAAAGTTCTTGACCGCTCCGTTGGCATGCTCCTTGAACACGCCGTAGACCACGTCGTAGTCGCCGGTGGCCATCATGTCCAACAGCGCGGGAATCTGCGAGGGATGGGTCTGCAGGTCGTCGTCCATGCCCATGATCAGGTCACCGTCGGCGTGGTTGAGGCCGCACATGAGGCCGTTGTGCTGCCCGAAGTTGCGCATAAGGGTGTAGCCGTGGACACACGGGTACTCGGAGGCCAGCTGCTTGATGGTCCCATAGGTATCGTCCGGGGAGCAATCGTCCACGAGGAAGAAGTCGACGTCGTAGCCGTCGAACTTCTCGAACTCCGCCATGGTGAGCTCGACCACCTTACGCAGCGAGTCCTGAGAGTTGTAGCACGGGATGACGATGGAGACGAGCATGGTACGGGACCTTTCTAAAGGTTAAGCAGAGCCGAGGGCATAGATGACGATGCCCGCGATGATGAGCGCGAGCGCGACGAGTTTCTTCGGCGTAACACGCTCGTGGAAGATGACCACGCCGAAGAACGTGACGTACAGATAGCCTGTAGCGTCGAGCACCGGCCCCATAGAGAGCGGGATTCCCTTGTAGGCGAGAACCGAAAGCAGGGTCGCACCGACGAAGAGCACGTAGGCGAAGATGACCAGCGGGTTCAGGTATTCCTTGATAGCCGACCCGTGGCTCTGCATGGCGCTCTTCTTGAGCATGACCTGGCTAATAGAGCTGATGAACACGCCGAAGAGCGAGAACCCGGCGTAGAGAAGGACGCTCTGGCTCAACGGGCGTCACCAACCTCGGCGTCGGAAACCTGCTCCTGGGCGTCGGCGTATGCGTAAAGCGCGACGCCCGCGAGCACCACCAGGCATCCAACGACCTTGAGAAGATTGAGCTGCTCGCTGAAGAGCACCACGCCCCACACGAGGCCCCAGACGACCGTGACGGCTCGGTTGGCGTACGCCAAGGTCAGCGGCAGGCGCTTGATTACCTGCTGCCAACCGATGGCGTACACCCCGAGCACGGCAATCATGCCGGCATAGCAGCCAACAAAACCAAGGCTCAGGAAATCGAACTTTCCTGCAAGCTTAGCGCAGATGCCGGAGAAGGAGTAAAGGACGAGCATAAGGTGCAGCGCGATGAACGATCGCGTCTTCCCGTCCTTTAGCTGGGGCTTATTCGAATCGGAAGCAGTCATCTACGCGCGCAGCCCATTGAGGTACTCCGCTAGCTCCTCTTCCCAGTCGCGCGGAGTGAAGCCGGTGGCCTCGAGCTTGGAAAGGTCGAGCGCGGAGAAGTGCGGGCGCGGAGCGATGGGGCCCTCGGCGCTGGCGTAATAGTCGGCCGTGCTCACAGGCACAACCTTATCGCCGTTGCCGTTGGCGGCCTCGAAGCAGGTCTTCGCGATGTCCGCCCAGGACTTGACGGCGCCGGAGCCGGTCATGTCGTAGGTGCCGTAGGGGGCCTTCGTGTCCAGCACATGGAAAATGGCGGCGGCCATCTGGTCGGTGAAGGTGAGGCGACCCAGCTGGTCGTCCACCACGGTAACCTGCGGCAGGTCGCCCGCGGCCACCTTGTCGGAGAGCATGCACATGGTCTTGGCGAAGTTCTTGCCCTCGCCGATGACCCAGGAGCTCCGCAGGATGTAGTGCGCGGGGAGCCCCGCCACGGCAAGGTCGCCGGCTGCCTTGGACTGCCCGTAGACGGAGATGGGCGAGAGCGGCTCCTCTTCGTCGTGCAGCTCGCGCGTGCCGTCGAAGACGTAGTCGGAGCTGATGTGCACGAGCGTGATGCCGTGCTCGGCGCACGTGCGGGCGAGAAGCGCCGGACCCGTGGCGTTGGCGGCCCAACAGGTCACGCGGCCCTCGGGCGTCTCGGCACGGTCGACGGCGGTGTAAGCGCCGCAGTTGACGACGGTGCCATAGAGGTCCCAGTCGTACTTGGCGTAGGCAGCCGGGTCAGAGAAGTCGAACGTGTCGATGTCGCAGAAGTCGAAGTCCTTGGCGAGGCCGCGCTCCTCGGCGAGCTTGCGCACTGCGTGGCCGAGCTGGCCGTTGCAGCCGGTGACCAGCGTGCGCTTAGGCGCCATGGGGACGACGTCCTTGAGCATCGGGTGGTTCTTATCCGCTTCGGAGACGGTGGCCTGCTCGAGCGGGATCGGCCACTCGATGGCGAGCTCGGGGTCGGCCAGGTTCACGAAGGTGTAGGTCTTCTTGAGCTCGGCGGACCAATGGGCGTTGACCAGGTAGGTGTAAGCCGTGCCGTCCTCAAGAGCCTGGAAGGAATTGCCCACGCCGCGCGGAGTGAAAACAGCACGCGAGGCGTCGACCTCGGCGGTGACGACCTCGCCGTAGGTGGCGCTGCCCTCGCGCAGGTCGACCCAGGCTCCGAAGATACGGCCGGTCGCCACGCTGATCCACTTGTCCCAGGGCTCGGCGTGGACGCCGCGGGTGACCCCGCGCTGCGCGTTGAAGCTCACGTTGTTCTGGACCAGGCGGATGTCCGGCACGCCCTGCGCACACATCTTCGCGCGCTGCCAGTTCTCCTTGAACCAGCCGCGCGAGTCGCCGTGGACGGGAAGCTCAGCGATGAGAAGCCCTTCGATGGCGGTCTTCTGGACGCGAAGCTCTTTCTCGAACTCGATCTCTGCCATTCCGCTCTTCCCTCTCCCCTACTGGCCCTGGGCCTTGTAGCGGGCCTCGGTCGCGGCCTTGGCCGGGCGCCACCAGGCCTCGTTGGCGACGTACCAGTCGATGGTGGCCTTGAGCCCCTCGGCGAAATCGGTGTGGGCCGGCTTCCAGCCGAGCTCGGTCTGGAGCTTCGTGGAGTCGATAGCGTAGCGGCGGTCGTGGCCGGGACGGTCCTTGACCCAGTCGAAGTCGTCGGCGTCCTTGCCCATGGCCTCGAGGATCATGCGCAGGACGGTGATGTTGTTCTTCTCGCCGTTCGCGCCGATGAGGTAGGTCTCGCCCATGCGGCCCTTGGTGAGAATGGTCCAGACAGCGGAGCTGTGGTCCTCGGTGTGGATCCAGTCGCGCACGTTCTCGCCGGCGCCGTAGAGCTTGGGGCGCTCGCCGTCCACGATGTTCGTGATCTGGCGCGGGATGAACTTCTCAACGTGCTGGTAGGGGCCGTAGTTGTTGGAGCAGTTGGAGATGGTGGTGCGCAGGCCGTAGGTGCGCGTCCAGGCGCGGACGAGCATGTCGGAGGCCGCCTTGGTGGAGGAATACGGGCTGCTCGGCTTGTACGGCGTGGACTCGGTGAACTTGGCCGGGTCGTCGATGGCCAGGTCGCCATAGACCTCGTCGGTGCTCACGTGGTGGTAGCGGATGCCATGCTTGCGAACAGCCTCCAGCAGACGGAAAGTGCCCTCGACGTTCGTGTGTAGGAACGGCTCGGGGTCGGCGATGGAGTTGTCGTTGTGGCTCTCGGCCGCGTAGTGCACGATGGCGTCGTGGCCGGGCACGATCTTCTCGAGCAGCTCGGCGTCGCAGATGTCGCCCACCACGAGTTCCACGCGATCGGCGGGCAGACCAGCGATGTTCTCGCGGTTGCCGGCGTAGGTCAGCTTGTCCAGCACGGTCACGTGCACCTCGGGGTGGTTGTTCACCACGTAGTGCACGAAGTTGGACCCGATGAAGCCGCAGCCACCGGTCACGATGATGTTCTTAGGCTCGAAAACCTCAGGCATATGCCCTCCCTAATGAGTCGTCCCAAACAAAAATATGTTACCGGAAATGAACAGGGCCGAAAGCCCCGCGCCCCTTACTCGACGCGCTCGCACGCAACCGCCACATGCTTTCCCGAGAACGCGATCCCCCAGCGAAGCCGGCCAGCGTTAATGCCGGACAAACGGTCGTCATAACCGTTCTCGGCGATTTGCCTTACGCCTTGATTCGCCAACTCCATAAGGGCGCCATCATCCAGCCGCTTATCAAATTTAACCTCGATGGTCACAAACGGCCTCTTTGGCGCAGCGCCGAAAGCGGCAAGGCTGCCTTCCTTGACGATTGCCGGCTTGAGCTGGATATCGAAGCGACCGTGCCCGGACTCGCGATTCGAGACGGGATCGCTATACCCAGGGATGCCGAAGCAAAGACCCAGAAGAAAGAGATGGCAGGAGTTCTCGGACACGATATCGAAGAAGCTTGTGGAAGCTAAGGCCCCTGCGAGCTCTTCCGTAACCGTCGCCTCGTCACCGTTACATAATCCGGAATGCAGCCTCAACAGCCTATTACGATCGCCCGCAACCGATGCAAAGCGACGCACGATCTCGTTTCGGAATATGCGAAGGATCTCGGTGTTCGGGATTCGCAGAGGACGCATTTCCATATCGTTATCGGGCTCGTCCGTCAAATCCGTCGTAAGGTAGCCGGCAAGATATAGCATGCTCCAAATAGCGCTCTCCCGCACACCTATGTCAGGGAAAACGAGGCCGAGGTCAAGCGGGGCTACGACGTAGCCACCCTCGTCAAACAGCGAATATACCTGCTCAAGCGTCTCCATATCGGCCGTGCGCACAAGCTCACCGACGATTTCGTTTGACGAAGTGTTTGCCCAATAGACTCCAGGCACGCAGCCCCGGTCGAAGTAGTTGAGCACGCTCCACGGGTTATAGACGTCCGTACTGCCAAATCGATAGCCGTCGTACCAGGATCGGGCCTCACCAACATGGTCACCATGCCCCAGATACTCTGCGAGCGCCCTAACCTCATAGTCTGTGAACCCGAAATACTCGTCAAACGAGTTAGAAAGAGGGGTTGAGACGACAAGATTGTTCAGGTCGGAGAAGACCGACTCTTTGGAAATGCGCTGCACGCCAGTGAGACAGGCAAATGCCAGTGCCTCTCCCCCATCCTTAAGGGCACCGGTCAGCCAACGCTTGGCGAACGAGACGACTTCAGCATAAAAACCACCGTTTGGAGCGGAATAGCCCGCCATAACCGGGGCGTCATACTCGTCGATAAGAATAACGACGGGTTTCTTGTAGTACGACTTCAAAAGCCGGGCGAGGAAGAGAAGCGAGTCGGCATAGTCGTCTGGCGAGCCCTTGCCGTCACAAATGCGGTTAAAGACATCCCATTCGTACTCACCGGTGTTGGCATCGTTCAACACAGCCCGATAACGACAGTATTCCGCGCTTATCAGGTTCCTCAGGGCGCCATAGACATCATCCCAAGAAAGACCCTTAGCGGTTCGAAGGCTCAGGGAAATGACGGGAAACGCACCCAGAGAATCTCTATACCGCCCGTCGCCAGCATCCCAGATCGCAGTCCCTTCGAACAGGTTCTTGTTCGAGCCGCCGTCGACCGGAACCTCGAGGAAAGACTTGAGCATCGTCATATTAAGGGTCTTGCCAAAACGGCGGGGGCGACAAAAGAGCGTGACCCCGTAGTTAGAGTCAAGCACGTCGGCAATGAGCAAGGTTTTATCAACAAAGACAGAATCGCCGGCAATCGCAGCAAAGCCATCCCTGCCAATTGGAAGGCGCTTATTCCCGGTTCGGTCAATAATGCGCGGCGCCAGGACGCCAAAGCGCTCGCCGCACTTAGCACTTTGATCAATGTTCATATACGACACGCACCTTTCCTCGAATATGAAGATTGTACCTGCGAGGAAACATACGCTATTGCAAAAAAGCAGCGGCTTCCCAATCGAAGCCGCCGCCCGGCAGAGACTTAGTTAACGTGGCTCTCGGGAATGATGCCGCCCTCGGCGACCATGCGCAGGTGCTTGCCGTAGTCGCTCTTGCCGTAGCGCTCGGCGCAGGCGACGAGGGTCTCGCGGTCGATCCAGCCGTTCTCGAAGGCGATCTCCTCGGGGACGGACACGGGAAGGTCCTGGGCGCGCTCAACGGTGCGCACGAACTCGGAAGCCTCGAAGAGGGACTCCATGGTGCCGGTGTCCAGCCATGCGTAGCCGCGGCCGAGGGTCTCGACGGAGAGCTCGCCGGACTCCAAGTACATGCGGTTGAGGTCGGTGATCTCGTACTCGCCGCGGGCGGAAGGCTCGACCTTCGCGGCACGGCCGCAGACGTCGCCCGGGTAGAAGTACAGGCCGGTCACGGCATAGTTTGACTTGGGCTCTGCGGGCTTCTCCTCGATGGAGACGGCGTTGTAGTCGGCGTCGAACTCGACGACGCCGAAGCGCTCGGGGTCGTCGACGCGGTAGCCGAAGACCGTGGCGCCCTCGCCGGCCTCGGCGCGGGCGACGGCCCGGCGCAGGCGGCGAGAAAGGCCGTTGCCATAGAAGATGTTGTCGCCCAGCACAAGCGCGCAGGGGTCGCTACCCGCGAACTCGGCGCCGATGACAAAGGCCTGCGCGAGGCCGTTCGGCTCGGGCTGCTCGGCGTAGGTGAGCGAGACGCCGTAGTCGGAGCCGTCGCCCAGCAGGCGCTGGAAGTTCGGCAGGTCGGTCGGGGTGGAGATGACCAGGATGTCGCGAATGCCGGCGAGCATCAGAGTGCTCAGCGGATAGTAGATCATCGGCTTGTCGTAGACCGGCAGCAACTGCTTGCTGGTCACGCGCGTAAGCGGGTAAAGTCTGGTGCCGGACCCGCCGGCAAGGATGATGCCCTTCATAGTTTCAGCCCTTCTTTAACGTAGGGGATCAGAGTCCCCGGCTTTACTCTCAAGTTCCTTCTCCAATATAGCAACCCGCTGGGTCAAGTTCTTCACGGCCAGGACGTGTCGGCTAACGGCAACGCTCAGGGAAAGCGAGATAGCCAGGAGCACGACAACCGCGCCGAGCAGGACGAAGTTCGAAGGAGAGATGAACCCGACGGCTCCCGAAATGGCATAAATGATCCCCGGCCAAACGTCGCAAATCAGCGCCGCGGCACAGAGGAACATCCACAGAAGCGCATACTTAAGCAGCAGCTTTCCTTTGGACACGAGCTTGAGCACATACACAAGGAAGACGCCAAAGAATAGGGCCGCGCCGAGCCTGAGCACCACGTTCACCGTCACTCTCCCTTCCTGTGAGTCCAGCAGGTAAGCCAAATAGCCAGCGAAACCTTGATCATGTAGTACACCGAGGAGAACCCACCGATTGAGGATGCGCCGCCTTGGCGCTCAAGCATCTGCACCGACGCTTCCCGAACGTCAAGGCCGAGCTTCATGGCAAGGGAAATCGACTCCGGCTCGGGATAATCATCCGGATAGTTCTTACAAAAGAGCTCGATGGCCCGGCGATTGCTCGCTCGAAATCCAGAAGTCGGATCAGTAACGACCTGCCCAGTGAAGAGCTTGATCCACCAAGAGAGCCACTTGATGCCCACACGCCTCATAAAAGTCGACTGAAAACCATCCGTGACCTCGAGGAATCGAGAGCCGATCGCGAGGTCCGCACCTTCCTGAATAAGAGAGACGAGCGCCGGTATATAGGACGGGTCGTGCTGGCCGTCGCCATCGACCTGAATATCGATGTCGTAACCAAAGCGCTGGGCATACTTGTGCCCCGCCTGCACCGCCCCGCCAATGCCAAGGTTCTGGGGAAGGTCGAGCACGTTAATCCCGTTGTCCCGGCAAATCCTCAGCGTCGCATCCTTCGACCCGTCGTTAACCACGACGTAGTCGTACCCGCACTCCTCAATCGTTCGCACCGTCTGAAGGATGCAATCCTGCTCGTTGTAGGCAGGAATGATCACGAGCACGCGGGGGGGCTCGTGCATATCCGTCTTCTCTAACCCAGGCACTTGCCATCCAATTCATTCATCGGTCTGGTCCACGTAACTTTATAAGTATAGCTTCCAACGTTGCGGGGTTGCCACGCTCTATGCCCAGCCACAGACGATGCTGCCGCAAACAGACGAAACCGGCCCCGTCATTCAAATGATGACGGGGCCGAAAGAAGCGCTAAAGCGTCGAAGAATACTCGTACAGGCCCGCAGCCAAGCATTCCGCCAAATACTGCTTACGAGCTTGGTACGTTTCCATGTCGCTCGCATTGTCGATGAAGCAGATCTCCAACAGGGTAGCCGGGACCTTGCCACCGCAAACGGCGAATTGCTCCTCCTGCTTGCCGCGGTCTCGAAGCCCGAGCCCCTCGATCAGCTTGCTATGCATAATCGACTGAAGCTGAGAGGACCCGGGCGCCGCGTGAAGCGAGTGGATATAGCTCTCCGAGCCTGTGCCGCCGCCGGAGTTGAAGTGGATGGACACAAAGTAGTTGCAGCCCTTGTCGTAAGCGTCCTGGTTACGCTGACGGTAGTTGACAGCATTGTCCGTAACGACATCAAGACCGTACTTCTGCGACGCAATGTCAGCGATCAGCTGCACGAGCTCGCGCGTGAGCTGCGCCTCCTGGTACCCGCAGCCCTCGGCACCACCGTCGTACGCGCCGTCATACGAACTGTTCCAGCCGTGCCCAGCATCCAGATAGATGCGGACGAGAGAAACCTTGAGCACACCATCGTTGTTGGACGCGTAGGTCTTCCCGTTTATGACAAGCCGCTCGTTACGGGAGACGTAGCCGACGTTCGGTTTCCCGTAGAACTGCTGCGCGCCGGCGCCGGCCGTGAGCTCAGCGCTAAAGAGGCCCGTCTTCGCGTAAAGATGCCCGTCCGCCTCGACCAGGTAATAGCGCTGCGCGGCCCCGCTGGTCATGCAACCGGAGATGAACCACCCGGCCGACGTAGCGTAATGCTCCATCAAACGACCCTCGTTGTCCGCAAGAAGCAAGCCGTTCGAGGTTGCCATGCCGCCGCGCAGGACATAGCCGGCCGACGTGGTGTAGTGTGCCCAGCCATCGGTCGAGAAGCCTTCGACTGCGGCATGCTTCTCCGCATCGATCCAGTAGCGCTGCAGGCCTTGGCCGTAATTACCCGAGACGACCCAGCCGCCCTTGGCGCCGCCGGCAAGAAGCCCGTCGTTGTCCGCTAGGTAGACGAGTCCGCCCTTAGGCAGGGAGCCGCGCAGCACGTACCCAGCAGCAGTCGCATAGGTCCACGAAGAAGCGCCAGTCTGGTACACGCCCTCGGAAGCGACCTTGTAATCGACGAACCAGTAGCGCTGCAGCCCCTGACCAAGAGCGGAGGTCACGAGCCAGCCGGATTCCTTAAGCCTGCCGTCATTATCGGCGTAGCGCCTGCCATCCGAGAAAGAACCCGTACCGCGCAGCACATAACCATTCGAGGTGGTGTAGTGCGCGTACCCGTCCTCGGAGTACCCCTCGATGGCGGCGTGGGAGTCAGAGTCGATCCAATACCGCTGAAAGCCCTGCCCATAGGAAGCGGAGACGACCCAGCCGCCGGACTCGCCGCCGGCAAGCTTGCCGTCGTTGTCCGCAAGGTAGACCTGTCCGCCAGCGGAATACGCTCCTCGGACCACGTAGCCCTCGGGACGGGCATACGTCCACACGCCCTCGCGAACGTGGACGAGTTCGTCCGTGGCCACCTTGTAGTCCTCGAGCCAGTAGCGCTGCAGTCCCTGCCCATAGGCTGAGGTCACGAGCCAGCCGGACTCGGAAAGAAGCCCGTCATTGTTCGCAGAGCGCTTGACCCCGTCGGAAGTCTGCGACTGCCCACGCAGGACATAGCCGCCCTGCGTTGTGTAGTGTGCCCAGCCGTCGGACGAGAAGCCTTCCTTGGCGGCGTGCGTGTCGGGGTCGATCCAATAGCGCTGGAGGCCCTGGCCATAGGCCGAGGAGACGACCCAGCCGCCGTTCTGACCGCCAGCGAGCTTGCCGTCGTTGTCGGCGAGGTAGATGTTCCCCTCGTCGTCCGTGTACACGCCCCTGAGGACGCAACCGTCCTTGAGGGCATAGCCGAAGTTGCCGTCGAGCGAGTCGAAAAGCCCGTTGCGGAACAGGTAACCGTTCTGGATCCAATACCGCTGAAGCCCACGGCTGTCGTGTGAATCGACGACATAGCCGGTATAGATCTTAGCCGCCCCGGACTCATCGACGGAACCGTCCCAATAGGCGTCCCCCGTCCAACCGACGGAAGGAAGCGAGACAACCTTTGGCTCTGCGACCGGGGACTCATTGTTGGCAATAAGGGAAATCTCCTCCGTGCCCTTTGAGGCAGGGACAACTTCAGAGACGTTTCCGGTGGCCTGCCCGTCGACCGCAGCGTTCGCAACCGAATCGGCATCGGCGCCGGCGCTGCCTTCACTCGCGTCGGCATCGGCGTCAGAATTCACATCAGCATCCGCAGAAGTATCCGTATCGGCCTCGCTGACCTGGCCCTCGTTGCCCCGCGAAGAGTCTTCCTTGCTCGTAGCCTCGTTTGCCGCATCGTCGACGGTCGTCGCGTCAGCCGGCTCGGCTTCCCCAGCGACCTCGACCGCCGCGACCGTAGCGCCCGCTTCCGGCACAGCGTCGACCTCCTGGGCCATCGCTGTGGAGACCCCGCAGGTACCAAGCGCACCCACAAGCGCAGCGGCGGCAAAGGGAGCCGCGATGGCACGGGTCTTCTCGTCCATAGCCTTCTCCTTAGTAGCTCGAGAGCCCGTTCAGGACCCTCTTCATATCCTCGCCGTAGGTGGAGCTCGCGGCCCACTTGTTCGAAAGCTTCTCTATGGTAGGGGCACAGCCGCGCGAGACGTACGAGAAGCGCGGGTCGACGCAGGAATTGTTGAGCGCATCGGTGCTCGCATAGGCCTTCAGGTGCTGGACCTGAGCCCGCAGGCCCGTGCGCACGTCCGCAAAGGAATTCCCTGGCACTCCGCCTCCCGTGGCCCCGATGCCGGCAAAGTTAAACTGCTCCACGCGCACATCGCCGCCGAACTGAAGCCACGCGGTCTCGAGCATGGCCTGGGCAAAGACGACCTCCGCCCGCACGCCCTCAGCGGCAGCTTCCTCACAGAGAATGGCACAAAACGTCTCGATGGACGAGGCCCCTCCCCTGCCCAGGGCCGCAGAGGGGTACGCCTTCCCCGTGGCCTTGTAGTACGCAACCATCTGGGCGACGGTATGGCGAGAAGCGCCCATGATGGGCTGGCCCTCGGTCACCACGCCGTCGTTATCGCCGTAGTAAACGGTACCGTTCGGGGCCGCCCACTCGCCGCGAACGACGTAACCTTGGTCGTCGCGCCCATAGTAGTTCTGGCCGGCGACCGTGAACGCCCCGATATGAGCGCCCATGAGTCCATCGCCCGGGGAGTCGTCGACCCAATACCGCTGCATGGAGCCGTCATAATCGGCGGTGATGACCCAACCGCCGTCGCCCGAGGTCCAAGCCAGCCGACCGTTGTTGTCCGCGACGAGCATCCCGTCGCCATAGCGGAGCTTCCCGCGCAGAATCCGCCCATCTGCCTGAGCATATGCGTTGTAGCCAGCCTCTGCGGCGCTGACTAGCCGAGACGTGGCGACCTTGCCCTCGTCCAGCCAATAGCGCTGGAGACCTTGGCCGAAACCAGAGGTGACGAGCCAACCGGTCTTGAATGCGCCGTCGTTATCGGCATACACCTTCCGCCCATCAATGGTCGCGGCCCCGCGAAGGACGTAACCCTGGCCGGTAGTGTAATGCGACCAACCGTCACCCGAATAGCCGGCCTTAGCCGCATGAGCCGACCCGTCAATCCAGTAGCGCTGCAAACCCTGCCCGTAAGCGGCCGAGACGACCCAGCCACCGGACTCGCCGCCGGCGAGCACGCCGTCGTTATCGGCCAGATAGATGGAACCAGATCCGTCGGAATACGATCCACGGACCACATAGCCCTCAGGGCGCGCGTAGGTCCAGATGCCTTGCGAAACGTGGACAAGCTGCCCCTTGGCAACTTGATAGCCCTCAAACCAATAACGTTGCAAGCCTTGGCCGAAGCCGGTGGTCACGCACCAGCCGGACTCCTGGAGAAGCCCGTCATTATTGGCTATGCGCATAGCGCCGTCGGAAGTCGTCGCGGCGCCTCGCAGAACATACCCTGCACTCGTCGTGTAATGAGCCCATCCGTCGGTGGAGAAGCCCTCGACGGCTGCATGGGTCGAATCACCAATCCAATAGCGCTGGAGACCTTGCCCGTAGGCGGACGAGACGACCCAGCCGCCGGACTCGCCGCCGGCGAGCACGCCGTCATTGTCGGCCAGGTACACAGCGCCAGACCCATCGGCGTACGAGCCCCGGACGACGTAACCAGCGTCCGTGGCGTATGCCCACCAACCAGCCTCCTCGGAGGAAATGAGCCTGCCTACAGCAAGGCGCCCCTCCGAATCGAGCCAATAGCGCTGAAGGCCGGCACCGGAATCGCCCGGGGCCTCGCCGGTAACGAGCCACCCCGTATACTTGGAGCCGTCGGCGTCGTAATAGCACCAGGAGTCCCCTTCGAGCACCCAACCACTGACCTGGGGCAGAGAGGCCAAGACAGAATCGGATGCCGGCGCGAGCGCCGCAGCATCAAGCGATGACTCCTCGACGACCGCAGCGACATCATCCTCGCCCGTCGCGACGGAATCCTCCGACCCGGCAATCGCGGAGGCATCGTCCTCCCCCGTCGAAACCAAAGTTGAAGCACTGACCTCATCCGCCTGTTCCGCGGCGTCGGCCTGGACCTCGTCGCTCACGCTGAGAGCCTCCT
Organism: Coriobacteriia bacterium; assembly: GCA_030530145.1. Classification (GTDB taxonomy): domain Bacteria; phylum Actinomycetota; class Coriobacteriia; order Coriobacteriales; family Atopobiaceae; genus Paratractidigestivibacter. Next base: position 3,771 of record JAUMVN010000008.1, on the reverse strand, counting down.
CGGCATGAGCGACGGCGGGACCAACCCCTAAAACAAGGCCCAGCCCAGCGGTGACCGCGAGGCTGGACGCTATAACGCGCTCTCTATACATATCGGCTCCGAATCAACGCACGATTTGCTGACGCACTAGATCTTGGGAAGCCCGCTCATCTTGTTGGGCTGCGCCCCGTGAACCTGCAGATCGATCTCCTGTTTCTCCAGATCACGCAAGAGCTCATCTGCATCGATAGCCGGAAGGAGAACCTTCGGGGAGGGCGAGAGCGCGCTCAGCTCAGCAAGCTTCGCTGATGCGAAGGAGTGGCCGGCCTTGATAGCCTCGAGGCGCAGGACATGCGCCATCTTGTTGTCTCGACGAGCGATGGCGTCGTCATTGCCCGCCATATGGCGCGCCGCAACAGCCGCGTCCCCCATGGCCGAGGCACTCGCCACAACGCCGAGCGTCATACCGAAGAGCGAGTCGGGGTCGGAGCTCTCCGCCCCCGCGTTGGCACCGAGCTCGTAGCGCACTGTAACAACAGAGCGCAGCACGAGTCGATGCGCCTCGTCGTCCACAGAGAAAGCATTCTCAGGGTTGTTGATGAGCATGGCCACCTTGGCATCCTTGCTCACCGGCTTCTGCGCCTGGAACACCGCCTCCAGCAGGGATATATCGTCGATGCGAATGGCCAATGCAATATCTGTATCATTCATTGAGCGCCCTTTCCGCCTTTATCAAGCAACAAACGTAAGGATATCCCACCTTTATTTCTGGAGCCGGTCGATTAAACGACCGGCTCCATAATCACCAAACGTTCTTTAGCTAAACAGCGTTTCCCTACTTCGCATAGCGCCCCTCGTAGAAACCGTACGTCAGATAGTGGGTGTAGTAAGCCGCCCAATTAGACCCGAACGCCGAACGCAGATCGCTATTGAGGTCAGCGTACTTACGCACGTTGAAGTTGCGGCTCGAAACACGGCCCTCACTCATTCCATACGTCACAAAATGATTGAACGCCGCCTCGTCAGAATCACCAAGCGCAGAAACAACGTCGGGGTTCATTTCTTTGTAGTATTGCGCATCGAATACCAGGAGGTAATTAACGCCGTTATATATCGGCTCCCAAGTGTTCACCGCTCCGTTAAGAGACGGCATCGCCTTGTCAAGCCAATTAATGCGGTTCTCGAGCCACTCGGCCAAATACTCATAATTGCGATCATAGGTAGAGTAAGGCTGATGGTCGTTGCCGAATGCGGAAAGCCCCCAGATAACCTCATCCATCTTCTCGGAGTTATCGATAGTCCTTCGATAGTAGTCGAGCGAGTGAAGGATGCCGTTTGCCCCAACCGCACCAGTATCGCCAAGCAGCACATCATGAATAAGCGAAGAAAAGTCCTTATAGGCAGATTTGACCGCTGTTTGGACCTTGTTGTTATTCAACATCCAAATAGCATCATTATTGATATAGCTCGAGTATGAGAAAAACCGATCTGTACCGTTTCTGTTCCCCATCGAGGAATCAAAGTCCCAAACCGGAGAGGCGACAAAAGACCTGCCATCACGATCGATATAGTAATAAGTTGAGCTAAAGCCGAAATCGCAGTTCTTAAGGTACTCATTAATCAGGTAAACCTTCGAAAGAGAAGCAACATCGAAGGTAAAATCACCCGCGCCCCCATTCTCCAGCTGGTTGAGAGCCGCCTGGAACGCCTCGCTAATATAGCGCATGGCATTCTCCGAACAGAACTCCGGGCTCTTTACGACCACATAGCCACGGGAGCTCTTAAAATAGCAAGCCTCATTTGCGTAGTAAGCAGAGTCGGTCTCAAGCAGATAGCCACCTGAATAATCCACCGGATCCTTAACGCCAACAACGTACTGGAACTCATTGCCATATTTATTAGTGGACTTCTTGATAGGCAGCCTATCCAGGTCGACACCGTCATTGGCGTCTTCAATGTCTGACTCAAGATCATAGATATCAACGCGGCCGCCGTTAACCTCTACCTTTTCACAAAGCAAGTAAGATCCGCGGTATTCACCGTCATACCAAAGGTCCGCAGGCGCACTCTCCATGGCGCCAACGCCAAACTCAAGGGCAAGGTTATACGCAATCGTGTTCCGGAGAAGCGTAACGTCACTCGCGTTGGCAAGCAATACCCACTTCTTCTTTGCATTGTCGGAATTCCCGGTACCCAGCAGGTCGGCTTTCTTATTGAGCGATATCTGATAGGGTTTTTTGGAGCCACTATGCCATGTCGTGTTACCGCGACCCTTAATAGTGGACGTAGAGCCAGAAGTGACGTCGTCTTTGTTGTAAAGCACTGTGCCGTCGGAAGCCACTACGACCACAGCTACGCTCGCCTTCGCGGTGTGATCATAGCTAGCCTCAACAAAATTACGGCCTTCATTATCCCTATCAACGCTCAGGACAAAAACCGAGGTAACGTCAGAAGACAGCATCACCGCAAGTTTGTGTGTAATAGACCCAGAAGAAGTTTTGTAATAGAGCAGGCGGGCGCCATTACCCAATTTATTCTCGGAAAGAGACTCGATGTCTACGTCCGTAAACGTTTCGTACAACTTGTAGGCCCCATTGTCAGAGCCACTCAGATAAATATCCGTCGCGCCACTCCACCTGAGCAAGGCAATAGGCACCTTAGAAAGAGAGGCATACGACGGTAGGAACAGGTACATAGTGTCCCCAACGTAGGTGCTCTCGATATTGGTGGCATCACCTGACTTCTTAACAGCAGCGGAGGCTAAGACCGCGTTGATAATACGACCGTCGTTATCCGCATACCAAGTTCGATCACCAACGGTGGCCGTGCCCCTAAGCACCCAGCCCACCGTCGGTAAAGTATAGAAATCGTAATCCCCAATTGAAAAGCCGCCGGGAACACATGCGTGCGCCTCGCAATCAATACGATAGCGCTGCAGCGAACCATCATATGCCGCCGTGACCAGCCACCCGTCTTTGTCCCCGGTCTCAAGAAGACCATCGTTGTTGGCTAAATAGACATAGCCGTCCTCGCCAAGATGCTTATCGCGAGCAACATAGCCGGCCGACGTGGTGTAGTGACCCCAACCACTCGAGGAGTAACCAATCTGGGCCCAGCCGCCCACCTCAACCCAATAACGCTGAAGCCCCTGGCCATAAGCAGAGCTTACAAGCCAGCCGGAGCCATCATCGCCATCTCCCCTGGCAAGAAGCTTACCGTCGTTGTCCCCAAGATAAACTCGATTCCCAACGCGAGCGGCGGCACGGGCAACATAGCCTTCTTCAGTTGTGCAATGTGCATAGTTGCCAAGCTCGTTATAGGAGACTCCGTCATCGTAACCTACGATGCAAGCGTGGGCCTCAGGGTCAATCCAATAACGCTGAAGTCCCTGACCATATGCAGAGCTTACTACCCAACCACCCTTGTCGTCCGAGCCCGCCTGAAGACGCCCGTCATTGTCAGAAAGGTAGACCAGGTTATCGACTTTAAGATGTCCTCGTACAATTCTGCCGTCAGAAGCAGCATAAGAATAACCGTTGTCCGTGGAAACCAGGGACCCTCTAACAGCCTTGTATTCATGCATCCAGTAACGCTCGAGGTCACCGGTGACGTCAGCAGTGATGACCCAACCGGACTCCCAGAGTCTGCCGTCGTTGTCGGCATAGTAGACGTCGCCAGCGGAGTCCTTCATGCCACCGCGCAAGACGTAGCCGGCCTCGGTGGTGAAGTGGGCGTAATTGCCGAGATCCACGTAGGTTGAGGCATCGTCATAGCCGGCGACGGCGGCGTGCT
>JAUMVN010000033.1 GCA_030530145.1 Coriobacteriia bacterium | reverse complement strand
GCGGGCGTCGCGGGCGTCGCGGGTACCGCGGGTGCCTCAAGCGCGGCCAGCGCCGTCGCCGCCAAGCCCCAGAAACAGCCGGGCCTCCTTCGCCGCGCCGCCAACCAATGGTGGAACCGCCTGATCGGCGCCGTCTTCGGCGGGCAGGAGTCCGCCCGCTCCGAGCAGTACCTCTCGCACCAGACCACGCGCGACTACGTGCTCAACACCGCCGGGCAGGCCGCCTGGGGCGCGCTCTTCCCCCTTCTTACCATGGTCTGCACCTGGATCGTGGGCGCCGAGGACGCGGGCCTCTTCTCCATGGCCTTCACCATCGGCACGCTGCTGCTCTTCCTGGCCAACTTCGGCACGCGCACCTACCAGGTGTCCGACATCGACGAGATGCAGTCGTTCTCCGACTACCAGGCGCACCGCGTCATCACGTGCGCGGCCATGATGCTCGTGGGCTGGGCGTATTGCCGGCTGCGCGGCTACGCCGACCCGATGATGTCCATCTGCATGGGCGTGCTCGCCTTCCGCGCCGTGGACGGCCTCGCCGACGTCTACGAGGGGCGCCTGCAGCAGAAGGACAAGCTCTACCTGGCGGGGCTCTCGCAGGCGCTGCGGTGCGCGGGGTCGTTCGCCGCGTTCGTCGTCGTGCTTCTCGTCACGCGCAACCTCGCGTGGGCGAGCTGGGGCATGGCCATCGGGGCCGCCGCCTCGCTCGCGCTTCTCACCGTGCCGCTCGCGCTGTTCGAGACCGAGCGCTCGGGGATGCCGAGCCCCCGGCGCGTGGGCGAGCTCTTCGCAGCGTGCTGGCCGCTCTTCGCCGCGCTCTTCCTGTACAACGTGATCGACTCCATGCCCAAGTTCGCCATGGAGGGCGCGCTCAGCTACGACAACCAGCTGTACTACAACGCCATGTACTTCCCGGCGCACACGATCCTGATGATCAGCGCCTTCATCTATAAGCCCCAGCTCGTGCGCCTCGCGCGCATCTGGGACGACCCCGAGAAGCGCCGGCGCTTCGATTTGCTCGTGCTCGCCATGATCGGGGTGGTCGCGCTGACCACGGGGGCGATGGCGCTCTTTATGGGGACGGTCGGCATCCCGCTGCTCGGCCTCATGTACGGCCTCGACTTCGAGCAGTTCCGCAGCCTCGTGTACGTGATGGTGGGCACGGGCGGCGTCTGTGCCTGCATCGACTTCCTGTACCAGATCATCACGGTGCTGCGCGCCCAGGGCGAGGTGACGCTCTACTACGGGGCGGCGTTCGTGTTCAGCGTGCCCGTGGCGATGCTGCTGGTCAACTTCTCGGGGCTTTCCGGGGCCGTCGTGGGATCGCTCGTGTGCATGTCCATCCTGCTGCTCCTGCTCGTGCTGCAGTACTTCACGATCCGCAGCCGGATGGCGAAGGGGTACTAGGGGCGCAGGGGCGCGGGGGCGCCACCCGGAAGCGCTTCTCGCCGAGGTGGCGCCACCTCGAGCCGTTTTGCCCCGAGGTGGCGCGAAAATGCCAAGAAAATCGCCCGAGTTGGTGCTTGGGGCACCACCTCGAGGAACCCCGGGAGACGCGGCTTCGGACTAACCGTGAGGCTCGCCCTGGAAAAGCGGCCCCTCGCGCCCGAAACTTCCGAGAATGTACGATTGAAATCCCACAGGCCAAGTAGCCTCGTCCTTTTAGCGAGCGCCCAACTGGGCAAATGCCGTCGGTTTGAGGTCGGCTACTTACCCGACGGGATTTCAATCGTACATTCTCGAAACTTTTGAGATAACGGCAGAGGATAGACGGGCCGCAGGGCGAAGCCCGCACCTTGGCCGCGCCACAGAATCGCGTCTCCCGCGACGAGTATGAGCAGTCTTGCCACCAAAAGCTGTCCACAGCGACAAGAAACGAGCCCCGCGCCACAGAACCCCGCCCCCGGCGACGTTGGTATGTCGCCGGGGGCGGGGTTCTGTGGCGCGGGATGGGCGGGATGTCGCCGGCAGCGGAGTTATGTGGCAAGAAGGGCGGGGGCCGTCGCCGGGGGCAGGGTTCTGTGACGCCACCCGACGGCGGCCTCCGCGCCGCCGGCTAGTCGAGCTCCTTCGCGCCGGTGTAGAGCTGCCAGTACTCCCCTCTTTGCGCGATGAGCTCGTCGTGGGTGCCGCGCTCGACGATCCGGCCGCGCTCGAGCACCATGATGGCGTCCGCGTTGCGGACGGTCGAGAGCCGGTGTGCGATCACGAACACGGTCCGCCCGCGCATGAGCGCGTCCATGCCGCGCTGGACGAGCGCCTCGGTGCGCGTGTCGATGGAGCTCGTGGCCTCGTCGAGGATGAGCACGGGCGGGTCGGCCACCGCCGCGCGCGCGATGGCGATGAGCTGCCGCTGCCCCTGGGAAAGGTTAGCGCCGTCGGCCACGACCGGCGTGTCGTAGCCGCGCGACATGCGCGAGATGAAGCCGTCGGCGTTGGCGATGCGCGCTGCCGCGCGGACCTCCTCGTCGGTGGCGTCGAGCTTGCCGAAGCGGATGTTGTCCGCGATTGTGCCCGCGAAGAGGTGCGTGTCCTGGAGCACGATGCCGAGGCTGCGGCGCAGCGACTCCTTGGAGATGTCGCGCACGTCGATGCCGTCGTAGGTTATGACGCCGCCGCGCACGTCGTAGAAGCGGTTGATGAGGTTCGTGATGGTCGTCTTGCCGGCGCCCGTGGAGCCGACGAAGGCGATCTTCTGGCCCGGCTTTGCGAAGAGCGAGAGGTCGTGGAGCACGGTCTTCTCGGGGCGGTAGCCGAAGTCGACGTTGTAGAAGCGCACGTCGCCGGCCAGCGGCACGTCCTCGCCGTCGATGCGCCAGGCCCAGCCGTCGGCTCCCGAGGCGGTTCTCGCCGCGTGGGCCTCGGAGCGCACGAGCTCGACCGCGCCCTCGTCCGCCTCGGGCTCGAGCGCCATCGCGCCGAAAATCCTCTCGGCGCCGGCGAGCGCGGTGAGAAGGAAGTTGCCCTGCTGCGTCAACTGCACGAGCGGCTGGCACGCCTGACGAACGAACACCAGGTAGGACGCCAGGCTGCCCACGTCCATGGAGCCCGAGAGCGCGAGCAGCGCGCCCGCCACGGTGACCACGCCGTAGTTCACGTAGCTCACCGAGACCGTCGCGGGGACCATGGTGGAGGCGTACGCCTGGGCCGTCGTGCCCGTGCGGCGCAGCTCGTCGTCGAGCGCCCCGAACCCGGCGATCGCCGCCGGCTCGTGGTTGAAGCACTTGACCACCTTCTGGCCGGCGCACATCTCCTCGATGTAGCCGTCGAGGGCGCCCAGCGTCTCCTGCTGCGCCTTGAAGTACCCGCGGCTGCGCCGCCCGGCGCGGCGCACGTAGGCGACGATCGCGACGTCGCACACGAAGGTGACGAGCGTGAGGCGCCAGTCGAGCACGACGAGCAGCGTGAAGGTGCCCACGGTCTGGATCAGCGCCTGGACCGCGCCGGCGAAGCTGTTGTTCAGCGCCTCCGAGACGGTGTCGACGTCGTTGGTGAAGAGGCTCATCACGTCGCCGTGGCGCGTCGAGTCGAAGTACGAGAGCGGCAGGCGCAGCAGGTGCTCGAAGAGGTCGCGGCGGATGTCGAAGACGACCTTCTGGGCCGCTCGGACCATAACCTGGGTATAGCCCGCCGCGGACGCGACGCCCACCGCGTAGATGACGGCGGTTGCCATGACGAGACGAACGAAGCCCTGGTAGTCGCCCGCGCCGACCGCGTTGACGACCGGCTTGATCATGTACGTGCCGGCAAGGTTCGCCCCGCCCGAGAGCGTGACGAGCACGGCGACGGCATAGAGCTGGTACTTCGCGTGGCCCATGTAGGCCAGAAGCGCCCGCAGCGTGCGGCGCAGGTCCTTCGGGCGCTTGGGCGCCCCTCCCTTGGCTGCCATCTAGGCCACCTCCCCATCGGCGTCGTCGCCGGCCGGCGCGGGTCGCGCCGCGTCGGCGACGCCCTGCGACTCGCAGAGCTCCTGGTAGATCGGGTCGCTCGCGAGAAGCTCCGCGTGCGCCCCCTGTGCGTGGACGTGCCCGTCCTCGAGGATCACGATCTTGTCGGCGTCCATGACCGAAGCCACGCGCTGGGCGATCACGACCTTCGTCATGCCCTCGAGGCCCGCCAGCCCCGCGCGGATCTTTGCGTCCGTGGCCATGTCCACCGCGCTCGTCGAGTCGTCGAAGATAAGGACCCGCGGCCGCTTGAGCAGCGTGCGCGCGATGCACAGGCGCTGCTTCTGCCCGCCGGAAACGTTGACGCCGCCCTGGCCGAGGTCGCCGCCGAGGCCGCCGATGCGATCCAGGAACTCGTCGGCGCAGGCGACGCGGCACGCCTCGAGCAGCTCCGCGTCCGTGGCGTCGGGCTTGCCCCAGAGCAGGTTGTCGCGCACGGTCCCCGTGAAGAGGACGTTGGCCTGCAGCACGATGCCCACCGCGTCGCGCAGCGCGACCAGGTCGTAGTCGCGCACGTCTCGCCCGCCGACGAGCACCTGCCCGGCGCTCGCGTCGTAGAGACGGGCGATCAGCTGCACGAGGGTCGTCTTGCCCGAGCCCGTGCCGCCGAGGATGCCCACGGTAGAGCCCGCCTCGAAGCTGAGGTCGATGCCCTCGAGCACGTTCTTCTCGGCGGCGGCGCTGTACTTGAAGTCGACGCCCCGGAACTCGACCGAGCCGTCGACCACCTCGCGGACGGCGACCTCGGGCGCGGGCGAGGCGATGGCGGGCACCTCTTCCTCGACCTCGCGGATGCGCTCGATGCTCGTGAGGGCACGCGCGAGGAGAAGGAACACGTTCGAGATCATCATCAGCGAGTTCATGACGAGAAGGACGTAGCTCATGAAGCCGGTGAGCGTGCCCACCTGCAGCCTGCCGGCCAAGATCAGGTTGCCGCCCACCCACAGAAGCGCCGTGGCCGAGACGTACATGGAGAGCTGGAAGATGGGCGTGTTCAGCACCGCGCCCTTGAAAGTGCGCGTGGCCGTGTCCGCGAGCGCGGCGTTGACCTCGGCGAATCGCTCGGAGACGTAGCCCTCTCGCACGTAGGCCTTGATGGCACGGATGCCGACGAGGTCCTCCTGCAGGGCGTCGTTGAGGGCGTCCATGGTGCGCTGCAGCACGCGGTAGAGCGGCCCCACGCGGCGCACGATGAGCCAGAGCGCCACAGCCAGGAACGGCAGGACCACGAAGAAGACGACGGCAAGCTCGGGCGACATGAAGCAGCTCATCACGAGGCCCATAACGAGCATGATCGGGCTGCGCATCAAGGGCCGGAAGCCGTTGACCATGGCGTTCTGGATGACCGTGACGTCGGTGGTCATGCGGGTGACGAGCGAGGAGGCGTCGAAGCGGTCCAGATTCTCGAAGGCGTACGCCTGGACGCGCGCGAACTCCTCGCGGCGGATGTTCGACCCGAGGCCCGTGGTCGCGCGCGCCGAGTAGCGCGCGAAGCCCTGGCCGAAGAGCAGCGCGCCGACCGAACAGGCGATCATCGCCGCGCCGCAGCGCCAGACCACGGCGGCGTCACCCGCCAGGACGCCGTCGTCGACGACGAAGGACATGAGGACGGGGATGAGCAGCTCGAGGCACGTCTCGATGCAGATGCACGCGGCGGCGATCGCGGCGTCGCGGCGATACGGGCCGAAGCTCTTCGCGAGCCACTGGATATCAGTCATCGAGGCCCACCGCCTCGTGGCCGTAGGCGGCGCGGGCGAGGTTACGGTAGCCGCGGCGCAGAAAATCGAGGAACTGCTCGCGCTCCTCGGGCGAGAAGCCCTCGAGCAGCACGTCCTGCTGCTCGTCGCAGCAGGCGTCCCAGCCGTCGGCGACCTTCTTGCCGGCCGGGGTGGCGAGATACTCCTTCTTGCGCCGGTCGGCGCCGGCGCGGCTCTGGACGAGGCCCTCGCGCTCGAGCGCCTCGAGCATGCGGCAGGTCGTGGCCGGGTCGAGCTCGAAGAAGTCGGCGACCTCGCGCTGGGTGGCGGCGCCGTGCAGCGCGATGTAGACGACGAGCTTGGGCTGGCCCGGGCCCATGCCCAGGTCGTGGATGCACGGGCGCAGGTAGGCGCGCTGCGCCTGGAAGAGCCGGTAGACGAGCATGTGGAAGTCGGTGAGCGACCGGCCGCGCTTCTTCCCGGAGGGCTCCGGGGTTTGTTCGGGCATGTGAAACTCCTTGCGATGCCAATAATTGCCAAGGCAAGAGAGTACCGCGATTCGTTGGCATGTCAAGGGTTTCGGGGGGGCGAGTGCAGGGCGCGGCTCGAGGCGAGCTCGAGGTGGCGCCACCTGGAGGGGTTTTGCCCCGAGGTGGCGCGAAACTGCCAAGAAAACCGGCCGAGGTGGTGTTTCGGGCACCACCTCGAGGGTTACCTGCGGGCCGGGGCGCGGCGCAGGCCGTGGCGCGACGCGAGCCGTGGCGCGGCGTGGGGCCGGCCCCTTAGCTTCTTTCCAGCAGCGCGAGGAAATGGCGGTCGGCGCCCGGGATGGCGGTGCGCCGGCTCGACGCGAGCCTGAAGCCGGCGCCCTCGGGGGACGCGAGGAACGCCACGACGACCGCCTCGTCCTCCTCGCGCAGGACCGAGCACGTGGAGTAGGCCAGCCGGCCGCCGGCGCGAACGCGGGCGGCCGCGGCGCGAAGGATGCCGAGCTGGAGCGCGGCGAGGCCGGGCACGGCGTCCTCGCGCAGCGACCAGGCTATCTCGGGGTGGCGCGAGAGCGTGCCCGTCCCGGAACACGGCGCGTCGACGAAGACAACGTCGAAGGAGCCCTCGACGCGGCCGAGCTCCCGCCCGTCGTCGCAGACGCACGTCACGCGCGACGCCACGCCGGCAGCCTCCATGCGCCGCGCCGCGAGCGCGGACTTCTTCGCGTCCACCTCGACCGAGACGAGGGTCGCGCCGGGGGCAGCGAGCAGGATCGACTTCGTGCCGCGCCCCTGCCCCACCTCGAGCACCTGGTCGGAGGGTGTTGCACCAATGCTTGCAACAACCTCCTGCGCCGCGAGGTCGCAGGGCAGCACGTCGCAGGCGGCGACGAGCCCCGTCGCGTTCAGCGCTGCGGGCCGGCCGAGGACGAAGGAGCCGGGGACCGGCCCCTCAGAAGGCTCGCACCCCGCGTCGGCGAGAAGCCCGCGCGTCTCCTCCGCGCTGCGCTTGGCAAGGTTTGTTGCAACACTTGCACAAAGCTGCTCGAGCGCCGAGGAGGCGTACGCGACGGCGCCCTCGGCCCCGAGGTCCTCGAGCACGCGCGCGGCGAGCCACTCGGGCAGCGCGCCCGCGCGGCGGAGGTCGTCGACGGCCACGGCACCGGAAGCGAGCCGCCTCCGCGCGGCGGCGAGCGCCGGCGCGTCCTCGTCAGCCACGCGCCGCAGCACCGCGTTGCCGAGGCCCGCGGCACGCTTGCTCGCGCTTCTCACCAGCTCGACGCCCTGGCTCACCGCGACCTGCGCCGGGGTGTCCAGGTAGAGGACCTCGAAGGCGGCCACGCGCAGCGCGTCGCGGACGCGCGGCTCGAGCGCCGAGCGGGCGCGCAGGTGGCCGTTGACCACCCGGTCGAGCTCCCCGCGGGCGGCCACGGCGCCGAGCACGAGCCGCGTCGCGAGGGCGCGGTCGCGCGGGTCGAGCGCCTCCATGGCCGGCGACTCGCGCAGCAGGTCGCGGGCGCGGGCCTCTCGGCGGCGGCACTCGGAGAAGAGCTTGAGGGCGGTGCGGCGGGCGGGCGCGAGGCGGGTGGTTGGCATAAGGGGGTTTCTTTCTGTAAAGGGCCCGCCGACCGAAAGCGGGCGGCGGGCCATCCGAGCAAGACGCTGCTAGCCGAGGCGCTCCCAGGAGAGCTCCCCGCGCAGGCCGGCGGCCCAGGATGCCGCGGGCATCTCCTTCTTCCCGTCGGGCTTGACGGAGAGAAGCTCCAGCGCGCCGTCGGCGCACCCGAGCAGCACGCGCTTCTTCTGCGCGAGGACGGAGCCGGGCTCGACCGCGGCGCCCTCGGCTGCGCGGGCGGCCATGACGCGCACGCCCTTGCCCGCCACCGACGCGCGAGCCGGCGCCGTGTCCCCGGAGGCCTGGACGCGCAGCGCGTTGGCGCGCGCGCCGTCGGCCGGGTCGAGCAGCATCTCGTCCTTCTTGACCTTGGCCGCGACGGTCACGCCGGCGGGGTCCTGCTCGTGCCACTCGGCCGTGCCGTCGGCGAGCGCGGGCAGCACGTCTACCAGGGCCCGCGCGCCGGCGTCCGCGAGCTCGGCCGTGAGCTCGGAGGCGCCCTTCTCCCCCACCGGGACGCTCACCTGGGCGCACCAGGCGCCGGCGTCCAGGTCGTGGGCCACGCGCATGATGGAGACGCCCGTCTGCTCGTCGCCGGCGAGGATCGAGCGCTGGATCGGCGCCGCGCCGCGCCAGCGCGGCAGGAGCGACGCGTGCACGTTCACGGCGCCGAGCGGGGCCGCCGCGAGCACGTCGTCGGGAAGGATGCAGCCGTAGGCCACCACGCAGATGACGTCCGGGGCTGCCTCGGCGAGCGAGGCCTTGGCGGCATCGACCATCCGGCCCGTCTCGAAGACGTCGAGGCCGAGCTCGAGCGCGCGGGCCTTGACGGGCGAGGGCACGAGCTTCTTTCCGCGGCCGCGGACCGCGTCCGGGCGCGTGAAGACCAGCGGGACCTCGTGGCCCGCCTCGACGATGGCCTGCAAAGAAGGGACGGCGAACTCCGGCGTCCCCATGAACACGACGCGCATGCGCCTCTCCTTAGAACGAATACCGGCTCACAGGCCGCGCTGGGGCAACCGTCGCGGGCACCTGCGCCCGCGCGAGCCCCCGGCAGCCAAAGGCCGGCGAGCTACTCCTCGACCTCGGTCTCGCCGGGGCGCGCGCCCGCGGACAGGGCCTCGTCGTACTCGCGCAGGGCCTCGGCGCGCTTGATCGGGCTCAGGTGGTCGACCATCGTCACGCCGTGCAGGTGGTCGATCTCGTGCTGCAGGCAGACGGCCATGAGGTTGCCCTCGGCCTCGTACTGCAGCAGGTCGCCGTCCAGGTCGTAGGCCTGCACGACCACGTGCGAGGGGCGCGTGACGCTGACGCTGATGCCCGGGAAGCTGAGGCAGCCCTCCTGGAAGTCGCGCGGGTCGCCGTCGGCCGTGACGATGCTCGGGTTGATGAGCACGTAGGGGTTCTTCTTGCTGCCCTTGCCGGTGTAGTCGCAGTCGATGACCACGAGCTGCTTGAGCACGCCCACCTGCGGGGCGGCGAGTCCGCAGCCCTCGGCCGCGTACATGATCTTGAGCATGCGGTCGGCTAGCTTCTTCACCTCGCGGTCGATGGTCTGGATGGGCTCGCACTCGGTCTGAAGCGCCTCGTTGGGGCTGAGCACGATATCGTCCAAAAGGCCCATGCGGGTCTCTCCTTTCTGAAGGGCGGCGAGAAGGGCGTCCTTCTCGCCGCGCGAAGCCGGCCCGGGCCGCGCCGCGCGAGGGCGCCGCGGGCCGCCGGCTACATCATGTCGTATGCGTCGATGTCCACAGACATGTTAATGCCTTTGAGCGCGCCGAGGGAGGAGACGGCGGCCCCGAGCACGCCGCCGAGGTCGGCGTCCACCGGCGACTTGACCATCACGTGGCGGCGGAAGTTGTCCTTGACGCGCGCCTTCACGCAGTCCGTGGGGCCGAGGACCTCCCAGCCGGGCTTCTCCCCGACCGAGGCGCGCACGGCGTCGGCGAGCGCCTTCGAGGCCATGCGGCACGCGGCGTCGGACTTGCCCCAGAGCACGACGTTGCCCAGGCGGCTGTACGGCGGGTAGCACGCCTCCTTGCGCTCGGCGAGCTCGGCCTCAAGGAAAAGGGCACGGTCGTGGCCCTCCACCGCGCGCATGGCGGGGTGGCTCGCCCAGTAGGTCTGCACGATGACCTGGCCGGGGCTCTCGCCGCGGCCGGCGCGGCCCGCCACCTGCTCCAGGAGGCCGTAGGTCCGCTCGGCCGCGCGGAAATCGGGCAGCTTGAGCATGGTGTCCGCGTTGATGACGCCCACGAGCGTGACCTCGGGGAAGTCGAGCCCTTTGGCGATCATCTGCGTGCCCACGAGCACGGCCGAGGCGGCAGCGTCGAACTCCTCGAGCAGGCGCTGGTGCGCGCCCTTGGCGCGGGTCGTGTCCGCGTCCATGCGGATGACCTCGACGCCCTCCGGGAGCAGCATCCGCAGCTCGTCCTCGACGCGCTGGGTGCCGATCCCGTAGGCGCCCATGTAGCGGCTGCCGCAGTTGGGGCACGAGCAGCTCGGGTCCGGGTAGGCGCGCACGGGCCAGGTGCGCCCGCAGGTGTGGCAGGCCAGGTAGTGGCCCCGCTCGTGATAGGTGAGCGCGCAGCTGCAGCTCGGGCACTCGGGGACGCAGCCGCACTCGCGGCACATGAGGAAATTCGCGAAGCCGCGGCGGTTGAGCATGAGGACGGCCTTCTCGCCGCGCGAGGCGCAGTCGCGCAGGGCGTCCGAGAGCGGCGCCGAGAAGACCGAGCGCCCGCCGCCGCGGAACTGCTCGGCCATGTCGACCACGCGGACCTCGGGCAGGCGCGAGGCGCCGGGGCGCTCGGGCATGGAAACGCGGGTCCAGGCGGCGCCGCGCCAGGAACCCTCCCGGCAGCGGGCCAAGGCCTCGAGCGAGGGGGTGGCCGAGCCGAGGACGAGGGCGCAGCCTCGGGCGCGCGCCATGCGGGCGGCGACGTCGCGGGCATGGTAGCGGGGGTTCTTGTCCTGCTTGTAGGAGGCCTCGTGCTCCTCGTCGATGATGATGAGCCCGGGGTCGGAAAGAGGCGCGAAGAGCGCGGAGCGGGCGCCCACGACCACGCGGGCCACGCCCTGGCGCACGAGGTCCCACTGGTCGAAGCGCTCCCCCGCCGAGAGGCGCGAGTGCAGGACCGCGACCGCGTCGCCGAAGCGGCTGCGGAAGCGGCCGACGGTCTGCGCGGTCAGGCTGATCTCGGGGACGAGGACGAGGGCGCCGCGACCGGAGGCGAGCGAGCGCTCGATGGCGTCGAGGTAGACCTCCGTCTTTCCGGAGCCGGTGACGCCATCCACAAGGACGACGTCGCCGTTGGCCGCCTCGCGCGCGGCGTCGATGGCGGCGAGCGCGGCCTGCTGACCTGCGGTCAATTGGGCCGGACGCGGGGCCGCGGCCGACGAGAGGGAGGTCTGGCCGCCCGAGCCGCGCACCTGGCGGCGGCTCTCGACGGCGACGACGCCGCGCTTGGCGAGCGCGGCGACGGCGGAGGCCGCGCCGGGGATGGTGGCCGAGAGCTCAGCCACGCGCTGGGGGCCGGCCGCGAGGGCCTCGAGGACGGCGCGCTGGCGCGGGGCGTTGCGGCGCGGCCGCCAGTCCGCCGCCGCGGGGGTGAGGCCGGCCCAGCGCTCGTCGACGGCGCCGACGGAATCGGAGACGAGCCGCCAGGGATCGCCGGGGGCGTCGCGCACGACCTTGACCTTCTGGCCGGGCGCGAGGAAGGGTCGCACCGCGTCGGCGAGGGGGCAGGCGTACTCGCGGGCCATCCAGGCCGCGACCTCGGCGGACTTCTCGTCAAAGGCCGGGGCGGCGAGGACCTGGGCCAAGGGCTTGACCTTCTCGGGCGCGACGGAGGCCGGCGGCTCCTCGGAGACGGCGACGACGTAGCCGACGACCTCGCGGCCGCCGAGCGGGGCGAGCACCGTGGCGCCGACCACGGCATCAGGCGCGAGGGCCTCGGGGGCCGCGTAGTCGAACGCGCCGTCGAGGGCGCGCGTCGGGATGTCGAGCACGACGCTCGCGTATGCCATGGGCCGGTCGCCCCCCCTCGAGCCGCGGCGGATCTACAACCTGTTCAGTTTAGCGCGAAGGCGCGCGAGCCGAGGCGGCATCGGGCTCGAGCTGGCGCCGGGCCCAAGGCGCTCGCCCGCGAAGCGTCGCCGTTCCGCAGGGCCTATACCCCGAATAGAGCCCCTCCTCCCCGCAAACTGATTCTGCGGTGACAGTTTTTCGAAAAAATCCGTCACCGCAGAATCAGTTTGCGGGGAGGACGAGGCGCAGCGGCGGAACAGGGCCCGCTCAGGCCGGAATCACGCGATGCCGAGGGCCTCGGCGCCGACCTTGGCGAAGAGGATCGCCAGCACGCAGACGATGACCGGCCGCACGACGCGAGAGCCGTCGCGCACGACGAAGCCCGCGCCCAGGTAATGCCCCGCGACCGAGAAGACCGACGCGATGGCGCCCAAGAGCAGCCACGACTGGCCCGCGAGGGCGAAGGACGCGAAGCCCGCGACGTTGCTCGCAAGGTTCGCGCACTTGGTCTGCCCCGCGCAGTCGCGCACCCCGAGCTTGGCGAAGACCGAGAAGCCGAGGATGAGGAACGTTCCCGTGCCGGGCCCGTAGAAACCGTCGTAGAGGCCACAGGCGGCCGCGACCGAGCACATGACCGCCAGCCGCCGGCCGCTCGCCATCGGCAGCGTCTCCTGGCGGAGCGCCTTCTTGCGCAGCGTGATGAAGGCGACCACCGGCAGGGCCGCCACGAGGAACCAGCGGAACACCGCCTCGTCGAGCATCATGGAAAGATGCGCGCCCACGGCGGACGCGGCCAGCGCGCAGGCCACGGAGGGCGCTGCGAGCCTCCAGTCGACGAAGCCGCTGCGGACGAAGCGCGCCGTCGAGAAGCTCGTGCCCACCATCGAGGACATCTTGTTCGTGCCGATGGCCAGGTGCGCCGGCAGGCCGCACAGCAGGTAGGCGGGCAGCGTGATGAGCCCGCCCCCGCCGGCGACGGCGTCGACGAAGCTGCCGATGAACACCAGGGGGCACAGGATGAGCAGGGTCTTCGCGTCAGGAATCGCGCCGAGCATGCGGGGCCTTTCTAGCCGAGGGGGTTTGGTTCGCGGTGCCAACCCTAGCGCACGCGCGTTTCCCGCTCGTTGCGCGCGCATGTCCGCGGCCCGGGAGGCGGCTACTCGCCCGCCGGGTCGTGCACCCCGAGGAACTCGAAGCGCCCCTCCGCCTCGTCGAAGTCGAAGGCCATGACGGCGCAGTTGGGGAGCCTCTCCGTGAAGTTGCCGTCGATCCCCAGCGCGCAGGCTATGAACTGCCGAGAAGCGCTGCCGTGCGAGACGGCCAGCAGGCAGCCGACCCCCTCGGCGCGGATATCGGCCTTGAGCGCCGCTTTCATGCGCGCGCGGACGCGCCCGTTGCCCTCGCCGCCGTAGCGCTCGATCTCGTCGGTGGGGTCCCACACGTCGTACGGCAGCTCGGAGAAGGGCCTGAGCTCGAACTCGCCGTACGCGCGCTCGACGATGCCCTTCTCGACCTCGACCGGGCCCTCGAAGCCGAGCTCGCCCGCCACGATCGACGCCGTCCTCATCGCGCGCTTGAGCGGCGACGAGACGACGCGGTCGGGGCGCACGCCGCGCGCCGCGAGCCAGGCCCCGGCCATGCGCGCCTGCTGCTCGCCCGTCTCTGTGAGGCGCGAGTCGCAGCGTCCCTGGACGACCTTCCTCGCGTTGAACTCGGTCTGGCCGTGACGGAGCAGATACAGTCGCTTCAAGGGGCAGGTCCTTTCGGATACGGCGCGCGGCGGGCCCGGGCGGCCGGCGCGCTTATTGCGACCGGTAATGGTAGCCCATTGCGCGCACGAAGAAGGGCCCGCGCGCGGCTCGTCCCCGAATCGCCGGAAGAACGCCAACGATTCGAAACACAAGCCCCGCGCGGGCCCTCAGCCTCGCGCCGGCCGGCAGGCGGGCGGGCGCCGCGCCGGCGGCCTTAGGCGCCCAGCTCCTCCACGGCCGCGCGCAGCTCCTCGACGCGGTCACGGCGCTCCCAGGTGAACTCGGGCAGCTCGCGGCCGAAGTGGCCGTAGGCGGCCGTCTTCTCGAAGATCGGGCGGCGCAGGTCGAGGTCGCGGATGATGGCGCCCGGGCGCAGGTCGAACACGCGCTTGACGGCGGCCTCGATCACGGAGTCGTCCACGGAGCCCGTGCCGAAGGTGTCCACCATGACGGACAGCGGGTGAGAGACGCCGATGGCGTAGGCGAGCTCGATCTCGCACTTGTGGGCGAGGCCTGCGGCCACGACGTTCTTGGCCACCCAGCGCGCGGCGTAGGCGGCCGAGCGGTCGACCTTGGTGCAGTCCTTGCCGGAGAACGCGCCGCCGCCGTGGCGGCCCATGCCGCCGTAGGTGTCGACGATGATCTTGCGCCCGGTGAGGCCCGTGTCGCCCATCGGGCCGCCCACGACGAAGCGGCCGGTCGGGTTCACGTAGATCTCCGCCTCGTCCCACTTGATGCCGGCGGCGTCGAGCACCGGGGCGATGACGTGCTCGGTCATGTCCGCCTTGATGCGGCCCATGTCCTCGACCGCATCGGAGTGCTGGGTGGAGACGACGACCGCCGTGACCTCGACGGGCTTGTCGTCCTCGTAGCGCACGGTGACCTGGGTCTTGCCGTCCGGGCGCAGGTAGCCGACGGTGCCGTCGCGGCGCACCGCGGCCAGGCGCTCGGCCATGCGGCTCGCCAGGTAGTGAGGCATCGGCATGAGGACGGGGGTCTCGTCGCAGGCGAAGCCGAACATCATGCCCTGGTCGCCGGCGCCCACCGCGTCGATGGGGTCGGTCGTGCGGCCGGCCTGCGCGTCGAAGGACTCGTCGACGCCGGCGGCGATGTCGGCGCTCTGCTCGTGGATGAGGTTGAGGACGCCGCAGGTGTCGCAGTCGAAGCCGAACTTCGCGCGGTTGTAGCCGATGCGGCGGATCGTCTCGCGGGCGATCTTCTGGACGTCGACGTAGGCCTCGGTGCGGACCTCGCCGGCGACGACCACGGTGCCGGTGGTGGTGAAGGTCTCCACGGCGCAGCGGACGTTCTCGAGCTTGGCGGGCACGCCGCCGGGCGCCACATAGCCCTCGGCCTCGAGCTCCGCCTCCTTGGCAAGAATGGCGTCCAGGATCGCGTCGCTCACCTGGTCGCAGATTTTGTCGGGGTGCCCTTCGGTAACGCTCTCGGAGGTAAACAGGTAGTTCTTGTGTGACATGCCGAAGACTTCCTTTCATTTGCTGTCACTATCTGAAGCCGGGCAGGTCAGGCACCCGGCCAAACGACGAATCGGCGCGCGGGGAAGCGCCGGCGCGGGCCTCTCTACGCCGCGCCCGGCACGGCGTCGGCGAGCGCCTCGCGGGCCTTGTCCGTGCCCATCCCGTTGATCATGAGCTCGACCAGCTGGTGCGAGAACTCCTCGGGGTCCTGGAGCTCCTCCTCGTCGCGGTTCTCGAAGATGGCGAAGGTGAAGGCGCCGGCGATGGAGATGGCCCCCAGCCGCGAGTTCACCTCGGCGCGCGCGAGCCCCTCGGCCTTCGCGCGGTCGATCTGGGCGGCGAAGATGTTGATGAGACGGGCGAGCTTGCCCTCGACCGTGGGGAGCACGGCCTTCTTCGCGCTGATGAGCTCTCGCGTGACGGCCAGCGCCAGCGGGCTGCGGGGACGCATGCTCGTGGCCAGGACCTCGGCGAGGCCGGTGATGGAGACCATCGAGGAGGGGGCGTCGGCGACGACCGACTCGATGCGCGAGACGAGCGCGTCGACCTCGCGGTCGAAGATGGCCTGCACGAGCGCGTCCTTATCGGCGAAGTAATAGTAGAGGGAGCCCTTGGACATCTTGCAGCGCGAGGAGACCTCGCTCATCTGGAAGTCGGTCCCGTTGTGCTCGATCATGAGCTCGGTCGCGGCGACCATGATCTTCTCGCGCGTGGCGGCGCTCTTGCGCGTCTTCGTGTCCGAGCGCATGCGGACCGCCGCGGCGGCGTCGGCCTTGGCGGCGCGGACGCGTCGCACGCCCTCCTCTATGTCGGCCGCCATGGTGCGGTCGTTCAAAATGCCCATGCTCCAGGCTCCCCTCGTCATCCGCATGGATTCTAGCATCGGAATAGTAGCGTCAAAATGATTTTTGAGCAGTTTTCAAAAAAGTTGAACACGAAGCGCCAAATGTCAACGAACTTTGGATACATTCATACCTTGGAAAAACGCGGCCGCGGGCCCGCGCACGAGCGCGCCCGCACGATCCACGCGAAAAGAGGCAGTTTTGCGCAAGGCTTGGCAGATTTTCGTACGCGACGTTAAGCGACTGGCAAAGAACCCGGTCGCCGTCGTCGTGACCATCGGCGTGGCCATCATCCCCTCGCTCTACGCCTGGTTCAACATCCTGGCCAACTGGGACCCCTACGAGAACACCTCGACGGTGCCCATCGCCGTGGTCATCGAGGACAAGGGCGCCGAGGTCGGCGACATGGGCCAGATCAACGCCGGCGACATGATCCGCGAGGAGCTCGAGAAGAACACCCAGCTCGGCTGGCAGTTCGTCGACTCCGAGGACGACGCCGTGGAGGGCGTGCGCGCGGGCACCTACTACGCCGCCTTCATCGTGCCCGAGGACTTCACCTCCTCCCTCGCCGACGTGCTCGACGGAGACACGGACAAGGCCCACATCGCCTACTACGTCAACGAGAAGGCCAACGCCGTCGCCCCGAAGGTCACCGACACCGGCTCGACCACCATCGAGAACCAGATAGCCAACGAGTTCGTCGACGTGGCGGGCAAGACCGTGGCCGAGAAGCTCACCGCCTTCGCAGGGAACACGGCGGACAGCATCGACGGCGCGCGCGACACCGTGGCCGCCGACCTCACGGACGCCTCCGCCAAGCTCGGCGAGCTCGCCGACGGCATCGACGGCGCGCAGGGGACCATCGCCTCGGCGCGCGCGACCGTCTCGACCGCGCGCGGGACGCTCTCGGACGTCTCGGCCAAGGCGTCGGGCCTCGGCAGCGGCCTGTCGGGCGCGCTCGACGACCTCGCGGGCACGCGCTCCAAGGCCACGGCCCTCGCGGCGCAGCTCAACTCCGCGCTCGCCTCCGCCAACTCGACCGTGAGCGGCATCTCTTCCCAGGCCAACTACAACGTCGGCGTCCTCGCCGGCGACGTGGGCTGGGCGCAGGGCCGGCTCGACGCCGCCATCGCCCAGGTCCGCGCCCTCGACGGCGCGACCACGAGCGTCCAGGCGAGCCTCGAGAAGATCCGCACCTACACGCTCACCATCGCGGGCAACGAGTACGCCACGCAGCTCGCCACCAAGGTCGAGGCCGACCTCGAGGTCGTCACGGAGCTCTCCGACGCGCAGAAGGAGGCCCTCGACAAGCTCCAGGCCGTCTCCGACAAGCTCAAGGGCGCGACCGACGACGTCACCGGCCTCTCCAGCTCGGTGAACGACGCCATCCAGGGGACCTCCTCGGCCCTCTCCGACCTGCAGACCTCGCTCGCGCAGACCACGATGCCGCAGCTCAACGAGGCCCTCGATGGCTTCTCCAACACCGGCGGCAAGCTCGTGGGCACCGCCTCCAGCCTGCCGGCGCTCCTCACCCAGGCCGACGGCACGCTCGGCGAGCTCGACGCCATCCTCGAGCAGTGCTCGACCACGCTCTCCTCCACCGCCGACTCCGTGCGCACCGGCGCCGACAAGGTCTCCGGCATCGCCTCCGACGTCGCCGCCGTCGAGTCCGCCGAGAACTTCGAGGGGATCAAGGACGTCCTCGGCCTCGACGCCGAGAGCGTGGGCGACTTCCTGGGCTCCCCCGCCCAGCTGGTGAACATGTCCGTCTACCCCGTGGAGAACTACGGCAGCGGCGTGGCGCCCTTCTACACGAACCTCGCCCTGTGGGTCGGCGGCTTCGTCCTCGTGGCCATCTACAAGCTCGAGGTCGACCGCGAGGAGATCGGCGACTACAAGCCCTGGCAGGGCTTCTTCGGCCGTTGGCTGCTGCTCAACCTCATCGGCCAGGTCCAGGCCATCATCTGCTGCGTGGGCGACATCTGCCTGGGCATCCAGTGCCTGAACCCGGCGGCCTTCGTCTTCGCCGGCATGGTCGAGAGCTTCGTCTACGTCTTCTTCATCTACGCGCTCTCCATCGCCTTCAAGCACATCGGCAAGGCGCTCGGCGTCCTTCTCGTCGTGCTCCAGATCCCGGGCGCCTCGGGCACCTACCCCATCGAGATGCAGCCGGACTTCTTCCGCGCGCTCAACCCGTGGCTGCCCTTCACCTACGGCATCAACGCCATGCGCGAGGCCATCGCGGGCTTCTACGGCAACTATTACGTACACAACCTGCTCGTTCTGCTCGTCTACCTCGTCCCGGCGCTCCTCATCGGCGTGACGGCGCGCCGCCACCTGCTGAACATCAACAACCTCTTCGACCGCAAGCTCGGCGAGACGGACATGATGGTCACCGAGCGCACGGGCATGAAGAGCCACTTCCGCCTGGCCACCCTGGTCAAGGCCATCATGGACTCCGAGAACTACCGCGACACGTTCCTGGCCACCGCCGCCTCCTTCGAGCTCAAGTACCCGGTGCTCGTGCGCCGCGGCTTCGCTGCGCTCGTGGCCGTGCCGCTCGTGCTGCTCGCCCTCATGTTCGCCACCGAGGCCAAATTCGCCATGCTCGTGCTCTGGATCCTCTCGCTCGTGATCATCTGCACCTTCCTGATCGTGGTCGAGTACCTGCACAACCGCGTCAGCGAGAAGACCGAGCTCTCCAACATGGGCCAGGAGGAACTCTACGGGATGCTCGACGACGAGCTCAAGGAGGAGCTCCTCGCCTTCGCGCCCATCGAGAAGATGCGGCTGGAGCGGGGCCGAACCATGAACCTCGGTTCCAAGAAGGGAGGCGATGAGTGATGCAGCGCTTCTTCGCATTCGTAAAGAGGGACGCCAAGCACGTCTTCGCCAACGTCATCAGCCTCGTCGTGTGCGTGGGCATGATCGTGGTCCCGAGCTTCTACGCGTGGTTCAACATCGCGGGCTCCTGGGACCCCTACGGCAACACGAAGAACCTCAAGGTCGCCGTGGCCAACTCCGACGCCGGCTACACCGGCGAGCTGCTCCCCGTGACCCTCAACATGGGCGAGCGCATGACCTCGTCGCTTCTGGAGTCGACCTCCATCGGCTACACCGTGACGAGCGAGGAGGACGCCATCGAGGGCGTCTACAGCGGCGAGTACTACGCGGCGATCGTCTTCCCCGAGGACTTCACCACCGACATGATGAGCGTGCTGTCCTCCGACCCCACAAAGCCCGAGGTGCTCTTCTACCAGAACGAGAAGGCCAACGCCATCGCCGAGATCGTGACGAACAAGGCCTCGACCGCGGTCCAGCAGGACATCGACTCGAGCTTCGCCGAGTCCGTGACGAGCGTGGGCGCGGGCGTGCTCGAGGAGCTCACCGACTACCTGGACGACGACCAGCTCTCCGAGTTCACCGGCAAGCTGAGCGACGCCGTGTCCGACGCGCAGAAGGGCCTCTCGGACGCCGCCTCCACCACGAGGGGCTTCTCGTCCATCCTCGCCTCCACCGAGTCGCTGCTCTCCGGCGGCGTCGACGGCTCCTCGAGCTCGCTTAGCTCCACCGCCCAGGTGGGCGACGCCCTGCGCGACACCGCGGGCAACGTCCGCACGCTCGGCTCGGCCGTCGACAGCGCGACGAGCGCCGTCAATGACTGCCTGTCCAAGAGCTCCGACAGCATGGACGGCGTGAAGAGCTCCGTCGACGACGCCTTCGACAAGGCGAGCGGCGCCAGCGAGAAGTTCAGCAGCGGCCTCGAGGACGCGGCCGGCATCGTCGACGGCCAAGTGGCCGAGCTCAACAAGCTGCTCGATGCGCTCGACGGCACCGATACCCTGGCCAAGACCTGGGTCGAGACCTGGGACAACGACCCCGACCCCGAGTTCTCCGGCCACATCGGCGTCTCCAAGGAGGAAGTGACCACGATCCAGGTCACCGTCGAGGGCATGAACAAGAGCGTGACGACCCTGCGCGACTCGCTCTCCGACCTCGCGGCCAAGCTGCGCGAGACCGCCGGCGACCTGGGCAGCGCCACGACCGACGCCGCGACCGCGAAGGCGCAGATCGAGGCCTTGATCGACGACGCCAAGTCGCAGATCTCCGGCATCCAGGGCGACTACGAGGGCGACCTCAAGTCGAGCCTGCAGAACCTCGCGGACAAGATCGACTCCGCCGCGAGCGACGCGGACCAGATCAGCTCCGCCATCTCGGCGACGCTCGACTCCGTCAACGGCACGGCCAGCGCCGCGGCGGGCGACCTCGCCGACACCAAGACGGGCATCGACTCCGCCGCCGACTCCCTCGACGAGGCGGCCTCCAAGCTCGGCGACCTCACCGACCGGCTGGACTCGGCGCTCGCCTCCGGCGACCTCGACACGATCCGCGCCGTTCTCTCCGGCGGCTCGACGGCGCTCGCGGACTTCATCTCCGACCCGGTGACTATGGACCGCAACCCGATCTACGCCATCGAGAACAACGGCAGCGCGATGGCGCCCTTCTACACGACGCTCGCCATCTGGATCGGCGGCGTGGTGCTCTGCGCCCTCGTCAAGTGCAACCCGAGCGAGGAGGCCCTCGAGGAGACGGGCGCGAAGCCGCGCCACGCCTACTTCGGGCGCATGGTCTTCTTCGTGTGCATCGGCTTCATGCAGTCGCTGCTCATCCTGCTGGGCGACCTCTTCTTCCTCGGCGTGCAGTGCGCGCACCCCGTGCTGTTCGTCCTCGCCGGGCTCGTGGGCTCGCTCGTCTTCGTGAACATCATCTTTGCCCTGACGGCGAGCTTCGGCGACGTGGGCAAGGCCATCGCCGTCGTCCTGATGGTCATCCAGGTGGCGGGCTCGGGCGGCACCTTCCCCGTGCAGATGCTCCCGACCGGCTTCTTTCAGGCGGTCTACCCGTTCCTGCCGTTCGTCCACTGCGAGAACGCCATGCGCGCGGCCATGTTCGGCGTCTACAACGGCGATTTCTGGGTCGAGCTCGCCACGCTCGCGGCCTACCTGGTGCCCGCGCTGCTGCTCGGCCTGCTGCTGCGCAAGCCCGTGGTCAGGCTCAACGAGTGGGTCGAGCACAAGCTGGAGTCGACGAAGCTGATGTAGGGGCCTCGCGGCCGGCCGAGAAGCCCCCGCCCTTCTTTCCAGGC
>JAUMVN010000032.1 GCA_030530145.1 Coriobacteriia bacterium | reverse complement strand
TCCTCCGCGCGGCTGACCTGCGGTTTCCCGCTCGGCTGGTGCGCCGCGCGAGAAAGTAATTTACGCTCGTTACCCGAGTGTGTCTAGCCTATTTCAGCCATTCACATTTCCTTCATATTTAGACGCTTCTTGGCAATAGTTAGAGCCGCTTGCGCACGGTTCCCTACCGCTGGCCGCAATGTCACATCTTCTCCGCTTCAATCAACTTATGGAGCCCCTCGACCATGGTTGCATGGGCTTCTTTCCGCGCCGCCTCGAAGAAATCGGCGGTGAGCAGGCGGTAATCCGGCGTTCCCTCCAAGTGGTTCGTCGCGTTCTCCTCGACGATGCTTCTTGCCACCCTCGCCGCCGAGCGCGCGTCCGCCCCTGCGATGCGGTATTGGGGGAAGGCCTCGCACTGAGCGAGCACGGCGGCGCCCACATCTATTCCCATGGATATGCTGAGGGTCCTCCCGAAATCGGCGAAGTCCGCCTGCTTGGCGATCCTCGCCTCCTCCCCCGGCCTCACGCCGACCCGCGCGAGCCAGTCGCGCGTATGGCTGTTATAGACGTGGTCGCAGACCAAGTGGCACCAGGCGCCTTTTACGAGGTCGGTAACGCAATCTGCGCCATAGCCGCGCGGATTGACGCAGTAGAAGTCCCAGAACTCGTCGCATCGCGGCACGGGGATGTGGTTTCGCAAGGTCAGGTGCGTGAGCTTGTAGTCGATGCGCATCGTCGCGTCGGGAACCATGTAGCCGACATATATATCCGGGACGAGGTTCCCCAGGAGGAACGCGTCGACGTCCCGGACCCCGAGGCCCTCCGCGCCCTCCTCGGCGAGCAGGCGCTCGACGTGCGCTATATGGATATTCCAGCTGGGCATGCGCGCTCCTCTCTGTGTCACGAGCGCTATTGTCGCGCAAAGAAACGGCCAGGCACCCGCTTGGATGCCTGGCCGAAATAAGATCGACGGGTCGTGCCCCTCGGATTAGCTGCGGACCTCGCCGCCGGTAGCGCGGAGGACCTTGTTCACGAGCTTCTCGTGCGCCTTCTCGACCTCCTCGGAGGTGAGGGTGCGGTCGGCGGCGCGATACGTGAGCGAGAAGGCCATGGACTTCTTGCCCTTGCCCACGCGGACCGGGTCGCGGTAGACGTCGAAGAGGCGGACGTCGGCCAGGAGCTTGCCGCCGGCGCTGGAGATGCGCTGGACGAGGGTCTCATAGGTGACGGACTCGTCGACCACGAGCGCGAGGTCGTGGGTGACGCCGGGGAGCGTCGGGACGTCGACGTAGGGCAGTTCCTTCTTCGCAAGGCGCAGAAGGTGCTCGACGGAGAGCTCGAACGCGACCACGGGAACGTCGACGCCGACCTTCTGGAGGCTCGCGGGGTGGATGTTGCCCACCCAGCCGACGACCTCGCCCTGCGAGAGGACCTCGGCAGCTCGGCCGGGCTGCAGCCAGGGATAGCGCTCGGGCTCGGCGACCTTGAAGCGGACCTTGGTCAGGCGCAGCGCGTCGAGAAGGGCCTCGACCGCGCCCTTGGCGTCGAAGAAGTCGTACTCTGCCCATTTCTGGTTCCAAGCGTCGTCGGCGCGCTTGCCGGCCAGGACGCCCGCGACGAAGGTAGGCTCATCGGGCTGCGATTTGGACTCGTGGCCGTAGAAGACGCGGCCGATCTCGTAGAGGGCGACGTTGGGCACGCCATGGTCGAGGTTGTAGGCGACCGAGCGGACGAGGCCCGGGAGCATGGAGCGGCGCATCTCGGACTGGTCGGCCACGAGCGGGTTGATGATCTTCACCGGGATGCCGCGGCCCTCCTCGGTGATGCCGAGCTTAACGAGGTCGTTGGGGTCGGCGAAGCAGTACGTGCTCGTCTCGGAGAGGCCGCAGGCGCGCAGCGTCTGGCCGATGAGACGCACGCGGCGCTGCTCGACGGTGAGGCCGCCGGCGTGGTTCTTGGCGGCGGGGAGCGTCGGGGCGATGTCGCCCTCGCCCCACAGGCGGCAGACCTCCTCGATGAGGTCGCACTCGCGGGTGAGGTCGGGGCGGTTGGTCGGGGCGGTCACCGTGAGGCGGCCCTCCTCGCCGGCCTCGACCGAGCAGCCGAGGCGCTCGAGGCGCGACACCATGAACTCCTCGGGGATGTCCGCGCCGCACAGCAGGCGCGCGCGGTCCGGGCGGAAGTCCACGACGGGGGCGGGGACGACAACCGGATAGGCGTCCACGATGCCCGGGCAGACCTCGGCGCCGCAGCACTCCTCGAAGAGCGCCGCCGCGACCTCGGCGACGTTGGCGCAGTTGGCGCCGTCGACCTGGCGCTCGTAGCGGATGGAGGCCTCGCTCATGAGGTCGAGGTTGCGGCTCGTGCGGGAGATGTGGCCGCTGGAGAAGGTCGCGGACTCGAGCAGCACATCGACGGTGTTCTCGTCGATCTCGGAGTTCATGCCGCCCATGACGCCCGCGAGGGCCACCGGCACCTGGCCGTCGTCGGTGATGACGGCCATATCCGGGGTGAGGGTGCGCTCAACGCCGTCGAGCGTCTCGAGCTTCTCGCCCTCGCGCGCCGCGCGGATGACGATGTGGCGCAGGCCGTCGCGCTCGGAGAGCTTGCCGAGGTCGAAGGCGTGCAGGGGCTGACCGGTAAGGAACATCACGTAGTTGGTGACGTCGACGACGTTGTTGATCGGGCGGCTGCCGGCAGCGATCACGCGGCGGGCGAGCCACTCGGGAGAGGGGCCGATCTTCACGTTGCGCACGACGCGGGCGGTGTAGCGCTGACAGAGCTCGGGGTCGTCGATGGTCACGTCGACGAGCTCGGAGGCGTCGGGCCCCTGCTCCTTCTGGACCTTCGGGAGCTCGATGTGGGTGTCCTCGTCGAGCATGGCGGAGACCTCGACGGCCATGCCGGTCATGGAGAGGCAGTCCGGGCGGTTCGGGGTGATCTCGCAGTCGATCACGGTGTCCGACATGCCCATATAGTCGGTGAAGTCCATGCCCACGGGGGCGTCCTCGGGCAGGATCATGATGCCGGCGTGGTCGTTGCCCAGGCCGAGCTCGCGCTCGGAGCAGTTCATGCCGCACGAGACGACGCCGCGCAGCTTGGACTTCTTGATCTTGACGTCGCCGGGGAGCACGGCGCCGATCATGGCCGTGACGATGTGGTCGCCGGCGTTGAAGTTCTGGGCGCCGCAGACGATCTGCAGGGGCTCGGGCTTGCCGTCCGCGCCGAGGTTCTTCTCGCCCACGTCGACCTTGCAGACGTACATGTGGTCGGAGTCGGGGTGCGGGGCCTTCTCGAGGACCTTCGCGGTGACCACGTGGTCGAGGTCGGCGCCCACGCGCTCGACGCCCTCAACCTCGGTGCCTGTGCGGATGAACTCGTCGACGAGCTCGGAGGGGTCCTCCGGCACGTCGACCATGGTCTTGAGCCACTCATATGAGATGCGCATTTGAATGCCTTTCTACTGCGCGAGAGTACGAATGTTGCTTGCTTCGGTCGGAGCCCCTAGGCGGGGCACCTGGGAAAGCTAGAACAATGCCAAAACGTAGGCTTCTTCTGGCGCGCCATATAGGGAGCGACAATCCCGACGCAGCGTACTTAGGTACGTAAGGAGGGTTGGAGCCCCTAGATGGCGTGCCAGAAGGAGCTAGAACTGTTTTAAGAATCTCATATCGCCCGTCATGAGCATGCGGAGATCCGGCAGGTCGTAGCGGAGCGCCGCCACGCGCTCGACGCCGATGCCGAACGCGAAGCCGGTGTACTTCTCGGGGTCGATGCCGCAGTTGACGAAGACGTTGGGGTCGACCATGCCGCAGCCCAGGATCTCGAGCCAGCCGGTGTTCTTGCAGAAGCGGCAGCCCTTGCCGTGGCAGACGCCGCACGAGACGTCGACCTCGCAGGAAGGCTCGGTGAACGGGAAGAAGTGCGGGCGGTAGCGGGTGGCGCGGTCCTTGCCGAAGATCTCGCGGGTAAAGTAGTCCAGCGTGCCCTTGAGGTCGCCGAAGGTGATGCCCTCGTCGACGACGAGGCCCTCCACCTGCGTGAACTGCGGCAGGTGGTTGGCGTCGGCGGTGTCGGGACGGAAGACCGTGCCCGGGCAGATCATGTAGATCGGGGGCTCCTTGGCCTCCATGACGTGGGCCTGGACACCGGAGGTCTGGGTGCGCAGGAGCACGTCGGACTCGCCCTGGACGTGGACCTCCTTGCCCTCGGGCTGGTTGTCGACCACGTAGAACGTGTCCTTGGCCGAGCGGCTGGGGTGGTCCTCAGGGGCGTTCAGCGCGGTGAAGTTGTAGTAGGTCGTCTCGATATAGGGGCCGTCCTCGACGGTGTATCCCAGGCCGCAGAAGATGTCCTCGATCTCCTCGCGGATCTGCGAGATAAGGTGCTGGGTGCCGAGCGAGAGCTGGCGGCCCGGCAGGGTGACGTCGGCGGCGTCGGCCTCCATGCGCTTGGCCATGAGGGCGCGGCCGAGCTCCTCCTTGCGCGCCTTGATGGCCATGTCGACGTTGGCGCGGACGGTGTTGGCGAGCTGGCCCATGGCCGGGCGCTCCTCGGGCGGGACCTTGCCCATGGTGTGCATGATGGCGGTCAGGCTGCCCTTGCGGCCGAGCACGCCCACGCGAAGGGCCTCGAGGGCGTCCATGCTCTCCGCGTTGGCCAGCCCCTCCTTGACTTGCGCCTCAATTGCCTTGAGGTCGTCGGACATCGACATTGCATATCCCCTTTCGAAACAAAAAGCCGTCCCGGACAAAAGGTCCAAGGACGGCAAGAATTACCGCGGTACCACCTTGATTGACGCAGGTGTTTTCTCCCACGAGCGCCCACTCGTTCGCCCCGTGCCGTGGGGCCTACGGCTTCCCTACTGGGCGGCGAGAAGTGCCGGGGGCACGCGCTGCCGTTAAGGTCGCGGCTGGTGGAGTGAACTTCGGGCGTCAGCCTTGGAGGGACCTCTCAGCCGGTGGGCCCCATCTCTTGTCCGCTGGCGACGCGACGGCCCGAACCTCTCCGTCATTGCCTAATGGGGCATGATAGCACACTGCCGTCGCTCGATGCCGCGCAGCACGCGCTTCTCGCTCCTGCGCCGGGGGTCGAGCCGCCTGGCCGCGCGGCCCAGGAGCCAGGTGCACAGCGCGATGACGGCGAAGTAGACGAGCGCGGTCGAGATGAGCGGGAAGAACGCGTTGAAGGTGCGGCTCCGGATGACGTCGGAGGCCTTGGTCAGGTCCATGATGGCCACGTAGCCCACGATCGAGGTCTGCTTGAGAAGGCCGACGAACTCGCCCGCGTAGAGGCCGCTGATGTTCTGAGCCGCCTGGGGCGCGACGACGCGCCAGAACGTCTCCAGGCGAGAGAAGCCGAGGGCCCAGGCTGCCTCGACCTCGCCGCGGGCCACGCCGGTCAAGCCCGTCTCGAAGATCCCCGCGACGCCGCCCGAGGCGACGAGCCCGAAACAGAGGACGGCGACCGCGGCTGCGGGCACGGGGGCGTTGGCGAAGACGATGTAGTAGAGCACCATGAGCCAGACGAGCACCGGGATACCCGAGCAGAGCTTCCCGTAGCCGCGGGCGAAGGCGCGCAGCCAGCGCTTCTTGCTGCGGCCGGCGGCGCACAGGCCTGCGCCCCCGACCGTGGCGAGCGCGAAAGAGCCAACGGAGATGCCCAGCGTGACGCCGAGGCCGCCCACGACGAGCCTCCAGCGGTCCTCGGTCAGAAACGTCGCCGTGAAGTCCTCTGCGAAGGTCTGGAGCAGAGAGCCGTCCTGGGCCGCCTCATCCCGGTAGACGATGCAGCAGCCGGTCTGCAGGTACGGGCGCGTGAAGTCGATCTGCTCCTTGCGCTCCTCCGTCGGGGCGGGCCCGAGCACGAGGTCCGCCTTGCCGCTCGCGACGGCGGCGATGGAGCCCGAGAAATTGATGTCCACGTACTCGACGCGCATGCCGAGCTCATAGGCCACGCGCTCGACCACCTCGCAGTCGAGCCCCGCGTACTCGCCGTCGTGGATGAAGGACTGCGGCTCGTTGGCCGTGGTCGCCACCACGCGCAGCACCTCGCCCGAGTCGTTCTCCGGCACGTCGCTCATGTCGTAGTCGCCCTCGACGATCCATTTCTGGTACAGCTCGTCGAGCGTCCCGTCCTGCTCCATGCGCAGCAGGACCTCGTCGATCCTCTCGCGCAGCTCCGTGTTCCCCTTCGAGATGCCGAGACAGGCCGTGTAGCCCAGATACGACGGCGACATGCGCACATAGCCGGGGTTGTTGCGCTGGAAGAGCGCGGCGTAGGGCTCCCCCACCGAGGCGTAGTCGACCTTGCCGGCGTCCAGCGCCGCGAGCGAGTCGACGTCCGACGAGAAGTAGAGCACCCGCCCCTCCGGCAGCCTGCTCGCGAGCTCGACGCTGTCGAAGGTCCCCTCGGTCGTCCCCACCTGTCCCTCGGCGAGAAGCGCGTACTGCTCGTCGACCGAGACCTTGGCGATCTTCGTCGAGGCGACGCCGACGAGGTTCTCGGGCCTCGTGACGAAGACGTAGCTGTTCGTGGCGTAGGCGCCCGTGAAATCGACCTGCTGGGCGCGCTCCTCGCTGTAGGAGTAGCCGAGCGCGACGTCGGACATACCGCTCGAGACGGACGCGAGCTCGGAGGCGAAGGGCATGTCGGTGAACTCCACGCGCATGCCGAGCTCATAGGCTACGCGCTGGATGATCTCCGCGTCGGCGCCGACGACCTGCCCGTCTTTGTAGAAGATGTTCGGCTCGACCGTGGCGCAGCACGCGACCCGGAGCACCTCGCCGTCCTCGCGCACCGGGATGTCGTCGGTCGAGTAGTCGTTCTGGAAAACCCACTTGTCGTAGATGGAGTCGAGCTCGCCGCTCTCGCGCATGGCGTCGAGGGCCTCGTCGATCCTGGAGCGGAGGTCGTCGTTGCCCTTCTTCACGAGGAAGCTGTTCTCGATCGAGTAGAAGGCCGGGTCCAGGTACGTGAGCTCGGGATTCTCCTTGATGAAGAGGCGCGCGGTCGGCTCGGGGCACACGCAGTAGTCGACCTTGCCGGCGACGAGCGCCTGGATACAGTCGGACGAGGTGGAGAAGGCCTGGCGGTCCGCCTCCGGGAAGCTCTTCTCCAGACGGATCTCCGTGAGGCTGCCGCCGAGCGCGGCGATGCTCGCGCGGCTCAGAAGCTCCTGCTGCTCGGCGGTTGAGACGCTCGTGGCCGTTACGAGCCCCGACGCCGCGGCCCCCTCTTGCGCGAGTGCCGCGCCCGGCGCCGCCCCGAAGGCGATGCCGAGCGCGGCGAGAAGGGCGGCGATGGTCTTTACGATGCGCTCCAAGGCGTCGTTTCCTTTCGCGAGAGGCGAGGCAAGAATCCCGCGCCGCCTGTGCTTCTTGGCCCCTTCGGCCCTTAACGGGTCGCGATCCCCTTGAGGATGACCTCGGGCTTGCGGCGCTTCGGGTCGAGGCGCTTGCCCGCGAGGCCCAGCAGCCAGGCGAACAGCGCGATGACGACGAAGTAGACCACGGCGGTCGAGATGAGCGGGAAGAACGCCTGGAAGGTGCGGCTGCGGATGATGTCGGAGACCTTGGTGAGGTCGGCGATGGCGACGTAGCCCACGATGGACGTGCCCTTGATGAGAGAGGTGAGCTGCCCCGCGTAGAGGCCCCAGATGCTGCGGGCCGCCTGGGGCAGGACCACGCGCCGGAAGGTGTCCATGCGCGAGAAGCCGAGCGCGAGGGACGCCTCGACCTGGCCGCCGTCGACCGACTCGAGGCCGGTGGTGAAGATGCCCGAGAGGGGCGCGGCCGCCTCGAGGCCGAAGCAGATTATGGCCACCACCACGGCGGAGATGTCGACGCCCTGGAACACGACGTAGTAGAGCAGCATGAGCCACACGAGCACCGGGATGCCCGTCACGATCTTCACGTAGGCCCTCGCCGCCGCCGACGGGACGCCCCCGCGGGAGCGCATCCAGCTCAGCAGCGCGGCTCCGAGCGTGGCCAGGACGAAGGCGCCGAGCGCGATGGTCACCGTGACGCCGAGGCCGGAGGCGATCATCTTCCAGCGCCCCTCCACGACGAAGGTGCTCTCGAAGTTGGACGCGACGGTCTCGAAGAAGGTCGGGGTCGCGGCCTCGTCGTCGATGCACATGGCGACCCACGGCTGCATGTAGAGGTTCTCGCAGAAATCGACCTGCTTCGCGCGCTCCTCGGTCTTCGCGTAGCCGAGCGCGACGTCGGCCTTGCCGGAGACCACGGCGGCGAGCTCGCCCGAGAAGCTCGTGTCGTAGAACTGGATGCGCATGCCGAGCTCATAGGCCACCCGCATGATGATCTCGATGTCGCACCCGGCGGGCTCGCCGTCCTGGATGAACATCACGGGCTCGCTGCCCGACGAGATGGCGGCGGTAAGCACCTCACCGTCCTCGCGCACGGGGACGTCGTCCATGCTGTAGTCGGCGTCGTCGTACCACTTCTTGTGGATGGCGTCGATGGTGCCGTCTTCCTGGAACCGCTCGAGGACGGCGTCGATCTGCTCGCGGAGGTCGCTGCGGTCCTTGGAGACCGCGAAGCGGTTATCGAACTCGTAGACGCCGGCGGAGAGATACGTGTAGCCGGGGTTCGACCGCATGAAGAGCACAGCCGTGCACTTGGGCTGCAGGGCGTAGTCGAGCCTGCCCGCCTCGAGGGCCGCCGCGATGTCGGTGATGTTGTCGAACTGCTGGATATCCGCGTTCGGGTAGTCGCGCTCGGCATAGACGCTCGTGAGGCCGCCCAGGTGGACGCCGATGCGGGCGTTCTCGAGGAGCTCGGCCTGCTCCTCCGCGCTCACCTGCTTGACCCGGTCGGAGATCGAGTCGGCGAGGGCGGGCGCGGGCAGCGCGAGAGCGGCGGCGAGCAGAAGGAGCGGGAGCAGCGCGGCGAGGAGCCGCGGGAAGGCGAGTTTCTTCTTCATAGGTCCCCCTACATCTGGATGACGAGGCTGCCGGCCGACGCGTCGACCGACTTCGTGTAGCCGTCGATGACCCTGCGGGCGAGCTCGTCCATGCCCTCGTAGGGGTAGGCGGCCGACCCGGAGACGTCGGTGAAGGAGACCTCGAGCTCGTCGGTGCGCTCGGTGTAGCGCAGGCCCAGCAGCGTGCGCACGCCGTCGCCGGCCTCGAGCACGCTGTGGTTGACGGCCTCGTCGAGCACGTGGAACACGCGCTGGATGCGCGCGTCGTCGAACAGCTGCCTGCGCAGGAACGCGCCGGCCTGGCCGAGCATCTCGTAGAAGTCGAAGGAGCCCGGGCGGATCTCGTAGGAGAAGGTCTTCACGTGGAAGATGAAGTCGCGCGTCCTCGGGCGCACGGGGTCGCCGAAGATCTGCTCGGGGCTGCCGTCCTCGTAGATGCCCTTCTCGTCCATGTAGAAGACGCGGTTGGACACGTTCTTGGCGAAGTTCATCTCGTGGGTGACGATGAGCATCGTCGTGCCCTTCTCGGCGAGCGCCATCATGACGCCCAGGACCTCGCCGACCATGGTCGGGTCGAGCGCGCTCGTCGGCTCGTCGAAGATGATGGCCTCGGGACCCATGGCGAGCGTGCGGGCGATGGCGGCGCGCTGTTTCTGCCCGCCGGAGAGCTCGTCGGGGTACGCCAGCGGCTTGTGGCCGAGGCCGACGGTCTCGAGCAGGTCCATCGAGAGGTCGTAGGCCTCCTGGCGCCCCATGCCGAGCAGGTTCACGGGGCCGAGCATGGCGTTCTCGACGATGGTCATGTTCGAGAAGAGGTTGAAGGACTGGAAGACCATGCCCATCTTGCGGCGAAGCGCCTGCAGGCTCTTCGGGTCGCCGTCGACCTTCTTCCCGTCGAACCAGACCTCGCCCGACGTGGGCGGGTCGAGGAAGTTGAGGCAGCGCGTGAAGGTCGACTTGCCGCAACCGGACGGCCCGATGATGGAGATGACGTCGCCGCGGTTGATGTCGACGTCGATGTTCCTGAGGACCTCGAGGTCCCCGTAGCTCTTGCACAAGCCGCGGGCGCTGATCAAAGGACTGCTCATCTTGTGGTTACCCCCTTGAGGATTCGGTCGGGTCTGCGAAGCTTCGGATCAAGAAGACGCCCCGCGCGGCCCAATGCCCAGCCGCACAGCGCGATGACCGCGAAATAGATAAGGGCCGTGGACACCAGCGGGAAGAACGCCTGGAACGTGCGGCTGCGGATGATGTCCGAGACCTTGGTGAGGTCGGCGATGGCCACGTAGCCCACGACGCTCGTGGCCTTGATGAGCGAGGTGAGCTGACCCGCGTAGAGACCCCGGACTGAGCGGGCCGCCTGCGGCAGCACGACGCGGCGGAAGGCCTCGCCGCGCGAGAAGCCCATGGCGAGGGCGGCCTCGGACTGGCCCTTGTCCACCGAGGCGAGGCCCGTGGCGAAGACCCCGGAAAGAGGCGCCGAGACCTGCAGGCCGAAGCACAGCGCCGCCACGGCGACCGCCGGGATGTCCACGCCGGCGAACACGATGTAGTAGAGGACCATCAGCCATACGAGCACGGGGACGCCCCCGACGATCTTGGCATAGGCGGCGGCGACCGCGCGCAGCGGGCCTCCCTGAGCGCCCATCCAGCAAAGAAGGGCGCCGCCCGCCGTGGCGAGGACGAAGGCCGCAAGCGCCACCGCCATCGTGACGCCCAGGCCCGAGAGCACCATCTGCCAGCGGTTCTCGGTGACGAAGGTGCTCTGGATGTTGTCCTTCAGGGAGTCGAGAAGCCCCGCCGAGGCCGCCTCGTCCGTGGTCGTCATGGCGACCCAGCGGATCTGGTTCACGGGCTCGGTGAAGCACATCTGCTTCTTGCGCTCCTCGGTCGGCGCGCAGTGCAGGCCGGCGTCCACCTTCCCGGAGGCTATGGCCGAGAGCTCGGCCGCGAAGGTCATCTCCTCGAACTCGACGCGGTAGCCGGCCTCGTAGGCCACGCGCATGGCGATTTCCACGTCGAGGCCGGCCATCTGCCCGTCCTTGATGAAGATGTTCGGCTCGTCGGTGGCAGAGCCGGCGATGCGCAGGACGGGCGCGCCCTCGTTCACCGGGATGTCGTCCATGGAGTAGTCGCCGTCGATGGACCACTTGCGCTCGACGGCCTCGATCGTGCCGTCGTCCTTGAGCTTCTGGATGGCCCGGCTCAGCTCGTCTCGCAGGGCCTCGTTGCCCTTGGCGAGGCCGATGGTGTTGTCGAACTCGTACAGCCCCGCGGACAGGTAGGTGTACTTGGCGTCCTTGCGCATGTAGAACAGGGCCATGGTCTCCGGGATCAGCGCGTAGTCGATACGCCCGGCGTCCAGGGCCACGACCGCGTCGGCGATGCCCTGGTATTCCAGGACCTGCGCGCTCGGGTAGTCGCGCTGCGCGTAGATGACCGGCAGGCCGCCGCTGTTGCCGCCCATGGTCGAGGAGCCGATGAGCTCTTCCTGCTCCTCCAGCGTGACCTGCGTCACGCGGTCGGTGACCGACTCCGCCGCGGCGGGGCCGGGCGACGAGAGGCACAGGGCGACGGCGAGCGCCGCGGTCAGCAGGGCCGCGAGGCGAAAGGGGCGCTTGCGTTCGTCTTTGTCCATAAGCGCCCTTCTTCCCGTCGATGTGCCTGACCATAATAAACGAGACGGGGCCGCTCGCCCACCGGGCACGACCATAAACCGAGGGTGTAGCGACATGCCCGGGGGCGGCGGCTTAAAATGGTGTTTTGGCTCTGCAGGGCTATCGAACACGGGGTGACCATGGCAGCAAACCCGCTCGGCATCGAGGTCGTCTTCTTCGACATAGACGGAACGCTCTTCTCGCATACCCAGTGCTGCATACCCGAGAGCGCCCGGGACGCGCTCGCGCAGCTGCGCGCCGGCGGCGTGAAGACCGTCATCGCCACCGGCAGGCACAAGGTGGACCTGAAGACGCTTCCCACCGCCGACCTCAACTTCGACGGCTACATCGCGCTCAACGGGCAGATGATCCTCGACGAGTCGCTGCGCCTCATCGCCGGCACCCCCATCAACGCTGCCGAGGCCGAGATCCTCACCATGGCCTTCAAGGCCAAGAAGATCCCCTTCCTCATCCTGACCGAGAACCAGCGGTACATGAACTTCATCGACGCCCTCACCCAGGAAGCCCTGGACAAGGGCGAGTTCACGCTCCCCGAGCCGTCCGCCTACGACGCCGAGGACGACGCCATTTTCCAGCTCTGCGCCTTCGTGGGCGACGAGGACCGCGAGCTGCTGGACAGCATCCTCGACGAGTGCAACATCACTTCTTGGAGCCCCATCGGGATCGACATCGTCCCCAAGGGCGGCGGCAAATCCGTGGGCATCGGAAAGTTCCTCGAGGCCGAGGGGATCGATCGCAGCCGGACCATGGCCTTCGGCGACGGGGAGAACGACCTGGACATGCTCGAGTACGTCCAGGTGGGCGTCGCCATGGGCAACGGCGGCGACCAGGTCAAGAAGGCCGCCGACTACGTGACCACCGACATCGACGACGACGGCGTGGCCAACGCGCTGCGCCACTTCGGGCTGATCGACTAGGCGCCCGCATCGAGAAGAGCGCGCCGAGCGCCGAGGATCGCTCAATATCCAAAGGGCTCGGGGCTCCCCGGGCAGGGCCCGATGCGCGCCTCTCGCCCGCCCGGCCGAGGTCGATATGGTCGAGGCGCTCAATGGGGCGCGGCCTCAGCCCCGCGCCTTAGCGCACGTGGGCGACCTTGTACTTGAACTGGTCGGCCCGGGCGACGCTGTGCGTGTACTCGATCACGATGTTCTGGTCGTTGTAGGTAAGGCGCGAGAGCTGCAGGACCGGCGCCCCCTCGGGGATGCCGAGCGCCTCGGCGTCGTTCTGGCGGGCGACGCTGGCGAAGAACTCCTCCTCGGCCACGCGGATGACCTCGTGGTAGTCGTTCTCGATAATCGCGTAGAGCGACTTGCCCGACAAGGTCTCCTCCGTGAGCCCGATGAAGCGGTTCGCGGGCACGTAGGTGCGCTCGAGCATCATGGGGACGCCGTCCGCGAAGCGCAGGCGCTTCATGTAGAGGACCTTGTCGCCCAGGTGAAGCCCCATGCGGTCGGCGAGCGTCTTCGTCGCGTCGCGCGCCTGGAAGTCGAGCTCCACCGTCTTCGGCTCGCGGCCGGCGTCGCGCATCTGCTCGGTGAAGCTGTAGTTGGTGGTGAGGTCCATGGCCCCGCCCGTCAGGTCCGAGACGAACGTGCCCTTGCCGTGCTTGCGGCTGATGAGCCCCAGGGTCTCGAGCTCCTTCAGGGCCAGGCGCACCGTCGTTCGCGAGAGCCCGTAGCGCTCGGAGAGCTCGCGCTCCGAGGGAAGAAGGTCGCCGGGCTCCATCTCGTTCTCGATCTTCTCGCGCAGGATGTCGACGAGCTGGTCGTAGAGCGGCTGCTTCCTTGCTTGGGCCCCCATCGGCGACTCCCTCGCTTGTATGCTGGTTATAACAACTTGGTATCTGGATGACTATAGCCAATCGGGGCGGGGCGCCGGGGCGGCTTCCGCGAGCGGCGGGCACGGCTCCCCCGGGCGCGGGAGGCGCGGGGGCTCACAGGCGGCACAGGTCCCTACGACGAGAAGGGGAACTCCCCGGCGGCGATGGCCTCGATGGCGGCCGGGACGGCATCGTCCTCGACCGCGCCGATGTGCCAGCGGGCCGCCTCGCGGGCCTCGGGAAGGGCCCCCGCCACCGCCACGGAGTGCTCGACGGCAGCGAACATCTGCAGGTCGTTGCCAGCGTCGCCGAAGACGACCGCCTCGTCGCGGGCGATGCCCAGCCGCTCGAGCAGCCATTCGACCGCGGCGCCCTTGTTCCACCCGGCGGGCATGGCGTTGGAAAACGCCCTCTGGGGGACGTCGAAGTCGATCCCGCCCACCTCGCGGTTGAGGAGCGCCACGACCTCACGGGTGCGCTCGATGTCGCCGCACATGAAGACGTTCGCCTTGGTGATGCCCGCTGCCGGCACGTCGTCGCGGTCGACGCAGGTCTCGGCGTAGCTGGGGAAGCACTCGCGCAGGTCCTCGCGGTCCCCCTGCACGAGATAGGGCGTCGCGCCCTCGAAGAAGATGAGCCCGGAGCGCGGCACGTCGGCGAGCACCTCGAGCGCGCGGCGGATGCCCTCGGCGGGCAGCTCCTTCTGCAGGACCTTCTCGCCGCCCAGGTAGACCTGCGAGCCGTTGGTCGCCAGGGCCGTGGCGCAGCAGGAGGCGTCGCCGCCGAAGAACGAGGGGATCCAGGAGTAGAACCGGCCGCTGGCGGGGCCCGCCAGGATGCCGGCGTCCATGGCGGCGTGGAACGCGGACACGCATCGGGGAGTCACGGTCTTCTTGCCGTAGGGCAGGACCGTGCCGTCGATGTCGGTGAGGATGAGCTTGATGGCCATGGGGGTCTCCTTGCTGGGGATGGGCAGGGGCAGGGCGCGTCCGGGTCCGGAGCGGGGCGCGACGAGAAAAGCGCCGGTCGCCCGCGAGGGACGGCCGGCGCCGACATACCAGGTATGCGGGGCTAGTCCTCGGAGATGCCCTTGTCCACGATGGCGGCGAGCTTCTCGGGGTCGTCCTCGTTCAGGATCTCCTCGCGCTTGTGGGAGTCCATGAGCAGGACGGCGATCTTGGAGAGCAGGCGCAGGTGCGTGGTGCCGGCCTGGTCGGCGGGGATGAGCAGGGCGATGGCGCACTTGACGGGCACATCGTCCATGGACGGCCACTCGATCTCGTCGGCGAACTTGGCCACGAGGACGGTGGCCTCCTTGACGGCGCCGGTCTTCGCGTGGGGGATGGCGAAGCCGCCGGTCATGCCCGTGGTGCCCTCGGCCTCGCGCGCCTTGAAGGCCTCGAAGACGGCGCTGACGTTGGTCGCGTAGCCGAGCTCGACGGTCTTCTCGGAGAAGAAGCCCAGGGCCTCATCGATGCTGCCCGCGCGGCAGCCGACGAACACGTGGGACGCGGAGATGTACTCGCTCATATAAGGACGCTCCAATCCTCGGGGAATACCTGCACGGAACCGTCCGACACAGTTCCTTTCAGCCCTACAAGAATACCACCATCGGCACGGGAATTCGCCCAACGGGGCCCTACCGCGCGCGAGCGGCGGGGAGAAGGGCCGTGCACGCGCTACTTCCCCAGCTGCTCGCGGCGCAGGCGCAGGGCCTCATAGGCGCAGCCGTACATGGCCGCCTGGTTGCCGAGACCAGCGGCCTCGATGCGCACGTCCTGGCACGACGAGAGCGCGTGGGCGGCGAAGCGGCGCCGGAGCTCGGGGGCGAAGGTGGCGAACGCGCCCGCGACGCCGCCGCCGATCAGGTACATGGCGGGGTCGACGATGCAGCTGATCTGCGACATGGCCTGGGCGAGATACTCGCACATCTGGTCCACGGCGAACTTGGCGCACTCGTCGCCGGCCGCCAGCGCGCGGAAGACGGTCAGGGTGTCCGTCGCGTGCTCGACGGGGGCGGGCTTGACGCCGCGCTGCTCGCACTCCTCGAGGTAGAGGCGCACGACGCCCTTGGCGCTCGCGTACTGCTCGAGGCAGCCCTTGCGCCCGCAGCCGCAGGCGCGCGTCTCGGCTGGGTTGACGGTCACGTGGCCGACCTCGCCGCCGGCGCCGAACGCGCCCGCCACGAGCCTGCCGCCCACGACCACGCCGGCGCCCACGCCCGTGCCGAGCGCGATGAGCACGTAGCTCGATACGCCCTGAGCGACGCCGGCCCACATCTCGCCGAGGGCAGCGGCGTTCGCATCGTTGACGAAGGCGACCGTCGCGTTGGGGAACGCCGCGTTGATGGCGCCCACGAGGCCCTCGGCGTCGAGCTTGATGTTGGGCAGGAACTTGACGGTGCCGTCGTCGGCGACGGGGCCGGGGATGTCCAGGCCGAGCGCGATGACGTCCTCGGAAGTCATGTCGTGGCCCGCGAGGATCTTCTCCAGGCCGTCGGTGACGACCGCGTAGGCCTCCTCCGAGATGAGCTCGGGGGTGGGGACCTTGCGCTCCTCGAGGAGCTCGCCCTCGGTTGTGAACAGGCCCGCCTTGATGCTGGTGCCGCCGATGTCGATGCCCAGAACCGCTTCCATTGGATCGTCCCTTCTCGCCGGCGCGGCCTTCTCCGCCGCGCCCGATGGCCGTCTTGTCCGAGCAACACTATAGAGAGAAGCGCGCCCGCCTTGGGGCCGGGAGGCTCAAATCGTCCTCTCAGCGACACGTTCGGCGCGGCGGGCGCGCGGCGCCGGCGGGCGGGTAAACTGATAGGCGCACACGAACACGCGCGCCGCGGCCACGGGCCGGCGGCGCTTCTTTTCCCCTCGGGAAACTTTGGAGGAACCTATGGCAGACAACCCGGCGACCGCCGACCTGAACGCCGCCGTCGCGAACCCGCGCGCGGACATCGCCGCATTCGACGAGCTCGAGAAGAAGCTCTTCGCCCTGCGCTACGCCATCGACGAGATCGGCTCGCTCGGGCCGGTGATCGACCCCGTGAAGGCCACCGAGGAGCGCGGCGAGGCATGCTCGGTGCTCGAGGAGCAGCGAATCCGCGCCATCTGCGCGCCCGAGGTCGGCCCCCTGCTCGAGCGCCTGGCGGCGCAGCCCGAGCTCGTGGGGAAGACGCGCATGCGCCAGATCCGCGTGCTCGGCCGCGACCGGGCCTCGCTCGTCGACGTCCCGGCCGAGGAGCAAGCCGCGTTCAGCCGCCTGACCGTGGAGGCCAACGACGTCTGGCGCCGCGCGAAGGCGGGCAACGACTGGGCGAGCTTCGAGCCCTACGTCGACCGCATCGTCGCCGCCCTGCGCCACATGGCCGAGGCGAAGAAGCCCGGCGCCGACCCCTACGACGTGTGGCTCGACGAGTACGAGCACGGCACGGGCCGCTCCTTCTACGACCCCTTCTTCGAGCAGGTCAAGGACTGCGTCGTTCCGTTGCTGGCCGACTGCATGGCCAGCCGGCACAAGCCGAGCCACGCCGTGGTCGACGGGACCTTCGACGAGGCGCGCCAGTGGGCGCTCGCCGACGACCTCATGGAGCTCGAGGGCGTGGACAAGGACGCCCTGTGGGTCGGCAGGACCGAGCATCCCTTCACGGGCGGCCCCTCCGTCGGCTTCGTGCTCATAGCCAGCCACGTGTACCCGGACAACGTGCTCTCCAACGTCTTCAGCATGCTGCACGAGGGCGGCCACACGCTCTACGAGCAGAACGTCGACCCCGCCTACCGCTTCACCTCGCTCAAGGGCGGCACCTCGATGGGCATGCACGAGGCTCAATCGCGCTTCTTCGAGAACATCGTGGGCCGCAGCGAGGCCTTCGCCGGTCCCCTGCTCGAGCGCCTGCGCGGACGCTTCCCGGGGCAGTTCGGCCGCGTGACGCCCCACCAGCTC
The DNA here is from genome assembly GCA_030530145.1 of Coriobacteriia bacterium. Taxonomy (GTDB): domain Bacteria; phylum Actinomycetota; class Coriobacteriia; order Coriobacteriales; family Atopobiaceae; genus Paratractidigestivibacter. The sequence continues at coordinate 4,356 of JAUMVN010000032.1, read as the reverse complement.
TACCTAGCGGAGAACTGCGCCGAGCCGTGCCTGATCCGCTGCGACGCCGACGAGCTCACCTACCCGCTGCACATCCTCGTGCGCTACGAGATTGAGCAGCTGCTCTTCTCGGGCGAGGCCAAGGCCAGCGACATCCCGCGCCTCTGGGCCGAGAAGTACAAGGGCTACCTGGGCATCGACGTGCCCGACGACGCGAGCGGCGCGCTTCAGGACACCCACTGGTCCGACGGCAGCTTCGGCTATTTCCCCACCTACGCGCTCGGCAGCGCCATCGGCGCCCAGCTCAAGAACGCCATGGTCGCGGGGGGCATGGACTTCGACGGCGCATGCGCCTCGGGTGACCTCGCCCCGGTGCGCGAGTGGCTGCGGGAGCGCGTCTGGCGCTGGGGCCGCGCGAAGGACACCGACGAGCTGCTCCGCGAGGCCACCGGCTCCTCGTTCGACGCGAGCCACTACACCGACTACCTCGCAAGGAAGTTCAGCGCCATCTACCAGCTCTAGCGGGACGCCCTTCTCGCCGGCGCAGCGCCCCTGCTCGAGGCGGCGCCGCAGGGCCGTCCTGCTCGAGGTGGTGCCACCTGGAGCCGTTTTGCCCCGAGGTGGCGCCAAACTTCCAAGAAAACCGCCCGAGGTGGTGCGACAGGCACCACCTCGGGCGGTTCTTCTTTCCAGGGGCCGGTCGGCCGAGCGAGAGCCGCCAAGAAGCGCTGGTCAGCGCGCGTTCGGCAGGTCCTTCGGGCTCACGAAGCGCTCGCAAACGTTCGACTTGCGCAGGTACTCCTTGCCGAAGGGGTCGATCGTGGGCACGAGGCGCGCGGGGTCGTCGGCGAAGTGGTTGGCCGGCGCCTCGCGCACGTGCGGGTCGGTGAGGGTATACCCCCTGCTACACGTGCCCTGGTACGCACCGGTCTTCTCGCTCTTCTCGAACTCGCTGAACACGCAATCAGTGCAATGGAACCCCATGGTCGAATCTCCCCTCGCTGCCGCGACGCGGCGCCTACGCAAGGTAGTATCCCCCAAAGCCGGCGCAGCCTCGGCCCGGATTCGGCCCGCGGCGAGCGGCGCCGTTACCGTTGGTCGTAAAACCACGCCGTTGAGCAGGCGACGCGGCGAGACGCGCGAGGCGGCGGGGAAAATAGGCCCAGCAGTCGCGAAGGTTGGAGGGCCATGGAAAACCACAAGGCAGGGCCGCGCCCCGAGGCGCTCGTCGAGGACGTGACGTTCCCGTCCGCCGACGGGTCCTCGACCATACACGCGCGTTTCTGGACGCCGGCGGGTCCCGAGGGCGCCTCGCCGCGCGCCGTCGTGCAGGTCGTCCACGGGATGAGCGAGCACGTGCGGCGCTACGACGACTTCGCCCGTTTCCTCGCCGGGCGGGGCTTCGCCGTCTGCGGCGACGACCACATCGGCCACGGGGCCTCGGCCCCTGCCCAGAAGCGCGGCTGCATACCCGCCAAGGGCGGCAAGGAGGCCCTTATCGCCGACGAGCACACGCTGCGCGGCATCGCGCAGGAGCGGTTCCCGCAGGCCCCCTACGTGTTCTTCGGCCACTCGATGGGCAGCTTCATAACCCGCTGCTACATCGGACGGCACGGCGAGGGGCTCGCCGCGGCTGTGATCTGCGGCACGGGCACGGTGCCCGTCCCCACCTCCCGCGCGGGCAATCTCCTGGCTCGGGCCGCCTGCGCCGCGCGCGGCGAGGACCACCGCTCGGCCTTCATCGACTCAATGGGCGCGGGCGCCTATGGCAAGGCGGTCCCCGGCCCGACCGGCATGGAGTGGCTCTCTCACAACGAGGACAACGTGCGGGCCTACCTCGCGGACGAGGAGTGCGGCTTCATGTTCAGCGTCGGCGGCTATGCCGCGCTCACGGCGCTCACGGCGGAGGCGTGCTCGAAGGCCTGCGCGGCGTCCGTCCCGCACGACCTGCCGCTCCTTTACATCGCCGGCGACGGCGACCCCGTGGGGAACATGGGCAAGGGCGTGCGCGCGGCCGCGAAGCTCGCGCGCGACGCCGGCTCCGTCGACGTCACCTGCACGATCTACGACCATATGCGGCATGAGATATTGAACGAGAAGGGCCACGAGGCCGTGTGCCGGGACGTGGCGGGGTGGATCGAGTCCCGCGTCTGCGGGAACGGCGAGCGAGGAGGCGCGCGATGAGCACGGGCGGAGCTGGAAAGAAGTACGTCATCGCCCTCGACCAGGGGACCACGAGCTCGCGGGCGGTCCTCGTCGACCGGTCGGGTCGGATGGTCGACGTGGTCCAGCGGCCATTCCAGCAGATCTTCCCGCAGCCCGGCTGGGTCGAGCATAACCCGCAGGAGATCCTCTTCTCGCAGCTCGGGTGCCTGACCGAGCTCGTGGCGCGCCATGGGCTCTCGGCCGGCGACATCGACTCCGTCGGCATCGACAACCAGCGCGAGACAACCGTGGTCTGGGACCCCGCGACCGGGCAGCCGGTATGCAACGCGATTGTGTGGCAATGCCGCCGAACCGCCCAGATGGTTGATGAGCTGTGCGCGGACCCGCAGGTCGCGGGCATGATTCGCGCGAAGACGGGGCTTCTTCCCGACGCGTACTACTCGGCGAGCAAGATCCGCTGGATCTTGGAGAACGTTCCCGGCGCCCGCGAGCGCGCCGAGGGCGGCGAGCTTCTGTTCGGCACCGTGGACACCTGGCTCGTGTGGGTCCTGACCGGCGGCCTTGTCCATGCGACCGACCCCACCAACGCGAGCCGCACGATGCTCTACGACATCCACCGCGGATGTTGGGACGAGGGGCTCCTCTCGCTCTTCGGCGTCCCGGCGTCGATGATGCCCGAGGTGCGCCCCAGCTCGGGCCCCTTCGGCGAGACGAGCTACCCGGGCGTGCCCGCGGGCATCCCTATCTGCGGCGTCGCGGGCGACCAACAGGCCGCTCTCTTCGGCCAATGCTGCTTCGAGGCCGGCCAGGCGAAGAACACCTACGGGACCGGCTGCTTCATGCTTCTGCACACGGGACGCGAGGCGAAGGCCAGCACGCACAACCTGATCACCACGGTGGCGGCGAGCGCGCCGGGGGCCGAAGGTCTCGAGTACGCGCTCGAGGGCTCGGTCTTCGTGGCGGGCGCCCTTATCCAGTGGCTGCGCGACGAGCTCGGCATCATCGGCTCGGCGGCGGAGACCGAGGCACTGGCCGCCAGCATCCCGGACACGGGCGGCGTCTACATCGTGCCGGCTTTCACGGGCCTGGGCGCGCCGTGGTGGAGGCCCGATGCGCGCGGGGCCATCTACGGCCTCACGCGCGGCGCTGGGCGCGCGCAGCTCGCGCGGGCGGCGCTCGAGGCGCTGGCCTACCAGGTGAGCGACCTGGCAAAGGCCATGGCGGAGGACGCGGGCGGCCCCCTCGGGGTGCTCAACGTCGACGGCGGTGCCTCGGCGAACAACTTCCTCATGCAGTTCCAGGCGGACCTGCTGGGCTGCGAGCTGCGGCGCCCCGCGAACACCGAGACCACATCGCTGGGGGCGGCCTACCTGGCGGGGCTCGCCACGGGCTTCTGGGACGGCATCGACGAGCTGCGGGGCCTGCGGGCGGACGACGACGTCTTCCGCCGGTCCATGGAGCCCGCGCGCGCCGAGGCGCTTCTTGCCGGCTGGCACGACGCGGTGAGAAGGACGATCTCCTAGCCGAGGACCTCGCCGGCGATGCGCGCCGTCTCGGTGGCGTCCTTGGCGTAGTAGTCGGCGCCGACCATCTGGGCGTACTCAGGGTTGAGCACGGCGCCGCCGACGATGACCTTGCACCACGGCGCCTGCGCGCGCAAAAGCTCGATGGTCTCGGCCATGGCTGGGACGGTCGACGTCATGAGCGCCGAGAGGCCCACGAGCTCGACGTGGTCGGCCACCACGGCGTCGACGACGTCCTGGGGCGGCACGTCGCGGCCGAGGTCGACGACGTCGTAGCCGTAGTTCTCCAGCAGCATGCGCACGATGTTCTTGCCGATGTCGTGGATGTCGCCGTGGACGGTGCAGATGACGATCTTTCCCTTGGCGGGCACGGCCTCGCCCTCGGCTCCCGCGTTGGCCTCCTTGAGCACGTTGAACCCGGCCTTGGCCGCCTCCGCCGACGCCATGAGCTGCGGCAAGAAGAACGTGCCCTTCTCGAAGCGCACGCCCACCTCGTCGAGCGCGGGGATGAGCACCTCGTTGATGGCGTAGAGCACGTCGTGGCCCTCCAGGACGCGGCCGATGACCTCGGGCATCGGCCCCTTGCGGCCCGCGAGCACGAGGGCGCGCGCCTCCTCCTCGGGGGTCTGCGGCGCGCCCGTCTCGCCGCCGCCGGCCGCGCCGCCGCCCGCGGCCGGCCCCGAACCCG
>JAUMVN010000031.1 GCA_030530145.1 Coriobacteriia bacterium | reverse complement strand
CACCGCGTTCGGGACGCGGGGGTCGCTGGTTCGAATCCAGTCAACCCGACCATTGAGTCTAAGGCCGTCGGCAGCAATGCCGGCGGTTTTTTCATGCCACGGCGAGCCGGCAAGAAGGGCCGGGGAGGGCTGGCAAGAAGGCCCGCCGCCAGCGTGCGCCGCCGAGAAGGGCCGCGCGAGGCCGGACCATTGTTGTCACAACCGGCGGGTATGGTCGTTCCAACGTCAAGCGAATAGGAGCGACCATGTCCAGCTACCAGCCCTCGAAGCACGTCATGACCTTCAATATCGCCGGTTTCCAGCACCACGACGGCGCGACCGTGCTCTGCGACCTTCGTCCCGGGATGCCGCTCGTGCTCGACCCCGAGCGTGACAACCCCTACGACTCGAACGCGATGGCCATCCGCTACAACGACGCAATGCTCGGCTACGTGCCCAAAGCGGACAACGAGCTTCTTTCCACGATGTTCTATTACGGGCACGCGGATGCTTTCGAGGCGCGCGTGCTGCAGGTGGACGAGCGCGCCAAGCCGTGGGAGCAGGTGCTCGTGGGCATCTACATCACCGACGCGCGGTAGGCGCCCGGCTGCTCGGCCCCGCGGTTGCTCGCTGCGCTAAATAAGCGAAAGCAGCACGTAGGCGACGACGCCGGCGACGCAGCACCACAGCATGGAGCGCGTTTTCCACGCGACGACAAATACCACGGCCGCCGCCGCGACCGGCATGAGCGCGGCCCACGGCCCCGCGGCGAAGGCATTCGGCGAGAAGAGGTCGTTGGCCACGAGCGCGGCAAAGGCGGCGGGCGGAATGTAGCCGAGCCCCTCGACGACGCGCGCGGGAAGCTCGCGGCCGCGCAGCAGGAAGACGGGCAGCACCCGGCACGCGAGGATGATCGCGAACGCGGGAATCCAAGTGGTCAGGAAGTCTTGGGCGGTCATCGTGCTCATGCGGCCTCGCCGCCCTTCTCGGCGCCCGTGCCCGCGCCGGGCGCGCCGCCGTCGACTTCAACGCCAGCGTTCCCGCCCTTGTTGCCCTCGCCGCCGGCGAGAAGCGCCGCCGCGACGCCGACGACCGCGCCGACCGGTACCGCGGCCGTCGCCGCGCCCGCGAGCTTGCACGCCACGACCGCCGCCACGGCGGCCCCGGCGGCCACGAGCCCGCCGCGCGCGACGCGGCCCTCCGCGCTCACGAGCTGGTCCCAGAGCAGGTAAATGAAGAGCGAGGTCATCGCGAAGCCGGCGACCGCCGTCGGCACGTCGACCATCTCGCCGAGGGCGGCTCCGGCGGCGACGGAGATCGCCCAGGTCAGGATGGTCACGACGTTGAGGGCGAGCGCTTGACGGAAGGTCCATTCGCGGTCGCCGTCGCAGAGCTTGCCGAGCGTGACGCCGTAGCCCTCCTCGATGAGGGTGAGGGCCATGGCCATGGCCGTGCGCTTGTTGGCCTTCTGCAGGTGCGGCGCGAGCGAGGCGGAGTAGAGCGCGAACCGCAGGCTGATGGCCCCGACGCTCATGACGATCATCGCGGCGGGCACGCCGGCGAGCCAGAGGTTGCTGATCATGAACTGCGCGCCGCCCGAGATGATGGTCAAGCTCAGAAGAAGCGCCCAGCCGGGGCCGATGCCGCACTGCGCGCCGAGCACGCCGCAGGCGAGCCCGACGGGCACGTAACTCAACATGATCGGCCAGGCAACGGCCAAGACTTTCTTCAAAACAAGCCTCCGGCAGGGTAGTGCTCACAGCCGTGCCATCATACCCCACCGTTTTAGGGCCTGGTTATCTCACCATTTGGGGACTGGTTATCGCTGGCCGCATCGTGCCATGCTGCCGGTGCCTCGAGGTGGCGCCACCTCGAGCCAAATACCACCCCCCACGGCCACGTCATTTGTGGCGCGTACCTGAAAGATTCTCCATCCGAAACTGAAAACATCCCTTCCTTCAGCTTGCTATAGTTCCGAGCGTCCAAAACTTTAGGGGGGAACAAATGCAAGCTCAGGAGCAAAGAAGCGCCGAGGCCGCCGCGCCGTTCGAACGTGTGCTCGACGCCCGTCTCATCATGTCCATCGTGGCGGCGGGGATCATGTCGTTCTCGGGCGTCTGCGTCGAGACGGCCATGAACGTGACCTTTCCGACCTTGATGTCGGAATTCGGCATCGGCACCTCGACGGTGCAGTGGCTCACCACGTCGTATCTGCTCGTTCTTGCGGCGGTGGTGCCCACGTCGTCGTATCTGAACCGCCGCTTCCGCACCAAGCACGTGTTCGTCGCCGCCATGTGCTTCTACATCGCGGGCATCGTCTGCGGCTTCACCGCGCAGAGCTTCCCGATGCTCATCGTCGGGCGCGTGCTCGAGGGCATGGGCACGGGCATCGCGCTGCCGCTCATGTTCAACATCATCACCGAGCAGGCGCCGCGCGAGTGCATGGGCACGATGATGGGCGTCGGAACGCTGGTCACGGCCATGGCGCCGGCGGTCGGCCCGTCGGTGGGTGGCTGGCTCGCCGAGAACTTCGGCTGGCGCATGATCTTCGCGGCGCTTCTTCCCATCCTGCTCGTGAGCTTCGTGCTCGGGGTCTTCTCTATCCGGCAGAGCCACGAGGTGGTGCGGGAGCGCTTTGACGTCCCCGGTTGGGCGGCGCTCGCGCTCGGCTTCGCCGCGCTCGTGTTCGCCATCGACCTCGGCGCCGGCTTCGGCTGGACGAGCCCGAAGACGCTGGGGCTCTTCGCCGCGTTCGTCGTGTGCCTCGGGCTCTTCGTCGCCCGCGAGCGCAGCGCGGCGGCGCCGCTGATCCACCTGTCCATCTTCGGCGAGTGGCGCTTCAACGTCGGCGTGCTCGGCATCGTCTGCCTGCAGTTCGTTGTGCTGGGGCTCTCCTTCCTCATCCCGAACTATTCGCAGCTCGTGATGGGCGCGGGCGCGACGGAGGCGGGCTCCATCCTGCTGCCCGGCTGCGTCGTCGGCGCCATCATGGCGCCGCTTTCGGGGCGGATCCTCGACCGGATGGGGCCCCGGCGGCCGATCCTGGCGGGCGCGTTCTGCGCGTTCTTGGGCGCGTTTTTGTTCGCGGCGTTCAGCCAGGACCTGGCGACCCTGCCGGCCATCGGCTTCTACATCGTCTATGCGTTCGGACAGAGCCTTATGGTCGGCAACTCGATGACCGAGTCGCTGTCGTTTCTGCCAGCGCAGACCAAGCCCGACGGCAACGCCGTGATCAACACGTTGCAGCAGCTCTCCGGCGCCATCGGCACGAGCGTGAGCTCGGCTATCGTCAATGCGGCGCAGGTGGGCGTGGCCGCCGACGGCCTGGCGGCGGCCACCACTGCGGGCTCGCGCGAGGCCTATGTGCTTCTTGCCGCGGTGAGCATCGCGTCTTTCGTCGCCATGTACTGGGTCACGGCCGAGCGGAAGTAGGCTATCCGGGGCCGTGGGCCCGCTATTTTGGCGGCTCCACGGCAAGACCTTCGAGATTTCCCGCTTTAAAATCCAACTCGCCGAGTAGCTAAGCATGAGGCGGCGGCGTTTGCCCAGTTGGCAAGCGCCGCCGCCTCCTGTCTACTCGGCGAGTTGGATTTTAAAGTGCGAAAAGTCTGAGTTTCTGCGTTCACCCTGCGTCGCGGCGGGGCCCGGCGGTCCCCGCTCGCCCTACTTCACCCGGATGAGCTCGTACTCGTGCGTGCCCAGGCCGATCTTCTCGGCGATTCTGTGGAGTGGCGACCCGACGGCCGGCTCCGGCCTGCTTGCCCCTGGGCCCTAAAGCACCTTCAAGCCGGCGTTTCGGACTGCGGCGACCCCCTCGGGGCTGTCGTCGTCGCAGATCAGGGCCTCGAAGTCGTCGAAACCCGCGTAGCGGTAGCTGCCAAAGCTCATAAGCTTGCGCGACTCGGCTATCAGGTAGTTCTGCTTGGTGCGCGCGACCACGGCCTGCTTGACGATGCCGTCCTCGGGCGCGTGCGTCGTGATTTCCTGCGCCGCCGGGTCCACCCCGTAACAGCCCATGAACGACAGGTCAAAGCGATAGTTCTCCAGCGCCGTCACGCACGACCCGCCCACGAAGCCGTCGTACCCCATGCGCAGGGTCCCGCCGGGACAGAGGGCCGTGACCTCGGGGCTCTTTGCCAGCGCGCGCAGGACGCCGATCATCGTCGACACCACGTTGCAGCAGATCTGCCGTTCGGCGATGAGCTGCGCCAGGAACAGGTTGGTAGTGGAGATGTCGAGGAACACCGTCATCTCGGGCCTGATGAGCTCCACGGCCTTGGCGGCGATGACGCGTTTTTGCGGCACCATGGTCCCGATGCGATCGACGACGTTGAGCTCGGGAGGGGTTTGCACCGCCGTCGCGCCGCCGTACACGCGCCGGCACTTCCCGTTGTTCGCGAGCTGCTTCAAGTCCTTGCGGATGCAGTCCTCGGTCACGTCAAAGCTCTGCGCGAGTTCGGTCACGGCGACCCTGCCGTGCGCCTCCAGCAGCTTGACGATCCGTTGCTGACGCTCTTCGAGAAACATGGCTTTCCTCTCCTCCAGACTGGCGCCAGTATACGCACAAGTCGCGCCTAAGCCGGCTCAATACGAAACAATAAAGACTGAGCGCTAAAATAAGATGCAATAGGACAAAGTCAGACCAAACAAGAAGGCTGCACGTAAACCAATTAAAAAGAATTGAGCAATGATAAGAACGAGCATAAGGTTGATACCGTTAACTACCGTTTGCCGATAGTTTGTTGCCACTGGCAACAAAACCTATTTCGCGCCGGATAGTTGCCAGTGACAATCACATCGAACGGCGGCCGTGCCACGTGCCCGGCCCCGGCGCCCGGCAAGAAGCTCAGCGAGAAAGGACACCCCATGCGTCACCTTCTGCTCGTCAGTCACGGAACCTTTGCCCCCGGCCTTCACAGCGTCCTGAAGATGCTCGTCGGCGACCGCGACGACGTCCTTTCCACGAGCCTCGAGGACGGTATGGGGGCCGATGTCTTCACTGCCAACGTCTCTGCCTTGGTCGCTGATTTCGCCGCGGACGACGAGGTCGTCGTCCTGGCAGACATCATCGGCGGCTCGCCCCTGACCTCTACGCTCAACGTCCTGGCCGAGAAGGGCCTTCTCGGCGGCACTATCGCCTTCACCGGCATGAACCTGCCGATGGCTATGGCCGCCGCGATGGAGCTCCAGTCTGCGAGCCTCGCCGACCTCAAGGGGTCCCTGGCGGACGAGGGCCGCGCCGGCGTCATGGAGTATGCAATCGAGCTTCCTGCCGAGGACGACGAGGACGACATCTAAGCCGTCGCCTCGCCTGGTTCTCGCGACGCCATGCCTCATCAGGCTTTTCTCGGCACATCGCCGATATATCTATCCAACGCTCGAAAGCAAAGGAGTAGGCAATGATTTCCTTCATCCGCATCGACGACCGCATGATTCACGGCCAGACCGTCACCCGCTGGTCTCTCGAGTACCCCTGCGACGGCCTCATCGCCGTCAACGACGCCGCGGCGTCCAACCCCGTGCTTAAGCAGGCCTACAAGTCCGCCTCAGGCAAGAAGACCTTCGTGTGGACCCTCGAGCACTTCCAGGAGGTCCAGGAGAAGGTCCTCAACTCCAAGGATCGGTACTTCCTGATCACCAAGAACCCCCTCGACATGAAGAAGATTCTGGTGGACATGGGCTTCAAGCCCGGTGTCGACCGCGTCATCGTCGGTCCCTGCAACGACCGCCCCGGCACCACCAAGCTCGGTAACAACCAGTCCATCACCCAGGAGGAGGCACAGGCCTTCGAGGACATCACCAACGCCGGCTTCACTGTCGAGTTCGCCCTCATCAAGGAGAAGTCCATCGGCGAGTGGCCCAAGTTCCGCGGGCAGTTCGGCTTCTAGGCCGCGCGATCAGGCGGGCGGCACTCGTCCCGCATCGCGCCCGGCCCGGCGGCGCCCCGAGCCCCGGCCGGCCGCGCAAAGAAGGTGACTAGGCCCGTAGGGAAGCGGGCCCAAGACAAGGAAAGGTAGGAAGGCAATGACAGTCAACGTGTTCCAAGCTGCGCTGTTCGGTCTGTTCGCCTGTCTGGCATCGATGCCTGGCATGGGCGGCACCTCGTTCGGCAACTACACCCTGGGACGTCCTTTGGTGGCGGGCCTCGTAGTCGGCCTCATCATGGGCGATATCCGCTCCGGCATTCTGATCGGCGCTGCCATCCAGCTCGTCTACATCGCGCTGGTCACCCCGGGCGGCACCGTCTCGGCCGACGTCCGCGCGGTGTCCTACATCGGCATCCCCCTGGCCATCCTGGCCGTTAACGCCCAGGGCCTGGACCCCAACTCCGCTGAGGCCGCCGGTCTCGCGGCGTCCCTCGGCGCTGCGGTCGGCACGCTCGGTACCGTTCTGTTCTACGGCACCGCCACCGTCAACCTGGTGTGGCAGGGCATGGGCTGGAAGTGGCTCGAGAAGGGCGACCTGCACAAGCTCTACCTGGTCGACATGGTCCTGCCTTGGATTGGCCACATCCTGTGCTCCTTTATCCCCACGTTCATCATCACCATGGGCGGCGCGACGATGGTCGACCTCATGAAGACCTACATGCCCATGGACGGCATCGCGATGAAGACCCTCTTTACCGTTGGCTCGCTTCTCCCCACCGTCGGTATCGCCATCCTGCTTAAGCAGGTCATCTCCAAGCCCACCGACTTCCTCACGTTCTTCTTCGGCTTCACCCTGTCCGCCGTTATGGGCTGCAACCTGATCGCCGCCGCCGGCATCGGCTGCTTCTTCGCCCTGATCAACTTCAAGATCGAGTCCATGAAGATCGACCTCGACAAGATCCACGTTTCCGGAGGCGCAATCGCGGCCGGTGTCGACGATGAAGAGGAGGAGGACATCTAATGGCAGAGAAGAAACTCTCGAAGGCTGCCCTCAACAAGTCTTTCCGCAACTGGTACTACGGCAACCTCACCTGCTTCTCGCAGGAGCACATGCAGACCTTCGGATACCTTTGCTCCATGCTTCCGCTGGTCGAGGAGCTTTACGACACGCCTGAGGAGCAGAAGGACGCGCTCATGACCTACAGCGCCTTCTTTAACACCGAGCCGCAGCTCGGCGCCCTGGTCGTCGGCATCACCGCCGGCCTCGAGGAGGCCCGCGCCAACGGCGAGGCCATCGACTCCGACGCCATCAACGGCATCCGCGCCGGTCTTATGGGCCCGGTTGCCGGCCTTGGCGACTCGCTGGTCGTCGGCACCTTGATCCCGATTCTTCTTGGCATCGCCCTCGGCCTTTCCACCGACGGCAGCCCGCTCGGCGCCATCTTCTACATCGTCGTGTGGAACCTGCTCATGTGGTTCGGCATGAAGTTCGCCTACGACCAGGGCTACCAGCTCGGCGGCAAGGCCGTCGAGTCCCTTGTCGGCCCCACGGCCCAGGCCCTTCGCGACTCTATCGTCATGGTCGGCACCGTGGTTATCGGCGCCGTTGCCGCGACGTGGGTGTCCATCTCCTGCAGCCCGAACCTCACGCTGCCGGGCGGCACCACGTTCCAGAGCACGCTGGACGGCATCTTCCCCAAGCTTCTTTCCATGGTCTTCACCGTGTTCTGCTGGTGGCTCATGACCAAGAAGAAGCTCTCTCCGGTCGTTACCATGCTTATCCTGGTCGCCATCGCGTTCGTCGGCGTCCTCGTCGGCTTCTTCGACCCGGCCCTGAGCTACTAAGCCCTCGGCGCCCTGCCGCGCCCGCCCGACCTCCGATGAGGGGGCCAGGCGGACATGGAGGGGGCGCGGCATAACCGCTGGCGCGGGCGCGAAGCATAGGCGCCCGTGCCCGCGGTTTTGGTATGGCCGTGCCGTGGCCGGTGCCTTCGCGCATCACAGCGGCGAGAAGGGCAGGCGGCCGTTGCGATACCATTTACCTGCGAGTATTAGGGGAATCCCATGGCACTTGACACCTCCAATTGGACGCAAGACGACCTTCTTAAGGAGGCCCGCATGCAGACGGCGGCCATCCAGAAGATCAAGGTCTGGCTGCGCCTGGCGTACTCGGCCGCGACCGTCGGGTTTCTCCTCGGTTGGTGGGGCATCTACGGCAGCGGCCCGTTTGCCGTGGGTGTCCTGGGTGTGGTGCTGCTGGTTGCGGGCGTGCTTCTCGCCGTGCCCATCAAGATCGGGGTCACGAACGCCGAGAAGAACGTCGAGCGGATTCTGGCTGCCGTCGAGGGGAAGGACGGCGCGGCCCCGCCGGCTCCCGCGAACGGCGAAGCTCCGGCTGCTCCCGTAGCCTCAAACTCGGGGGATTCCGTTAAGTAGCGCGCACGGGGGAACGTTGTCATCATGCTTTGGTAAGATGCCCATCTGGAACATCCGTAAGTATATGAAGGAGTCTGCGAGCCGGCGTTTTAGCTCGGCAGATGCACTATGGACTACGAGGACGCGGCAAATAAGCTCATCAAGTACTCCAAGGCCCTGGCAAAAGGGTCTTTGTCGAGTGCGTACGGCCTTGCCATGGGCGAAGGCCCGGTGCTCGCGTATATCTGTCGCTCCAAAGAACCGCTTAACCCCTCTGACCTGGCTAAACGCCTGGGGTATACTCGCTCGCGCATGACGCGCATCTTGGATTCCCTGGCCGCAAAGGGCTACGTCAAGCGCGAGAGCGACAAGAACGACGGTCGCCGCGTCATCGTCACGGCAACCGAGGAGGGCCGCAAGTACTCGCGCGATACCCGCGACGAGGGCGTGGGCAACCTGGCCGACAGCCTCTCGGTTCTGGGCGAAGACGACACGCGCGAGCTTATCCGCGTGTTGGAGAAGGCCTATAGCATTACCTACGACCGCGAGGGAATCGTCATTCCGGACAGTAAGAAATAACGCCGCGCTGGTAGACGCGGCGTTTTTCATATGTTCTGACTCTAATTTATCGCGGGGGTGCCCGCTCGCCCTACTTCACCCGGATTAGCTCGTACTCGTGTGTGCCCAGGCCGATTTTCTCGGCGTGCTCGATGCAGCTCTGCCAGTTCGTGTCCGGGTGCGTGACGTAGAACTTGTCGTGCGCGTGTTCCTCGTCGAGGTCGCCCGCCTCCTCGAGCTTGCCGAGCATGTGCGTGAACTCGGTGTTGGGTAGCGCCGGCGCGGCCTGCACCGCGTCGATGCACGCCTGGTCGATGGCCACGGGGTCGAAGCTCGCGAAGAAGCCCAGGTCGCCGACGATGGGCACGTCGTTCTCGTCGTGGCAGTCGCAGTTGGGCGAGACGTCGATGGCAAGGCTGATGTGGAAGTTCGGCCGCCCGTCGCAGATGGCCTTCGTGTACTCCGCGATCTTGTAGTTGAGGATTTCGGGCGCGGCATCGTAGTCGGGCTTGATCGCGTCCTGGTTGCACACGGCGATGCAGCGGCCGCACCCCACGCAGCGACCGTGGTCGATCGTAGCCACGTTGACCCGGCGCTTCTTGCCGCTCGGGAGCTCGACCTCGCGCACCTCGTCGAAGCTGAAGCCCTCGTGCGCGCAGATCTTCGCGCACTGGCGGCAGCCGACGCACTTCTCGGCGTTGACGCTGGGCTTGCCGGCGGAGTGCTGGTCCATCTTGCCCGCGCGCGAGCCGCCGCCCATGCCGAGGTTCTTCATGGCGCCGCCGAAGCCCGCGCCCTCGTGGCCCTTGAAATGCGTGAGGCTGATCACGATGTCGGCGTCCATGAGGGCGCGCCCGATCTTTGCGCTCTGCACGTACTCGCCGCCCGCGACCGGCACCTCGACCTCGTCGAGGCCCTTGAGTCCGTCGGCGATGATGGTGTGGCACCCGGTCTGGAACGGGTTGAAGCCGTTCGCATAGGCGGAGTCCAGGTGGTCGAGCGCGTTCTTGCGCCCGCCCACGTAGAGCGTGTTGCAGTCGGTGATGAACGGCTTTCCGCCCAGCTCGCGCACCACGTCGACGACGGCGCGCGCGTAGTTCGGGCGCAGGAAGCTCAAGTTGCCCGGCTCGCCGAGGTGCATCTTGATGGCGACGTATTTGTTCGCAAAGTCGATCTGGTCGATGCCGGCCTTGCGGATCAGGCGCTTGAGCTTGTTGGGCAGCCCGTCGCCCAGGTGCGTGTGCAGGTCGCAGAAATAAACCTTCGATGGCTCCATGCATGTTCCTCTCTCCGGGCGGCCCCCCGACCGCCGACGAATCCGCCCCAATTGTCGCATGCCCGCGCCGCCGTTTTCCCGTCGGTTTCGCCTGCGCCGCGCCTGGAAAGAAGCCCGTCGCATGGCCGCCATCGAGCTTCTCGATGTATCGCCCGGCTAACTCGAGCGCCCCGCGGTGCGCCGGCTACCGTTCGCCGCCGTGGGCGCGCCGCGCGCCGCACGCCGGCGCCGCCCGCGGGCGAGAATCCTCCCTGACGCACAGAAAACCCGATCGAGAGGGGCCACATAATGGCAGAGCAATCCGGCGGCATGAAGAAGGAGCTCACCCTCTTCAACTTCTTTACCATCGGCTTCGGCGCGATCATCGGCACCGGCTGGGTGCTGCTCGTGGGCGACTGGATGATCCTCGGCGGCGGCCCCGTGCCCGCCATGATCGCCTTCGCCATCGGCGCCGTCTTCCTCGTCCCCATCGGCATGTGCTTCGGCGAGCTGACCGCGGCCATCCCCATCTCGGGAGGCATCATCGAGTACGTGGACCGCACCTTCGGCCGCAAGATGGGCTTCATCACCGGCTGGATGCTCCTGCTCGGCAACGCGCCGCTCTGCCCGTGGGAGGCCATCGCCATATCGACGCTGCTCACCGACCGCTTCGCGGAGTTCCCCGCGCTCGCCTGGCTGCGCAGCGTCAAGCTCTACACCATCCTCGGCGCCGACGTGTATCTCTGGCCGACCGTCATCGCGCTCGGCTTCGCGGCGCTCGTCATCTTCCTCAACCTGCGCGGAGCGGGCGCGGCGGCCAAGCTCTCGAGCTTCCTCACCAAGGCGCTTCTCACCGGCATGGTGCTGGCCATGGTCATCAGTTTCGCAACCGGCTCGCCGAGCAACGCGATGCCCGTGTTCAGCCAGGTCAGCGACACGGCGGGCGGCAGCTCGACCAGCGCGACGAGCCTCATCGGCGGCATCGTGGCCGTGCTCGTCATGACCCCGTTCTTCTACGCGGGCTTCGACACCATCCCGCAGCAGGCCGAGGAAGCGTCCGAGAACATCGACTGGAAGAAGTTCGGCCTCATCCCGGCCATCGCGCTTCTTGCCTCCGGCGTCTTCTACCTGATCTGCATCTACAGCTTCGGCACCATCGTCGACTGGCACGAGTTCGTGCAGAGTTCCGTCCCCGCGCTGGCCGTCCTCGAGCGCATCAATCTTTTATTCTACATCGCGATGCTGATCATTGCCACGCTCGGCCCCCTCGGCCCGATGAACTCGTTCTTCGGCGCGTCGAGCCGCCTTATGCTCGCCATGGGCCGCAAGGAGATGCTGCCCGAGAGCTTCGCGCAGATCGACCCCGCCTCCGGTGTCCCGCGCCGCGCCGTCGTCGTGATGAGCGTCCTCACCCTGGTCGGCCCTTTCCTCGGCCGCAACATGCTCGTCCCGCTGACCAACGTCGCCTCCCTCGGCTTCATCTTCGCGTGCACCATGGCCGGCTTCGCGTGCTGGAAGCTGCGCCGCACCGAGCCTGACCTGCCGCGCCCGTATAAGGTCAACGGCGGCAAGTTCGGCATCGGCTGCGCCATCGCCGCCGGCCTCGCGATCATCGCGCTGATGGTCGTGCCCTTCTCGCCGGCCGCGCTGTCGGCCATCGAGTGGGCCATCACCATCGGCTGGCTCGCCGCGGGCCTCGCGATCCTGGCCGTCTTCGGCCGTGGCCACGGCAAGAAGGCCGTGGGCTAAGCGCCCCGCACCACGGCAAGAGGCGCCCCGTGCCCGCGCCACGGCCCCTGCCGCGCCCCTTCTCATCACGTCAAAGCTGGCGGGGACCCGCCCCGCCATCAACGAAAGGAAGCACTCATGGGCAAGTTCGCATTCGTGGGCGGCCGTCTTGTGGATGGCACCGGCTCCGCGCCGGTCGACAACTCCCTCGTCCTCGTCGACGACAAGAAGATCGTCTACGCCGGCCCCCGCGCCGAGGTCCCCGACGGCTACGAGGTCGAGGACTGCTCCGGCAAGACGGTCATGCCCGGCCTCATCGACACCCACCTGCACTTCTCGGGCAACCTCACCGACGACGACAACGACTGGGTCATCGAGACCCCCGCGCAGAAGCAGGCCTGCGCCGTCAAGCAGAGCTACGACGCGCTGACCCACGGCCTCACCACCGTCTGCGAGATCGGCCGCAACGGCATCGCCATCCGCGACCTGGTCAACATGGGCGTCATGAAGGGCCCGCGCATCTACGCCACCGGCCTGGGCTTCTGCCGCACCGCCGGCCACGGCGACTCCCACAAGCTTCCGCTGCAGGTGAGCAAGGATTCCCACCCCTGGGGCGACCAGGTCGACGGCCCGTGGGAGCTGCGCCACGCCGTCCGCCTGCGCCTGCGCGAGAACCCCGACGCCATTAAGATCTGGGCCACCGGCGGCGGCATCTGGCGCTGGGACTCCGGCCGCCGCCAGCTCATGAGCACCGAGGAGATCCAGGCCGTCGCCGACGAGTGCAAGCTCACCGGCATCCCGCTGTGGAGCCACTCCTACAACTCCGTGAGCGCCGCCTGGGATTCCGTACGCTTCGGCTGCGAGCAGCTCATCCACGGCTTCGAGCTCGACGACAAGACCATGGAACTCATGGCCGAGCAGGGGACCTTCTTTACCCCGACCATCGGCTTCCTGCCCACCTGGTACGCGACCTACCCGCCCGAGGAGTCCGAGGCCAACGCCAAGTTCCCCGGCGAGACGGTCGTCGAGCGCGAGCTGCAGCGCACCTACGCCAACCTGCGCCGCGCCAACGAGCTCGGCGTCACGCTGACCATCGGCTCCGACTCGTTCAGCTTCGTGACTCCGTACGGCTACGTGACCATCGACGAGATGTACGACTTCGTGGACAAGGCCGGCATCCCCGTGCTCGAGACCATCAAGGCCGCCACGCTCAACGGCGCGAAGATGGTCCACCATGAGGACGAGTTCGGCTCGCTCGAGGCCGGCAAGCTCGCCGACCTGCTCGTCGTTCGCGGCGACGTGGCGTCGAACATCCACGACCTCACGCCGGAGAACATGGACGTCATCATGAAGGAGGGCGAGAAGGTCATCCGCGGCGCGCTCTAGGCCGCTCGGCGGCGACGGCGTCGCCAGGCCTCGATCATCGCAATAGAATGGGCGCGCCCGAGTTGGCCTACGGCCCGGGCGCGCCCTTCTTCGTGCCTCGGACCGGAGCCGCCCATGGATTCGAACATCAGGAAAATCGAGGCGTTCGTCGCCGCGGCACGAGCCGGCAGCATAACGTCGGCCGCCCGCGAGCTCGGCCTCGCGCAGTCCACGGCGAGCCGCGCGGTGTCGAGCCTGGAGGACGATTGGGGCGTGCGCCTCTTCGACCGCTGCGGCCCTGAGCTGCGGATCACTGCCGAGGGCCGCCGGCTTCTTTCCGACGCTGCGGCGGTGTGCGACGCGTATGGGCGCCTCGGCCGCCACGTCGCCGGCCTGCGCGCCCTCGACGACGGCTCTCTCGGCATCGCCGCGCCGACGAGCATCGTTGCCATGCGTCTGCCCGGCCCGCTCGGCCGCTTTGCCGCCGACCATCCCGGTGTGGACGTGAACATCGTGGAATGCACCTACGGCGAGGCGGAGCGGCACCTGTTCGACGGTACCGTCGACCTGGCGTTTATTCCGAATGCGCCGGCGGGGGAGGAGTTCGTCTCGACGCTCTACGACAAAGACGAGATCGTCGTCGTGGCGCCGCGCGGGCACTTCTCTGTCGAGCCCGCCGCGGTTCCCATCGAGTCGCTGCTCAACGAGCGCTTTATCGCCGATACCGAGACGGCACCGTTGCTTCAGCGCGAGCTCACCAACCTGCGAATCCACTGCGAGACGTCCGACATCACGGCGATCCTGGCCATGGTGGAGGCGGGCCTCGGCGTGAGCCTCTTGCCGAGCCTCGCCCTCGAGCGCACCGGGTTCGACGTCGACGTTCGGCCCCTTGCGCAGCCGGCGCACCGCTCGCTTTACCTGGTGCGCCGGCCGGAGGCGGAGCTCTCGCTCGCTGCGCGGGCGTTTCTATCCTATCTGCGATAGGCGCGGGGGCCGGCTTGCCCGCCGCGGCCCCCTCTTTGTTCCGGGCGGACTGCCTGCGGCGCGCCTTTGCACGTTAACGAGCCCGATTTGGTGCCCCATGGGGGTTCGGAGGGTCTTTCTGATCATTATTTCGAGGTTCTGCGTGGGATTTCGGGGGTTTGGCCGAGTAGTAAAGGCCCCGAAGGCGCGTCCCGACTCCCAAGACCCCAGGATTGCACGGTGCAGAGGCTCAAAATTCCTAATCAAAACCTAAACAATGCGCGCAGAATCTCGAAAAACTGTTCATCCAATCGAGCAGACGAGGTCGAAGCCCCGGCGGCTCTCGCGCAGACGCACCTACCAGGCGATGAACACGTTGTTGCCGGGCTTCTTCGGCTCGTCGCCCCACTCGGGCACGACCTCCTGCTGCGCGAAGACCGTCCCGAACGCCGCCTCGACCTCTCGCAGCGGCGCGGCCCCGCGTCCCTCGAGCGGGCAGCGCACGTCGGCGATGTACGCTCCGCCCTCGCGCAGGTGCTCGCGGATCACGCGCGCGCCCTCGGTCGTCTCCATGGGCCCGAGCGGCCGGCGTCCGCTGAACGCCTCGTTGACGATGACGTCGTACGGCTCGTCGGCCCCGCGCACCTGGTCCCACGCGTCGCCCACGATGATCCGCATCCGCCCGTCTCGCTCGGCCCCGGTCTTCTCCAGGCACTCGTCCAGGAAAAACTGCTGCCGTGCGATCCGAACCATCTGAGGGTCGATCTCCACCACGTCGACGTCGGCCGACGGCACGTGCGCGGCCAGGTACTTCGGCAGCGAGAAGCCGCCGCCGCCCATCATGAGGACCCGCAGGCGCCGCCCTTCGCGCGCGGCCGCCGCGGCCCGCTCCTCGATGCGCCGCGCCATCACCCGGTGATACTCGCACGCGAGCTCGAAGCGCAGGTCCTCGGGCACGTAGCTCACCGATTGGAACGTCCCGTTCACGTTGATCAGCCGCACCGGCGTGCCGTCCTCGGCCTCGGAATCGAAGATCAGCGTGAGCCCGAACATCGTGCGGCACATCGTCACGCCGCGCCGGCGCAGCAGCCAAGGAAGCGCGGCGACGATAGCGGTGAGGACCGCCGTCACGGCGATGGCCCAGATAAACAGCGTCTTCATATCCACGAGCGCCCCCGTATACTCGCCGCGATTATTGCGATACCATATGAGTTTGCGTTTTCACGCCAATCGGCCCCGCCGACCGCGAAAACGTTCGTTATACTAGCCCATACGACTGCGTACCCGAACACGCGGCCTCACATCAACAAAACGGAGGAATTCTTATGATTCTCGGCCTCGGTATTCCTGAGCTCCTGGTCATCCTGATCGTCGTCCTGGTCATCTTCGGGCCCAAGAACCTCCCGAAGATCGGCTCCGCCCTCGGCAAGACCGTCAAGAACGTCCGTGAGGGCATGGAGGGCGACGACGAGAAGGTCGAGGCCAAGTCCACCGCCTCCGACGACGATGACGCCGTCGAGGTCGTCGAGGACGACGACGATGCCGACGCCGACGAGTCCGCTTCCTCCGACGATAAGTTCTGCGGCCACTGCGGCGCGAAGAACCCCGCCGGCAACGCCTTCTGCAGCAAGTGCGGCGAGAAGCTCTAAGGCAAGAAGCCCCTATAAGAGCGACCGTCCGCGCGTCCCGCGCGGCGATCCCGCGCCGTCCGCAGAACCCCGTACCGAATAGAGAGCACACCATGGCAGACGCAAAGAACATTGTCCTGACCCCCGAAGGCCGCCAGAAGCTCGTCGAGGAGCTTGCCTACCGCGAGGGCGAGAAGCACGACGAGATCGTCGAGCGCATCAAGGAGGCCCGCGGCTTCGGCGACCTCTCCGAGAACTCCGAGTACGACGCCGCCAAGGAGGAGCAGTCCCACAACGAGTCCCGCATCAACGAGATTCGCCAGATCCTCGCCTCCGCCAAGGTCGTCGCCGCCGGCGATGTCCGCGACCTGGCCGTCTCCATCGGCACCACGG
Source organism: Coriobacteriia bacterium (assembly GCA_030530145.1). Classification (GTDB taxonomy): domain Bacteria; phylum Actinomycetota; class Coriobacteriia; order Coriobacteriales; family Atopobiaceae; genus Paratractidigestivibacter. The sequence goes on along the minus strand of JAUMVN010000031.1, from coordinate 5,795 downwards.
TCGAGCTCGAGGACGCCAAGGGCAAGAAGACCGCCTTCACCATCGTGGGCACCACCGAGACCAACTCCCTCGAGCACAAGATCTCGAACGAGTCCCCGGTCGGCGCCGCTCTGATCGGCCACAAGAAGGGCGACGAGGTCGAGGTCGTCGCTCCTTCCGGCAAGTCCCGCACGTACACCATCACGGGGATCACCCGCTAAGCGTACCTGCGAAAGCTACGAGAGCGCACGCCCCGCGACTGCATATGCGCAGCTGCGGGGCGTTTTTATGAAACAACCCCAAGAAGGAGCCCCCATGGCCGACCAAGCCCAGAACCAGACCGTCAGCACCAACGACGAGCGCGCCCAGCGCCGCCTGCGCCGCCAGGCGCTTCTTGACGCCGGCGTGAACCCGTACCCCATTCGCTCCACCATCGACGCCCACGCGGCCGAGCTCGAGGAGCGCTACGCCGAGCTCGAGGCGGGCACGGACACCGAGGACGTCTACTCGCTGGCCGGCCGCATCCGCGCCTTCCGCAAGCAGGGCAAGGCCGCCTTCATCGTGCTCGAGGACTGCACGGGCTCCATCCAGCTGTTCTGCCGCGTGAACGACCTGCCCGAGGACGAGTGGGCCCTTCTTTCCCAGCTCGACCTGGGCGACATCATCGGCGCGACCGGCGCCGTGCTGCGCACCCGCCGCGGCCAGCTCTCCGTCGCGCCGACGCACATCGAGCTTCTTTCCAAGTCGCTGCGCCCGCTGCCCGAGAAGTTCCACGGCCTCACCGACCGTGAGGTCCGCTACCGCCAGCGCTACGTCGACCTCATCATGAACGCCGACGTCCGCGACACCTTCCGCAAGCGCAGCCAGATCATCAGCCTGATTCGCCGCTACATGGAGGCCGACGGCTACATGGAGGTCGAGACCCCCATGATGCACGCCATTCTCGGCGGCGCGAACGCCAAGCCGTTCGTCACCCACTTCAACGCGCTCGACCGCGACTTCTACCTGCGCATAGCTACCGAGTTGCCGCTCAAGCGTTGCATCGTCGGCGGCCTCGAGCGCGTCTTCGAGATCGGCCGCCAGTTCCGCAACGAGGGCATGGACCTCACGCACAACCCTGAGTTCACCTCGATGGAGGCCTACTGCGCCTACTCCGACCTCGACGGCATGAAGGCGCTCACCGAGGGCCTGTTCAAGACCATCGCGCGCGAGGTCTGCGGCTGTGAGGAGGGCCACGAGGTCATCGAGTACCAGGGCCAGACCGTCGACATGTCCGGTACCTGGGCGAGCCGCCCGCTGTCCGAGATCGCGTCCGAGGTCATCGGCGAGCACGTGGACATGGATACCCCGATCGAGCACCTGCGCGAGCTCTGCGAGTCCCGTGGCATCGAGACCCAGGACAACTGGGGCGCCGGCAAGCTCCTCTTCGAGATCTACGACGAGCTGGGCGAGGCCACGCTGGTCAACCCGACCTTCGTCTGCGACTACCCCGAGGAGGTCAGCCCCCTCTCCAAGCGCAAGGACGAGGACCCGCGCCTGACCGACCGCTTCGAGCTCGTCATCTGCGGCCACGAGTACGCCAACGCCTTCTCCGAGCTCAACGACCCCGTTGACCAGGCCGGCCGCTTCGCCGAGCAGGTCGCGGCCAAGGGCTTCGGCGACGACGAGGCCATGGGCTACGACTACGACTACGTGCGCGCGCTCGAGTACGGCATGCCTCCCGCGGGCGGCATCGGCTACGGCATCGACCGCATGGTCATGCTCTTCTGCGACGCGCCCGCCATCCGCGACGTGCTGCTCTTCCCGGCTATGAAGCCCGAGACCATCACCCGCGCGGACATCGCGAGCCAGCTGCCCGAGACCACCGACGGCGCTGCCGCCTCGGTCGACGCCCTTGCCGACGACGCCGAGAACGGCGCCGCCAACGAGGCCGCCGCGGGCCGCGCCGAGGCCAAGCCGCTCGAGACCGGCCTCACCCGCGAGCAGGCCTTCGACCTGCTCAAGCAGTACAACGAGGACCCCTTCCACATCGCGCACGGCCAGACCCTCGAGGGCCTCATGCGCTACTACGCCGAGCAGTACGACCCGGCCAACGTCGAGTTCTGGGGCCAGGTCGGCCTTCTCCACGACCTCGACTGGGAGAAGTTCCAGGACGAGGTGCAGCACACCGTGAAGGCCGGCGAGATCCTGGCCGAGGCCGGCGCCAAGCCCGAGCTCGCGCACGCCATCCAGACCCACAACTCGGACAACAACCCCGACCTGCCCGCACCCAGCTCGAAGATGGAATGCGTGCTCTTTGCCTGCGACGAGCTCTCCGGCCTGATCCAGGCCGCCTGCCTTATGCGCCCGTCCAAGTCCGTCATGGACTTCGAGGTCAAGAGCCTGAAGAAGAAGTTCAAGGACAAGAAGTTCGCCGCCGGCTGCAACCGCGACGTGATTCGCCGCGGCGCCGAGCTCAACGGCATGGAGCTCGACGAGCTCTTTACGAGCGTCATCGATGCGATGAAGGCCATCCAGCCCACTTGCGACGGCGTGAACTAGGGGAGCGGAGGGCACCGAGCCCGCTTCTCCCCGCTCCGTAGTGTTTGCGCGCGCCTGCGAGCCCACATCTACCGGCGTCGCAGTGTTTTATGGATCGTGCGAGCCCACGTTGCCCCTCTCTGCAGTGTTTCTAAGCACTGCGACGAGGGGCAACGTGGGCTCTTCTTGTTACGCGGAAGCTGCGACGGGGGATAACGTGGGCTCGCGGGCTGTCGTCAACACTGCGGTAAGGGGAGAAGTGGGCCCGGTCCCGGTTTTGCCAGAGCGGAACGGCGACGCGCGCGGTATTCTTGGGCGCAAGTTAGGAACGAGGCGACTCGGAAGGGATCCATCATGGAGTTGATCATCGACACTGCCGACATCGAGGCGATCAAGAAGCTTGATGGAATCCTCAGCATTGCCGGCGTGACCACTAACCCAAGCATCATCACAAAAAGCGGCAAGGCCCCTGAGCAGGTCATAGACGAACTGGTGGCATATCTCAAACCCGAGCAGAAACTCTTTGTCCAGGTCGTTGCTCGCGACTTCGACGGCATCATGGAAGAGACGCGCGCCATCTGCGCGCTTCGCCCCGCAAACACCTACGCAAAGATTCCCGTGACTCGCGAGGGCCTGCGCGCTATCAAGGCCGCCAAGGCCGAGGGCCTGAATGTGCTCGCTACCTCGATCTATACTCCCGAGCAGGGTTTTCTTGCCGCTTTGAGCGGCGCGGACTACCTGGCGCCCTACTGCAACCGCATGTGCAACTACGGCGATGGTGTTGCGCGCGTCATCGACCTCATTAGGATGGTCGAGACGCAGGGCCTCTCGTCAAAGGTGATCGCCGCTTCGTTCCACAATGTTGAGCAGGTTCACCAGCTTATTTTGGCTGGAGTGCCCGCAGTTACCGTTCCGCCGGCAATTGCCGAGGCAATGATGGACCACCCCGGGACCGATAGCGCCGTGGATGACTTCACCGCCGATTGGCAGAAAGCCTACGGTAGGAACACGCTGTTCTCGTAGCCAAAAACCAAAACAACTTAGCTGACGATGGGCGCCGCCGACGGCATAGATGGGTCGACGCGCAGGACCTTCTTTACCCCGGCCATGGAAAGAAGCGCGACCTGAGTGTCGGTGGCGGCGGTGTCGGTGATCAACAGGTCGATCTCGTCCGCGGAGCCGAACTGGAAGCTCGAGGTAACCCCAAGCTTTGAGGAATCGGCCAAAATCACGTGGTACTTTGACCGCTCAAGCATCATCGCGTTGACTGCGGGCTCGGGGGCCGTGGCCGACGTGAGGCCATACTCGGCGGAAAGCCCGGTGCAACCGAGGAAGCACTTCGCTGCCGTTACCCTTTCGATGGCGTTGATGGCGCCGACGCCCGTAAGCGAGGTCCGCGGCGGGCGAATCTCGCCGCCGGTGAGCATGAGCGAGACATTTGGTCGGATGCTGTCCAAAAGAATGGCCTTGCCCATATTCGTCATGCAGGTGACGTCTTGGGCCTCGATGTGGTCGAGCATGCCGATTGCCGTGGCGCTGGTGTTGATGAGGATGAGGTCGCCGTCATCCACGTAGCGGGCGGCAAGTCGCGAGATAGCCGTAATGGCGCGGATCTGGCGGGAGCCCGAGGGGCGACCCATGGGGTTCAGTAGCTTTGCCGTGCCGTACTCGCGTGAGAGGACCTTGCGCTCCTCCAGGAAATCAAGATCGCGACGAATGGTGAGGGGGGAGACTCCGAAGCGCTCGGCGAGATCAGCAACGCCCGCCTTGCCGTCCTTCTCGAGGATGGCGACGATCTGGTCTCGTCGGTTATTGACGTAGGCCTTGCTCCTCTTCATAGACGGCTCCCAAAATCAACAGTTTCGCTTTATCGATTATAAATGAGCGTTGGATAATAAGCGTCACTATCTACGTTCATATATAAACGAACGAACAATCATTTAAATCTGGCTTGAATATATGAATACCAATTACGTTCAACCGTTACATTAAAACATTCATAAATATCATAACAGGCCAACTACCAGCGGAAATAGAAGAAGAAACGAACATAACCGCTCCCCGCCAATATGCTGTCGCTTGGGGTTTGCACGAGATTTGGAGAAGAAAATGTGAAAAACTCGTTGTCGAAACGGTTCCGGAATGTCATAGTTATGAACGGTTCAAAGAGGAGTCCCCGCAAAAATGTGGGCGGGGCACACAAGCAAGGAAAGGACAGGTGATTGCATGCTGAGCGATCTGCTCTCCGAGGAGCTTGTTCTTCTCGACGTGGAGGCTTCCGATTGGGAGGACGCCATCCGCAAGGGCGCCCAGCCGCTGGTCGACAACAAGAAGGTCACCCCGGCCTACGTCGACGACATCGTCAAGGGCGTCAACGAGCTTGGTCCCTACATCGTCATCACTGAGCACGTGGCCCTGCCTCACGCTCGCCCCGAGTCGGGCGCGCTGGAGTCCGCCATCGGCATCGTGACCCTGAAGGAGCCCGTTGAGTTCGGTTCTGCCGACAACGACCCCGTCAAGTTCATGTTCCCGCTTGCAGCCAAGGACAGCGACGCCCACATCGGCGCCCTTCAGTCCCTGGTTGAGCTTCTGAGCGATCCCGATTTCTTCACTCAGCTCGAGAAGTGCGCCACGCCCAAGGATGTCGTGGAACTGGTCCACGACAAGGAAAGGAGTCTCTAATGTCCAAGATGTTTCACGCTCTGATTTGCTGCCGCGCCGGCATGGGCTCTTCCATGATGCTCAAGATCAAGTGCGATCAGGTCATCAAGGAGAACAACCTCCCCATCGAGACCGAGCACGGCAACCTTGACTCGCTCATTGGCTTCAACGGCGATCTCGTCATCACCATGAGCGACCTCACCGACGAGCTCAACGCCGATCCCCGCGTTCCTTCCGCGGTGGGCATCACCAACATCGTCGACAAGGGCGAGATGAAGGAGAAGCTCGAGGCTTGGGTCGCTGAGCACTCCGAGTAGCGCTTCTTATTTGGCTTTCCTATCTGAGTAGGGTTTTAGACCGCTAGTAATCGTATTGCTGAAAGGAGAATCGCATGGTTAATGCTATTCTCATGCAGCTCAGGGACACCGCCGTCATCATGGGCGTCATCGCTCTGGTCGGCCTCCTGCTGCAGAAGAAGTCCGCTGTGGACGTCTTCTCGGGTACCGTGAAGACCATCATCGGCTTCCTTATCTTCAACATTGGTTCTGACGCCATGAGCGCTCAGATCACCATTTTCTCCGATATGGCCCACGACCTTATGCATACCCGCAGGTGAATTGTTGTCCCATCCCGGC
>JAUMVN010000002.1 GCA_030530145.1 Coriobacteriia bacterium | reverse complement strand
AGCCCGCGTGACGCGAGGAGTAACTATACACGCCTTCGCGCGTCCGCGCAAGCACCTTTTTCGAGAAATCTGTTCCTTGCCTTTAAGTGAGTATAGTGCTGTAAAGATGTGGGGGGCCGAATCATCGGTACGCCGCCGCCCGCGCATCGTTACGATTACCGCTAGGGCAAACACGGCGATCGCGAGCCCTGCGGTTGCCTCGGAAGGATCGTATGGAGCGCAAGAAACCTGTTTATCTGGCCATGCTCGATTCGTCATCGCTTGGCAGGGGAGCCTTTCTGCTATTAATGTGCTTCCCTTTCGTTCCGCACCATCATGCAATCATCGAGTTCTCCGTCACGACCACGTGCGTCCCGCTCGGGTTCTCGCCCATCTCCGTCGCCTTCTCGCTCGCGCTCGTGCTTCTCCTGGGAAGACGGGCCCGTCCTCTCCCTCGCCTTGTTTCCTTGCTCCCGTACGCAGCAATCGCCTCACTTTCCGCCTGTGACTTCATTTATGCGACGTGGCGTCAAGGCTCCCCCATGTTGTTCCCCAGGGCTGCCGTGGAAACCGTAGACGTAGTCGCTCAGACGGCGCTCCTGACGGCCGTCGCCCTCTTCGCTCGTCGAAGCGTGCCCATAGGCAACCGTCCCGCCTCAGAACAGCTAGGCACGGGCGCGGTCATCGCGGCGTTCGCGATCAGCGCGTTGTTGCCGCGATTCCTCAGCCTCCTTTGTTTCACATTGTCCAGGCACATCGTTGGACAGGTCGGAGTATGCGTTCTGTCCGGCGCTATCGGAGCCTTTCTTCTCCGCCTATCCAGGAAGAAGGACAGTGGCCTTAATGAACCTGTCCCCATTCAAATCCCGGCGATTCTCGGCCTGTTGTTCTCGTCGGCATTCGACGAACTCTCCCTCGCAGCTCTCCTCAGCGTTCATCTGAACATCGACTCCCAAAGCGCCGCGGCCCTGAAGGACGCAGCCGTCGGGTATGCTACCGGCCTTGCCGCATACGTGCTGATCGTAGCGCTCGTTACCCTACTCCTTTGGCGCTGCTCACAAAGACAATTGACCGACGGCAACACACCCAGGCTCACAGCCCCGAACCCAGTGTCCAATCTCGAGTCGCTCAGCCCGCGGCAGCGACAAGTTCTGCTGATGGCGTTCGAGGGGCTGTCCGATACCGAGATTGCCCAGAGTCTAGATCTCACCCCCGGAACCGTGGGAAATCACAAGCGCCGCGCGCTCGAACGTCTTGGCGCCTCAGAGATCGGCGAGCTCGCAGAGGCCTACGGTCACCCTTCCGAAGCAGAGAAGCCCTTAATGTTCCGCATCATAGGGGGCTTTCTTTCTTCCGCCGCCATCGTGGTCCTCTGTGTCTCAACGCTCACATCTCCAGACCCGGACGTTGCCTATTGCCTCGCAATGATGCTCGGGCTTGCCCTGGCGACGACGTCCGTCGCCTCGTTGGTCTCGCGCCCTCAGGAAACCGCCGAGCACCAAGAGGGTGCGAAGCGCCGAGGCCCGGACTTACTTGCCTGTGCCTTCTGGTTCATCCTCGCCTGTTCGACAGCTTTGTGCTGGGCCTTTGAGAGCAATGCCACTACGCTGACAATCGGCGCGACGCTTTTCCTCACGATGCTCGGGAAGGACGCCGCTCAAAGAGCATCGCTACATGGCCAAGCCGAAGACGCGAAGGCTGTAGGCTGTAGGCCGGGTCTTTGGACAGCGGTAAAGGCGCCGCTCCCCCTCGTGCTTATTTCTATCGAGGCAGGCCTCGTTCTTGCAGCCCACGCGTCCCGCATTCTCGGTCTCCTGCCATCAGAGGCGTCGCGATATCACCTGGTTGCCCGGCTCCTTCTGGGCGTCGCAGCCGCAGCGACGCTGCTTGCATCGAAGGGCTCAGGTCGCATCGATGAGACAGCTCGAGAAAACGACGTCGTGTCGGCACAGAACGTCTTCTTCCGATCGAAAGGTCTAAGCCCCCTCGAGGCTCAAGTCGCGACCCTATCCGCACAAGGCTACACGAGGCCCCAGATCTGGGATGTGCTCCATATCGCCGCAGGCACCGTTAACAGCTGCCGCGCCGCCGCCTACAGAAAGCTCGGGGTCCATAGCAAGGAGGAGCTTACTGCGCTGTTGAACGAACGAGCAGGTCAGGGCCGTCGTTAAAACCTCATATCCCCGCGACGCGCAACAACGCACCCACCTCCCCTAGACTCCCTCCCAAGTGCTCGGTCCGCCCGGCGCTCTCGGCGGCCCTGATTTGTGGAGGTGGCGGTGAATGCAGGTTCAGCTCAAGGACTACACCAAGGTGATACAGAACACCACGGTGCTCGACCGCGTTAACCTGGCACTGGAAAGCGGCAGGATCTACGGCGTCAAGGGGAAGAACGGCTCAGGCAAAACTATGCTGCTGCGGGCCCTGGCGGGCCTCATCTACCCGACGGCCGGTGAGGTTCTCATCGACGGGGTCCCGCTCAAGAAGGGCTTCTTCCCGCCGAGCGTGGGGGTATTGATCGAGACTCCTTCCTTCGTGCCGAACAGAAGCGGGCTCTCGAACCTTCTGGAAATCGCCGAGATCAAAGGCGAGGCTTCCCCCAAGACGGTCGCGCGGGCGCTCAGCGCCGTCGGGCTCGACCCGAGCGACCGCCGGCCGGTCAGGAAATACTCGCTCGGCATGCGCCAGAGGCTCGGCATCGCCTGCGCCGTTATGGAGCGGCCGAAACTCCTGCTCCTCGATGAGCCGGTCAACGCGCTCGACCCCGCAGGAGTCCAGATGACCTGCAGGATCTTTGAGGACGCCAGGGCCCACGGCTCCATCGTCGTCATCGCCTGCCACGACTCGGAAGAAGTGGAGGGTCTGTTCGATGAGCGCATTGACTTGGCTGCCGGCAAAATCATCGGGAAGCAAACCGGCTCGCGCCGCTAGGGCTCGGCGCGCCCTGGCGGCGGCCCTTATCGCCCTGCTCGCAGGGCTCTATGCTTGCCGATTCGGCGAGATAAACAAGGACACTTCCTACTCCATAGAGAAAGTGCAGGTAGGGGAGCCCGCTCAATCGAATCTCGGCGACAACTACGACGGCACGGCTCCAACCATCACAGTAGAGGGATTCCGCGAGCTCTCGGAGGCCGAGCTCTCCGAGCTAGCGGCCCGCCCCTCGCTCTCGGGTTACCTCGGCGAGGACGCGCATATCGTGATGGTGCTCGTGAGCATAGGCGAGGCCGGGGATGAGAGCGCCGATGGCTCCTCCGAGGACTTCTCGACCCTTTATCTCCAGTCCGGCATAACCTCCTGGCAATGTGACCCGATGCTGGATATTGAGCTGGCCGAGGACCCCCTACCGTCCGTCGAGGCCGATGGCAACTCGACGGCCCTGTTCTTCTTAATCTCGCAAAACCATTCCGCAGGACGCGGCTGGGACGAGCTCAACGCCGAGGGCTTCTCACTGGTCACCTCGACATGGCCTCGGCGCGTGTCCGTTGAGCTAGGAAGGATCGAGCCATGATCGCATACGAGCTGAGACGGGCCCTCTCGGGCTACGAGTTCAGGGTCGCGTTCTGCGTCGCGTTGGGCCTGGCGACGCTACAGCTCTGCTTCGTCCCGTTGCAGTACTGCGCGGCGGACGCCTGGGCCCAATGGCGCTCCGGGGCAAATGGCATGCCCCCGACGGTCTGGGCGTCCTGGATGGGAGGCACGCCGCAATCCATCTGGTCGGTCCTCTTCTACTATCTCTCCCCGCTGCTGTGCTGCGCCCCGTTCGCCTCGTCCGGGTGCGCGGACCTCAACGGAGGGTTGGCGCCGGTGCTTGCCGCCAGGTCGAGCGCCGGCTCCTATGCGCGGGCCAAACTCGTGGCGAGCTGCGCCTCGGGCGCCGTCGTCTTCATCGTTCCGCAGGTCATGAACCTGCTCGCGACCATGCTGCTCGTTCCCCTGGTCCAACCCGACCCCGTCACGATGCTCTTCCCCATAACCTCCCGCGCGGCGGGCGCCGAGTTGTATTACACATCTCCGCTGTGCTACACCCTGCTGTTCCTTGCCATCGGAACGGTATACGCCTGCCTTCTCAACTGCCTCTGCGCCGCCTGCTCATACCGCATCCGCTCGCGGCTGACGATTATCTTGCTGCCGTTTTTAGGGTCCCTGCTCTTGAGCTTCCTCCTCGACTCCGTCGGTCTGGCCTGCTATTCCCCGCAGAACATCCTGAGCCCGTACCAGCAATATCCAGGGATGAGTATCGGAGCCGTGCTCGCATGTCTCGCCGCGGCATTGGCCTCGGTCGTCGGATACACGGCGGCCAAGGCCCCGGGGGCCGATGTCCTGTGACAAGGGCACGTCACATGAGAAGGTCGCGCCGTTTGCGGGCAGTCGTGCTCGCCCGTCGCCTCGCGTTCCCGCGCAGCCGCGCCATGCTCGCGCTCATGGCCGCATGTGCCCTCTACGACGCAGCGATCCTGCGCGCGGCGCTCGCCTCTTCGGAGCGCTCATCTTCCCCGTTCTCGTTGCTCTATGCGCTGCACCTCCTGTACCGCGGCGAGCCGGAGCGGGCGCTCTCCCTGCACTCCCCTCCCGTCGTCCCCTTTAGGTGGCTCATGGGCCAGGCGTTGTTCTTTGCCGTGGCGGCGTGCGCGCTCCGGCAAGCAGGCGGCAAGGCGGGCCGCCAGCGCCTCTTGCGCGTCGGCTCATCGGGGGCGTGGTGGGGCGCGGTTTGCCTGGCTACGCTGCTGCTGGCCGTCGCCCGCATCGCCCTGTCGTTGGCGATCTGCGCGTGTTTCTCGGCGTCTTCCTGGATCGGCGCGCAGGCAGAGGCGGGCGCCGTCGTCTCACAGGCCGGTGCGCGGGCCTGTGCCGCGGGCATCTCTTCGCAGGCCCTATTCGCGCATACGGCGCTCTGTATCTTGCTGCCGCACATTCTGCTCGCGCAGCTTCTGGCTCTTTTGTCGCTCTACATGAAACCGTTCTGGTCCTTCGCTTGCGTCGCGGCCTTCTCGGCTGCCTCAGCGATCGTCCCGGGGACTTTCCTATTCGGCGATTGGAACATGCTGGCAAGAAACGCGCTCTACGCACCCGGGGGCCTTAGCCCCTACGTATTGGAAGCCCTCTCCATCGTTTTCTGCGCCTCATGCGCAGCGATAGGTTTCGCCCGGATCAACGCACGGCCCGAGTTCTTCTGAATAGCACCCGCAACCAAAGGAGCCTCATGCTTAGGCACGGAAGAAAACTCTTGAGGACCTGCCTTGCCAACCGAGGCCTGGTTTTCGCGCTACTGCTCGCCTCCATCATCGTCGTCCGCTACAACCAAGCCGGTTTCCTGCGGTCATTACCTGCAGGAACTCAACCTGACGCGATTGATTTCTTGCAATTCGACTTGGGGACGAGCGGGCAGCTGAGCATCGCTTGGCTCCTCTCTCCCGCATGCTCGATGACGTTGACGACGTTGGTCTTCTCGTCGGAGGTGCACGAGATGGCGGTCACGGGGCAGGGGTCGCTCCGCAGGCTGTGGCGTTCCGAGGCGGCTGACGCGACCTTGGTGGCAGTCCTGGTCGCTTTGGCGATCTTCGCGATATCGTTCGCGAGCGGGGCCGCATCCTCGGGCCTGCGGGCATCCGGCTCCGAGGATGTTTATCTCCTGATGACGGGACAGGAGCCGCGGGACGACGCGCGCCCCGTCGTCGTCGCAGTAGCCTGCTTTGCCCACCTGGCGGGAACGACGCTCTTCACGACCGTCGTATATGCGGGCTTGCGAAGGCTGACGGGGAGCTCTGTCGGAGCGTTCATCCTCGTGATCCTGCTGTTTCTGCCCGCCGTCGCGAACGGCAACTCCTTCGTGAGCGATATCCTGCGCAACCTACCCGGCATCGCGCTCGTCGAGAACCCAATCCATGCCTTCGTCTCTTTCCAAGGCGTTGAATGGCAACGATGGGTGGCCGGCGGCGAAAGCCCGAGGCTCTGGTTTCTACCCCTCGCGTCGGCGGTTATGGCCTTGGCCGTGTACGCGCTGTCGGATACGCGGGAGCCGTGGCAGCGTTGACCGCCTCGGGGCCGCCCCGAAGGAACCGACGACTTTCCCGCACGCGTCGTGGAAACCGTCCTGATGGCAATCTCGGCCATCAATGCGTTGCGCAATTCGGCCTGATGGCAGAATATCCGTGCCATCAGGCCGAATTGCGCAACACGAACACCCCAATCCGTGCCATCAGGCCGATTTACGCAACGCCGGTGCCGAGGAGACCAGACAGCGCACAAAGCACCTCTCGCTAAACCGCGAGCGCCCGCGAGCCAGTCCCTACTTGCACGCCCCGTCGGGAACCGGGAACATCTTGACCAGGCGGACGACGGTGCCCTCCCCTGTCGACTTCGGGCTTATCGTCACCGAATCGGCAAGAAGCCGCATGAGCTTGATGCCGCGTCCGCGCTCGGAGAACGGGTCGGACTCGTCCTGCAGGCCGTCCAGGCAGGAGCCGTCTACGCCCCCGCCGCAGTCGGCGACGTCGACGACCACCCGGTCCGTGTACGCCGCGACCGTCACGAGCACGCCGGCTGCGCAGGTGTGGTCCACCGCGTTGCCCACAGCCTCGCCGGAGGCCAGATTGAGGTCGAAGAGGTCGCTGTCGGAGAGCGGCAGGCCGCAGAGCAGCTTCTCGAGCCGGCGCCTTGTCCGGTCAAGCTGATCGGCATCCACGCGAAACGTCGTTCTCCACACAGGCAGCGCGCCTGCAGGGAGCTCTGGCACCTCGTTCGTCGCCCCCGCGCGCGCTATGGGCACGAAGTCCGCCATGCGCATGCGACAGAGCGACTGATACACGCGGTCCGAGACGTTCGTGAGCGAGAGAAGCCCCCCGACGTCGCGCATGCGGCGCAGCTCAGCGAGGATAAGGCCCATCCCGGCGGAGTCCGCATAGGCGGCTCGCCCCATGTTCAGCACGACGCGGCGGCAGCCGGAATCGATGAGGCCGTCGAGCGTGCGGCGGACCCCGGGGACGCTCCTCACGTCGAGGTCGCCGTCCACAGAAACCTGGGCTATGTTCGCTATCGTCGCCATAGGACTAACATGCCCACCCTGAACGGCAGCTAAACCGAGATGTCCTTCGAACGCCTCGGGCGTTTTGCCGGGTTCCGCCGCCCGCGCCTCTTGCCACAGAACTGCACCCCCGGCGACGTCGCGCCGGCAACGCGCCACAGAACAGTGGCGTCGGCGACGCTGCGGGCCCTTCTTGCCACAAAGCAGCGGCTCCGGCGACACCCAGCTGTCGCCGGCGACACGCTTTTGTGGCGTCGCCAAGCGCCCGCGTCGCCGAGAGCGCCGTTTTGTGGCGAGAAGCCCGCGGCCCGCCGCCCCCGCCCCCCGGTAGCGGCCTCCCCGGCCGCGGGCCGCCTAGCCGAGCTCGTCGAAGCGCACGCAGACCATGGCCACGTCGTCCTCGAGCTTGTTGCCGGTAAAGTCCTCCACACAGGCCAGCAGGCGGTCCAGGAAGCCCTCATAGGGCTTCTCGCCGGCCGACTCGCGCATGACCATGTCCCGCAGGCCCTGCTCGCCGAAGAACGCGCCGGAGGGGTCCCGGGCCTCCGTGGTGCCGTCGGTGTACAGCAGGAGCACGTCGCCCTCGGAGAGCGCCGCGACGCCGTCCTGGTACGAGATGTCGGCGAAGGCGCCCACCACGCCCGACTGGACGTCCAGCAGGCGCATCTCGTCGGCCCCTGCGTGGACGAGGAGCGCCGGCGGATGGCCGGCTGAGCAGTACGTGATCGTCGCCGCCGCCAGGTCGATGATGCCCACGAAGAGCGTGGCGAAGGTCTCCACGCGCGAGAAGCCGAGAAGGAAGTCATTGAGCGAGCGGACCATCCTGGCAGGGGCGAGCCCCTCCCAGGCGTAGGCGCCGAGCGCCGTCTTCACCGCCGCCGAGACCGAGGCCGCCTCGACGCCCTTGCCCGAGACGTCGCCCATGATCACGCAGGCGCGCCGGTCCGGCAGGCGGATCAGGTCGTAGAAGTCGCCGCCCACGAACGCCGCCGCCGTGGCCGACGAGTAGATGCCCTGGGCGCTGAGCCCGTCGACGCGCTGGAGCTCGTTTCTCATCCCCGACTGCAGCGCCTGCGAGATGCGCCTGTTCTCGACCCTGGACTGCTCGCCGCGCGCCACGTCGCGCGCACAGGACACGAGCCTCGCGAGGAAACCCTGCTCCACGTCGTCGAAGGGCTCGGCGCCGTCGGGCCGCAGCATCAGGCAGCAGCGCCTCTTTCCCGCCACGACGCCGCCGTCCAGGAAGACGCCCTCGCAGGGCTCGCCGAGGTCGCGGAGGGCGTCGTGGATGGCCGTCCCGACGCCGAGGGGCACGACGGCCATCCCGTCGCTCACGTGGCCGTCGCAGAGCTCGTCGAGGTCGACCGAGAGCTCCCAAGAGCCCGTGAGCGGCAGCTCGCCCGCGATCAGGCCGTCCTCGCCCACCTCGAGCTCGACGAAAGCCGCTTCCAGCTCCAGCGCCGCGTCGGAGAGCACGTCGACGATCACCTGACGGGGATCCTCGTCCTCCCCCATCCCCAGGACCTCCTCGCGAAGGTCCGAGAGGGTCTCGTCCAGGCGAGAGGCGCGCTGCGCCCGCATGGTCGCGAACGCGCCCGCGAGTTGGACGGCCAGGTAATGGGCCACGGAGTCGAGCAGGCGCGCGTCGTCCTTGGCTATGGGGTGCTGCCGCTTCCAGCCGACCTCGATGATGGAGATCACCGAGCCGTCGAACCACACGGGCACGGCGATGAAACTGGTGAACGGGGGCAGGAGTTTCGACGGGATGCGGACGACCTCGCGGGTGTCCTCGTTCGCCACGTCGCGCACGGTCAGGCGCCCCGCGCGCAGGGCGTCGCCCGTGGGGGCGACGACGCGCAGGCGCACGGCCTCGCCGGCACGGGTGGCGAGGTTCTCGACGGTGCGGCCGAAGTGCATGAAGCGCGGCACGCGGGAGACGTCGATGTCCCCCGACGCGCCGCGCAGGTGGAAGCCGTCGTTGCCGGCCAGGTAGACCACGGTGCCGTCGGCCTCCATCGTCTTGTAGAGGCTCTCGAGGGTGCGGCCGAAGAGCTCGCCGACGTCCTGGGCGTCGAGCGTGTCCAGGACGATGTTCATGGCGCCCGAGAGACGCCGGTTCGCGCGGCGAAGGTCCTCAAGCGTGCGGTCGCGCTCGCGCACCGAGGCGGCGTCGACGCCCGTCGGGTGCGCGACGAGCAGGTACGTCTTGCCCGGGGCCTGGACGGACTCGCAGCGCACGGTCATCTCGATGAGCTCGCCGTCGAGCGAGCGGGCGCGAACGGGCGTCGCGGAGCCGTCGAGCGAGAAGGGCACGCCGGCAAGCGGCTCATCGGGGCCGCCGGCCTCGGACGCATGGTCACCGCCGAGGTCCGGGAAGAAGTCCTGCACCTTGAGCCCCGCGATGTCCACGCCCTTCGCGCCGAGCACGTCGATGGCCTCGTCGTTGGCAAGAAGCACGCGGCCGTCGCCGTCGAACGCAAGGACCGCATCGCTCGTGAGCTGGAGCAGGCGCGAGAGGGTCCCCGCGAGGCTTCCCTCCCCGAGCCCCTCCATATGACGCTTGGCGAGCGCCCCTCTTGCCTTTGCCATAGGTTCCCTCGGCTCTCGTACGGGCGCAAAGAGGGCCTAGTCGACCTGGTACAGATCCTTCGCCTCGAGGAAGGCCAGGCCGCTCTCGCGCAGCTTGATCTCGAGCGGCTCGCCGGTGGCCTTGATCACGTCCACGGCGCGCTCGCCCAAAGAGCAAGTGTAGGCGTATTCGACGTTGAGGTCGCTCGAGGCCAGGCGGTCGAGCAGGCGGCCGAGCGCGCCGGGCACGTTCTCCACCTCGGCGGCGACCACGCGCGCGCACATGGCGTTGTAGCCCTTCTCGCGCAGCAGGGCGGCGGTCGTCCTCGGTTTGTCGCAGATCACGCGGATGATGCCGAAGTCGACCGTCTCGGCGACCATCAGGGCATGGATCTGGACGCCGTTCTCGCCGAGCACGTGGCACATCTGGGCGAGCTTACCGGGGCCGTCGGGCAGGCAAACAGTGAGCTGGTCGATCATCTATGACTCCCTTCGAAAGGTTGGCATAGATGCTATTCCCCCGCCGTCGCGCGCCCGTCGTCGCGAAACGCCCGGGTTTCAGCGATTTTCTCAATTAGACATCGACGAAAACAAAACGAAAAATAAAAAGAGGGCCTCCGTTGAGACCCTCTAAAATTCGTGGTGTCGGAGGCGGGACTTGAACCCGCACGACCTTTAACAGTCACTAGCACCTCAAGCTAGCGCGTCTGCCAATTCCGCCACTCCGACTTGCTGCGCTTTCGCGCGAGAAAGAATATAACATCCTCTGCAACGCCAATGCAAGCCCATTTTTAAAAAACTTTCGCCGATTCCCAAAACCGCAGGTCAAGCGCTTGAAATCATCCAAACTCGTCTCAGTCTCAACCCCATAGACAAAAACGAGAGCTTTGGGGACGTAGGTTGTAGCTCTTATTTGAGAGCTTTGGGGACGTAGGTTGCAGCTCTCATTTGAGAGTTGCAACCTACGTCCCCGAACTCCTCATTTGAGAGCTGCAACCAACGTCCCCAAAGCGGTCAAAAGGAAACGGCCCCTCCTGGGCGGGAGGGGCCGTCAGCAGGCCGCGCAGGGGCGTCGCTCGCTCCTACAGCTCGATCGAGGACTCCTTGATCGGGTTGGGGGCCGCGAAGTGGCAGGCGCAGAAGTGGCCGGGGGCGACTTCCTTGAACTCCGGGCGCTCGGCCTCGCACTTGGCGCACGCCATGGGGCAGCGCGTGTGGAAGCAGCAGCCGGAGGGCGCGTCGATCGGCGAGGGCGGGTCGCCCGCCAGGATGATGCGCTTGCGGGTGGTCTGGATGTCCGGGTCGGGCACCGGGACGGCGGAGAGAAGCGACTGCGTGTAGGGGTGGTACGGCTCGTCGTAGAGCTTCTGCCAGTCCGCGTACTCCATCATGTTGCCCAGGTACATGACGCCGATGTTGTCGGAGATGTGCTGGACGACCGAGAGGTCGTGGGCAATGAAGAGATACGCCGTTCCGGTCTCCTTCTGCAGGTCGTTGAGCAGGTTCAGGACCTGCGCCTGGATGGAGACGTCGAGGGCAGAGACGGGCTCGTCGCAGATGATCAGCTTCGGCTTCAGGGCGAAGGCGCGCGCGATGCCGACGCGCTGGCGCTGGCCGCCGGAGAACTCGTGCGGGTAGCGGTTGATGTGCTCGGGGTTCAGGCCGACCATATCGAGCAGCTCGCGGACGTACTTCTCGCGCTCGCCGGCGTCGTTCATAACGCCGTGGATGATCAACGGCTCGGAGACGATCTCGCTGATGGTCATGCGGGGGTTGAGCGAGGCGTAGGGGTCCTGGAAGATGAACTGCATGTTGCGGCGCATCTCCTTGAGCTCCTTCTTGGACATCGTCGCGACGTCCTTGCCCTCAAAGAGGACCTTGCCGCTCGTCGGCTTGGAGAGGCGCATGATGCAGCGGCCCGTGGTGGACTTGCCGCAGCCGGACTCGCCGACGAGGCCGAAGGTCTGGCCCGGATAGATGTCGAAGGAGACGTCGTTGACGGCGTGGACGCTCTTCTTGGAGAAGCGCTTGCCGAAGACGCCGGACTCGACGGGGAACTCCTTGCAGAGATGCTGGACGGAAAGCAGCGGGGTGCGGGTCTCGGCCATTTAGGCCTCCCCTCCCTTCTTCATGCGGGAGTTCTCGGGCGTGTGGGCGCGGACGAACTCCTTGTCGCCGGCGTAGTGGCAGCGGGCGAAGTGGCCCTCGGAGACCTCGACGCGCTCGGGCTTCTCGGCGCGGCACTTAGCGGTTGCGTAGGGGCAGCGCGGAGCGAAGGAGCAGCCCTCGGGGATGTGAAGAAGCGAGGGCGGGTTGCCGTCGATCGGGGTGAGGGGGCGCTTCTCGCCGGTCTCGCTCTTCGGGATGGAGTTCATGAGGCCCCAGGTATAGGGGTGGTGGGGCTGATAGAAAATCTCCTCGGCCGAGCCCATCTCGACGGGGGCGCCGGCGTACATGACCATGATCTTGTCGGCCACGTCGGCGACCACGCCGAGGTCGTGGGTGATCATGATGATGGCGTTGCCGTTCTTCTCCTGCATCTCCTTCATGAGCTCGATGATCTGCGCCTGGATGGTCACGTCCAGGGCCGTCGTCGGCTCGTCGGCGATGAGGATGTCGGGGTCGCACGCGAGCGCCATGGCGATCATCACGCGCTGGCGCATGCCGCCGGAGAACTGGTGCGGGTAGTCCTTGACGCGCTGCTCCGGGTTCGGGATGCCCACGAGGTCGAGAAGCTCCACCGCGCACTGCATGGCCTGCTCCTTGGAGTAGCCGCGGTGCAGGCGCAGGCCCTCGCCGAGCTGGCGGCCGATGGTGTAGACCGGGTTCAGCGAGGTCATCGGGTCCTGGAAGATCATGGCGATGTCGTTGCCGCGGATATGCTGCATCTCGGCCTCGGACATCTGGAGCAGCGACTTACCGCGGTAGCGGACGTCGCCGCCCTCGATCTTGCCCGGGGGCATCTCGATGAGGCCCATGATGGTGAGCGACGTCACGGACTTGCCGGAGCCGGACTCGCCGACCACGCCCAGGGTCTCGCCGCGGTCAAGCGTGTAGGAGACGCCGTTGACGGCCTTGACCACGCCGTCCTGGGTGTGGAAGTACATCTTCAGGTCGTCGACCTCGAGCAGGTGGGCACCCTCGGGGACCGGCTGGTTCTTCAGGTCCTTGGAGGGGTCGTAGGTGTTCTTATTTCCAAACATGGCTTATGCGTCCTTCATCTTGACGTCGAGGGCATCACGCAGGCCATCGCCCAGCAGCGTGAACGCCAGGACGGTGGAGAGGATTGCCAGGCCGGGCATGATCATCAGCCAAGGCTGAGTGGCCAGGTAGGTCTGGCCGTCGGAAATGAGGTTGCCCCACGACGGGTCGGGGGGAACGACGCCCATGCCGAGGAAGGACAGCGACGACTCGGTGAGGATGGCGCCGCCGATGCTCATCGTGGCGTAGACCACGATGGAGGCCACGGAGTTCGGGAAGATGTGACGGGCGATGATGCGCAGGTCGGAGGCTCCCATGGCGCGGGCGGCGTCGACGTAGTCGCTCTCCTTGACCGAGAGGATCGCAGAGCGGAACACGCGCGCGATAGAGGGCCAGCCAAGAAGGCCGATGGCGATGAAGACGTTCTGGATGCCGTTGCCCAGGACCGCGATCATCGCGATGACGAACAGCGTGTACGGGAAGGCCATGAAGATGTCGGCCAGGCGCATGACGATGGTGTCCCAGATGCCGCCGTAGTACGCCGCGACGGCGCCCATGACCAGGCCGATAGCCGTGGAGATGGCGGTGGCGAGAAGGCCGACGGCGAGCGAGACGCGCGCTCCGTAGATGACGCGGCACAAGACGTCGCGGCCCAGGGTGTCGGTGCCGAAGGGGTGCTCGAGCGAGGGGGCCAGTCGGGAGTTCGCCGTCATGGTCGTGGAGTCGGCGGCC
The DNA here is from genome assembly GCA_030530145.1 of Coriobacteriia bacterium. Taxonomy (GTDB): domain Bacteria; phylum Actinomycetota; class Coriobacteriia; order Coriobacteriales; family Atopobiaceae; genus Paratractidigestivibacter. Next base: position 235,873 of record JAUMVN010000002.1, on the reverse strand, counting down.
GTGGGGTCGCCCAGCCACTGGGGGGCCCAGAGATCGGCCGTCAGGGCCACAAGGACGATAAAAATGATCCAGACGATGGCGACCATGGCGAGCTTGTTCTTCTTAAGGCGCTTCCACGCATCCCTCCAAAGGGTGCGGGCCTCGGCCGGCTTGGTGGCCTTAGGGCTGGCGGGAGCCGTGAGCTCGTCGTTGGCCTGCTCCAGGTCGTTCTTGGTCTCTTCAGACATGCGGTGCACCTCCCTAGTTCTCTTTGCCGGAGTTGTCAAAACGGATGCGCGGGTCAAGGAACGCGTAGGACACGTCGACGATCAGGTTGATGACCATGACCAGCACGACGATGACGGTGACCGACCCGAGGACGATCGGCCAGTCTCGCTGCGAGATGGCGCGGTACGTCTCGTTGCCCACGCCCGGCCAGTTGAAGACCGTCTCGGTCAAGATGGCGCCGGCCATCATGGCTCCGAAGTCGTTGCCGATGTAGGTGACGACGGGGATGAGCGCGTTCTTGAGCGCGTGGTGCCAGATCACCGAGCGACGGGAGAGGCCCTTGGCGCGCGCGGTGCGGATATAGTCCTGGTTCATGACCTCGAGGAGCTGCGAGCGCATGATGCGGGCGGTGTACGCCGTGGACACAGCGGCCAGGGTGACGGCCGGCAAGATGTAGTAGACCCAGCCCTGGAACTCCGCATACGGCGAGAAGTCCGCGGACACGGGCAGGTAGAATCCGCCGCCCGTGGCGTTCTTGAGGACAACGCCGAAGAAGAGCTGCAGCAGCATGCCGAGCCAGAAAGCCGGCATAGCCACCAGGATGGAGGTGACCAGGGTGACCAGAACATCCCAGAACGAGTAGCGTTTGATGGCCGATATCATACCGGCGCCTATGCCGACGATCGTCTCCAGAATGATGGCCACGACCGCGAGCTTGATCGTGTAGGGGTACTTCGAAAGCAGGATGTCCGAGACCGCCTGGCCCTTACGCTGATAAGAAGTGCCGAGGTCGCCCTGCACAAGGCCGCCGACGTACATGACGTAGCGCTTCCACAAAGGCGTCTCGACGGGATTGCCGGACTCGTCGTAGACGACGTTCCCAGCGTCGTCGGTCTCGACCAAGTGATAGGTCACGCGCAGGTTGAGCTCGGTCTGGGCGTCGAGTTTCTTCTCGCCGGCCATGAGCTTGATCGGATCGCCGGGAACGATGTTCTCAAGCGCGAAGAGAATGAGCGTCACGCCCAGGAAGACCGGGATGAACTGAATGACGCGCTTTAGGATGTACTTTCCCACGATATCCCCCCTCTACAGATAAAACTTTAGACTTTGTTGCGCTGTTATCGGGCCTTCCCACGAGGCCGTCGCATTCCATCGGAAGGACAGACAACAGCACAACAACCAATGACGCGCAACGACAACGGGACATCGGCCGTCATAAGCCGATGTCCCGTGCCGCTCTTTATGTCCTAAAAAATCAAGACCGTCGGCCTAACGCTTAAGCGGAGAGCTCGGCGTTCTTGAGATCGGCCTTGCCCTGGGCATCGTAGTACAGGGACTTGACGCGCTCGGAGCCGAGGTGGACGTGAGAGTAGAACATGATCGGGATGATCGGCGTGTCCTCGGCGACCTCGTCGTTGATGGCGCGGTAGGCTTCCTTGCGGGCCTCCTCGTCGACGATCTGGCGGGCGACCAGGGTGTCGGCGTCAACCGCGGGGTTGTTGTAACGGGAGTAGTTGTTGTCCGCGGTCGAGAAGAAGTTCGGGTAGATGAAGTTGTCCATGGTCGGGTAGTCGGCGATCCAGCCGAGACGGCCGACCTGGAAGGAGCCGTCGGTCAGGCCGGAGAGGTAAGCCGCCCACTCCTGGGACTGCTGGGACACGGAGAAGCCCACGGCCTCGAGGTCGGCCTGGATGCAGGACATGATGTCCTCGTGGCCGCCGCCGGAGCTGTAGGACAGGGTGATCTGAGTGCCGGCGAGGCCGTTGTCGTCCATGATCTTCTGGGCGGCGTCCTTGTCGTACTTGGCGTACTGCCAGGCGTTGGCCTTGTCGTCGATGATCGGCGGGAAGATGTTGTCGGCAGGCTCGCGCACGCCCTCGAAGAGGGTGTCGACGATGTTCTGGCGGTTGATGGCCAGGGACATGGCGTGGCGGACGTTGGCGTCCTGCATGGTCGGGTCGTCCATGTTGAGGACGAGGTAGTAGATGGAGCCCTCGGCGCCGGTGAGGCACTGCTTGCCCGGGGTCACGGTGTAGCCGTCCTCGGACTCGCCGTACTCGGACATGAGCTCCTTGATCTGTCCGGTGGGCATCTGGCAGAAGTCCATGTTGCCGGCCTTGAACTCGCTCAGAGCGGTCTTCGGGTCCTTCTGGATAGAGAAGTTGATGGCGTCGAGCTTAGCGGCGTCGCCGTAATAGTCGTCGTTGCGGACGACGTTGATATACTGGCCGGACTCCCACTTGCCGTCCATCTTGAAGGCGCCGTTGCCGATCGGGGAGAGCAGGAAGGACGCGGGGTCGTCGAGGGCCGCCTGGGGAACGGGGGCAAGGCCGGGGTGGCAGCAGACGATCAGGAAGTCGGCCATCGGGTCGGTGAGGGTGACCTCGAAGGTCTTGTCGTCCTTGGCGACGAGGCCGGTGATCTCGGTGGCCTCGCCCTTGGAGAAGGCCTCATAGCCGGCGACGGGGGCAAGGTGGTAGCCGATCTCGCCGGGGGTCTCCATGCTGGGGTCGGCAAGGCGCTCCCAGCCGCGCTTGAAGGAAGCGGCGTCCACGGCGTCGCCGTTGTGGAACTTGGCCTCCTTCAGGGTGAAGGTGAAGACCGTGCCGTCGTCGGAGACGGTCCAGGACTCGGCCGCGGCGGGAACGACCTCGGACTTGGTCCAGTCGTAGCTCACGAGGGAGTCGAAGAGGCAGTGACCGACCTGGGTGCCCTCAGACTCCTGAAGGTTGTAGGGGTCGATAGCGACGGGGTCGGAGATGTAGAACTTGAAGGTACCGCCGGCAGAAGCGGTGTCGGTGGAGCCGCTGGTGCTGGAGCTGTTCTTGCCGCAACCGGCGAGAGCAGCAAGAGCGCTGGCAGCGAGGCCACCCTGGACAAAGGTGCGACGAGAGACAACGCCACCAAACCTGTCGAGAGCCATATAATCCTCCTCCTGCTATACGGGCCGGGGCATCCTGTATGCCCTCTTAAGCCCGTACTTCCCTTACACGGGGTTACCGTGTCTGTATAAGGTCCAAACAAACTATCGCACTTTAGGGCAGTCCTTTTGACATTTTGTCAATTGTTACGTCCGTTTTAACAAAGCACTGCCTTTTACCGAAAAAAGAAGACGGTCACCCGTCTTCTCTGAAATACTAATCAGTTTCCTTGGATTGCCTTAGCCGATGGTTCCGACCGGGAAGGTGATGGCCATCACGATGGCGCACAGGATGAAGACCGTGGTGGTGATGACGGTGAGGCGATCGAGGTTCTTCTCCCAGATGCCGGAGCCGGAGGCAGCGTTGTACATGGACGACGCGATCATGTCGGAGACGCCGGTGCCCTTGCCGGAGTGCATAAGCACGAGGATGACGGTGAGGACGCCGGAGACGATGAGAAGCACGGTGAGGACGATGTTCAGCGGGTTCAAGAGGACTCCTAATCAGAGCTCGGTTCATACAAATTCGAAGTCTAGCACAATGCGACCACCAGCCGATGCTCGAGGGAGCGTCTCACCATATGCCCTCAGTCCAAGCCGGCCCGCCCCTCCGCCCATGCTACCCAACAAAAGAAAGGCCGTCGCCAGATAGCGGCGACGGCCTTTCCCCTAGCGCAAGGAACCTCGGGGCTTCTTACTCCTCGGTGGCGAGCACGCGGCCCGTCATCTCGGCGGAAGGCTCGAGGCCGGCCATGGTGAGCATCGTCGGGGCGATGTCGGAGAGACGACCGTCCTCGATGCCCGTGAGCTTGGCCTTGTCGGACACGATGATGAACGGGACGCGGTTGGTGGTGTGGGCGGTGAAGGGGTGCTTCTCGCCCTCGGCGTCGACGTCGAACATGTGGTCCGCGTTGCCGTGGTCGGCGGTGATCAGCGCGAAGCCGCCCTTGGCGAGGATGGCGGGGACGACCTTGGAGAGGGCCTCGTCGGTGGCCTCGACGGCCTTGACGGCCGCCTCGAACACGCCGGTGTGGCCGACCATGTCGCAGTTCGCGAAGTTCACGATGTAGAAGTCCGCGCGGTCCTCGTTGATGGCCGCGACGAGCTTCTCGGTGACCTCAGGGGCGCTCATCTCGGGCTTGAGGTCATAGGTGGCGACCTTCGGGGAGGCGACGAGCACGCGCTCCTCGCCCTCCTTCGGCTCCTCGATGCCGCCGTTCATGAAGAACGTCACGTGGGCGTACTTCTCGGTCTCGGCGGTGTGGAGCTGCTTCAGGCCGTTCTGGGCGATGACGTCGGCGAGCACGTTCTCGGGGAAGGTCTTGGGGAAGGCCACCTCGACGTCGAACGTGGGGTCGTACTCGGTCATGGTCACGAAGTGCGAGAGCTTGATCTGCTCGCGCTCGAAGCCGTCGAACTTCTCGTCGGAGAACACGCGGGTCATCTGACGGGCGCGGTCGGGACGGAAGTTGAAGAAGATAACGGCGTCGCCGGCGTGCACGCCCTCGTTGTGGCACGCGAAGGGCTCGACGAACTCGTCGCCGCGCGGGTCCTTCTCGTAGTAGGCCTTGATGCCCTCGACCGGGCAGGCCTCGGCGTCGGACGCGTTGACGATGACGTCGTAGGCGCGCTGGACGCGCTCCCAGCGGTTGTCGCGGTCCATGGCCCAGTAGCGGCCGGAGACGGTGGCGACGCGAGCGTCGACGCCGGTCTTCTCGGCGAGCTCCTTGAGGAAGTCGCAGAACTCGGCGACGTAGCCGGCGCCGGACTGCGGGTCGACGTCGCGGCCGTCCATGAACGCGTGGACGCGCACGGTCTTGACGCCGCGGTTGGCGGCCATCTCGACCAGGGCCTTGACGTGGTCCATGTGGGAGTGCACGCCGCCCGGGCTCATGAGGCCCATGAGGTGCAGGGTCTTGCCCTCGGCCTTGACGTCGTCCATAGCGCGGACGAAGACCTCGTTCTCGTTGATGGAGCCGTCCTTGATGGCGTTGTTGATGCGCGAGAGCTCCTGGAAGACGATACGGCCGGCGCCGATGTTCAGGTGGCCGACCTCGGAGTTGCCCATCTGGCCGTCGGGAAGGCCCACGTCCTCGCCGGAGGCGCCGAGGGTGGTGTGGGGGTACTTCGCGTAGAGACTATCGATGAACGGGGTGTTGGCGGCCGCGACGGCGTTGTCCGCGCCCTCGGGGGCCAGGCCGCACCCGTCCATGATGATCAGAATCGCGGGAAGATGACGCTGCGTCATAAGGGCTACTCGCCTGCCTTAACGACCATGGAGGCGAAGTCGGCGGCCTTGAGGGAAGCGCCGCCCACGAGGGCACCGTCCACGTCGGGCTTGGCGACGAGCTCGGCGATGTTCTCAGGCTTGGCGGAGCCGCCATAGAGGACGCGGATGCCGTCGGCGGTCTCCTGGCCGAAGATCTCAACCAGGGTCTCGCGGATGGCGCCGCAGACCTCCTGGGCGTCATCTGCCGTGGCGGTCTTGCCGGTGCCGATGGCCCAGATGGGCTCGTAGGCGATCACGTACTTGGAGGGGTCGGTGATCTCGAGGTCCTCGGTGTCCTTCTTGATCTGGTCGACGACGAACTCGACGTGGGTGCCGGCCTCGCGGACCTCGAGGGGCTCGCCGCAGCAGCTGATGGGGACGATGCCGTGGGCCATGAGGACCTTGGCCTTCTTGTTGATGTCCTCGTCGGTCTCGCCGAAGTAGCCGCGGCGCTCGGAGTGGCCGATGATGCAGTAGGTCGCGTTGACGGCCTCGAGCATGGAGGGAGCGGTCTCGCCGGTGAAGGCGCCGGACTCCTCGAAGTAGACGTTCTGCGCGCCGAGCGCGAAGGGGGCGGAAGCCTGGTCGATGACCTCGGAGACGCCCTTGAGGTCGACGGTCGGCGGGCAGACGACGACGTCGACCTTGACGTCCGCGTCCTTGAGCTCGTCGGCAAGGCCCTGAGCGAGGACGACGCCCTCGGTGTAGGTCTTGTTCATCTTCCAGTTGCCGGCAATCATCAGCTTACGCATCGAGAAGCGCCTCCACTCCAGGAAGAGCCTTGCCCTCGACGAGCTCCATGGAAGCGCCACCGCCGGTGGAGATCCAGCTCATCTTGTCGGCCAGGCCGAACTTGTTCACGGCCGCGACGGAGTCGCCGCCGCCGATGATGGACGTGCAGTCGGAGTCGGCAACGGCGCGGCAGACGGCCTCGGTGCCGGCGGCGAACTGATCCATCTCGAAGACGCCCATGGGGCCGTTCCAGAAGACGGTCTTGGCGCCCTTGATGGCCTCGGCATAGAGCTCGCGGGTCTTCGGGCCGATGTCCATGCCCATGCGGTCGTCGGGGATCTTGTCGGAGTCGACGATCTCGCCCTCGGCGTCCTCACCGAAGTGGTCGGCGACGACGTTGTCGACGGGGAGAAGGATCTTGACGCCCTTGTCCTCGGCCTTCTTCAGCATGTCGCCAGCGCGCTCGACCCAATCCTCCTCCTTGAGGGAGGAGCCGACGGTGTAGCCCTTGGCCAGGAAGAAGGTGTAGGCCATGCCGCCGCCGATGATCAGGGTGTCGGCGGAGTCGATGAGGTGATCGAGGACGCCGATCTTGGAGGACACCTTGGAGCCGCCGACGATGGCGACGAAGGGGCGCTCGGGGTCGGCGAAGATGCCGGTGAGGGTATCGACCTCCTTCTCGAGCAGGAAGCCGGCGTACGCGGGGAGATAAGCGGCGGGGCCGACGACGGAGCCCTGGGCACGGTGAGCGGTGCCGAAGGCGTCGAGGACGAAGACGTCGCCGTAGGAGGCGAGGGTCTTGGCGATCTCGGGGTCGTTCTTCTTCTCGCGCTTGTCGAAGCGGACGTTCTCGAGGACCAGGATGTCGCCCGGCTCGAGGGCGGCGACGGCCTCGGCGGCCTTCTCGCCGTAGGTGTCCTCGACGAACTTGACCTCATAGCCGGTGAGCTCGGCGAGCTTCTCGGCGGCGGGGCGCAGGGAGAGCTCGGGCTGGAAGCCGGTGCCGTCAGGGCGGCCGAGGTGGCTCATGAGGATGACCTTGGCGTTGTGCTCCTTGAGGTACTGGATGGTGGGGATGGCCGCGCGAACGCGGGTGTCGTCGGTGACGACGCCGTCCTTCAGGGGCACGTTGAAGTCAACGCGCATAAGGACGCGCTTGCCGTCGACGTCGGCGTCGCGGACGGTCTTCTTGGTGAATGCCATGCGTTACTCCTTTTGCATAGGGACAAAAGAGAAGGGGCGCGGACGCGGCCCGAAAGCTGCGACCGCGCCCCTGCTGAAGCTAAGGTCGGAGCGAGAACTACGCGACGAACTTCTCGAAGTACTTGATGGTGCGGACCATCTGAGAGGTATAGGAGTTCTCGTTGTCGTACCAAGAGGTGACCTGGACGAGGGACTGGCCGTTGCCGAGGTCCTGGACCATGGTCTGGGTGGCGTCGAAGATGGAGCCGTGGGTCTCGCCGACGATGTCGCGGGAGACGATCTCGTCCTCGTTGTAGGCGAAGGTCTCGGGGATGGACTCGGCGTAGGCCTTCATAGCGGCGTTGACCTCGTCGACGGTGACGACCTTATCGACGACGGCGTAGAGGTTGGTGAGGGAGCCGGTCGGGGTCGGGACGCGCTGGGCGGCGCCGATCAGCTTGCCGTTGAGCTCGGGGAGAACGAGGCCGATGGCCTTGGCGGCACCGGTGGAGTTCGGGACGATGTTCTCGGAGCAGGCGCGGGAACGACGCTTGTTGCCCTTGCGCTGCGGGCCGTCGAGCGGCATCTGGTCGCCGGTGAAGGCGTGGATGGTGGTCATGATGCCGGAGACGATGGGGGCGAAGTCGTTCAGGCCCTTGGCCATCGGGGCGAGGCAGTTGGTGGTGCAGGAAGCGGCGGAGATGATGTTGTCCTCAGCGGTCAGCTGCTCGTGGTTGACGTTGAAGACGATGGTCGGCAGGTCGTTGCCCGCGGGAGCGGAGATGACGACCTTCTTGGCGCCGGCGTTGATGTGGGCCTGGGCCTTGGCCTTGGAGGTGTAGAAGCCGGTGCACTCGAGCACGACGTCGACGTCGAGGTCGCCCCAAGGAAGGTTGTTGGCGTCGGCCTCCTTGTAGATCTTGATCTCCTTGCCGTCGACGACGATGGAGTCCTCGGTGGCCTCGACCTTGTGGTCACGGGAGTAGTTGCCCTGCGTGGAGTCGTACTTCAGCAGGTAAGCGAGCATGTCGGGGGAGGTGAGGTCGTTGATGGCGACGATCTCGGAGCCCTCGTGACCGAACATCTGGCGGAAAGCCAGACGGCCGATGCGACCAAAGCCGTTAATAGCAACCTTTACTGCCATGCCTTCTCCTTTCACATGGTCCTCGGGGCTTCTCCCCTCGGGCCTGTCTGCGGTTGGCAAATCCATGCCAGTTCGAAGTGTACCGCAAAACAGCCCGACTTTATACCGGTGTCAGGAAATTGAATTGAGCAAGAACGGCAATAAATGACTAACAACGTGCATCAGCTGCAACGCTCGCCGGCATTTTCCGACCTTTGAGGGGAAAATCGCCCTTAATCGGTCGATTCCGCGCGCGCGTCGGCGACGATCCGCTGCAGCCGAAGCACCCGGTGGTACATCGCGGACTTCGACGCCGGCGGGTCCATCTCCTGTCCAAGCGCCGCGAGGCTGAGGTCGGGGTTGTCCCGCCGGCACTCGCAGAAGGCGCGCACGGCCGGGGGCAGGGACGCGAGCCCGACGAGCGCCTCGGCCTCGTCGATGAGCTCGAGCTGGTCGGCGGCGGCGTCGGTGGAGCGCGCCTGGTTGGCCATCTCGGCGTTGACGCGGCGGTTGACGTCGTTCTTCACGGACTTCTTCGCGCGGGCGACCTCGACCGCCTGCGCCACGCGCTCGGCCCCCATGCCGCGCAGCAGGGCCGTGATGTCCTCGTAGCTCTTCAGGTAGATGGCGTAGGCGCCGCGACGGTGGTTCAGGCGCGCCTTCACGCCGTAGGTGCCGATGAGCGCCACGAGCTCGTTGGCGAAGGTCTCCCCCGTCACCGCGATCTCGAGGTGGAACTCGCCGCGCGGGTCAGCGATGAAGCCGCCGGCCATGAAGGCGCCGCGGACGAACGCCGCGATGGCCGAGCGGGTCCGGAGCAGGTTGCGGGGAACGCCGGGGGCCAGGCCGCGGCCGGGAACGAGGATGCCCAGCTCGACGAGCGCCGAGGCGAGCGCCTCTTGCTCGGGGATCTCGATGAGGTAGTTCCTCGTCTTGTGCAGGACGCTGCGGCGCACGGTGAGCGTGGTCTCCAGGTCGAAGAGCTTGTGGGTGAGCTTGATGGCGGTCCTGGCGACGGCGCCGGTCTCGGTCGCGATCTTGATGGAGTAGCGGCCGGGGCCGCGGAAGCTCAGCGTGCCGCACACGCGCACGATGGCCGACAGCTGAGCGTACTGTGCCGCGCGCGTCGGGCCGTCCACGCGGGCGAGCTCGTCTTTGACCTCGGCGGTGAAGGACATGCTAGCTGGTCCTCACGTTGGCGAGCGCGAGGTCGCGGTGCGAGAGGCTCACGAGGTAGCCGCCGCGCTGCAGGTAGTCGGCCGTGGCGTTCGCGATGGCGACGCTGCGGTGCTGGCCGCCCGTGCACCCGACCGCGATGGAGAGGTGCGACTTGCCCTCGGCCACATAGCCGGGCATGGCGACGTCGAGCAGGCGCTCCCAGGCCTCGAGGAACCTCTGCGTCACGTCGTTTTGGATGACGAAGTCGCGGACCAGGGGGTCGTTGCCCGTCATGGTGCGCATCTCGGGGTCGTAGAAGGGATTGGGGAGGAAGCGGACGTCGATCATGAGGTCGGCCTCGACCGGCATGCCGTGCTTGAAGCCGAACGAGAAGACACTGACCTCCATGAGCTGCTGGTCCGTGAGCTCCGAGAAGGTGCGGCGCAGGCGCGCGCGGAGGTCCTTGATGGGCAGCGAGGAGGTGTCGATCACGAGATCGGACGCCTCGCGCACCGCCGTCAGCTGGACGCGCTCGCGCGAGATGGCGCTGGCGAGCGACTCGCCGGGCTGCGCGAGCGGGTGGCGGCGGCGGTTCTCGTCGTAACGGCGCATGAGCACCTCGTCGGAGGTGTCGAGAAACACCACCTTGCAGCTGATCTCGTGCTCGCGCAGCTGCTGCAGCGAGTCGCTGATCTCGTCGAAGAGGCCCTGGCTGCGCAGGTCGCAGGTAACGGCCAGGTGGCGCCCGACGCCGGAATTGATGCCGACGAGCTCCGCGAGCTGGAGCAGCAGGCGCGGCGGGAGGTTGTCGATGCAGAAGTAGCCCATGTCCTCGAAGACGTGGAGCGCCTGGGTGCGACCCGAACCGGACATGCCCGTGATGACGAGCACGTCGGGAACGCGGCTGCGGCTCTCGGCCGCGCGGATCTGCTGCGCGCTTGCTGGCATGGGGTCTCCTTCCTTCTATGCTGCGTACGAGTATAGCGGGCGCCGAGCCGTCGTCGCGCGCGGGCGGCGCGCTTCCGGGGCGCACCAGTGCCGCCAGAACGCCGCTGCCCGCCGCCTGCGCCTCGACACAAAACCGCCCGCGCGTCCAGCTTGGGTAGGACGCGCGGGCGGTAAGGAAACCGAGGTCAAACAGACCTTAGAGGCCGGACTCCTCCTTGGGGAGGGGCTTCTTCCAGAAGGAGAGGATCAGGCAGCCGACGACGGAACCGACGAGGCAGGCCACGAGCCACATGATCGGGTTCGTGATGACCGCCGTGACCCAGGCGCCGCCGTGGGGGGCGGGGCTCGCGCAGCCGAAGGCCGCGGACATGCCGCCGGCGATGGCGGAGCCGATGATGCAGGACGGGATCACGTGGCCGGGGTCGGCGGCGGCGAAGGGGATGGCGCCCTCGGAGATGAAGGAGAGGCCCATGATGTAGTTGACCAGGCCGGCGTTGCGGTCGGACTTGGTCCAACGATCCTTGAAGAAGGTCGTGGAGAGGGCGATCACCAGCGGCGGGACCATGCCGCCGACCATGACGGAGGCCATGATGACCTGGCCGGTGGTGCCGAGGCCGGAGGAGGGGTCGAGGGCCGCGGTGCCGAAGACGTAGGCCGCCTTGTTGAAGGGGCCGCCGAAGTCGACGGACATCATGCCGCCGACGACGAGGCCGAGGATCACGATGTTGCTCGTGCCGAGGCCGGAGAGGAAGCCGTTGAGGCCGGTGTTGATGGCGGCGAACAGCGGGTTCAGGGCGAGCATCACGACGCCGATGGCGAGCGTGGCGAGCACGGGGTAGATGAGCATCGGCTTGATGCCCTCGAGGGAGTCGGGCAGCTTGTCGCAGAGCTTCTCGATGCCAAGGGTCAGGTAGCCCGCGGCGAAGCCGGCGAAGAGCGCGGCGATGAAGCCGCCGGAGATCAGGCTCGTGGAGTCGAGGGTCCCGAGGTAGGCGAAGTCATAGCCGGCCTTGGCGAAGAGGCCGCCGACGAAGCCGGGGGCGATGCCGGGGCGGTCGGCGATGGAGGCCGCGATGTAGCCCGCCAGGATCGGGAGCATCATGCCGAAGGCCTCGGAGCCGATGGTCTTGAAGAGGGCCGCGGCCGGGATCGAGGAGCCGTAGGCGGAGGTGCCCAGGCCCGGCTGGTCGACGAGGAACGCGATGGCGGTGAGGATGCCGCCGCCGATGACGAACGGCAGCATGTGGGAGACGCCGTTCATCAGGTGCTTATAGACCTTGTGCCAGGCGGACTCGTTCTCGGCGGCCGTCGCGGAGGCGGCGGAGGCGCCGCCGGCGTTGTGGTGGACGGGGGCCTCGCCGTTGAGCACGATGTTGATCAGGCGCTCGGGCTCGTTGATGCCGGCGGAGACGTTCGTGGAGTAGACCGGCTTGCCGTCGAAGCGCGCGAGGTCGACGTTCTTGTCGGCGGCGATGACGATGCCCTTGCAGTGGGCGATCTCGTCGGCGGTGAGGATGTTCTTGGCGCCCGCGGAGCCCTGGGTCTCGGCCTTGAGCTTGATGCCCATCTCGGCGGCCTTCTTCTCGAGGTTCTCGGCGGCCATGTAGGTGTGGGCGATGCCGGTCGGGCAGGCGGTGATGGCGAGGACCTCGGGCCAGTCGGACTCGGAGGTCTTGGGCGCAGCAGCGGCCTCGGCCTTGGCGGCCTCGGCGGCGTCGCGGCCGGCCTCGGCGGCGTCGATGGCGGCGAGGAAGTCCTCGGGCGTCTTCGCGGCGCGCAGCTCGTTGGCGAAGTCCTCGTGCATCAGCAGCGCGGAGAGCTTGGCAAGCATCTCGAGGTGGACGTTGTTCTCGCCCTCAGGAGCGGCGATGGCGAAGATGAGGTCGCAGGGGGCGTCGTCGGGGGCGTTCCAGTCAACGCCGCCGGGGACGGTCATGGCGGCGAGGCCGGCCTTGGCGACCGCGGCCACCTTGGCGTGCGGGATCGCGATGCCGTCGCCCACGGCGGTGGAGAACTCCGCCTCGCGGGCGAGGACGCCCGCCTTGTAGCCCTCCGCGTCGCTCACGTTGCCCGCGGCGACGTGGAGCGCGACGAGCTGGTCGATGGCGTCAGCCTGGCTCGCGGCCGCCGCGCCGACCTTGACGCTCTGCGCGCTCAGAAGGTCAGTGATCTTCATACAAGCTCCTTTCCCTTGGAACTGCTTTGAAACGCTGAACGGGTGGATAGGTGGTGCTTCTTTCCTGCGGCGCTACGGGCGCGCCATCAGCTCCTCGACCTCCGCGCGCGTGGCGAGGTGGTCGGAGAATGCGCTCGCGGAACCGGCGGAGAGGCTCATCTTGAAGGCGGTCTCGTAGGAGCCGGTCTCGAGGTAGCCCGCGATGAAGCCCGCCACGGAGGAGTCGCCGGCGCCCACGGAGTTGACGACCGTGCCCTTTGCGGCCGGGCTCTTGTGGACGGAGCCGTCGGCGGCCACGAGCACGCCGCCCTCCCCCGCCATCGAGACGAGGACGTTGGCCGCGCCGCGCTCCTGGAGCTTCTGGGCGTACGGGACCACCTCGTCGCGGGTCTTGAGCTCCACGCCGAAGATGTCGCCGAGCTCGATGTTGTTCGGCTTGACGAGGAACGGCTTGTACGGGAGCACGCGGGTAAGAAGGTCGCGCTCGGCGTCGACGACGATGCGCACGCCGCGGCCGTCGAGGCGGGCCATGATGCGCTCGTACATGTCGCCGGGCAGGGTGTTGGGCACGGAGCCGGAGATGACGAGGACGTCGCCCTCCCCCAGGACGTCGAGCTTGGCGTAGAGCTCCTGGATGTCGGCCTCGGTGATGCGGGGGCCCTGGCCGTTGAGCTCGGTCTCCTCGTTGGACTTAATCTTCGCGTTGATGCGGGTGAAGCCCTCCTCCACGCGCACGAGGTCGCTGTCGATGCCCGAGGCGGCGAGAAGCGACTCGAGCGCGGTGCCCGTGAAGCCGGCGGAGAAGCCGAGCGCACGCGAGGCGTGGCCGAGGTTGCCGAGGACGATGGACACGTTGATGCCCTTGCCGCCCGGCAGGATCTGCTCGTAGCTCGTGCGGTTGATGACGCCGAGGCGCATGTCGTCGACGCGCACGATGTAGTCGAGCGACGGGTTGAACGTGACGGTATAGATCATGTGCAGCCTCCTGTATCCAACGGTTGCTTGCTGATGACTACTATTGCACGTTTTTGCTCATTTGTGAATGAGCTATTTCATTTTCTTCCAAGTGCCGGCGAACGGTCGAACTTTAGAGGTAAGCGGTAGCCTAAATGACTGAACTTGCCTGTTTATGATCAAAAGAGCCAATCGAACCGTCTATGCAACGATCTCCACGTTCTCGTACGCCGCGTAAGCGCTTCCGCTGGGCAGCTCGCTCGTGATGAGGGTCGCCGCGTCGAAGTCCGCGAAGGTCACGAGGCTTGTCCGGCCGACCTTGCTGGCGTCCGCGAGGACGAAGCGGTGCATGGTCTGCATCATCGAGAGCCGCTTGACCTCGGCCTCGTTGAGGTCCGGCGTCGTGAAGCCGTCCTCTTTGGTGGCCCCGTTGGCGCCCCAGAACCCCAGCGTGAAGTGGTAGCGCGAGATGGCCGCGTTCGCGTCGGGCCCCACGAGGGCCTCCGTCGCGGACTTGAGCGAGCCGCCGAGCACGATGACCTCGAAGCCGCGCGAGGCGAGCTTGAGGGCATGGCTCACGCAGTCGGTGGCGTAGGTGGCGCGCTTCTCGGTGAGGCAGTCGATAAGGGCATCGACCGTCGAGCCCGCGTCCAGGTAGACGAAATCGCGGGGGCCCACGAGCGGGGCCGCGGAGACGGCGATGGCGCGCTTCTCCTGCGCATGGTGCCCGGAGCGCTCCGCGACGGGGATATCGCGCATGACGCCCTCCGCGTCGAGCGCCACCGCGCCGCCGTGCACCTTCGAGAGGCGGCCGGCGTCGTCGAGCTTCTCGAGGTCGCGGCGGATGGTCGACTCCGAGATCCCGAGGTAGGAGGCGAGGTCGACCACGGTCGCCGAGCCGTCGCGGTTGACGATGTCCAGGATCTGCGAATGGCGCTGGTCGGCGAGCATTACCTCTCCTCCTCCGGGTAGACGACGCCCCAGGCGGCGCGCGCGTCGGTCATGACGCGCATGACGTCCGCGGCGTAGCCGATAAGCGACGCGGCATGCGCGTCCCCCGCGACGGCGCGCTCGAGGTCGGCCATCTCGTAGCAGAGCGCGTAGGCCTCGGTGCCGCAGCAGACCTCCTCGCGATGTCCGTCGGCGGTCCAGACGATGGTCGCCCGGTCGGCGCGAGGGTACTGGTCGACCTCGATGTAGCACTCATCGAAGCTGATGACGGCGCGCTTGGGCTGCTTGGAGTGGATGGTCAGGCTGATGACGCCGAGCTGCCCCTCCGCGTTGCGGCACACGAGGCCGCCCGCGACGTCGACGCCCGTCTCACAGGTGTTGCCCAGGCTCACGACCTCGGTCGGGGCGGACTCCATGAAGAGGCGCATGATGCTGAGCGCGTAGACGCCGATGTCGAGCATAGCGCCGCCGGCAAGGGCGCGGTTGTAGAAGCGCGTCTTCGGGTCGTAGGGCTTGAAGCTGCCGAAGCTGACCTGGGCAAGGTTCATGCGGCCGAACTCGCCGGAGCTCGCGCGGGCAAGAAGCTCGCGGTAGAGCGGCATGTGAAGAATTGTGGTCGCGTCCATGAGGACGGCGCCGTTGGCGTCCGCGAGCGCGCGGGCCTCGTCGAGCTCGGCGGAGTTCAAGGTGATGGACTTCTCGCACAGGACGTGCTTGCCCGCGGCGAGGGCGCCGCGCAGGTAGTCGATGTGGGTGTTGTGCGGCGTGGTCACGTAGACGGCGTCGACGTCGGGGTCGGCGCAGAGCTCCTCGAAGGTGTCGTAGACGCGCGCGACGCCGTGCGCCGCGGCAAAGGAGTCGGCCTTGGCGCGCGTCCGGTTCTGGACGCCCGCGAGGGAGCGGCCCGCCAGGGCGAGCGACTCCGCCATCTGGTTGGCGATCACGCCGCAGCCGACGACGGCCCAGCGCAGCTGGGGCGCGGTGAAGATATCGCCGGGGAAGGGCTTGCCCTCGACGGAGGCGAAGGCGGCCTTGGCCGCCGCCTCTGCGTCGAGCGGGGCGATGCGGGCGGGGTCGGGTGCGGCCATAGGTCCTCCTTTGCACGGGGTTGCGCTTCTTGCCGCTAAGTATAGAGGATGGCGCGCTCATTCGCGCATCTTCTGCCAAAACCGGTCAGGCAAGAAGGGCCTGGGCGCGCGGCGGCGCACTCGAGGCGGAACCGGGCCCGAGGTGGCGCCGGGCCCAGGCGGTGGCGGCCCCGGGACCGGGCAGGCCGTCCCCTACCCCTCGACGGCCGCCTTGAACCAGCTCGTGATGCTCGTCGGGTGCGTGATGCCCGTGCCCGCGACGACCGCCCAGGCGCCGGCGTCGATGGCGGCGCGCGCGTCGGCGGGGGTGTGCACGTGTCCCTCGCAGATCACCGGGAATCCGGGGAACTCCTCCACCGCTTGGCGAAGGATGGGCAGGTCGGGGCCGTCGTCCATCGTCGTGTCGATAGCGGCCTTGTTGTGGCTTAAGGTGGTGGAGACCAGGTCGCAGCCGGCCGCGACGCCGCGGCGGATGTCCTCGATGGTCATGCAGTCGGCCATGATGAGCGTCTCGCACTGCTCGCGCAGCGCGGCGACGGTCTCCTCGAAGGTCCGGCCGTCGGGGCGCGGGCGGTCGGTGGCGTCCAGGGCGACCACGTCGGCCCCGGCGTTGACGCACGCGACGGCGTGGCGCAGGGTCGGGGTGATGTAGACGCCCTCGTGGCCTTCTTTCCAGAGGCCGATGACGGGGACCTCGCAGCGCCCCTTGATGGCGGCGATGTCGGAGAGGCCCTGGCAACGGATGGCCGCGGCGCCGCCGAGCTCGCAGGCGCGCGCCATCTGGGCCATGGTCTCCGGGTGGCGGAGCGGCTCGCCCATGTAAGCTTGCACGCTCACGATTAACTTGCCCTTCAGGGATTGGATCAGCGGGTCGACGGTCATGTTCGGCTCCTTTCGGTGCTGTGTGTTCGAGCCGCCGGCGCCCTACCAGGCGTAGGCGGAGCTGACGAGGTTCTCGGCCGCGCCGATGAGGGGCGCGTCTCCGCCGAGCTCGCCGGAGAGGATCGGGGTGGAGGCCACCGGCGGCATGACGGCCTCCGACCAGCCCGCGGCCATGGCGTCGTGCCACGCGGCGCCGCACTGGGCGACAGAGCCCGAGAGGATGATGCACTCGGGGTCGAGCATGTTGGAGAGGCTGCCGAGGACCTCGCCGATGGCATGGCCGCTGCGGGCCTCGGCGGCCCTGGCCGCCTCGTCGCCGGCAGCGGCGCGCTTATCGATGACGGCGCCGTCCACGGGCGCGCCGTCCTCCTCGGGGGCGCCGCCGAGCTCGAGGTAGCGCTCGATGATGCCGGGGCCGCAGGCGATGGTCTCCAGGTGGCCGACGGCCCCGCACTGGCACGGGATTCCCGCCGCATCGCTGCAGCTCACGTGCCCGATGTGGCCGGCCTCGTTGTGGGCGCCGAGCATGATCTGCCCGCGCTCGACGAAGGCGCCGCCGATGCCGGTCCCGACGGCGACGACCAGGCAGCTGTGCCTGCCGGCGCCGGCGCCCCAGCGGGCCTCCCCCAGCGCGTGCGCGTGCACGTCGTTCAGGACGCGCGCCGGCAGGCCCGTCGCCGCCTCGAGCTCCGCGCCCAGGCGCGTGCCGCCCCAGCCGGGCATCATGTCGTTCGCGTACGTGACGTCGCCGGTGCGCGGGTCGATCACGCCGCCGGAGCTCACGCCGATGCCCGCGAGCCCGGCATCCTCACCCGCGAGCCCTATCACGCGCTCGGCCATCTTGATAGCGTTGGCGAGCACGGTCGCGCCGCCGCGCTTTGCCTCGGTCGGGATCTTCGCGAAGTGCTCGACCACGGGCTTCTCGCCGTCGCCGGGCAAGGTGACGAGCGCCGAGGCGATCTTCGTGCCGCCGATGTCGACGGCGACGACCTTCTTCACGTCCATGTGCGCCTCCTAATGGGCAAAAGTGCGGTCAGGCTGGGGCGGCTGCGGCGCCGCGGGCTCGCTACAGCAGGCCGTTGTCGAGAAGGACCTTGCGGATGGCCTCGACGTTCTGGCCGGTCATGGCCTTGACCGGGCGCGGCATCGTCGGGGAGTCGAAGATGCCCATGAGGTTGAGCGCGGTCTTGAACGCGCCGACGCCGCCGGCGTAGCCCTGGACGCCCGAGGTCACGTCCCAGATGTGGGAGATCTCGTTCAGGCGGTCCTGCTCGGCCTTGACCGTCGCCCAGTCACCGGCGCAGGCAGCCTTCCACATGCGCACGTAGCCATAGGGCTCGACGTTGGCGAGGCCCGGGACCGAGCCGTCGGCGCCGCCGAGGTAGGCGCCGTCGACGACGACCTCGTGGCCGGTGAGAAGGCTCATCGGGTGGCCGAGCTTCTCGTTCTCCTGGACGAGGTAGCGGAAGCCCACGTCGTCGCCGGAGGAGTCCTTGACGCCGGCGAGCACACCCTCGGCGCCGAGCTTGGCCAGGAGCTTCCAGGGGAGCTTGGTGTGGACGCACACGGGGATGTCGTAGGCGAAGATGGGCAGGTCGAGCTCCTCGTGGAGGATCCGGAAGTGCTCCTCGACCTCGGCCATGCCCTGCAGCGCGTAGAACGGGCAGGTGGCCACGAGGGCGTCCGCGCCGAGCTCCTGGGCGACCTTGCCCTGCTCGACCATGCGGTCGGTCTCGGTGTCGATGATGCCCACGAGCACCGGGACGCGGTGGTCGACGATGCGGATGGCCTCGGCGATGACCTGGCGGCGGCGCAGGTCGGTGGAGAAGACGACCTCGCCGGACGAGCCGAGGAAGAAGAGCCCGTCGACGCCGGCGTCGATCATGCGGTTGATGAGGCGCTCGAACGAGGGGACGTCGAGCTCGTGGTCGGGGGTGTCGGGGACGACGACGGGGGGAACGACGCCGCGGATCTTGAAGTCAGCCATGCTTACATACCTTTCTTTCCTTTGCGCCGGGGGCTTCTCCCCCAACGCAGCCCCTTGTGGGGCGCGGTCGATGCTAGACCCTCATGCGCGGTCTCAGGCGTCACGCTCGCCGAAATGCATGAAGGAGAGATGCCGGTTCTCGAAGTCGTTCAGCCGCTCGTGGCCGTACTTGGGGTAGGTAACGAGCCGCTTCGCGCACGTCGCGCCCTCGTAAGCCGCGAGCTGCGCGGCCGGCGGCGCGACCCCGTCCATGAGGCAGACGCCGTCGAGGAGCCCGGTGCCCGCGGGGAGAAGCGCCGCGAAGTTGGCCGCGTCCGCCCACCCGAGCGCGGCGAAGTACTCGTCCGCGCGCTCAGCGCACGGGTCGTCCACCCGGAAATGCCGGGTGACGCCCCCGTAGACGGGGCCGGAGACGCCCTGCTCCCAAGCGATGCGGGCGGCAGCGGGCTGCGCGTTCAGGACCGCGCACTTGGCCACCCCGGGAACGAGCGCGGCCGCGGCGAGCGCGGGCAGCGCGCCCAAGCCCTCCCCGTGCGTCATCAGGCGCGAGGCGTCCACGCCCGGCAGGCGCGCAGCCAGGTGCGCGGCAAGAAGCGCGTCCTCAACGAGCCGCGCGGCCGGCATGGCGCCGGGCCCTTCTTGCCAGCCGGCGAAGAGGTCGCGCGGCAGCGGGCGGTACTCGGGGTGCACGACGACGCAGCCCGCCGCCAGGTAGCGCGCCAGGTGGAACCACCCGCGCGGCCCCCGGTCGGCGTCGTGCCAGGTGAGGATGCAGGGGCGCGGGCCCGGCGCCTTGGGAAGAAGGACGCGCGCGGCGAGCCTTTGCCCGTCGTGGGCGGTAAAGCCGACGGTGAGGCACTCGGCCGTCTCGGCCTGGATTCCCGTGGGCACGGGGTCGACCGCCGCCGTGGCGGCGAGGTCGGCGCACGCCTCGGCACGGGCGCGCCAGTACGCCTCGAAGCCCTCGGGCACGCCCTGGGCCGGGCGCCTCTCGCCCGCGGGCGCAGCTGCGGAGCCGCCCATCATAGATCGCCCTCCCCTCTAAACGTCCCCTGGCACACCTCGCGGTAGAACCCGGGAATCAGGTCATCGAACGCCTGGATCTCCTCGTGGCCGAAATCGGGGTAGAGAAGGTGGCGCTTCGGGCAGGTGAGCGCGTTGTAGACGGCGAACTGCGTCTCGGGCGGGCAGACGACGTCGGAAAGCCCCGTGCCCATGAGCACCGGGCAGCGGACCAGGTGCGCGAACGAGAGCGCGTCGACGTAGCCGAGCGTGCCGAACCACTCGTCGGCCCGCGAGCCGTCCGCGTCGAACCAGCGCGAGTAGTAGCGGATGCCCTCGTAGGCTATCTCGTCGGCGCCGAGTTCCCAGACGGCGCGGAAGTCGGACAGGAACGGGTAGAGGATCGACGCCCCGCGCACCAGGCCCTGGTTGAGGGCGCAGCAGGCGATGCCCATGCCGCCGCCCTGCGAGCCGCCATTGACGAAGACGCGCGAGCGGTCGATGCCCGCGAGCTCGGCCGCGATGCGGCACAAGATCCGCTGGTCCTGGTAGAGGCGCACGTAGTAGAGGTTCTCCGGCCCGCCGTCGATCCCGGCGACCAGATGGCCGGCCACCGTCGTGCCCGCGAATCCGCCCACGTCCTCGGAGCGCCCGCCCTGCCCCGGGTTGTCCATAGAGAGGACCGCGTAGCCCAGGCCCGGCCAGCTGGACTGCTCGGCCCACGAGCGGGTGCAGCCGGGGTAGCCGTGGAACTGCAGCACGAGCGGCACGGGGCCGTCCGTGCCCCGAGGGACGCAGTACTTGGCGTAGACGCGCGCGCCTCGCATACCGGTGAAGTAAAGGTCGTGGTAGGCGCATGTGTCGAAGTCCGCCACCTGGTCGGATGGCCGCAGCTCATAGTCGAGCGGCACGGCGTCGGCCTCCGCCATCCGCTCCTCCCAGAAGGCGTCGAAGTCGGCGGGGACGGGGTTTCGGCCCGTGCAGGCCTTAAGCTCCGCCAGCCGCTCGGCCGAGAAGGGCATGTTTTCTCACCACCTTACGCGAGGCGGGCGCGCCCGACGCCGCGGACGCGCCCGCGCCATTGCCTAGTGACCGAGGTTCGGGTGGAGCAGCGAGGGCGCTGCCGCCAGGAGCGTCTTCGTGTAGGCGTCCTGCGGGTCCTCGAAGACCTGCTTGGCGGGGCCCTCCTCCATGATCTGGCCGTGGTTCATGACGATGATGCGGTCCGAGATGTAGCGCTCGGTCTGGATATCGTGGCTGATGAAGACCATGGCGAGGCCGAGCTCGTGCTTGAGGTCGGTCAAGAGGTTCAGGATCTGCGCGCGGACCGAGACGTCGAGGGCCGAGGTGGGCTCGTCGGCGATGATCACGTCAGGCTGCAGAGAGA
Organism: Coriobacteriia bacterium; assembly: GCA_030530145.1. Taxonomy (GTDB): domain Bacteria; phylum Actinomycetota; class Coriobacteriia; order Coriobacteriales; family Atopobiaceae; genus Paratractidigestivibacter. Next base: position 214,907 of record JAUMVN010000002.1, on the reverse strand, counting down.
GGGCGCGCGCGATGGCGACGCGCTGGCGCTGTCCGCCGGAGAGCTGGCCGGGCAGGACGTACATGGCCGACGACGGCAGGCCGACGAGGCCGAAGAGCTCGCGCACGCGCTCCTCGCGCTCCTCCTCGGAGCCCACGCCGTGGACGACGAGCGGGTCGAGGAGCTGGTCATGGACGGCCATGCGCGGGTTCAGCGCCGTGGCGGGGTTCTGGAAGACGACCGAGACCACGCGGCCGATCTTCTTGCGGAGCTCGGCCGTGCGCTTGGTCACGTCCTCGCCCTTGAAGTAGACCTTGCCCGAGGTGGGCGACTGCAGGCCGCACATGACGTTGGCCGTGGTCGACTTGCCGCAGCCCGACTCGCCCACGAGGCCGATGGTCTCGCCGGGCATGAGCTTGAGCGTGAGGCCCTGGACGGCGTGGACCAGGTTCGGGTGCAGGATGGAGCCGGTGCGCGTCTTGAACGTGACCGAGATGTCGTCAAGGAAGATGATGGGCTCCTGCGTGTTCAGGTCTGCCATCTACCTCACCTCCAGGCGAGAAGCGAGACCGGCGCGGGCGAGGTCTTCGTCGGGGATCTCGGCGACGAGGTGGTGGTCGGCGCCGGGAACGGGCTTCAGGATCGGGTGGACGTCGAGGCCCACCTCGGGGTGGCTCGAGCGCGGGGCGAAGCGGTCGCCGGCCGGGAAGTCCGCGGGGCTCGGGACCGATCCGGGGACCTGGTGCAGGCGGCTGCCGTCGTGCGCCTCGATGGAGAGCACCGAGCCCAGCAGGCCCTGCGTGTACTCGTGGACCGGGTTGGTGAGAAGCTCCTTGGTGGGCGCGCTCTCGACCACCTGCCCGGCGTACATGACGGTGATCTCGCTAGCGACCTCGGCCACGAGCGCCAGGTCGTGGCTCACGAAGATCATGGCGAAGCCGAGCTTCTTCTGCAGGTCGTTCAGCAGCTTGATGACCTGCTTCTGGACCGTGACGTCGAGCGCCGTGGTCGGCTCGTCGCAGATGACGAGCGAGGGGTCGCGCGTGAGCGCCATGGCGATGACGACGCGCTGGCACTGGCCGCCGGAGAGCTCGTGCGGGTAGCTCTCGAGCGTGCGCTTGGGGTCGAGGCCGACGAGCTCGAGGAGCTCCTCGGCGCTGCGGGTGCCGCCGCGGCTGGTGAGCTGCTTCAGCTGGGTCGAGATAAGCATCGACGGGTTGAGAGCCGAGAGCGAGTCCTGATAGACCATTGCGATCTCGGTGCCCAGGAGCTTGCGGTGCTCCTCGGGCGTGAGCTTGAGCAGGTCCTGGCCCTTGTAGTCGACCTCGCCGGTGATGCGCGCCGAGTCGGGCAGGAGGTTCATGATCACCTTGGTGGTGATTGACTTGCCGCAGCCCGACTCGCCCACGAGCGCCATACACTGGCCCGGGCGCACGTCGAAGCTCACGCTGTCCACGACGGAGACGTCACCGTGGCGCGGGAAGCCGATGGAGAGGTCCTTGACGCGCAGCAGCGGCTCGACCGAGTAGTCGGGGACGCGGCGGTCCGTGCGGGCGAGCTCGACCTCGCGCAGGGCGGCGAGGCGAGCGGAGAGGCTCTGCGCCTGCTCCTTGTACGCGCGGACCGGGTCGGCCACGAGCAGGTCGGCCTCGCGGCGGCTCTCGGAGTTCTCGGCGTCCACCGGGGCGGAGGGCGCGGAGGCCATTGCGTCGGTGATGCCTTCCGAGAGGATGTTCAGCGCGAGACAGGTGACCATGATGGCGATGCCGGGGTAGAGCGCCTGCCACCAGCGGCCGGAGAGCACGCCGGCGCGGGCGTCGGCGAGGATGTTGCCCCAGGTCGGCGTGGGCTCGGCGATGCCCGCCGAGAGGAACGTGAGCGACGCCTCGAAGATGATGGCGTCGGCCACGAGCGTCACGGTGAAGACCATGATGGGCGCCGCGCAGTTGCGCAGGACGTGCTTCATGAGGATCCACGGGGCCCGGGCGCCCGAGACGATGACGGCGCGCACATAGTCCTCGCCGTACTCCGACACGATGTTCGCGCGGACGATGCGCGCGATCTGCGGCATATACATGAAGCCGATGGCGAAGATGATGGCCGGGACCGACTTGCCGAGGATGGTCACGAGCACGGCCGCCAGCGCGATGCCGGGGACGGACATGATCACGTCGAGGACGCGCATGATGACCTCGGACACCCACTTGCGGGTCACGGCGGCGAGCGCGCCGACCACGGAGCCGGTCACGAGCGCGAAGAGCGTCGCGCCGAAGCCGATGACGAGCGAGATCCGGCCACCGTACAGGATGCGCGAGAGGATGTCGCGGCCCTTGTCGTCGGTGCCCAGGATGTGCGCCGCGTCGGGCGCCTGGCGAGCGGTGCCGATCTCGTAGGGGCTGTACGGCGCGATGAGCGGCGCCAGGACCGAGAGGACCACCACGACGAGCAGGATGGCGAGCGCGATCTTCGACGACGTCTTCATGTTCTTGAGGCCCGAGAGCTTGGGGCCGCCGCTGGACTTTGCCATGCCCTCGAGCTTGGCGGAGTCCTCTTTCCTTTGGGTCAGCATGGCTAGACGCTCCTAATCCTCGGGTTGATGAGCAGATACAGCATGTCGACCACGATGTTGATGATGATGAAGGAGAACGCGACGACGATGACGACGCCCATGATCAGGTTGGGCTCGTTGCCCGCGACGCCGTCCAAGATGGCCATGCCCATGCCCGGGAGGTTGAAGATGACCTCGATGACGACCGCGCCGCCCATGAGGTAGCCGATCTTCATGCCCAGGGTGGTCACCGGGGTGATAAGGGCGTTTCTCAGCACGTTGCGCGCGATGATGACCTTCTGCGGCAGGCCCGAGCCCTTGGCGGTGAGCACGTAGTCCTTGTCCAGTTCCTCGACCATGGCCGTGCGGACGATGCGCGTCATCTGGCCGGTCAGGGGGAAGGCGAGCGCGCAGGCGGGCATGATCATGCGCGCCATGTAGCCGCCGAAATTGGTCAAGGGGTCCGGAAGGGCGCCCGAGGCCGGCAGCAGGTGCAGGAACGACGAGAACACCAGGATGAGAAGGACCGCCAGCCAGAACGACGGCGTGGCCAGCCCGGCGATGGATATAAAACGTATGAGCTGGTCCGGCCATTTGTCGCGGTAGAGCGCCGCTATGATGCCCAGCAGGAACGAGACGACCGCGCCGATGAGCAGGCCGAGGAAGGTCAGCTGCATCGTGACGGGCAGGGCCTTGGCCACGCGCTCGGCCACGGAGTTGCGGCGAGCGCTGTAGGTGCCCAGGTCGCCATGGAGCAGGTCGCCCATATAGCGGACATAGCGCACCGGCCACGGGTCGTCGAGGCCGTACTCCTCGTGGTACTTCTGCACCTGCTCGGGGGTGGCGCTCTCGCCCAGGGCGTTGTAGGCCGGGTCGATGGGCGAGAAGGACATCAGGAAGAAGATCAGGAACGTCACGGCGAAGGCCATGATGGGAAGCGCTATCAGGCGCCTTCCGATAAGGCGCAGTAGATTGTTCACGTTGGCTCTCCCCTCTCGTGTGTATAGGTGCTCTCAGGGCCTTTCCATAAAGCGGAGGCCCGAGCAACTGGCGGTCGCTCGGGCCTCCCGCACTTCTTGTTCGTCAATGCGCCGCAGGTCAGGATTGCTGCGGCTGCCGCTTAGGCCCCTGCGCTACGCGGTGACGGTGGTGATGCCGGTAAGCTGGACGCCGGTCGTGCCGATGCCCTTGAAGTCGCTGCTCACCTTGACGCCGTCGGGGTTGGCGTTCTCGCGCCAGGAGCCCGTCGGGGTGATGACCTGCAGCAGCGGGTAGAGGACGACGTTCTCGGCGAGGATGTCGAAGCACTGGTTCCAGAGGTCCTGCTGATCGGAGCCGGAGGCCGCCAGGGCGTCGGACATGAGGCCGTTGAGCTTCTTCCACTCGTCGGAGGTGTTCCAGGCGCAGCGGGTCTTCATCCAGACGTTGTCGCCGAACCACCAGTTGAGGAGCAGGTCGGTGTCGCCGCCGAAGCAGGACGGGTCGCCGGGGGCGATGAGGATGTCCCAGGAGTCGTCGGCCTGGTCGATGGCGGCGTAGGTGGCCGGGGACTTGTCGGAGACGAGCTCGACGGTGAAGCCGAGGGCCTCGAGGTCCTGCTGGGCCTGGGTGCCCATGGCCACGACCTGCGCGTTGTCGGTGGTGCGCAGCTGGATGGCGCCCGGGGTCACGCCGGCGTCGGAGAGAAGCGACTTGGCCTTGTCGGCGTCATAGGTGTAGCTGACGGAGGCGGCGTGGTAGTTGACGAAGGACTTGGGCAGGTAGGAGGTGGCGATGGAGGCGAGGCCGGAGAACGCGTTGGAGACCATCTGGTCGGTGTTGAGCGCGTACATGACGGCCTGGCGGACCTTGACGTCGTCCCAGGGGGCCTTCTTGACGTTGAACATGATGAAGCGGGTGCCGAAGCCGTCGACCTGGTCGACGCTCACGCCCGCGGCCTCGAGCTGCTCGATGGACTCGGGCGGCACGGACTCGGTGACGAGGGTGGTGCCCTCCTGCTGAGCGGTGGTGCGGGCCGTGGTGTCGGTCAGCGACTCGATGCGCATCTCGGTGTCCTTGGCCGGGAACTCGCCGTTGTAGTGCTCGTTGGGCTTGAGGACCACGTAGGTGTCGGACATCTCGTCGTACATCCAGGGGCCGGAGCCGATGGGCTTGGCCTTGGCGTCGTCCTCGGAAAGCGTGCTCGGCATGATCTTGACGATGGCCAGGCGCTCCTTGAGCAGCGAGAAGTTCTCGATGTTGCAGGTGACGGTGACGGTGGTGTCGTCCTTCTTCTCGACGGAGTCGAACATGGTGAGGAACGAGACGTACATGCCGCCGTCGGCCTGGGCGCGCCCGAAGGAGTAGACGACGTCGTCGACGGTGACGTCGCTGCCGTCGCTGAACTTGGCGTCGGCGCGCAGCTTGACCTCATAGGTCTTGGAGTCGACCTGGGTCGGGTCGCCGTCGGCGAGGCCGGAGATGACGCTGTAGTCGGTGAAGTCGATGTTGTACAGGCCCTCCATGACGTTCGAGTTCGCCGAGAGGCAGAACGCGGACGAGCAGTTAGCCGGGTCGTACGACGAGGGCGAGTACGCGGAGCCGACGGTCAGGCTGCCGCCGCCCTCGGTGCCGGCGGAGTCGGACGAGCCGGAGTCCGTGCTGGAGCCGGAGCCGCCGCAGGCCGCCAGGCCGAGCGTCGCCGCGACCGCGGAGCCGCCCAGGAACGCGCGGCGGGTAACGGCAGAGTTCACGATCTTCTTCATGTCTAGCCTCTTCCTCTCGATCCTCCTACGGCCCGCTGGGGGCCGTCCTTTGGTTGGCAGACTACCCGCTACGTCTGCGCCCCTGTCCCGCAAACCGCCAAACGGCATGTTCTTCTCCCTTGGCGGTCGTTCGCAAGACGCCTTACAGGCTAGTCCCCCCGCCTTGGGCCATGGTTGCCGATTGTTTTCCTTCTTGTTGAGTTAAATTTCACTGGTATTACGTTCTAGATGCCTTTTATTTGACTGATATTAGATTGCAGATACGTCTAATAACCACTGGTATCCTGCGAAGAAGACCACATGGCCGAAGCCCGAGGAATGCTTGGCGGGAGGGCCGCGGGATCTCGGATTGATTCAATCCTTAATTAGCCTCGCCGTCGGACGCCTGTTGCTCGTGGAGCGCCTGCCAGACGGCGTGGGCGACCTCCGCCGGGATGCCGTCGGTCGCCGCGATCTCCTCCTCGCTCGCGGCGCGCAGGCGCTTGAGCGAGCCGAACGCGCGCATGAGCAGGCGCTTGCGCTTGGGGCCGACGCCGGGCACGTCGTCGAGCACCGACGCCGTCATGGCCTTGTCGCGCAGCTCGCGGTGGAAGGTGATGGCGAAGCGGTGCGACTCGTCGCGGACCTGCTTGATGAGGTAGAGCGAGGGCGAGCCGGAGGGCAGCACGACCGGGGTCTCGTCCCAAGGGACGAACACCTCCTCGTCGGACTTGGCCAGTCCGCAGACCGGGATATCGAGCCCGAGCTCGGCCAGCTGATTTATGGCCGCCGTGAGCTGCGGCTTGCCGCCGTCGACCACGAGCAGGTCGGGACGGCTCCCGAAGCGCTCGTCGGCCATGCGCTCGGGAGCGTAGCGCCGGCCCAGCACCTCGGACATGCTCACGAAGTCGTTCGCCTCGGTGAGCGGGGTCTGGATCTTGAAGCGGCGGTACTGCGACTTGTCGGGCCGGCCGTTGGTGAAGACGACCATCGACGCCACGGTGAAGTGCCCGTGCAGGGTCGAGATGTCGAAGCACTCGATGCGCATGGGGGGCGCGTCCAGGGCGAGCGCGCTCTCGAGCTGCATGAGCGCCTGGTTCGTGCGGTCGTCGGCGTAGCCGGTGCGGACCATGTAGCGCATGAGGGCGTGGCGGGCGTTTGCGGCGGCCATCTCGAGCAGGCGCTTCTTCTCGCCGCGCTGCGGGCGGTGGAGGCGGACGAGGTGCCCGCGCTTCTCGGAGAGCCAGCCGGCGATGACGTCGGCGTCCGCGAGCGCGACCGAGAGGCAGACCTCGGACGGCACGTCGGCCGTCTCGTCGTAGTAGCGCTTAAGGAAGCCGGCCTGGAGCTCGTCTTCGCCCACGTCGGCGCCCTTGTCGAGGATGAACTCGACCGAGCGGACCGTGCGGCCCTCGCGGACCACGAAGACGCAGGCGCAGCTGATGGTCTCCTCGCGGTAGAAGCCGATGAGGTCCATGTTGACGTCGGAGGAGAACACGACCTGCTGCTTGACGTCGAGGGCGGAGAGCCCCTCGAGGCGCTTCTTCAGGCGGGCGGCGCGCTCGAAGTCGAGGTCGGCGGCGGCCTCGCGCATCTGGTCGTTGAGCTCGCCCACGATGGCGCTCCTCTTGCCCTGCAGGAAGTCCTCGACCTGGCGCACGTGGCGCGCGTACTCGACGGTGTCGATGGCCCCGCAGCAGACGCCGGGGCCGCGGCCCACGTGGTAATCGAAGCAGGGGCGGCACTTGCCCGCGAGCACGATGTTGGCGACGGAGACCTGGTCGGGCTCGCGCTCGAGCAGGCGCTTGGCGCGCTTCCACTCGGCACAGGTCGCGGTACAGATGGGCACGAACTTGCGCAGGGTGTCGATGGTCTCGCGAGCGGCCTTCGCGTCGGTGTAGGGGCCGAAGTAGCGCGTGCCCTTGCGGTGCTTCTCGCGCGTGTACTTGATGGCGGGGAAGGCGTCGGACTCCGTGATGGCGATGTAGGGGTAGGACTTGTCGTCCTTGAAGTCGACGTTGAAGTAGGGGTGGTACTGGGCGATGAGGTTGCGCTCCAGGACGAGCGCCTCGTGCTCGGAGCCGACGACAACGTAGTCGAAGGAGCGGACGACCTGCATCATGAGGGGGATCTTCTGGCGGTCGTCGGTGAGGGTGACGTACTGGCGCAGGCGCGCGCGGAGGTTCTTGGCCTTGCCCACGTAGACGACGGTGCCCGAGGCGTCCTTCCACAGGTAGCAGCCGGGCTCGGTGGGCACCAAGGCCACCTGCTCGACGAGGCTCGCGAGGCCGTCTATGGCGGCCGTCACGTGCTCGCGCGCGGCGGCGCGGTCGCTCGCGTCGAGCTCGGGGCTTATCTCGCGTTCTTCCTCGGACACGGTGTTCCTTCTCTGCAACTCGATGCGATGGGGGTTTCCTAGAAAGTGTAACCGGGGCGCTGGGGCGCGGGGGCGCCGACCTAGAATGAAACGAATGTGAAAAACGACCAACTGGAGCATCTTTTGATTCAGGTCAACAAGATCACCATCAACGAGCTCGAAGAGAAGGCGTCCGCACTCGGCGTCAACCTGCCTATTGAGCAGACCCGCGCCTGGGCCGACTACCAGGCCACCATTCCCGGCCGCAGCGCCTGGGGCTGCGTCGAGGTCGCCCGCGACGGCGAGGTCGTCGCGCTTGCGAGCCTCTTCGACTACGAGACCCACGGTTACCACTACCTGCGCAGCGCCCACGGCCCCGTCTGGGTCGCCGAGCGCGACGAGGCGCTCGAGGCCGAGGCCTTGGAGGCTCTCGCGGCGTACGTGCGCGGCGCCGACAAGAAGGTCGCCTTCGCGCGCCTGGCCGTGGCCGGCGAGCTTGAGTGCGCGCAGCCGGTGCTCTCCACCCGCCCGTACAACCAGACCGTGGTCATCGACCTCGCGGGCGGCACCGAGGAGGACATCCTCGGCCGCATGAAGCCGCGCGGGCGGCGCGACGTGCGCAAGGCGCTGCGCGAGAGCCCGGCCACCTGCGCCGACGAGACCGAGCTCGCGGCCAAGTCCTTCGCCGAGTACTACGACGTCATGGTCGAGACGGGCAAGCGCGACGACTTCGTGCCGGCCCCCTGCTCCGACTACGAGGACATGATCCGCATCCTCGGTCCCGAACACTGCCGAGTCTACGCCGGGCGCATCGATGGCCGCGTGGTCACCTGGTCCATCGTCACCGTCTCCGGTACGCGCGCCGTGCGCTACTACGGCGCCTCCCGCTCCGAGAGCATGCGGCAGCATGTGACGGACAAGCTCGTGCTCTTCGAGTGCGTCGACCTCTTCCAGAACAAGGGCTGCGCCGACTACGACATGATGGGCATCGGCAGCGATTTCGCCCCCGAGCTCATGGGCCTGAACGAGTTCAAGACCAAGTTCGCCAAGAACGGCGTGGTGGATGTGGCCCCCGACCGCGACCTGCCCATCAAGAAGACCTTCTACAAGGCGCTCCAGGCGGCCAAGAAGCTCCGCGACCGGACGTAGGCCCGACGGGCGGAGGCGCCAAACGCCGCGAGCGGCGCGGGACGCGCGGTGCGCCGCAATTGCGCGGCCCCGGCGACACGGAGCGTACGGCGCGCCACAAATTCCCAGCCCCGGCGACCCAGCAAGCGAGACGCGCCACAAACACGCGGCCCCGGCGACCCAGCAAGCGAGACGCGCCACAAACACGCGGCCCCGGCGACGCGGGACGCGCGGTGCGCCACAATTGCCCAGCCCCGGCGACGAGAGGGGCAAGGCACGCCACAGAAATCCGCCCTCGGCGACAACCAGACGTCGCCGAGGGCGGATTTCTGTGGCGGTTCTTCTATTCGGCGTCGCAGGCGGAGCCGTTCTGTGGCGCTTCTTCTTGCCGGAGTCGCGGGGGCAACGCTTTTGTGGCGGGCCTCCCCGCGCATAACCTCACTATCGGCGGTCCGGGGCCTTGCCGAGGTACTGGTCGTACTTCTTGTACTGGCGCGCACCGCGCAGCCACGACCAGAACTTGTGCCGCAGGGTATCCGGCGCGTAGTCGAGCGGCGAGGCGGCCTTGCCGGCGCGGAACAGCGAGAGGGCGCGCTCGCGCACCTGGACATCGGGCACGAAGTCGCGAACCACGTCCTTAGGGACGAGGCTGTAGAGCCCCTCCTCGTAGGCCTCGGCATAGCCGAGGTCGCGGCCGAGCACGAAGTCCTCGACGACGAGCTTCGCGAAGTTCACGCCGCCCAGGGCCATGTACCAGGTGTTCGCGCCGGGGCGCACGTTCACCTCGAAGAACTTGAACTTGCCGTCGCGCGCATCGTACTTGGCGTCGAAGTTGGCGAACCCTCGGTAGCCCACGTGCTCACAGAAGCGCTTCGCGTCCTCGATGAGCTGCTCGGAGCGCTCCAGCAGGATGCAGGACGGGTTGCCGATGCGCGCGGGCGAGTGGTCCTGCAAGATCACCTGGCCGCCCGACACCGCGGCGACGCGGCCGCCCTCGACGGAATACGTGGTGAGCGAGCGGATGGCGTCGTCGTCGCCGGGGATGAAGTCCTGGACGACCAGCTCCTTGTCGTAGCCGGCGTCGTGGAGCAGCAGGAAGATGCGCCGCAGGTCCTGGGCGTCCTGGGCCGTGTAGATCTTCTCCTTGCCCTCGAACGACATCGTGTCGTAGCGGGCGGAGTTGGACGGCTTTGCGATGAGCGGGAAGGTGAAGCCCTCGACGTCGAGGTCGGCCGAGGCGTCCGAGCAGTCGAAGAGCCTCGTCGCCGGGTACGCCATGCCGAGCTCCTCGCAGATGGCGTAGAAGCGCCCCTTCTGCGTGATCTCGTCGAGAAGGGCGAAGTCGTTGTAGGGCACGACGAACCACTGCTCGAGCTCGTCTTTGTGCTTGGAGATCGTGCGCACGTGCCAGTCGGCGCTGCCGAGAAGGACCGCCGTCTTGCCCTGCGCGCAGAACTCGGCGCCGAGCTTGCGAAGCATGGCGGCGATGGCCTCGTCGCCCTCCCCCATCGCCGGGTCCACGCGATAGTCGGTGAAGCGGCTCGAGGACGTGAACTTGACGTCGACGCCGGAGACGACCATGGTCTTGACGCCGTAGGCCTCGTGGAAGCAGCGCGCGTAGGAATACGCGAGGATATCGCCGCCGAGGACGACGGGGACGAGCTTCTCGGCGAGCTCCGGTTCGGTGCACAGGTTCATGGGTTCCTCCAATGGAAGGGTCAGGCGATCGGGTCGGCGAGGCTCGCGCGGAGCGCGGAGACGACGCGGGGCGCGGCGTCCGCGGGAATGTCGGTCGGCAGGTTGACGATACCGGCGACCAGGCGATCGTTCACGCGCAGGGAGCTTCGGTCGGCAGGCACGCGGTAGGCGGCGGCGTCGAGCACGCCGGGACCGAGCTCCGGCCGGTACCACGCCGTCGTGTAGCAGCCCGCGGCGAGGATGGCCGCCTCCGCGGCGTCCGCGGACCGCGCATCGACAAGAAGCACCGGGAAGCGCAGGAGCGGCTGCGCCTCCCCCCTAAGGGCGGCGGCGGGAACCTCGACGCCGGGAACGTCGGCAAGAAGCCCGCGGTACGCCCCCACGACCTGGCGCCGGCTCTCGGCCGAGGCCGGGTGGCCCTCCAGGGCGGCCAAGGCCGCCTCGCAGGCGAACCTCGTGGCGCGCATGGGCGCACGGCTCACCTTTCCGAGGCGCTCCTCGTCGGAGACGGCCGGGTTGAAGGCGCCTACCGCCGCGAGCGCGCGGCGCAGCGGACGCGAGAGGGCGGCGGGAAGGTGCACGAGCACGCGATTCGTCCCGCGATAGGAGGCGTTCAGCCGCTCCTCGCGCGCGCCGGGCGCCGGGAGCGACGAGAGCCGCTCGCGGACGGCGCGCATGGCGTCGGCGGCCTCCGAGGCGGGGTTCACCCAGACGGCCCCGCCGAAGAGCGTGGGGAGCATCTTCTCGACGCCGAACGAGTGGAACGAGACGTCGGCCAACGGGGCGCCGGCGGCGTCGCGCGCCATCCGGCCGACGCAGTGGGCGCAGTCCTCGAGCACGAGCGCGCCGGCTGCATGGGCCTTCTCGGCGAGCTCCTGCGATGAGGCGTCGTCGACGATGCCGAAGGTGTGCTGGAGCATGACGGCGCGCGTGCGCCCGCCCAGGAGCGGCAGGGCGGGGTCGAGCGAGCACGTCTGGGCCGAGACGTCCCCGTACACGGGATCGAGCCCGGCGGCCAGGATCGGGTCGACGGCGGTGCAGCAGGTAAAGAGCTGCGTGAGCACCTCTCCTCCGCCGCAGGTCGCGCGGACGGCCTCGAGCACGGCGAGCATGCCGTGGCGCGCCCGGTAGGTCAGGTACCAGTCGCGCGCGTCGGTGCCCGTGAGCCCGGCCATCCTCTGCGCGAGTGCTTCTTCCCAAGGTTCCCTCTGCATGGGCGGCCTCCTATGCCGACGCCGGACGGCACCTGAACTTGTCGAGCAGGTCGTCGATGAAGGCGGCCTCGTCCAGATGGAGCGCGCAGGCCGCGCCGAAGGTGACGAGAAGGGCCGGCAGGCCGCCCGCGACCGTGTATATGAGCGCGCGTACGATGCCGCCGCCCGAGAGCGGCGCCACGAAGGCCTGCAGCGCCCAGAGGACGGCGCCGCCGACGCCAGCGCCGAGCGCGCCGAGGGCGAGCGAGCGGGCACACGAGACGACGAGCGCCTTCAGCCCGATGGGCCCGAGCTCGCGCCGCAGGAACGCGAAGATGACGATATCGATGGACACGAAGAAGAGCGTCGAGCTGAAGCCGACGACGTTGAAGCCCCAGACCGGCGTGAAGGCGAGGCAGAACGCGATCTGCACGGCGCCGGCGATGATCTCCGCCACGGTGAAGAGCTTCATGCGGCGCAGCGCCGAGCAAGCCTTCTGCAGGTAGGTGCACACGCCGTAGGCGGGAAGCGAGACCGAGAGCCACGCCAGGTAGCTCGCGAGCTGGTCGAGCGACTCGGCGTCCATGCGCGAGCCGCCGAGCAGGCGTGCCAGGCACGGCGCGAAGACGATGAGGTACAGGGCGAAGGGCACGAGCAGGAAGAGGATCCTCCCGCAGCCGCGGCGGACGCCCGCCACGAAGGACGCGTTGTCGTTGTTCGCGACGTTCGTGGAGAGCTCGGTGAACATCGCCGTGGTGATGGGGATGGCGAAGACCGAGTACGGCAGCACGTACCACATGCGCGCGTAGTAGGTGATGGCCGCGCCGTTGGGGTTGACCGACAGCGAGCAGCTGCTCTGAACCGAGGTCGTGGCGAACGAGACGAGGGTGACGATGAGGGTCGGGATGCCGAGCTCGATCGTCTCCTTGATGCAGGGGTCGTGGACGTCCACGCGCAGGGAGAGCTTGACGCCGCAGCGCTTGAGCGACGGCAGCTGGCAGAGCACCTGGACGAGGACGCCGAGCGGGTTGCCGATGGCCAGGCACAGGATGGCGAGCGTGGGGTTCGACGGGGCAAAGAGCGCGTAGCCGAAGAACGAGGCCGTGGTCACAACGTTGTTGACGATGGGGGCCGCGGTGCTCCAGAAGTAGTCGCGCTCGGCGTTGAGCACGCTGGAGATGACCGAGGACAGGGCATAGAGCACGACCTCGATGGAGAAGAACCTGAGGAAGTAGGTCGAGAGCTCGAAGTCGAAGTCGGAGGACGCGTTGAACGACTGCGTCCACACGATCTGTCCCGCGAAGACGAACGAGATCGCCGAGAGCAGCAGCATGGCGATGGTCACGAGCGACAAGAGGTTCGAGGCGTAGGCGATGGCGCCGGGTTTGCCGGCGCGCTTCTTCGCAGAGACGTAGACCGGCAGGAACGCCGTGACGAGCATGCCGCCCATCACGAGCTCGTAGAGCTGGTTCGGGAGGTTATTGGCCACGGTGAAGGCGCTGGCCACGATGGTCGTGCCCATGCCGTAGGCCTGCGCCCAGGTGCGCAGGAAGCCGGTGATGCGGCTGATGATGACGAGCACGCTCATGAGGGCGGCCGAGCGGCTCACGTCGGCGTCGGACGCGCCGTCCTTCTCGCCGTCGGCAAGAGGGGCCTGCGCGGGCGCAGCCTCGAGCTTGCGCAGCACGGCGGTGTCCTCGGCACCCTCGTCTGCGGCGGGAGTATCGAGAGGGGCCGGAGCGCCGGGACGGGCCGCGGTGTCCAGACGGGCCGCCGCCCGGGAGCGCTCGGCCGCGAGGACGAAGACCATCGTCTCGTCGGCGGGCGTCCCCGTATAGGTATGGGCCGCGTCGCCCGGCTTCGCGAAGTGGGCGCCGCGGTACGGCTCGCCCTGGCGTTTCTCGCCCATGCATCTCCTTTAGTCTTGCGGGCCGCCTCGGCCCGATGCGCGCAAAAGAAACCGCCCCAGAGACCCGACGGTTTCTGGGGCGGCGATAAACGACGTCTGAGCCTAGACGATGGGGCCGCCGCCGATGAAGGTGCCCGGATAGTTGACGTCGCGGATCTGGACGCCGCTGCCGGGGCAGGAGTCGACGATCTGCCCGCCGCCGATGTAGATGCCCACGTGGCCGGGGTAGCGGCCGGCGTAGGTGTAGAAGACGAGGTCGCCGTAGTTGAGCGCGCTCACGTCGGTCGTGATGTAGCTCACCGAGGCGTACAGGGACTCGGGCCAGTTCGAGTTCGTCGGCAGGCCGAGCGCGTAGTCGATGAGGCCGGAGCAGGTGAACGCGGAGGTCGAGGTGCTGCCGGTCCAGACGTAGCCGCTCCACTGGTAGCCGGAGCCGATGACGCTGAGGGCGCGCGAGACCATGGACGACGCGCTGCCGGAGTTGCCCTTGTTGCCGTTGTTGTTCGAGTTGTTGTTGCCGTTGTTGGAGTTGCCGTTGGAGCCGTTGTTGGTGTTGGACTCCTCCTCGGCCTTCTTCGCGGCCTCCTCCTCGGCGGCCTTCTGCGCGGCGGCCTCGGCGGCTGCCTTGGCCTCCTCCTCGGCCTTAGCGCGGGCAGCGGCCTCCTCCTCGGCGAGCTTGGCCTTCACCTCGTCGGAGAGCTGGTTGTAATAGGTCTGCACCTCCGCGGCGGCCTGGTTGGCGGAGTCGGACTTGGCCTGCTGGTCGGAGACGAGCTGCTCCTGCTCGGTCCTGCGCTCCTCGAGCTGGCTCTTGTCGTTCTCGAGCGACTCCTGAAGGTCGCGGACGTCCTGGATGGCGTCCATCTTCTGCTCGGAGATCTTGTTCGCGTAGTGGATGTTGCTCACAAGCTCGGCGAAGTCGTTGGAGCTGAGGATGAGGGTGAGCAGGCCCGTCTCGTCGCCCATCTTGTACTGGGTGGCGAGGATGTCGGAGAGCTGGGACTGCTTCTGCTTGAGCTGCTCCTGTTCCTCGGAGATCTGTCCCTCGAGGGTGGTGATCTGGTCGTTGGTGTCGTTGAGGTCGCGCGTGACGGTATCGAGGTCGTAGCCGGCCTGCTCGGCGGCGGAGTAAAGGCTGCTGAGCTGCTGGGAAACCTGGTCGAGCTCGGCCTGGAGCTCGGCCGACGTGGACGCCAGGGCGCTCACGGGGACGAGGGCGAGGCCAAGGGTGACCGCGAGGGCAGACGCGACGATGCGGTTGCGCTTAGGCTGCGGCATAGAAAGGACTCCTTCGGAAATCTGCACGGCGCCCACGGGGTGGGCCTGCATGACCTTCCTATGGTACCAACAGACGGGCCGGGGAGAAGTGATTCTATTTCAGCTCCACATTGCTATTGAGCGTTCGGTCTTCTTGCCGCGACGGCGAGCGGAGGTCGGATCAGCCGCCCGGCAAACCTGCGCTAGGGTCTCACGGCGAGCCGAGGTGCCCTGAACGAGGAGCGACGCGTACGAAGGTACGCGAGCGACGAGTGAAGGGCAGATCGGCCGCCGTGAGACCCTAGCGCCTTCTGGCGTCAAGTTCGCCGGCCAGCTCCTCCAGCGTGACCCCGTAGCGCTCGAGCGTGACCATCAGGTGGTACACCAGGTCGCCCGCCTCGTAGCGGATGTGCTCGTGGTCGTCGTCCTTGCAGGCCATGATGACCTCGCTCGCCTCCTCGGCGAGCTTCTTGAGCAGGCTGTCCTCCTTGCCCTGGAGGAGCTTGGCGGTGTAGGAGGTCTCGGGCGAGGCGTCGCGGCGCCCGTGGATCACCGCGGCCAGGCCCTCGAGGGTCTCACCGATATTGCCGTCCTGAACGTTCTTGGTCCTCTCGCCCACACGGGCCTCCTTATTGCTCTGTCGCGGCACCGGCGGCGCGACGCCGCCCGGCCGGCCTAGTCTTCGATCTCGCGGAAGAAGCAGCTTCGGTGCCCGGTGTGGCAGGCAGGCCCCGGCGAGTCCACCACGGCCACGAGCGTGTCCGCGTCGCAGTCCACGAGCAGGTGCTTGACCTGCTGCATGTTCCCGCTGGTTGCGCCTTTGTTCCAGAGCTCCTGGCGGCTGCGCGACCAGAACCACGTGGTGCCCGTCTTTACGGTCAGGGCCAGGGACTCGGCGTTCATCCACGCGACCATGAGCACCTCGCCGGAGCCCTCCTGCTGAACGACGCACGGCACGAGGCCGGCTGCGTCGAACTTGACGCGCGCGGCGTCGAGGGAGACGCGCGCGGGCGCCTCGCCGGCATAGATATACTCGTTGTCCTGGGACATACCGCCTCCTTGAATCGCGGGTTCCCACTTTAGCAGGGTAGAGCGCCGCAGGCGAGAAGGGCTGGGGGCCATGCCACAACTTGTAACCGAGGACCTGGGCCGCCTCGACGTCCTCGTGGTCGGCGGCGGCATCGCGGGAACGACCGCGGCGCTCGCGGCGGCCGAGGAGGGCGCGCGGACGGCCGTTGCCTGCGCCGGGGCGCTCTTCGGCGGGTCGAGCTTCTTTCCCGGCACGTGGGGGCTCGGCCTCGTGGGGCCCGGCGGCGCGGGCGACGTCGACGACTTCGTGGGGAGCATCCTCGAGGTCGGGCGCGGCGTCGCGGACCCGGCGCTCGCGCGCACGCTGGTCGAGGGCGTCGGCCCCGCGGTCGAGCGGCTCGAACGGCGCGGCTGCCGCCTCCGCGCGGCCGTGAACGCCGGCGAGCGCGAGTTCATCCCCTGCTTCGACCGCAAGACGCGCTCGTGGCACGGCCTCGAGCGCGACGCCTACCGCGCGTCCACGGGCCTCGCGCTGGAAAAGGCCGGCTGCGACGTCCACGCGGGACTCGAGCTCATGGGCCTGCAACGGACGGGCGGCGGCTGGACGGCGTTTTTCTACGACAGGGGCCGCGACGCGTTCGCGCGAGCGCGGGCGGGGTCGGTCGTCCTCGCCACGGGCGGCTTCGGCGGCCTCTTCGAGCGAACCCTCACGATGCCGGACGTCCTCGGGACCGCGCAGGCCATCGCGCTCGAACAGGGGGCCTCGCTCGTGAACTGCGAGTTCATCCAGATTATGGTCGGGCTCGTCTCCCCCGTGGAGGGCGTCGTCTTCAACGAGAAGACCTTCCGGCACTCGCGCATCGAGGGGCTTGGGCGCCCGGAGCTCATGGACATGCGCTCGGAGCACGGGCCCTTCAGCGCGTCGTGGAAAGACCGCGAGGTCGACCTCTTCGTCGCGCGCGCCGGGTGGGAAGGCGCTCGGCTGCGCCATGTGCTGCCCGACCAGCTGCCTGAGTTCATGCGCACCTACGCCGAATGGCTGCAGGGCGCCTACGGGGTCGCGCCGGACCAGGAGCTGCGCGTGGCGCACTATGCGCACGCCTCCAACGGCGGCATCCGCATCGACGAGCACGCGGCGGCGGTCGGCTGCCCCGGGCTCTTCGCCTGCGGGGAATGCGCGGGCGGAATGCACGGGGCCGACCGAATCGGCGGCCTCGCGAGCGCGAGCGCGCTCGTGTTCGGGCAAATCGCCGGCAGGGAGGCGGCGCACGCGCAGGCCGGCTTGGCGGCGGGCGCGAGCTGCGCCGGGACGGGAGCCGGTACGGGCAGCGTCGGGGCGCGAGTCGCGCCGGTCGCCGCGCCATCGGCTGCGGGCGCCGTCCGCGAGCTCAGGCGCACCATGAGCGAGCGATGCCTGGTCGAGCGCGACGAGGCGGGGCTGTCGGATGCCCTCAGGACGGTTGAGCGGCTCCGCGCGGAGCTCGGCAACGAAACGGAACCCTCCGACGACGCGGCCGCCGTCGCGGCGACGCGCCGGGCGGCGCTCGCGCTCCTCTCCGCCGAGGCGCTCGTGCGCGCCATGCTCGCGCGGCGCGAGAGCCGGGGCGCCCACTACCGGTCGGACTTCCCCGCCGAGGACCCGTCCCAGGCGCGGCCCTCGCTCGTCACATACGAAGAAGGACGGCTCGTCGCCGCCCCTCTTCGCGAATAAGTTCCAGTCCATGACACTTGCGCGGTGCTTCACGCACTTGCCGCCGTACCGCATGCAATAAAACTTCGATCCTGCGGCAGATTCTGGTGCCAACGGGCCTCCCAGACTTTCACCAACTGGAAAAACGTCGTTGAACGAGCGCTCGACGGGCCCACTCAGCACGCCTCAAAGGGTCAAAAATGCCGTAAATCTGCCGCAAAGTCGAACATTTGTTGCAAGCCACCGATAGCGCCCGAGAATCGCGCCATCCAGCAATCGTCACCGGCCTTGCGCCCCAAAAGCTCGCCACGCAGTAATCGCCGCCGGTGCTCCGCCCCAAAAGCTCGCCGCCCAGTAATGCAGCAATGCTGCGCGACGCACTTTTGGGGCGCTTCTGTGCGACCGGTGATCGCGTCGCAAAGCCCCTCGCGGCCCCTACTCCTCGGGAAGCCGGCCGACCTGCGGGCGATTCAGCTTGTGGGCCGTCACCAGAAGTCCCGCGCCAAGGACCACGAGGGGCAGGCTCAGGCACTGTCCCATGGTGATGGGCCCGAAGAGATATCCGAGCTGGGCATCCGGTACGCGCACGAACTCGATAAGGAAGCGGAAGACGCCGTAGAGCATGAGGAACGTGCCCATAAAGGTCCCCTGCGGGCGAGGCGGCTTCCTGCGCGAGAGCGCCCACAGCACGAAGAAGATCACGAGTCCCTCGAGCACGGCTTCGTAGAGCTGCGAGGGATGGCGAAACACGCCGCCTCCGGACGGGAACGCCACTGCCCAGGGCAGATCGCATTCCTTGCCCCAGAGCTCGCCGTTGACGAAGTTCGCGCAGCGTCCGAAGAAAAGCCCCCAGGTCGCGCCGATGACGCCCAGGTCGCAAATGGTGGGGATGCTGATCCGGTACTGACGGCACACAATCGAGCCGCCGACGACGGCGCCGATAAGCCCGCCGTGGAAGCTCATGCCGCCGTCCCAGGTGGCGATGATCTCGGCCGGGTGCTCAAGGTAGTAGCCGGCACCGTAGAAGACCACGTAGCCCAGCCGCGCCCCGATGATGATGCCGAACGCCACGCCGATGACGATGCTCATCACATCGTCGACGGTGAGGTCGAGCTCCCAGCGCCGCGCGATGCGGAAGATTACGAAACCCGCCACGATAAAGCCGGCCAGGTACGCCAGGCCGTACCAGCGGACGCTCAGGGGGCCGATAGTGAAGGCGACGGGGTCGAGCGCCTGGAAGATGTCGTTGAGGAACATTCGCGCAACTATTCCGGCGAAGGCTAGAGAACGGCCGGCTGCACGCGGGTGACGCCGGGGACGTGCTCCATCAGAATGCGCTCGATGCCCTCGGACATATCCATGCTGGAGAGCGGGCAACCGGCGCAGGCGCCCTGCATCTCGAGGGTGACGACGCCCTCGTCGTCGACGTCGATCAGCTCAACGTCGCCGCCGTCGGCCTGAAGGCTCTGGCGAATGATGTCGAGGGTCTCTTCCAGAAGCTGCTTGTCCACTGCCATGGTGGGTTTCCTTTCGTCTGTGCACGCAACGTGTTCCATCTTACCCAACGGCCCCGCGGCGCGGGGCTGTTGGGGCGGTATATCGCAACCAAACAGCGCGCCGGGCGCCTGGCCGGCCTCTATTTGCGGCCGTCAAATCAATAATCGCTCGTATTGCGTAACTTAAATTGCAATGCCTGAGTAGCCTGGCCGAATCGAGCCCATTTCCCAAGTAAGAAGAGCCCAAAATGAGCCGGCTACTCATCCGATCCAAAATAGGTTACGCAATACGAGATTGTTTTCCACAAAGCCTACCCGATGCCCGTGAAGAGATGCCCCGAGGTGGCACCTTGCAGACGGGCGGCGGGTTTCCTGCCGGCGCGCGCCGCGGCGATAGCCCGGGCGACGCGCTCCACGTAGAAGGTCGTCTCCTTGGCCGTGAGCAGCGTGCAGTCCGCGAGCAGGCGCGTCACGCCCGCCCCGATAAGCTCGCCCGCCTGCGGCGTCGCGTCGAGCGGGTAGGCCGACCAGATGCGGGAGCGGCCGTTGACGTCGGTGCGCACGGGCAGGAGCTTGCCGTCGATGTCCTTGAGCGAGAAGCGCCGCGCGCGCTGGGGGCAGCGGGCGCAGTCGTGCACGCATTTGCCCGTGACCTGCAGGACGCAGTGCTCGGAGGTCATCGCCCGCTCGCGGCCGAGGACCATGAGGCCCACGGGCACCGAGGCAGCGGGCGCAAGGGCACAGACCTGCTCGAGCGTGAGCTCCGGGGAGAGCCAGAAGCCCGACGCGCCGGCGGCCTCGAGGGCCACGAGGCAGCTCTCGTTGTGGACGGGAATGCAGGAGCGGACCTCGGGCGCAGCCCCGCGCTCGGCCGCGAGCGCGAGCTCGGACACATTGCCGACGGCCACCGGCGCGCCCTCGGCCACCCACGGGTCGAGCCGCGCGTGGTCGCCCTCGCGGCAAACCTCGTCGAGCCAGGGCACGACGCCATCGGGCCATTCGTCACGCGCGAGGTCGTCCACGGTCGCATACACGCGGGCCGCCCCGGCCTCGAGCGCGGCGCGGGCACACGCGGGGTCGGCCACGAGCGCGCAGGCGCAGGGTTCCTCTCGGCGCACGGCCGCGGGATCGGCGATGCCCGCCTCGGCGCGCGCCTCCCCCAGCCGGTACGCGACTGCGCGCTCGGACGGCGCCGGCGCCAAACCCTCCTCGCGCGCGGCATACGGGGCAAGAAGCGCCTCCTCGAGCGCCTTCACCGCCGCGGCGCGCACCTTGTGCACGGCCGAGAAGCCCATGCCGAGCCCGTCATCCACCTGCACGTCGAAGCTCACGGGCTCGAAGGGGCCGCCCCCCATGCGCCCCACGTGCTCGACCAGGTCCTCGCCCGTGACGGCGCGGGTGCGCGCGGCCTCGCAGATAAAGCCCTCGGCCGACGCGCTCGCCTCGCCGTCAGCGCAGGCGACCTCCACCTTAAACGGCCGGCCGAGACGGGCGACGACGCGCGCGCAAACGGGCCGCTTGCGCTGCACGTCCGCCTTGCTCACTCGCGCCGCGGCGTCCATGGCGGCTTGCGAGCGGATGACGCGCACGATCGCGCCCGTCTCCATGGGCCTCGGCGCGCGGCAGCAGATGACCTCGCCGGCCGCCGAGTCGCGCTCGGCCGTCACGGTGAGGAACTGCGTGGGGTCGCTCACCGGGCGCACCTCGAGCAGGTCGCCCTCCCCCACCGGCTCGGTCAAGCGGATGCGGACCTCGGCGCGCTTGAAGCGGCGCATGCGCGTGCGCCCGCCGTTGCCGCCGCCGCGCCTCTCGACGCTGTCCTCGAGCGCGCGGGAGGACTCGACCTCGCCCACGACCTCGCCGCGGTTGTTGGAGCGCTCATAGCTCATCATCTCGTTGCCGGACTCGCCGCGCAGGTAGGCATCGGTGAAGTCGCGGTTGAAGGCGCGCTTAAGCTGGCGGTGGACCGCCGCGTCCTCGGCCTCGGAGAGCGGCTCGCCGGCGATCGCGGCGTCGATGGCGCGGCGATAAGCGCTCACCACCTGATAGACGTAGTCGGGCGCCTTCATGCGGCCCTCGACCTTGAGCGAGCCCACGCCCGCGGAGATCATCTCGCCCACGTGGTCGACCGTGCAGTAGTCCTTGGGGCAGAGGGCGCGCGTGCCGCCCACGCCGCGCATGGTCTCGGCGAGGCCGGCCGTGGGCACATCGGGCACCGGCACGAGCTCGCCCTTCTCGTCGACGAGCTCGTACGGGAGGCGGCACGGCTGGGCGCACAGGCCGCGGTTCGCCGAGCGCCCGCCGGAAAGCGAGCTCATCATGCAGACACCGGAGTAGCAGAAGCACAGGGCACCGTGGCCGAAGCACTCGAGCTCGACGCCCTCCTTCGCGATGCGCTCGATCTCGGGCAGGGAGAGCTCGCGGGAGAGCGTCACACGGTCGGCGCCGAGGCTGCGGCACCAGGCCACGCCGCGCGCGTCGTGGACGTTGGCCTGCGTGGAGACGTGCGTCTCGATCTGGGGCCACGTGCGGCGGACCTGCGCAAAGAGGCCCCAGTCCTGAATGATGAAGGCGTCGGCGCCGAGCAGCCACGCGCGGCGAACGAGGCCGAGCACGCGCGGGATCTCGTCGGTAGCGACGGCGACGTTGACCGTCACGTAGACGCGCGTGCCGGCCAGGTGCGCGCGGCGGCACGCGTCGCCGAAGCTCGCGTCGTCGAAGTTCTTCGCGGAGCGGCGCGCGTTGAAGCTATTGCCGAGGCCGCAATAGATGGCGTCGGCGCCCGCGGCCAGCGCGGCGTTGAAAGGCTCGGGGCCGCCCGCCGGCGCGAGCAGCTCGATCACGTTCTTGTGGGCCAAAACCTCTCCTTTGAGCCCGGGGTGTCCAAACTTATTTACGATACCGCCAACACCCCGCGCCCAAACCCCGCGTCAAGCCCTCGACGGGAAGAGCGCAACTACGCGGCCGGCAAGAAAACGACGCGCTGAAGCCGAACGCCGCAACAGGGCACCGCGTCATTGGCCGCCCGGCAACCGAAGAAAGGGCTCCGCGTCATAGATGCCGTAAGCCGTATGGGGCTCACCTGAGTCCGGGGCTATATAGGTGATATATACGTGCTGATCGACCACGGGATCGGTCTCGAATTTCGTCCATCCGCGTTTCAGTAAAAAGACAGCAGTCTCTCCCCTAGTGGAGTACTCGCAGCTTTTAATCGAAATCTGCGAAGAGCCCACCGACTCGACAATGCCCAGCACCTCCACAGGATACGAATTTGCGACCTGCGGCCCCTTCTCGACGACCATGCCGTCGCGCAGCATATACGTAGAGCCAAGAAAGATGCCCGCCGCCGTGCCGACCAAAAGCGGCACCAATACGAACAGGGCACCCCTTAAGCCCGCCGCCATTTTCACAATCGCCCGCCTACTCATTGACCCCCCACCCCTGATTTGAAATGGGCTAACGCCGCCTTAACCGCAATATGCTAAAGATACGGTTCCGCATCCTCGATAAGCAAAGCGGTGTAAGGCTCGTCGGACTGCCAATTCTGATATGAGTCCTTATACGATATGTACACACGTTTACCCTCTGTAAGCGCAACGTCACAATGAGTCAGCTGGTCATCCAATAGGAAGACGACGGACTGGCCTTTCAAAAGATAGCCGCAGCGCTGAATCGACACCTCCGTAGAACTAGCCGACTCAACAACGCCGAGCACATGTGAGTATTCCGCCGCTGCGTTGTCAGACGAACTGGGGTCTCCCTGGATAAGGTTGAGTCTCTGCGGTACATCCGTCGAGCCGAGGTATATGCCAATCGCCACGCCGACGAAAAGCGCCACGAGCGCTTTCACAGGCCAGAACGTAGTCTTCACAGTCACCCCATCTATCCTGGATTGGGCTTGACGCAACTTTAGCCGTGAAATAAGAACGAAAACGCGTTAACCAGCCAGTCGGTAATATTCCCGGGGTGAATGGCTCGACGGCCATCGATCAGCCAGAAAATCTTTGCCGCTCCAGATAGCAGTTTCCACCGAGAAAAGAAGCGCGAAACCGCATTTTGGAGCGGTAGAGATGTGCCGGAGCCGGAGCCGGCACACCCCGCCGACCCACGAAAAGCGCCCGGCGAGAAGCGCGTGCTTCTCGCCGGGCGCTGCGTTACGAAAACGCTGTGACGCCGCTGCCTAGACCAGCTTGGCCCAGTGCTTCTTGCCGGACTGAACGGTCGTGCCGGCCGAGAAGAGCGAAGGCTCGACGTTGTAGCACTTGGGGGCGACGGGCTCGCCGGCGATCTTGACGCCGCCGCCGTCGATGAGGCGACGGCCCTCGCCGGCGGACTTGCAGATGCCGAGGTCGGCGAGGAGCTTGGCCAGGTAAACCTTGCCCTCGGCGTTGGGCTCGACGGTGGAAAGCGGGAACTCGGGCATGTCCTCGGGGGCCTCGCCCTTCTTGAACTGCGCGTCGAAGGCGGCCATGGCCTTCTCCCCCTCGCCCTCGCCGTGGTAGAGGTCGACGATGTTCACGCCGAGCTCGCGCTTGAGCTTGTAGGGGTCGGCCGAGCCGTCAGCGAAGGCGGCGTCGATGGCGTCGATCTCCTCGATGGACTTGGTGGAGCACAGGCGGTAGTACATCGGCACGATCTCGTCGGCGATGGACATGACCTTGCCGAACATGTCGGCCGGCTCGTCGGTGAGGCCGATGTAGTTGCCGTAGCTCTTGGACATCTTCTTCTTGCCGTCGGTGCCCACCAGGAGCGGCATGGTCAGGGCGACCTGCGGCTCCATGCCCTCGGCGCGCATGAGGTCGCGGCCCGCGAGCAGGTTGAAGATCTGGTCGTTGCCGCCCATCTCGAGGTCAGCCTCGATGACCACGGAGTCGTAGGCCTGGAGCACCGGGTAGATGAACTCGTGCAGGGCGATGGAGCGGCCCTCGGTGTAGCGGTTGTGGAAGTCCTCGCGCTCGAGGATGCGGGCCACATTGAACTTGCTCATGAGGCCGAGCATCTTGCCGAGGTTCAGCGGCTTGATCCAGTCGCCGTTGTGGACGATCTTGGTCTTCTGGGGGTCGAGGACCTTCAAGGCCTGCTCGACATAGGTCTTGGCGTTGGCCTCGACCTGCTCCTCGGTGAGCGGCGGGCGGGTGGAGTCGCGGCCCGAGGGGTCGCCGATCAGAGCGGTGCCGTTGCCGATGATGAGCGTGACCGTGTGGCCGAGGTCCTGGAACTGGCGCATCTTGCGCAGCGGGACGGCGTGGCCCAGGTGCAGGTCGGGCGAGGTGGGGTCGACGCCGAGCTTGATGTTGAGCGGGGTGCCCTTCTCGAGCTTCTTCTTGAGCTCGTCCAGCGGCACGATCTGCATCGTGCCGGAAGTGATCACCTTTAGCTGCTCTTCGACGGGAAGCACTGCTCTGCCCTCCATGGGTAGTCAATCTGGATTTACATAGCCTTATACAATAGCGCAGGTAGGGTGCCGCACGCTCCACAACGTCACAACACGTGCGCATTCCCAAACGGGCCGTTCGCGGGCGCCCATTATACTGGAGCCTATATGCGAATCGACTCCCTCAAGGAGGGTACATGGGCATCAGGACCCGCAGGGCACATAAGCACTCGAGGACGCACATCGTCGGCTTCGGGGCGGCGGGCGTCATCGGCTTCATGGCGCTTCTCATCATCTCGCTGTGCCTCTCGATGGGCGCGGTCATCTCCACGTGGCTCGAGGACCTGCCCGACTACACCTCGGCGGACAACTACCTCGTGGCCGAGCCCACGCGCGTCTACGACGCCGACGGCAACGAGATCGCCACCTATTACCTGCAGCAGCGCCGCTCGGTCACCCTCGACGACATCTCTCCCTACGTGCTCAAGGGCACCGTGGACACCGAGGACAAGCGCTTCTACACCCACAACGGCGTCGACCCCCAGGGCATCCTGCGCGCCGTCGCGGGCCAGCTGACCGGCAAGAGCGAGCAGGGCGGCGGCTCCTCCATCACGCAGCAGCTGGTGAGAAACACCATCCTCTCGGACGAACAGTTCGAGATGTCGCTCAAGCGCAAGGTCCGCGAGGCCTACATCGCCATCCAGATGGAGAAGATGTACACCAAGGACCAGATCCTGAACATGTACGTGAACACCATCTACTACGGCAACTCCGCCTACGGCATCGAGGCCGCGAGCATCACTTACTTCAACAAGCACGCGAGCGAGCTCACGCTGGCCGAGGCGGCCACGCTCGTGGGCCTGCCCAACTCCCCCACCCTCTACGACCCCTTCAAGAACCCCGAGAACTGCGTCTCTCGCCGCAACCTCGTCCTCGACCGCATGCTCGAGGCCGGCGACATCACCCAGGAGGAGCACGACGCCGCCCAGGCCGAGGAACTCGTGCTCGACCGCGGCGAGCTCACCGACAACAGCGGCAACTACCCCTACTTCACGAACTACGTGAAGCAGCTGCTGCTCCAGAACTTCTCGAGCGACACGATCATGCAGGGCGGCCTGAAGGTCTACACGACGCTCGACCCGAGCTACCAGGCCGCGGCCGAGGAGTCCGTCAAGAACGTCGTCGACGCCTCCGGCAACGACGACACCGACGGCGCGCTCGTGTGCGTCGACAACACTAACGGCTACATCAAGGCCATGGTCGGCGGCAGCGACTACTACAGCGAGCGCGAGAGCTCCCAGGTCAACCTCGTGACGAGCAAGCGCCAGCCGGGCTCCTGCTTCAAGCCCATCACGCTGCTCGCCGCGCTCAACGAGGGCATGAGCTCCACGGTCGTGCTCAACTGCAACTCGCCGCTGCAGGTCACCTCGCTGTGGAACGTGCAGAACGACGAGGGCGCGAGCTTCGGCAACATCACGCTCGACCGCGCGACCCAGGTGTCCTCCAACACCGGCTACGCGCAGGTCATCGAAGCCATCGGCGTGGATAAGCTCATCAGCATGGCAAAGCAGCTCGGCATCGACTCGACGGTGCAGCCCTACGACTCCTCGGTCCTCGGCACCTCCGAGGTGACCCCGCTCGAGATGGCCGAGGCCTACTCGACCATCGCCAACAACGGCGTGCACCGCGACACCGTGGCCATCACGAAGATCGAGAACCGCAACGGCGGCACCGTCTACGAGCACACCGACGATCCCCAGCAGGTGGTCGACTCCGCCGTGGCGGCCGACGCCCGCGAGGTGCTCGAGAACGTCTTCAACGCCGGCTACACCACCTGGTACGTCAAGGGCCAGTTCACCGCCAACCAGCCCGCCGGCGGCAAGACGGGCACGACCGAGACCTACGACAACCTCTGGTTCTGCGGCTTCACGCCCCAGATCACGACCGTCACCTGGTTCGGCAACCCCACGAACAACACGACCGCCTACTACCAGGGCACCCACGCGACCACGCAGACGACCTCGCAGCCCATGTGGACGAGCTTCATGAACACGGTGCTCTCGGGGGTCGCGCGCCAGGAGTTCGAGACGCCCGACCACACGGCCGAGTACAAGTCCAACAGCAGCTGGACCTTCGTGGGAACCCAGGCGTACGTGAACAACGGCTACTACGACTACACCACCGAGTACACAACGACCGAAGAGACGACCACCGAGTACACGGACAACAGCTACAGCCAGAACAGCTACTCGGGCTACGGCAACGGCGGCTACTCCGACACCACGGGCGGCGGGACCTCCGGCGGCGGAACCACTGGAGGCGGCACCGGCGGCGAAACGACGCCCAGCTGCGGCGGGGACTCCGGCGGGACGACTCCGAGCGGCGGCGGCGATACCGGCGGCGGCGCGGCAGGCCAATAACCAAATGCCATAGGGGCGGGCCCAGGAGGCCCGCCCCTTCTTTTATGTGTGCCGGCCGCGTCCAGGCACCCCCTCTTACCGTGCGCTCACGGATTCGCGCGCTCTTGCGAACGAACCCGCGCCAGGATAGGTCGTACAATTCGAGAGATTATCTGTGCGCACGAGGCGGAGGTCCCATGCAATACGAAAGCCCCAACAACCGACGCGGCGGCCGGAGCTCGCGCGGCGGGTCGTCCTACGGAAGCGGCCGATCGGGAGCGTCAAGGGGGTCGTCCCAGACGCCCGAGCGCGTCAACCTCGGGGGAGGCTCTTACCACGGGCCCCGCGGCACACAGCAGCGCAGCGGCGGGCGCATGCACAGGGGCGGCGGGGTCCCGAGCCTGACCAAGGGCAAGGGGAACGGCGGCTACCCGCTCCGGGCGCGCAACATCAACTTCCAGGGCGGGCGCGGGCGCCGCAGCGCCGATCGCAGGACCGTCCTTCTCGCCGCGCTCGCCGTCGTCCTGGCCATCCTGGTAGTCGTCGGCGTCTCTTCCTGCATCCGCGGATGCACGTCCGGCGCGAACGAGGAGCAGAGCGCCGTCGAGCAGAACCAGGTCGACTCCCGCGTGGCCGTCGGGGTGACCGACGAGCTCTCCAACCGCTTCAAGACCGAGCTCGACCGCGGCGACGCCCTCGCCAGAATCGCCGCCAACGCCGACAAGTACGAGGACACGGCCCTCATCGACCTGGCGCTCGAGCAGCCCGAGGCGGTCGACTTCGTGGCGTCGTACCTGGACGCGTCCAAGACCGCCCAGGCCTACGGCTCGGAGGTCTCCAAGGGCACCGTCCCCGAGCTCTACTGCTGGGACGCGCGCTGGGGCGCCGTCGACTACGGCGAGCACGCCCTCGCGGTCTCCGGCTCCGGCCCCACGGCCTTCTCGATGGCCTATATGGCCCTTACCGGCAACAACGACAAGACGCCCGCCGACATGGCGGCCCTCGCGACCGAGAAGGGCGCGGCCACGGGCGACTCCGGCACCGACGCCTCCTTCTACGAGGCCGCCGCCGAGGAGCTCAACCTCACGGTCACGTCGCACGCATCGAGCGCCGACAACCTCACGCAGGTCCTCGACGCCGGCGTGTACCTGCTCGTGGAGGCGAAGGCGGGCACCCTCACCGACACCGCCCACTGGGTGCTCGTGGTAACCGAGAACGCCGACGGCACCGTCGTGGTCTACGACCCGACGGACCCGAGCGTCGCCGGGCGCGAGTGGTCGGCCTCGACCATCGCGGGCGCCTGCGACACGTTCTACGGCGTCAGCGCCAAGGCCTCGGACAGCTCCGACGCGAGCGAGTAGGCAAGAAGCTCGCGGAGAGTCTCCCATAGCCCGATCGGCCATACGAACGGACAGCGCGGCCGTCTTCCAACGAGAAGGCGGCCGCGCTTCTTGTGCGTCGTCCTCCCCGGGCGACGGGTATCGTCCTGCACGAAAACGGCCCCGGAGCCGTGGTCGGCTCCAGGGCCTTGCTGCGTCATGCGAATGCGTTTCTCGCCGGCCACAGGCCTTGTCTTAAGACAGAATCTCCTTCGCGGCGGCCTCGAGCTTGTCACGGACGGCCTCGGACTCCTCGCGGGTCGCACCCACGGAGAAGAGATACGCCTTGACCTTGGGCTCGGTGCCGGAGGGGCGGAAGATGACCTTGTTGTTGCCCTCGAGGCGGTACTCGATCACGTTGGCGGGCGGCAGGGTCTGCGCGGCCTCCTTCTGCAGGCCGGAGACGCGCGGCATCTCGGGGCTGGCGGCGTAGTCGGTCATGCCCTCGACCTTGTACCCGGCGATCTCGGTCAGCGGCTGCTTGCGCAAGCCGTCCATGATCTGAGCCATGCGCTCGGCGCCGGCAGCGCCCGGGAAGGACGCGTTGACGGTGCCGTTGAGGTAGTAGCCGTACTTCTGGTACAGGGCGTCCATGGCCTCGTAGAGGTCCATGCCCTTGGAGGCGTAGTAGGAGGCCATCTCGACGCAGAGCATCGTGGCGACGATGGCGTCCTTGTCGCGGGCGTGGGTGCCCACGAGGTAGCCGTAGGACTCCTCGAAGCCCATGAGGTAGCGGTCCTCCTCGCCGGCATCCTTGAGCTGGTCGATCTGGTCGCCGATGTACTTGAAGCCGGTGAGGACGCGGCGCATCTCGAAGCCCCAATCCTTGGCGAGGGCGTCGGGCATGGAGGACGAGACGATGGTCGAGACCGCGACCTTGGCCGCGACGTCCTCGCCGTTCTCCTTGGCCATGTTGGCCAGCCAGTCCATGAGCAGGACGCCCATCTCGTTGCCGGAGAGAAGCACGTAGTCGCCGTCGTGCGGGATGGCGGTGCCCATGCGGTCGGCGTCGGGGTCGGTGGCCACGACGAGGTTCGGCTTGACCTCCTCGGCGAGCTTGAGGGCGAGCTCGAGGGCGGCGCGGAACTCGGGGTTCGGGTAGTTGCAGGTGGGGAAGTTGCCGTCGGGCTCGGCCTGCTCGGGCACGACCGAGACGTTCTCGACGCCGATCTCCTTGAGGATGCGGGTCACGCACTCCATGCCGGTGCCGTTGAGCGGGGTGTAGACCACCGAGTAGTCGGAGCCGGCCTTGAAGCCGGGCACGGAGACCTTCTTGATGTTCTCAATGAAGGAGTCGAGGACCTCCTCGGGCGTCCACTCCACGAGGCCCTTCTCGATGGCCTCGTCGAAGTCCATGGCACCGGCGTAGGCGGCGAAGGGGTCGGCCTTGGCGATGTTCGCGGAGATCTCGGCCGCGGCCTCGTCGGTGATCTGGCCGCCCTGGTCGTTGTAGACCTTGTAGCCGTTGTAGGCGGCGGGGTTGTGGGAGGCGGTGAGGACGATGCCCGCGGAGGTGCCCAGGTGGCGCACGGCGAAGGAGAGCGTGGGGACGGGCTCGATGCGCGGGTAGACGTAGACGTGGATGCCGTTGGCGGCCAGGATGCCGGCGGCGACCTTCTGGAAGTCCTCGCCCTTGAGGCGCGAGTCGCGCGCCAGGGCGAGCGTCGGGTTCTCGTAGTGCGCGTTCAGGTAGTCGGCGACGCCTTGGGTGGCCTGGGCGACGACGTAGACGTTCATGCGGTTGGTGCCGACGCCGAGCGTGCCGCGCAGGCCGGCGGTGCCGAAGGCGAGGCTGCGGTAGAAGGCGTCGTAGAGCTTGTCGCCGTCCTCGGACACGAGGCCGGCGAGCTCCTCGGCCAGGTCGGCCTCCTTGACGTTGTCCTGCCAGGTCTTGACGGTGGACTCGATGGACTGATCCATGTTGAAACTCCCCCACTTTCCTTGGCGCGCGCCCGAGTTGGCCACGGCCGACTTTAGATAGGTGTGATTCATTTTATGGCCGGGAGGGGCGTACGTGGCGGGAAGCGGGGCGCATATCCGCGAACGGTCGACGGAACAAGGAACAGCAAGAGGCGCGGCAACCCGAGGGCTGCCGCCCAATGCGCCCGAGGTGGCGCCCGCGGCACCACCTCGGACGATTTTCTTGGCAGTTTCGCGCCATCTCGGCGAGAAGCGCCTCGAGGTGGCGCCATCTCGAGGACTTCTTGCCACGCCGGACCGCGCGCGGCGAGAAGGACAGGGCTATGCTGCCGTCTCGCCGTTCTCGGACGCTTGGATCTCGGACGCTTGGATCTCGGGCGCTTGGATCTCGGGCCAAGCCTGCCGGATCTCGTCGGCCTTCTTCGGGCGCAGCACGTAGAAAGCCGCGACGAGGTCGAGCACGCCGATGATGATCGGTATCACAAGGTCGGCGGGTTCGATACCGGTCGAGGTGGTGGGCAGGTAGGCGCCGCCGTTGAACAGCCACTCGACCGTTCCCGCGGCCACGTCGTTGAGGCCGTGGATGAGCACGATGGACCAGAGGTTGCCGCTCCGGAAGTAGACCGCGGCGTACAGGACCCCGGCGGTGACGCACAGGCTTACCTGGATCATAGTTCCCGGCAGGTTCCCGCCGATAGCATTGGTCAGGTGCATGGCGCCGAAGATGACCCCCGATGCGAGCGCGGCCCTGAGCGCGCCCTCGCGCGCGGTGCCGAAGTGCTCGAGGAACGTCTCGGCGATGAGGGCGCGCGCAACGATCTCCTCGGTGACGCCCACCATGAGCATAAAGAGCACGTAGACAACCGAGGCCCCGGCAAGATTGATCCCATAGCCCTGCGCAAAGCCCGCAAGAAGCGCCTGCCCCGCGGCGGCCGCGATGAAGCCCAGGCAGTAGCCGCCGGTCCTCAAGCCCGCGGCGAAGCCCCTGCCCTTCTTCGTGAGGAGGCCGAGCCTACCCGTGCGGAAGAGGACGAGGTAGAGGAGAAGGGCGGGGACGGCCTCGCAGGCCATATCCACCAACAGGCCGCCCAGGATTCCGGCATCGCCTCCGAAACAGGTGTCGACCAGGACCCCCGTGACCCTGCCCATTCCGTTCAGCCCCAAGAAGAAAACCAGGTAAGCGATCAAAGCGAAGAGGAGCGGGTGCGCGACGCGGATTCTTGCCAACATATCAGGCCTTCTTAGACGTAACCAACGGCAATGACGATTCTACCCCCGGCGAACAATATAAGCGTGGTGAATCTTCTGGTTGCGCTTAAAGTCCTCGGGGATGGTCTGGGCCGTGATGTCCTCGAGCACGACGCCGGCCTTGGAGAGGGCCTCCTCGTCGGGCTTGAAGTTGCGCAGGTTGCACGAGAAGATCGCGCTGCCGTTGCGCATGAGCAGGCGGGACACGCCGATGATGAGCTCGGAATGGTCGCGCTGCACGTCCCAGCTGGACTTCTTCATGCGCTGGGAATTGGAGAACGTGGGGACGTCGCAGAAGACGAGGTCCCAGCGGTTCTTCGTGTGGCGCTGCTCGGAGACCCACTGGATGACGTCGGCCTGGACGAACTCGTGCTCCGGGCCCGTGAAGCCGTTGCGCGCCATGTTGCGGCGGGCCCAGTCGAGGCTCGGGCGCGAGAGGTCCACGGTCGTGGTGTGCTTGGCGCCGCCGTCGGCCGCGTAGCAGGTGGCGGTCCCGGTGTACGAGAAGAGGTTGAGGAAGCGCTTGGATCCGAGGGTCTTCTTCATCATCTCGCGGACCTCGGCGCGCGTGTCGCGGTGGTCGAGGAAGATGCCGCAGTCGAGGCGCGCGGAGAAGTTGACCTCGAAGGTGAGGCCGCCCTCGTCGATGAGATGCGCGCCCGCCGGCAGGTCGGTCAGGCTCGGCTTGCGGCGATTGCGCTGGTCGGCGCGCTGGCCGCGCATACGCGAATACTCGCCGCGGCCGTCCGCCTGAGTGCTCGCGGCGCTCCCCTCGTCGGCGTACTGCGAGCCGCCGCGGGCGCGCGTGCGCACGCGCAGGTTCACGTTGGCAGGGTCCACGCCCAGCACGCGCGGGGCGATGGCGAGCACGTCCATGAGGCGGCGGCGCGCAAGGTCGGCGTCGACCTCCTTGGGAGCGGCGTACTCGGAGACCTGCAGCCAGCGGCCGCGGCCGTCGAGCCCCTGGTAGAGCTCGATGGCGACGGCGTAGTCGGGCAGGTCGGCGTCGTAGACGCGATAGCACGAGACGTCCTCGCGGCGGGCCCACTTGGCGCGGAGCTTGGCCACCTTGGCAAGACGCGCGGCGAACTGGTCGGAGGCGGCCACGAGCACGGGGACCTTCTCGCCGCCGGCGAGGGTGACGCAGGTGGGCGCAGGGGCCTCCTGACTCTCAACGGCGTCGAAGCAGCGCACGAAGGCGGGCTCGCGTCCCGAGATCACGTCGAAGACGGCGTCGGGGTCGGCCTTGAGCGCGGCGTCGCAGGAGGCGTCGCGCACGAGCGCGGCGACGTTCAGGCCCGCGGCGGACGAAAGGGTCGTGAGGGCGGACGTCTCCGTAGCAAGCTCGTCGGCACCGACCCAAGAGAGGTCGCAGGTCACGAGCGCGTCGTCGCCGGTCGCGCGGGCGCGGTCGAGCGCCTCGGCGGCCGGCAGGAACTCGACCTCGCAGTCGAGGCCGGCGGCGCGCAGGGCGCCGCGGCAGGCGGCCTCGGCGCCGGGACGGGTGTCGGAGGCGCAGAGGACGAGCTTATTGCCAGCGCCCGCGTCGGCGCGGCGGTCGGCCTCGTCGAGGAGCTCGTCCCAGGCGTCGGCGTCATGGCCTGCCCAGCCCTCGAAGCCCCAGCGGGCGCGCAGGAGGCCCGGCGCGCGGTCGAGCGCCTCGCCGGCGGCCTCCACGAGGACGGCGCCCTGACCGGCCCAGAGGGCGCAGAGCGAGGGAGACCCGTGGCGCACGTTGCGGTACCAGCGGCCGGCCGCGAGCACCATGGCCGCGTAGTCGGCGCGCAGCGGCGCCACCTTGCGGGCAGCGCGCGAGTCGTAGCCGCGGTGGAAGAGCGGCTCGCCCGTGAGGTCGATGGCCACGGTCGCGCGGTCGCGCTGGAGGCGCACGTCGATGGTCACGTCCGGGGCGTCGGTATTGACGACGGGGCGCATGCCGCGGGCCGAGAAGAGCTGGTCGGAGATGGCATCCTTTGAGCGTAGGGCCACGAACTGGGTGTTGCGCAGGCTGTCGTTCGTGCCGTGGGAGTCGATGACGAAGGTCGCGCCCTCGGCGAGGTGGAGCGACCAGTCCACGGACTGGACGCCCTCGTAGAGCGCGTCGGCGTCACGGGCGCCCACGCGGGCGAGCACGAGCAGGATGCGCGAGGCCAGGCGGCTCCACAGGCAGGCGCGGTACGCATCGGCGAGCTCACCGCCGAACGCGACCTGGCCGCGCAGCTGGCGGACCTGCGGAATACCGAACGACGCCAGCTCCTCGGCCAGCAGCTTCTCGAACCCCTTGGGGCACGTAGCGACAAACTCCATCGGGACACCTTTCGCCCGTAAACGAATGAAAACAGCCCTCAAAGTCTACCTTCGGCACAGGCGCGGCCTTGGCTCCGCGCAAAAAGTGCGGCAGAAGCACAAGACCGCGCCCCTGCCCCGAGGCCGCGCCGGCAGCTGACCCCTACTCCTGCGTCCCGTCGAGACGAGCCCGCGCGACCTGCTGGCCCTCGATGGCCTCGGTAAGACGCTTCATGTAGTACACCTGGCCGTCCTCGATATCGATGCGCAGGCCGATCTCCGCCTGCTGGAACAGCATCAACGCATGCAGCATATCCGGCTCGAGCCCGGCCTCCTCACAGTCGGCACCTACGATGAGCTGGGCGAGGCGGATAGCCGGCTGCGCTCGCTCGACGATGTCCTGCGCCAGGTCGTAGCTCCGTCGCCAGAGCTGGGCGGCGCACTTGACGTCCTTCTTCACAAAGCGGCCGCGCGCGAACATGTCCCCGAGCTTGTAGGCGGCCTCGCTGCCCGGCGCGAGCGACGCGGCGAGCGAGTAGTACCGGTACGCCTCAGCGTAGTCCGGCTCGCCAATGCGGCCGTACTCGTAGATGTAACCGAGGTTGACGATGGACTGGTAACAGCCCCATTCCAAGGCGAGCTTATAGAGCTCGGCGGCCTTCTCGTAGTCCTGCTCCACAACGCTGCCCAGGTAATATGCCGCGCCGAGGTTGTTCGCGCAGTTACCGTTCTTCTGGCTGACGCCGAACCGGAGGGCAAGCTCGAAGGCCCGCGCGACGTTCTCATCGACCAGAGCCCGCTCCTCGATGAGCGCGCGGTTCTCCAGGGTGAAGTCGTTGACCGCATCGGGGCCCTCGGTCACGGCGACCATGATGATCTTCTTGGCGAGGCCATCGCCCTCGCCCTCGATCTCGACCTCGGTCTCGACCCCTCCCCACTTGAGGCCCTCGTTCATGACCGGGTCGTCGCCGGGCAGGTCGCTCGGCGTCGTGCTCACGCTCACCTCGAACCCAGCGACCTTTCCCATCTCCAGCAGCTCATTCGCGCTCAGGTTGAAATTGAGTTCCTTCGACATATCCGGCCTCCTTGCCGTCCGCCCATCAATGCACCGACCATACCCCAGGGTTGTGACAACAATGGACGCCGGAGATACGTAGTATAGTTACAGCTAATTTACTGCGTTATTTACGTTGCTACGAAAAGAGGGTCTCATGCCCGCCGTCACATCCTTGGCCGACTTCAATCGCAACCAAAGCGCCGTGATCTCGCGCCTCAGCGAGACGGCCGAGCCGCTCTACCTCACGCGCAACGGAAAGAGCGCCGTCGTCGTGATGGACGCGGAAGCTTTCGATCGCGCGATGTCCCGCAGGCAAGAGGAGCGCGAGCGCGAGATGGACGTCTACCAGGGCATTCTTGCCGGGTATCAAGAAGCGCGCGACGGCAAGGTCTCCGATGCGGCCGACGCCTTCGCCCGCATACGCGCCGCCAAGGGCTGGGGCGCGTGATGTTCAAGGTCGAGCTCACCAACTCCGTCGAGCTGTTCCTTCTCGCGAACGTGAGCCGAGAGGAGACGCTCGCACGTATTGAGCGCTCCGTCGGCATGCTCGCCGAGTTCCCCTTCGCGGGCCCCGAGTATCGTCCCGACTACCCCGCAGCCACTCCCCCGTTCCCCTGCAGGTATCTGCCGCTTTCCGGTACGCCGTTCACGCTTTATTACCTTGTTGACGAGAGTCGCACCCTCGTGCAGGTCATCGACATCGAGTGGTCGGCCGGGAACCCGAAGAAGCGCTTTGGATCGCTATAACAGGGAGTCGAGAAGCGAAGTGAGGCGATCGGCCATTTGCCTCTCTCGCCAGAAGAAAGACCCGTTGCGAAAACGTCGCTGATGGCAGAATTTCCCTGCCATCAGCGACGTTTTCGCAACATGCGAGGCTATTTTCGGCGCATCGGCTGCCATCAGCACGTTTTTCGCAACGCCCGAGTCTCCGCGGCAGCCCCCCACAAAACAAGCGCCCCGCGGCACACGGCCGCGGGGCGCTTCTCGCCGCATCTAGACGAGCTCTCGGGTGTTACTCCTCGCCCTCGGTGACCTCGTCGACGTAGTCCTCGTCGGCATCGTCCTCGTCGTCCTCGTTGTCGATCACGAGGGGCTTGAAGCTCGCGGTGTCGCCGCCCACGAGGTCCTTGAAGGTGTTCACGATGTTGCTCTGGAGCTCGTCGCGCATCGTCATGGTGAAGATGTCGTCGTCATCGTTGCCCGTGGGCTCGGTGGAGGAGCTCCGCTCGAGCTTCTTCGGGGAGCTCGGCTCGGCGTCGAGCAGCTGGATGCGCGTGAGCTTGTGCTGGGTCTTCTTCTTCGAGAAGAGGGGCACGTACTCGAACAGCAGGCTGGAGTTCTCCAGGCCGTACCACTTGGCCGGGCTTCCGCACATGCGACGGATCAGGTACTTGAGCTCCATCACGCGGTAGTCGAGGCCCGAGAGGTCGGTCTCGGGGCTGATGACCTTGCGCAGCAGGCAGAACCGGAAGTCGCCGACGGCGCTGTGGGTGCGGTAGATCGAGTACTTGTGGTTCTGCGGCGCGATCTGGTTGTGCTCGACCAGGTCGGCGACGATCTGGTAGAGGTAGGTGTTGATGCGCTGGTTGACCTTGAAGCCCAGGCGCAGCTGCACCTTGAACAGGAAATCGGTGTCGAAGTCGTTGACGATGTACTCGTGCGTGAACGGCTCGTCCGTGACCTGGACGTTCAGGAAGTAGTAGGCCTTCGCGCGCTTGGGCTGCTTGTCCAGGATCGAGTACAGGATGTCGCGGTCGAGCTTGTCGATCGACGAGTCGTTGGTAAGGAACACCAGGTTGTCCGCCAGGTAGGGGACCTCGTCGTCGTGGCAGAGCTCGAAGAGCTGGTCGAGGTACTTGTCCACCGGCAGAAAGACAGTCTGCGTGCGCTCGATGGCGGTGCCGCGGCGCCAGGTGTACATGACCACGAAGAGGATCGCGGCGAGGATGACCATCACGTAGCCGCCGTCGAGGAACATGGTCAGGCAAGACGCGAAGAACATGACCTCGATGGCGCCGAAGACGACGGCGAAGACGACCGCGCCCGCGGGCTTCTTGCGCACGCCGGCGATGTAGCTCGTGAGCAGCGTCGTCGTCATGAGCATGGTGATGGTGATGGCGAGGCCGTAGGCCGCCTCCATGCGCTCCGAGGTCTGGAAGAGGAGCACGACGAAGATCGTGCCGATCCACATGATGGTGTTGACCAGCGGGATGTAGATCTGGCCCTTGGTCTCGGAGGGGTAGTTGATGCGCATGTGCGGCATAAGGTCCAGGCGCACGGCCTCAGAGACGAGCGTGTAGGAGCCGGTGATGAGCGCCTGCGACGCGATGATGGCCGCCACCGCGGAGAGCACGATCGCGAAGGGACGGATCATCTCCGGGAGCATCTGGTAGAAGGGGTTGACGACGCCGGTGAGCGAGGGGTCGGCCGGGTCGCAGCCGAGGAGCCACGCGCCCTGGCCCAGGTAGTTGAGGATCAGGCAGGCCTTGACGGCGGGCCAGGAGGCGTAGATGTTCGACTTGCCCACGTGGCCCATGTCGGAGTAGAGCGCCTCGGCGCCGGTGGTGGCCAGGAAGACGTAGCCCATGACCTGCAGGCCGCTGCGGTTGACGGGGCTCACGAGGAAGCGGACGCCGTAGATGGGGTTCAGGGCCTTGAGGACCACCGGGTTGCTGAACATGTTCAGGAGGCCGGCGCCGCCGAGGAAGAGGAACCACAGCGTCATCACCGGGCCGAAGAACTTGCCGATGGAGCTCGTGCCGGCGCGCTGCACGGCGAAGAGGCCGCAGATGATGATGATCGTGATGCCCATGACGAGGCCTTGGCCGTCGCCCAGGATCTCGTGGCCGAGCGGGATGGTGCGCAGGCCCTCGATGGCCGTGGTAACGGTGACGGCCGGGGTGAGGATGCCGTCGGCGAGAAGCGCCGCCCCGCCGACCATAGCGGGGATGATCAGCCACTTCGCGCACCTCTTGACCAGGGAATAGAGCGCGAAGATGCCGCCCTCGTGGTGGTTGTCGGCCTTCATAGCGATGACGACGTACTTGATGGTGGTGACGAGCGTCATCGTCCAGATGACGAGCGACAGCGCGCCCACGATGAGGTCCTCGCTGACGGTGGCGATGCCGCCGTTGTTGGCCACGATGGACTTGAGGGTGTACATCGGGCTCGTGCCGATGTCCCCGTAGACGACGCCCAGCGTGACGAGGATCATGCCGGCCGAGAGCGGGATGCCCGCGCTCTTGGCCTTACGGGCACGCACGGTGGCCGCGGTGTCCTTGATCGATGCTCCCATGACTCTCCAAACTCGAAGACTGATAGAAGTAAGGGATATAAAACCCAACAACTATAGTGCTTTGTCCGGGGAAGAGTGCCCGGGACCTGCTCTGTGTGGCGCGCGGGTTGAGAGAGGCGCTCACCCGCGCCTTATGCCGCGGCCGCGACTTGTCGCCGGCGCACCAAAAAGGGACAGGCTGCCGGCACACGGGCGCGGCAGCCTGTCCCGAAGCGCCGCGTCGGCAGCCTGTTACCAGGCTCCTCAACGGCAACTTATCGCCCGGCGAGCGAGGTTAGGCCGGAGGCGCCGGAGGAGCGCCGGCGCCCTCGTTGCCGAGCTCGGAGGCGGCCTTCGTCTGCTCGTCGGCGAATTTGTCGGCCTGGCGCAGCTCGCGGGCCTCCTCGATCTTCTCGCCCACGGTCTTCTCTTCCTCCTCGTGGTCGTAGGAGACCGTGTAGGGGGCCACGTTGTTGCGGGCCAGCAGGATGGACATCTCGCGCTTGAGGCTGCGCTCGAGGCCGCCGCGGTCCTTCTCGGCGCAGGTGGCGACGACGCGAATGGTCATCGTGGAGTCGGTGAGGTCGACCACGCCCTTGTAGAAAGGCCCGTCGATGATGGCCGGGACGCGGCGCTTCACGCGCGGGAGCTCCTTCTGCAGGATGTTCTCCACGTAGGGCAGGCTCTCGCCACACGGCAGGATGACGTTGACCGTGGCGTAGGAGTCCATCTTGGTCTTGTTGAGGACATTGGAGATGCCGGAGTTGCGCAGGACGAGAACGTTGCCGTTGCCGTCGTTGATCTTCGTCGTGCGCACGCCGATCTCCATGACGGTGCCGGAGTTGCCACCGACCTGGATGACGTCGCCCACGCGGAACTCGCCCTCGAAGATGATGAAGAGGCCGCAGAGGATATCGGTCACGAGGTCCTTGGCGCCGAGGCTGACGGCCAGGGTGATGAGGCCGGCGCCGGCGAGCAGGGTCGCCGTGTCCACGCCGAGGACGCCGAAGCACCAGTAGAGCATGCAGATGAGGACGGTGTACTTGACCGCGCTCGAGAGCAGGCGGCAGACCGTCTCGCCCTGGGCGCCGAGGGCGCCGGAGAGCAGGCGGAGCAGCCAGCGGACGACGGTCGCCACGGTCACGGCCACACAGGCGTACATGAGCGCGGCGGTGAAGGCGAAGACGTTGAGCCCGTGGACCCAGCCGCCCTTGAGGATGTAGGAGAAGACGGACTTCTCGTCGAAGGCCTGGTCCTTGAGGACGACGGCGAGGCAGACGAGGAAGACGCCCACGCCGGCGAACCAGCGCACGACGGTGCCGAGCTTCTGCTCGGGGGACTTCTCGGCCCACGAGAAGGAACGGTTGAGCCAGCGCGAGACGGCCGACTCGCTGCGCTTGACGCGGCCGTCGGCAAGGGTGACGTCGATGACGCGGCCGTCAGGGTCGCGCGGCGCGGCGGCGGCAGCGGCCTCGAGGGCCTCGGCCTGCTCGGCGCCCTTCTTCGTGTCGAGCGAGAGCACGAGGAAGACGACCGCAAGGCAGACGGCGGCGACGATGCCCGTGGCCACGGTGAGAGGCGCGCGCTCGGCCATGAGCTCGCCCTCGGGACCGGCGACGAAGACGTAGTAGTCGTCCGTCTCGACGCAGTTGGCGAAGTAGGTCTGGCCACCGACGGTGACGTAGTCGGAGAAACCGTCCTTGAGCTGGTCGACCGTGAGGCCCGCGGCCTCGGCGTCCTTGCCCTGGACCTTGTCGTTCGGGTAATAGGCGATCGTGTTGTCCGCCTTGGACACGGCGAAGGCGAAGCCGGAGGCGCCCGCCTTCACGCCGTCGAGGACATGGTCGATGGTCACGGACTTGAGCAGGTTCGTCAGGCGCGTCGGGCGCACGGCGATCTGCACGATGCCGCTCGCGTAACCGCGCTCGTCGTGGGTGGCCACGCCGATGAACTGCTGTGCCTCGCCGGTGGAATCATTGGTCGAGACGGCCTGGACGAGCTCCTCCTTGCCGCCGA
Source organism: Coriobacteriia bacterium (assembly GCA_030530145.1). Classification (GTDB taxonomy): domain Bacteria; phylum Actinomycetota; class Coriobacteriia; order Coriobacteriales; family Atopobiaceae; genus Paratractidigestivibacter. The sequence goes on along the minus strand of JAUMVN010000002.1, from coordinate 174,948 downwards.
GAAGCTCGCGGAACTCGTAGGAGCTCTCCTCGGGGTCGGTCGAGAGGCTGTAGCTCTTGACCGGGGTGGACGAGGCGATCATGTCGCCGTTGCCGTCGAGCACGTAGACCGCCGCGATCTGCAGCACGTCGGCGAGCTCCTGGAGCTTCTCCTTGGTGGCGAGCTCGGGGTTCGCGTCGATGATGTGGGCAGCCACGCGGCACTTGGAGAGATAGCGCGTGCTGTACTCGTCCTTGAGCTCGTCGGCGCGCTCGGAGTTGCGCTCGAGGGTCTCGGCGATGGCGTCCGCGCGGCTCGAGTTGGTGATGGACTGCGTGGAGAGCGCGAAGAGGGTCTGCATGTAGAAGCTCACCGCGACGACGGCGACGACGCCCACGACGGAGAGCACGGCGGCCTTCTTGCCGATGGTGCGGTTGTAGCGCAGGGTGCCCAGCGGGCGGAACTTCTCGGAGTCGGAGCCGGTGCGCTCGTCGTCGCCCATAACGAAGATGCCGTAGAGCGCCACGCAGGCCGCCACGAGGGCGAAGACGAAGAGGATGACGCCCACGGTCGCGTTGCGCGAGGCGAGGCTCTCGGCCTCGGGCACGGCGAAGATGTAGTAGGTGTCGTCAACGTACGAGACGCCGCAGTAGAGGTCGCGGCCGCGGAAAGTGCCGTGGAAGTAGTTGCCGTCCTCGAGGTCGGCCGCGTCGATGCCGTCGTCATAGGCGTCGGTGCCGATGAGGTCGCTCTCGGGGTGATAGGTGATCAGGTGGTCCTTGGCCGAGACGGCGATGAGGTAGCCGTTCTGGCCGACCGTGATGTTCTTGAGCACGCTCGCGGTGGAGCCCGAGGTCTCGATGAGGCTACGGAGCTCAGAGGGGTTCTGCTCGACGACGACCATGGTCTCGTCGTCCACCTTGGCAGCGTAGTAGCGCATGAGCCAGTCCTGGTCGGGGAGCTCGACCTCGACCGCGTCGGAGGCCTCGCCGGTGGTAAAGACCTCCTTGAGGGCGTTGAAGCGCGCGTATGAGAAGTTCGCCTTGGTGTCGGCCGCCTTGGCCACCACGGAGCCGTCCTTCTTGACCACGAGCACGTTGTCGACCTCGAGGAGCTCCTTGTACTCCTTCATCTTCGCGTCCGTGGCCTCGTATCCCGCGTCGTTCTGCGCCATGAAGGCGACGCTCTCGGCCTTTGACTGGTAGATGCGGTCGTAGATCTGCGTGTTCTGGGTCGTCTCGTCGGACGCCTCGTCGAGAAGCTCCGGGAGCTCGGAGCGGCACTGCTCGATCTCGGTCGTGTAGGAGCTGTACGAGAGACGCTGCTGCATGCGCCCGAGCACGACGCCCGCGGCCACGAGCGCGGCCACGATGACGACGGCGAGTGCGGCTGACTTCTTCTTGAGCCTGGATGACATCGTGTCCCCCTAGTCCCACTTGTCGATGAGGCCGGCGATGGTGCCGTCATCGAGCATCGATTGGATGGCGTCGGCGACCTTCTGCGACAGGTCGCTCCCCTTCTGCGTGGCGACGGCATAGTCCTGGTCGGCCGCCTGGTAGTCAGAGAGAATGGAGCGCTCGTCGTTGAGGTAGGCGCGCGCGATGGCGCCGTCGGCGGCCATGGCGTCCACCTCGCCGCACTCGAGCGCGTCGGAGAGAGCGGAGTAGCTCTCGTACTCGTAGAGATGCCAGGTGTCAAAGGAGACATCGGTGTTGTCGGAATTGGCAGTGAGCACCTTACCGTCGGTGAAGCCGCGCTGGTAGAGATTGTTGGCCAGGTAGGCGGCCGTGTTCGCGCCGGCGAGCGTGCCGAAGACGCCGCCCTTGAGGTCCTCGACCTTAGTAATGAGCGAGCTGTTCTCGCACACGAGGACGATGTGGTCCTCGTAGTAGGCCGGCGAGAAGTCGAAGTTCTCGCGGCGCTTGTCGCTCGCGGAGTAGCAGGCCACGAGGCAGTCGACGGTGCCGTCGAGCAGGTCCTCCTTGCGCGAGTCGGGCGTGACGGTCGAGTACTCGCAGCCGGCGTAGCCCATGCGCGAGGCCATCTCCTCGGCGATGTCGACCTCGAGGCCGTAGTACTTGCCGTTCGACTCGTTCAGCTGGCTCATGCCAGCTATGTCGGAGCGCACGCCCACCTTAAGGGTGCCGGAGCCGGAAGCGGATGAGCTGCTCGCCGACGACGCGGAACACCCAGCAGCACCTGCGCAAAGACACGCGGCCGAGGCGAGCCTGAGCGCTTCTCTCCTGGTTAGGTTGGTCGGTTTGCCCATGTGAACTCCAAGCACGTCGCAAATCGATACAGATAGAATTCAGTGTAGGAGCGATAGGCAGACATAATTAACATCGCGGCGCTTCCTCAACCTACGGATGAGGAAGCGCCGCGACTTCAGGAGTGTATGCCGTTGAGGTTGCGATTAGGAGAGCTCGATGCCGCCGAGCCAGCCGCAGCGGCCGTCCATGTACTTGCAGTAGGTGGCCACCCAGTTGGACACGGTGTCCGTCTTGATGTAGCCGACGTTGTGGTGGACGAGACCGTCGCCCAGGTAGACGCCGATGTGGCCGTAGATGGCGCCGGCCGTCGTGCCCGAGCTCGAGGACTCCACGGCGATGATCATGCCGGGCTTGATGTTCGAGATCGAGGTGCCGCACCACCAGGCGCACATGTCGCAGGCGTTGCCGCCGAAGGACCCGATGCCGGCGTTGCTGAAGACGTAGGTGATCCACGCCGCGCACAGGCCGCCGCCCGGCGAGGGCGTGGAGGCCGCGGCGGACGTCACCCTGGCGAGCGACCCGTTGCCGAGCACCTGCGTGTTCGTGTTGGTCGCCCAGGACTTGTTGGACTTCTTGGCCTCCTCGGCGATGCGCTTGGCCTCCTCGGCCGCCTCCTGCGCCGCCACGAGCTCGGAGTCGTGCTGGGCCATGAGGGACTGGACCGACTCGGAGAGGCTCGAGACGAGCGCCGCGGCCTCGTCCTGCTTGGCCTGCGCGGCCGAGAGCTCGGACGCCTGCTGGGTCTGAAGCTCCTCGAGCTCGCCCTTCTGCTGCTCGAGGGTCGCCTTCTGCTCCTCAAGGGAGGCGCGCTTCTCCTCGAGGGAGGATTTGAGCTCCTTGACCTCGTCGATCATCTGCTTGTCGGACTCGGTCATGCGGTCGAGGTAGTAGACGTTGCTCGTGAGCTCCTCGAACGAGGTCGAGCTCAGCAGAAGCGCCAGGGTCGACTGGGCGCCGGACTTGTACGCGGCGCTCATGCGGCTCTTGAGCTTCTCCTGCTTCTTCTCGACCTCTTTCTGGGTCTTGTCGATCTCGTCCTGGGTGTCCTCGATGGACTGCTCGGCCTCGGAGATCTGCACGTTGAGGTCGGCGATCTGGCCCTGCGTGGCCGAGAGCTTGGCCGCCGCCTCGGAGTACTCGTCGGCGATGGCCGAGAGCTTCTTCTGCGCGGCGTCGTACTGGGACTGGGCGTCATCGAGCTGTTGCTGGGTCTTGTCGGCCTGCGCCTGGGCGTTGTCGGCCTTCTCCTGCGCGGTCTCGGCGATAACGGCCAGGGGCTTGAACGCCGCGGCGACGCCGAGCGCGCCGGCGCCGGCGAAGAGCCGAAGGGCGTCGCGGCGAGAAAGGTTCTTATCGGGCTTGGTCATGCACGTCTCCCCGGGGTGTGTTTGAGGTTCGTTTCGAGAGAACAGTTCGTTTAATCATAGCGCTCCGGGGAGCCACAGGGCGCTTCTCGCCAAATGCACATCTGGGGAGAAGGACGCGAGCGGAGGCGGGCCTCACGCCGGGCTCGCGGTGTGAGGCGACCTAAGCCGCTGAGCCGCGGGCGGGGCCGGCCTACTTGTTCTCGATGTGCGCCACGTTGCCGATGCTGATGGTTATGGTCCCGTCGGCGCCCGTGGCGAAGTCCAGGTAGCCGGGCTTGTCGGCGAGGTCGGAGGGGAAGGTGATCTCGATGCCCGTGTCCGTCTTTATCTTGTGGTTCTTGGCCAGGCGGTTGGCCACACCGCGGCGCACCGGGGCCTCCTCGGGGAGCTTGGCCTCGCGCACGCGCTCCTCGAAGACCTCCTGGACGTCGGGGCGGTCCTCGAAGACCACGCGCCCGATCTCGGCCGGCTGCACGACCTCGTCGCGGTCGGCCTGCTGGGCGACGGCAGCCTTCGCGCGCCCGACCTCGACCGCCGGCGTGAGGCCGTACTCCTCGGCGACGTCGCGCACGATGACGCTCACCTCGCTGAACACCTGCTGGGTGGAGGCGGCGGCGCTGCACTGGAGGAACTTGTCGGGCAAGATGCGGGTCGTCTCTCCCCCGATGGCGCGCTCCTTGTCGTGGAAGTCGATGGCAAAGGAGTCGCAGTCCACGAGCACGTAGGTGTCGATCTTCGCGGTCGGGTTGGGCAGCGCCGTGTCCATGCGCAGGATCTCGTTCGTGGAACCGCCGATCTCGTGGACGAAGGACTGCTTGCGGGGCAGGAGCACCACGGCGAAGAAGCGCTTGCCGGCAGGGCCGTCGAAGGCCGCGTCGACCTCGGTATCGGTCGAGGCGTCGTTAACCTCGACGGCGTCGGTGTCCACGAAGTCAGCGACCAGGAGGTCCACCTGCTCGAGCTCCTCGGCGCGGCGCAGCTCCTCCCAGAACCACTCGGCGATCTGGACCGAGAAGCCCTGGAACTCGGCGCCGCCCATGAGGTAGTGCTCGAGCTCGCCGGCGAAACCGGAGTCCTCGGCGAACTCGCCGTGGTTGGACTCGGGGTTGCCCACGATCTTGCGCAGGCGGCGCTGCACGTAGGACTTGGTCGGGCGGTTGTCGAGGTCGAGCGGGGCCTCGGAGTAGTGCTTGGCCCCCGACTCGAAGTCGAAGACGTGCAGGATGGCCTGGCTGACCTTGAGCATGGACGGCTCCTCTCAACAGAAGTTAAACGCGGGACATTGTCGCACGAACGAGAGACGACGGGCCCGCGCGCCGGGCCGCGCGCCCCGAATCCGCATCTCCCAGCAACGTACGCGGGCCAAGAGCCCCAAAAGTGCGCCGCGCAGCAACCGAGCGGGAAGATGACAGTTTTGGGGACGTAGGTTCTAGCTCTCATTTGAGAGCTAGAACCTACGTCCCCAAAACTCTCACTCGGGGAAGCGGGCGCCGAGGCGGGAGGGCCAGGCGGTGCGGAGCTCGAGGCGCTCGCCGGTCGCGGGGTGGGCGAGGGCCTCGGCATAGGCGTGCAGCAAGAGGCCCTCCTCGCCGCGCGCGGCATCCGCGCGGGCGCCGCCGTAGAGCGCGTCGCCCACGATGGGGAAACCGAGGCTCGCCAGGTGGACGCGGATCTGGTGGCGCCGGCCAGTCAGAAGCTCGACCTCCAGCAGCGTGCGACCGCCCTTGAAGGCGAGCTTGCGCACGCGCGTCTCGGCCGGCTTGCCCTGGCCCGCGGAGCAGGCGCGCATGCGCCGCGCGTCGTGACGGTCGCGGCCGATGGGCGCGTCGACGGTCTTCTCTCCCCAGGGGAAGCGCCCGGCAACGACGGCCAGGTAGAGCTTGCGCATGTCGCGCCCCGCCACCTCGGCGTCGAGCGCGGGCTGCGTCGCGGGATCGAGCGAGAAGAGCACGAGGCCCGTGGTGTCCACGTCGAGCCGCTGCACCGCCTGGGGGCGCACATCGCCACGCCCCGCCGCGGCCAGGTGCGCGGCCACCGCGTCCGTGAGCGTCGGCGCCCCCGTGCCGTCCCCGTGCACGAGCAGGCCGGCGGGCTTATCCGCGGCAAGAAGCCACGCATCCTCGTGAACCACGACGAGCGGCTCGGATACAATTTGGTCCTGAGCGATTTTCTCCCCCATAACATTCCCGTTCACTCGCACGTTTCTATCGGAATCAGAATAACGCCGCGCGGCGCCGGACCGGCCGGACGGGCGCGCGGGCACAGGACAGGAGACCTCGATGAGCGACAAGCACTTTGCGAAGGACACCGACGAGCCCGCATCCGGAGACGCTCTCGGCGCGGCGCCGGCGCCCGACCCCACGGACGAGCTCCAGCTCCTGCGCGCGGACGGCACGATGCAGGAGTCCGAGGAGGATATGGAGGCGCGCATGGCCATGGAGGGCCTCATGCGCCACCGCAAGGCGCGCACGCGCAAGAAGCTCATCGTCGGGGGCATCATCGGCGGCGTAGCGGTCGTCGCCGCCATCGTGGCGGGCGTCATGGTGCTGGGTTCCGGCTCGAAGGACGACTCGTCGGGCGCCCCGATGACGACCGTCGTCGAGAAGGGCAACTTCTCCGAGGCCGTCACCGCCTCCGGTTCGGCCCAGCCCGTGGAGTCCGTGGTCGTCTCCCCCGGCGTGGACGGCACCATCGAGTCGGTGAGCATCGCCGAGGGCGACACGGTGAGCGAGGGCGACGTGATCATGACCCTCTCGAACAGCGACCTGGACAAGAAGGTCACGGAGGCGGCGAACGCGGTGCGCGACGCGAAGCTCGGGGTCACGGATGCCTACGACGCGTACAATGCCAAGGTCGATGAGTACAACAAGGCAAACGAGAAGTACGAGAAGGACTGGCAGACGTACTACACGCTAAAGGCAGAGTACGAGGCCGAGAACCCCGATAAGACCTACACCGGCGAAGAGCCTACGAACAACGGCCCCACCGATAAAGACTTCCAGGACGCCGACCGCGCCATCGACAAGGCCAACAACTCCCTCGCCGACGCCCAGGCGGCCTACGACGAGGCCGTCGAGACCGCGGGCAAGCGCACGGTGAAGGCGCCCAAGTCCGGCTCCGTCGTGGTCATGAACGCCCAGGTCGGCGCTAGCATCACGAGCGGCGGCACGGGCAGCGGCAACAGCTCGTCGTCCGAGTCGGGCTCCGGCGCCCTCATCCAGATCGCCGACCTCTCGCAGATGATGGTCAAGGTCAACGTCAACGAGGTCGACATCTCCAAGATCTCGGTGGGCCAGGCCGCGACCGTGACCTTCTCGGCGCTGCCCGACGTCACGGCGGACGCGACGGTCACGCGCATCGCCACCGTCTCCAGCGCGAGCGGCTCCTCGTCCGGCTCCGGCGGCTCGGGCGTGGCCACCTACGAGGTGTGCCTCCTCATCCCGAACCCCGCCGAGGGCCTGAAGCCCGGCATGACCGCCAACGTCTCCATCCAGATCCAGAGCATGCCCGACACGCTCATCGTGCCCGCCTCCAGCGTGGGCACCGACGCGGACGGCACGAACTACGTGATGGTCGTGACCGACGCCGAGAAGGGCACCTACGAGCGCCGCACCGTGACCGTCACGGCCTCCGACAAGAGCAACGCCGCTGTCCAGGGGCTTCTCGACGAGGGCGCGACGATCCTCCTCAACCCGACGGACGCCGAGACCGGCGCCGCGGCCGGCTCCGCGGCCGGCTCCGACACGGCCTCCGGTTCCGCGGCGGCCTCCGGGTCCGACGCGGGCGCGTCCGCCGGCGGCGACTCGGACGGCCTCGGCTACCCGAGCGCCTCCGACGGCGACACCGCCGTGAGCGGGTCGTAGCGCCATGGCCGTCCCCGTCATCGACATCCAGGGGCTCTGGCGCGTCTACGAGTCGGCCGCCGGCCTCACCACGGTCCTGCGCGGCGTCTCTCTCCAGGTGGAGCGCGGCGAGTTCCTCACCATCATGGGGCCCTCCGGCTCCGGCAAGTCGACCCTCATGAACACCCTCGGCTGCCTCGACCGCCCCACCGCCGGCTCTTACCGGCTCGAGGGCGTCGAGACCTCCGAGCTCGCCGACGACGACCTCGCCTACGTGCGCTCGACGCGCCTCGGCTTCGTCTTCCAGTCGTTCAACCTCATGCCGAAGAACACCGTGCTGCGCAACGTCATGCTGCCGCTCGTGTACTGCAACGTCCCGGCCCGCGAGCGCGAGCTGCGCGCCTGGAAGGCGCTCAAGGCGGTGGCCCTGCCCGACGAGTACTACCTTCACCGCGCCAACGAGCTCTCCGGCGGCCAGATGCAGCGCGTGGCCATCGCCCGCGCGCTCGTCAACGACCCGGCCATCATCCTGGCCGACGAGCCCACCGGCAACCTCGACACCGCCACGGGCGAGCTCGTGATGAACACCTTCCGCCGCCTGCAGCAGCGCGGCAAGACGATCGTGCTCATCACCCACGACGCCGAGGTGGCCGCCTGGGGCGACCGCACCGTGCACATCCGCGACGGACGCCTGCTCTCCGACGAGCAGGAGCGCGCCGTCCGCGCCCGCCTTGCCGCCGGCGAGAAGGACGTCGCGCAGGCCGTCGGCGCCCCGGGCGATGCCCCGGCCGACGGCCCCGCCGCCGACCCCGCCGCCGAGACCGCGGTTCTTGCCGCATCACCCGCGAAGGAGGCGACCTCCCTATGAGAGCGAGCGACCTCGCCTACGAGACAGGCTCCGCGATCCTGGCCAACCGGGCCCGCAGCCTCCTCACCATCCTCGGCATCGTCATCGGCATCGCCGCCGTCATCGCGATGACCTCCCTCATCGACGGCGTGCGCCTCTCGTTGGCCGCGCAGATCGGCCTCAACGCCTCCCGCAGCATCCAGATCTCGTGCTACCGCCCCGGCGGCGGCTCCCTCACGGAGGACGAGATCAAGGCCGCCGAGCGCGACCTGGCGAGCGAGTACGACTTCATCACCGCCTACTACTACCTCTCCTCGTCCGCCCGCAGCCAGACAGCGAGCGTCGAGAATATCCAGATCACCGCCTGCGACGACCAGTACTTCGAGGCCATGGGCACCAAGGCCGAGACGGGCCGCCTCTTCACGGCGGAGGAGAACGAGAAGTCGTCTATGGTCTGCCTGCTCAACACCGGCGCGGTTAAGAAGCTCTTCGGGTCGGCGAGCGCCGACGCGGTGGGCCAGTCGGTGATCATCGGCAGCGACTCCTACACCGTGGTCGGCACGGTCTACACCAGCGACGCCTACGGCGAGTACCAGCTCGCCTACATCCCCGTGAAGACCGCGAAGGACCGCCTCATCGGTCAGCAGGGCGGCGCGGGCAGCGCCAACATCATCGGCTTCGCCAAGGAGGACGCCGACCCGTACCAGGTCGCGTCCCATACCAAGTCGTACCTGAGCAACCGATACAACCTGCCCGAGGCCACGGACGGCAGCGACCTCGAAGCGGGGTACGTGGAGGCGACCGCCGCGCAGGCGCTTCTCGACCAGGCCGAGAAGTCGATGTCCTCCTTCAGGGTCATGACGCTCTCGACCGCCGCCATCTCGCTGCTGGTCGGCGGCATCGGCATCATGAACATGATGCTCACCAACGTGACCGAGCGCATCCGCGAGATCGGCCTGCGCAAGGCGCTCGGCGCCAAGCGCGCCGACATCACGGCGCAGTTCCTGCTCGAGTCCATCGCTATCTGCGTGGTGGGCGGCGCGCTCGGCGTGGGGCTCGGCTTCGCGAGCGCCTTCGCGCTCGCCGGCGTGGCGGGCCAGGCGATGGGCGTGCCCAACCTCACTCCCGTGTTCGCGCCGAGCAGGGCGCTCATGGCGGCGGGCATCTGCTGCTTCATCGGCGTGCTCTTCGGCTACTACCCTGCCCGACGAGCCTCCCGCCTCGACCCGGTGGTTGCGCTGCGGTTCCAGTAGGGGTCGAGTCGAGCCTGCGAGGCGAATCGCGCGGCCAAGCAGCCGCTGCGTCGGTAGCGTGCCCGCAAATCGACGCGCCCAGCAGCGAATACCGGCGGCACGCCCCGAGTCACCGCGCCCAGCAATACGAGGGGGCTGAGCAGCCCCTCAAACAACGCGCCCAGCAATTTCATGTTGCTGGGCGCGTTGCGTCAGGGGCGGGATACTTGCCGCCGTTGCTGGATGCGCGGGGATCGTGCAAGGTTTTGCTGCTCGTGCAGCGTAATGCGATATCTGCTGCAAGGTTTTGTCGCTCGTGCGACGTGATTCGGGGCGCAGCGGCACTCAAAACTCGTTAACCAGCACTGAACGGAGCGCGAAAAGGCGGCTGAGGCTCGAAATTACGCTGCACGAACGGCAAAACCTTGCAGCGCATTGCTCGTTACGCTGCACGAGCGGCAAAACCTTGCAACGAAGGCCTGGATACGTTGCGGCGAAGGAGCATTTCCAGCCACCTTTGCTAGCGCCGACACATAAAGAGCGGCGATCCCAGCCATATTATTGGGACCGCCGCCTTGCATATGGGCCGGAATGAAGCGATGAGCTTTACGCCAGGCGCGCCTTGACCTCGTCGGCAAGAGACGCCATCGGAACCTGGACCTGCTCGTGGGTGGCCATGTCGCGAATCGTCGCCTGGCCGGCCGCGACCTCGTCGGGGCCGAGGACGACGCAGAGCGTGGCGCGGAGCTTGTCGGCCTGCTTGAACTGGGCCTTCAGGCTGCGGCCCTGGTAGTCGGCCTCGGTGCGGACGCCCGCGCCGCGAAGCGCCAGCGTGGCGGAGAAGACCGCCCCGCGCGTCTCGGCGCCGATGCCGGCCACGTAGACGCAGGAAGGGTCGGCGCCCTCAAGGTCGACGCCCTGCGAGGCGAGGGCGAGGGCGATGCGCTCGAAGCCCACCGCGAAGCCGATGCCCGGCGTGGGCTTGCCGCCCTCGAGCTCCATGAGGCCGTCGTAGCGGCCGCCGCCGCCGATGGCGCCGACGCCCGAGCCCTCGCACTCGACCTCGAAGACGGTGCGGGTGTAGTAGTCGAGGCCGCGCACGAGCGTCGGGTCCTCGGTGTAGGCGATGCCGGCCTCGTCGAGGTACTTCTTGACCTGGGCGTAGTGCTCGGCGCAGTCACCGCAGAGGTGGTCGTTGACCAGCGGGGCGTCGGCCATGACCTCGTGGCAGCGCGGGTTCTTGCAGTCGAAGGCGCGCAGCGGGTTGATCTCGGCGCGCTCGAGGCAGTCCTCGCACATCTCGTCCTTGTGGTCGAGGATGAAGGCCTTGACCTTGTCGCGGTAGGCCGGGCGGCAGGCGCCGTCGCCCATCGAGTTGATGTAGAGGCGCAGCTTGGAGGGGTCGAAGCCGAGGCGCTTGAAGTACTCCATGAGCATGATGATGCACTCGGCGTCGGCCGCCGCGTCGGGGGCGCCCAGCCACTCGACGCCCACCTGGTGGAACTGGCGCAGGCGGCCCTTCTGCGGGCGCTCGCCGCGGAACATGGCCTCGGCGTACCAGAGCTTAGCAGGGGCGGCGCCCTGCGGGACGAAGTTGTTCTCAACGGCGGCGCGGACCACGCCCGCGGTGCCCTCGGGGCGCATCGCCATGCGCTGACGGGGCTTCAGGCCGGCCTCGGTCCCCTTCTCCAGGAGGTCGCCGAAGAGCGCGCCGGAGACCACGCGGAACATCTCCTTGCGCACGACGTCAGTGGACTCGCCGATGCCGTGGACGAAGGTGTCCACCTGCTCGATGGCGGGCGTCTCGATCGCGTCGAAGCCGTACGCGCCGAAGAGCTCGCGTGCCGTGTCCTGCATGCGCTGCCAGGCGCGCATATATCCGCCGTAGAGGTCCTCGGTGCCCTGAACCTTCTGTCCCATGTGATGCGTCCTCTCGCAAGAAGCCCGCGCAGCTCGCGGGCGCCGTTTTCCAATCGTCCAGTATACACGGGGCCCGCCTCCGGAGCCCCATCCCCTCCCAGACGCTCGGGCAACACACGGCGACTCCGCCCATATACCTCAGGCGCAGTTCTGCAGGAAGGCCCCGCCGAAGCGGGGCCTTCCGAAGCTGTTTGAGCGCTGAGGTATATGGGCGGAGTCACCCAGGAGGATGTTACTCCACGTCGATCTTGTGGACCCACCCGTGAACGTCCTCGAGCTCGCCGGACTGGATGCCGGTGAGGGTCTCGCGGAGCTTGGTCATCACGGGGCCCATCTCATCGTGGCCCTCGGGGAAGGAGATCACAAGGTCGTCGTCGTGGATCTCGCCCACCGGGGAGATGACGGCCGCGGTGCCGCACAGGCCGCACTCGACGAAGTCGCCGTTCTTGACCTCATCGAAGGTGACCGGGCGCTCGTCGACCTTGATGCCGAGGTCCTTGGCCACCTGGACGAGGGAGCGGCGGGTGATGGAGGGCAGGATGGAGTCGTTGTAGGACTTCGGGACCACCAGGGTGCCGTCCTTGGCGACGAACAGCACGTTCGCGCCGCCGGTCTCCTCGACGTAGGTGCGGGTGGCGGGGTCGAGGTAGAGGTTCTCGGCATAGCCGTTGGCGTGGGCCTTCATGCAGGCCTTGAGGCTCATGGCATAGTTCAGGCCGCACTTGGTGTTGCCGGTGCCGTGAGGAGCGGCGCGGTCGAACTCAGAGACGCACAGCTTGATGGGCTTGAGGCCGCCCTTGAAGTACGGGCCGACGGGGGTCACGAGGATGCGGAAGAGGTACTCGGGGGCGGGGGCGACGCCGATGACCTCGCCGGAGCCGATCATGAACGGGCGGATGTAGAGCGAGGCGCCGGATCCGAAGGGCGGCACCCACGCGGCGTTGGCGCGGACGACGTCCTCGACGGCCTTGACGAACTTCTCCTTGTCGAAGGGCGGCATGACCAGGCGACGGGCGGAGTCGTACATGCGCTCGGCGTTCATGTCCGGGCGGAAGCAGACGATGTCGCCGTTCTTGGTGGTGTAGGCCTTGAGGCCCTCGAAGACCTCCTGGCAGTAGTGGAAGATGCCGGCGCACTCGGAAAGGGTGATGGAGTGGTCGGTGGTCAGGCCGCCCTTGCCCCAAACGCCGTCGATGTACCTGCACTCGTAGCTGTAGTCGGTAGGCTGGTAGTCGAAGCTCAGGTTGCTCCAGTCCAGGTCTTTCTTCTTCATGCTCGCATCTCCTTGCGGTGGCGCCGCGCAGCCATGCGTCGCGGTCGCCGGTCGAACCGATTGGTACGTAAGTCCATAGGGTAGTCCCGATTTCCAAACCCGCGCCTGCGTGTGTCGGGTTGTTAACAAAGGGCGGCCGGCAGGGCGGTAACGGTCGGATTCCGCTTTTTCTCTTGCCCGACAACACTGATATTAATATTATGCAGGTGTGCATAATTCATCATTGCATATTTTGGAGCGGGCATGTTCGTCGGAAGAAAATACGAGCTCAGCAAACTCAATGCCCTTTACGAGAAGGCCTCTTTCCAGATGGCTGTGGTATACGGCCGAAGGCGCGTGGGCAAGACGACCCTCATCAAGGAATTCTGCCGTGGCAAACGCGCGCTGATGTTCACCGCCCTCGAGCAGAGCGATTCGGACAACCTCTCCGACTTCAACCGAGCCCTCATTGGGTTCTTCGATTTACCTGCGGCAATGGGGGGCTTTCCCTCCTGGTCCGATGCCTTTGCCTTTATTGCGGAGAAGGCACGGGACGAACGCTTCATCTTTGTCTTTGACGAATTCCCCTACGCCGCACTCCGAAACGAGGCGCTCCCGTCCACCCTGCAGATAGCAATCGATCATCAATTCAAAGACACGGGCTTGTTCTTAATCCTATGCGGCAGCAACCAGGGTTTCATGGAGAGCCAGGTGCTCGGACACAAAAGCCCGCTTTTCGGCCGCAGAACGATACAGATTAAGCTCGGCCCCCTTGGCTACCGCGATGCCGCGAAGATGCTCGCGGGACTCGACGCCCAAGAAGCGTTCCGCTTTTACGGGTGTTTCGGAGGCGTCCCCTACTACCTGCAGCAAGTCGACCCCGGGCTCAGCCTCAGAGATAATCTTGCCGGCCTCTACTTCGATCAGATGGGCTTCCTCTATGAGGAGCCCTATGGCCTGCTGCGCCAAGAGTTCCAGGAGCCGGCGCTCTACAACTCCATCCTCAGGGCGATTGCCGCCGGAGCGAACCGCACGAAGCAGGTCGCCGACCGTACGGGAATTGCCCAGACGAGTCTCCCGCGCTACCTCAAGTCTCTCGAGACGATCGGCATTATCGAGAAGGCGATACCCTTTGGGGAGAACCCCGAAACGAGTAAGCACGGCATCTATCGCTTGGCTGAGCCGTGCTACCTGTTCTGGTTCAGATTCGTCATGCCTTACACCTCGGACATCGAGGCAGGCTTGGGCGAGGCCGTCGTGAACGCGCTGCCCAATGAGCAGATCGACGAATACCTAGGCCATCGCTTCGAAGCGTTATGCGCAGAGTGGCTTTCTGAACAAGCGCGCCAAGGAACACTGCCGATTCCGGCGACCAGCGTCGGCTCGTGGTGGGGAGCCAACCCGGCGAAAAGAGAGCAGGACGACATCGATGTCCTGGCAGCGGACCGCGTAACTAAGCAACTCATCGCCTGCGAGTGCAAATATCGCAAGTCGTTCGACGAAACGGCCGAGATTGAGGACTTGGAAAGCAAGCGAAACCTTATCCGCGGCTATACCGCGAGTCACTTCATGCTTTTCTCGAAGAATAAGACAAGCAAGGCGACACAAGCGAAGCTGGCCGAGCACCCCGAGTGGAGGCTTATGACCCTCGACGAGATGTACGCGGAATAGGTCATAGGCCAAGGAATGCACAGCATCCGCCCGGGAAGCGATCACATTCAATTATTGAAGGGAGCTGCAATGAACGAGAAGATGCGTGAGCTGTATATGGAGGCACTTGCCTTGGCGTACTTCAGCTTGGCGGGCACACCCTCGGGCAAGGGAAGGAACGCGCCTCTCACCTCCCCCGTTGAGTTCGATTCGAAGACGCTCGAGTCCCTTTGCGATCAGGGGCTCATTAGATACACGGCTGGGAATAAGAACGTGACGATCTGCGAGGACGGCGTCGGCCTCGGCGAGGTGTTCGCCACCGGCATCGGCATCTTGGTCGCCGGGATGCCCGGGTTCGGGCAAGATGCCTGGTCCGAGGAGGCGCCGGGCGGCGAGATTCTCCACTTCCCCGTGGGCGGGAATAAGCCCGCGTCCAGCAACTCAGCCGGGAAGAAGGGCGTCGTGGGCACGGGAGTCCCTCTCTACATGGTCCCGAACACGCCCGCCAGCAGGCCGCAGTTCGACCCTACCCAATACCGCCCCCTCACCGAGAAGCGCGGCTTCCTTTTCCGCGTCACCCTCGAGCTCGAGGACGGCTACGAGTGCTGGCGCGAGGTGCTTATGCCTGCCAACTGCTCGTTCCTCGATTTGCACCTCGCCATCCAGATCGCCTTCGATTGGGACGACGCGCACCTTTTTGACTTCAAGATGAACGCCCGCGGGCAGAAGATCCACATCGATGAGGCGAGCTTCCTCGACCCGTCGCTCCCGCCGGCGGTGGGGCCCAAAGAGGCGATCGTCGAGGCCGACGACATCTTCCTGAGCGACGTCTTCCCCAAGTCGCGTACCGCAACCTACACGTATGATTACGGCGACGACTGGACCCACAGGATCAAGCTGGTCAAGACCTATCCCACCTGCCCCGTCGAGGGCCCGACGCTCGTCGCGGGCGTCGGCCAGGCGCCGCCCGAGGACGTCGGCGGCGCCTGGGGCTTCGAGGACTTCCTCAAAGTCCTCGCGGACAAGAAGCACCCGGAGCACAAGGACATGTCCGAGTGGGCGAAGGACATGGGTTGGAAGAAGAACTTCGACCTCGAGGAAACCAAGGAGCTGCTCGAGGAGGACTTCTACGCCGGGCGCGATGAGTGGAACTACCGCCTCGGGCTCGAGCAGTAACAAGCAACACATTAGAAAGGCAACGAAATGCGCCTCTTCCGCAACGATTACTCCGAGGGCGCGGCGCCTCAGATCCTCGAGGCGCTCGCGCGAACGAACCACGAGCAGTGCGTGGGCTACACCGAGGGCGACCCGCACTGCGAGCGCGCCCGCGAGCTGATCCGCGCCGCGTGCGGGCGCGACGACGTGGACGTCGAGTTCTGCATCGGCGGGACCTCGGCCAACATCGTGGGCGTGACGGGGATGCTGCGCGACTGGGAGGGCGTCATCTGTACCAAGGACGCTCACATCAACGTGCACGAGACGGGCGCCATCGCCGCCTGCGGGCGCACCGTGCTGGCCACACAGGACGCCGACGGCTTCCTCTCGCCCGAGGCGGCCGAGCTCATGTACATGAACCAGACCATGACGGGGCGCCACATGACGCTGCCGAAGATGATCTACATCACCAACGCCACCGAGTTCGGCGGCGTGTGGGACCGCACGCGCTTCGACGCCATCTGCGACTGGGCGCACGGGCGCGAACTCAAGGTCTACGTGGACGGCGCGCGCATGGCCGCCGCACTGACGTCGGCGGGCAACGACCTCACGCTGCAGCACCTGGCCGCCCGCGCCGATGCCTTCTACCTGGGCGGCACCAAGAACGGCATGCTCTTCGGCGAGGCGATGGTCATCGCGGACCCCGAGCTCAAGAAGTCATTCCCCTATCTGGTCAAGGAGCGCGGCGGACTCATGGCCAAGGGACGTCTGCTCGGCGTGCAGTTCGAAGCGGCCTTCGAGCAGCCGGCCGACGGCGGCGAGGCGCTCTACTGGCGCCTGGCCCGCGGCGCGAATACATGCGCCCTGCAGCTACGTGACGGGCTGAACGCGCTCGGCTTCGAGTCCTACCTGCCGGCGAACACGAACCAGCAGTTCTTCGTCGTCGAACCAGCGGTCGCGGAGCGATTCGCCGCCGCCGTGGGCTGCGAGACCTTCGCCCAGCTGCCAGACGGGCGTCGCGTTATCCGCTTCGTCACCTCCTGGGCGACGAAAACGGAAGATGTCGACGAGTTCCTGGCCTTCGCGGCCACAGTCGCCTAGCTTTCAAGCGCATCCCGCCCGACTTTTCCCGCTTTAAAATTGAATCGAGCGAGTAGCCGAACAATTTGGCGCCGCATTTGCCCAGTTGAGCGACGCGTCCGAGCAGCCGCTACTCGCCAAGTCCGATTTTAAAACGGGAAAAGTCGGGCTAACCTTAGCCCAGGCCACCAAATAGCGCAGCAATCAACAACGCAGTCAGCAAAAAAACGGGCACGGAGAGGTCCTTATGCCCGCTATTCGTCCCTCGGACGACGCCGAAGCTGCTTGACCTGCGACCGGAAACGCTTGCTCGCGAGCCGGCGCTCCTTCGAGGCGCGCGTCGGCTTGGTCTTGTGGCGCACCTTGGGCGGGCGCCCGCGGCGCTCAAGCTCCTCGCGGATCTTCTGCAGGCAGATCTGGCGGTTCCGGTACTGGCTGCGCGACTCGCGGCTCACTACGACGATACCCGTAGGCGCATGCGTCATGCGCACGGCGGAGTCCGTCGTGTTCACGCCCTGGCCACCCGGGCCCGTGGCGCGAAACACCTGCGTCTCGCACTGCTCCGCCAACTTGTCGAGCGGCAGCCGCGCGAACCCCGCGTACTCGCGATATGTCAACTTAGAGGTATCCATACGCACCATCCTACCCCTCCCCGCCCTGTCGGCCCGCGAGCAGCGTGGCCGAGGGGGCGCCCGGCGACATTCCTCAGGCGCAGTTCTGCAGGAAGGCCCCGCCGAAGCGGGGCCTTCCGAAGCTGTTTGAGCACTGAGGAATGTCGCCGGGCGCCTCCTCGGCCACGCTCCTGGCGTGAGCCTACGCGGACTTCATGATGGCCGCGCGCACGATGCCGGCCGCGTCGTCGCACGCGTCGAGCACCTGCTCCATGCGGTCGAAGATGCGCAGCCACGTGACGGCGTACTTGCCGCCGTGGCCCTCCTCCTCGTGGAAGAGGCGGCGAAGGCCGTTCTGGTAGACGGTGTCGCCCTGGTCCTCGATGTCGCCCACAGAGATGGCCTTCTCCATGACGGGCTCCGGCTCCTTGTTGTAGTTGGGGAGGCGGTTGATCATCTCCTGGAGCTCCTTGACCGCGGTGACGGCGAGGTCGGCGGCCTGCTCGGCCTCGATGCGCATGTCGGTGATGTTGAAGAGGTCCATGCGCATCGTGACGCCGTACATGGAGTCGGTGATGTTGTCCATGGCGAGCGCCAGCTCGGAGATGTCCTCGCGGTCGAGCGGGGTGATGAACGAGGTGTAGAGCTTCTGCATGATGTTCTTTACGCGCTCGTCGCAGTTGGTCTCGTAGACCTTCATCTGCGGGATGCGGGACATGGAGTTCGGGAAGTCGTGGATGATGGCCGCGTACTCCTCGGAGGTCTCGACGATAAGGGCGGCGAAGTCCTTGAGCAGGGTGTAGAACTCGTCTTCTTTCTTGTTGCGTGCCATGGATGGGCTCCTTGTCTATGAGGTCGTGTTCAGGGCGGAAGCGTTCGGTTTAGAAGATCACGAGGAAGAGCTTGGCGAGCACGTAGCCGATGATGCCGCAGCCGGGGAAGGTGAAGATCCAGGTGAGGACCATCTCCTTGCAGACGCCCCAGTTGACGGAGCGGACGTCCTTGGCGGCGCCGGCGCCCATGATGGCGGCGGTCTTGGTGTGCGTGGTGGAGACGGGCAGGCCGGTCACGGTCGCGATGAAGAGGGACACGGTCGCCGAGATGGAGGCGGAGAAGCCCTGGTACTTGTCGAGCTGGACCATCTCCATGCCGACCTTCTTGATGATCTTCTTGCCGCCGATGGCCGTGCCGATGGCCATGACGCCGGCGCAGAGGATCTCGATCCACAGGGGGAATCCGCCCATCTCGCCGACGGTCTTGCCCATGGAGAGGGCCACGGCGAGCATGGCGGTGGACATGAACTTCTGGCCGTCCTGCGCGCCGTGCATGAGGGCGACGCCCGCGGCGCCGGCGATCTGCATCTTGCCGAAGAAGTTGTTCGCGCGGCGGCGGTCGGCGTTCTTGCAGGCAGCGGGGATGATCTTCGCGATGACCCAGCCGGCGATGTAGCCGAGGACGGTGGAGAGGACGAGGCCGTAGATGACCTTGACCCACTCGTCCATGTTCACGCCGTCGAGGCCGCCGGAAACGGCGAGCGCCGAGCCGGTGAGGCCGGCGATAAGGGCATGGGACTCGGAGGTCGGGATACCGAAGACCCAGGCCGCGACGCCCCAGGCGACGATGCCGACGGTGGAGGCGGCCAGCGCGATCATGGCCAGGTGCGAGTCGCCGCCGAAGTCCACCATGCCCGAGATGGTGTCGGCGACCGCCGTCGAGATGAAGGTCATCGCCACCAAGCCGATGAAGTTGCAGATGACGGACATCATGATGGCGTCGTCGATGTCCATAGAGCGGGTGCCCACGACCTCGGCGATGGCGTTCGCGGCGTCGGTTGCGCCGTTCACGAAGATGGTGCCCAAAACGAGCACCATCACCAGCACAAGGAAGGGGTCGGAGGCCAGAAGGCCGAAGAATTGACCGAGGGTAATCAAGTGCACTCTTTTCCACACATGCGCGAAAATCCGATGCGCCCCAGTACTGTCATGCTTGTGTAAGCACCGGATAAGAATAGCGTAAAGAACAGGTTTCGAAAGCCCACGTAAGGTCGCGGGGGCTTTTGTAAGGCGAAGGCTTACATTCAGCTTACATTCGGCGAGGGCAAGAAGCGCGCGGCGAGCCAAGGGCCGCCCTTCCCCGCCGGCGCCCGCACCCGGCGCAGCAAACCCTCTATACTCGTCTGCGACAAAACGAGGCGATTCGGGAGGCACGAGTGGCAGGCAGGCGCGCGGCAAGAGACCCCCGCATAGAGGTGCTCCGTCTCGTGGCGGCCCTCGGCATCGCTTCGTTCCACACCTTCATGCCCTGGTTCGACGCCATGACCAGCCGCAGCGGACTGGGCGCGGAGCTCGCGGCGCGGCCCGCCGCGGCCGCGGCCCTCGGCGTCGTCGACCTGCTCGGCGCCTACGGCAACAACGTGTTTTTCATGATCTCTGGGCTCTTCCTTGTGCCCGCCGCGGCAAAGGCGAGCGACGGCGCGGGTTATTGGGGCACCCAGGCAAGAAAGACCGCCCGGCGCAGCGGCTCCATCCTGGCCACCGTCGCCTTCTACGCAGCGGCGGCGCTCCTTGTGAGCATGTTCGTCGTCCCCATCGAGGACGTCGCTGTCGGCAAGGTCGACTGGCTCACGTCCGGCCTCGAGTTCATCTGGGTCTACCTCGCCCTCACGGTGCTCGCCCCCGCAATCGGCTGGGCATTGTGCCGGATACGGAGGCGCGGCGCGGCGGTCGGCGCGCTTCTGGCCGCAGTGTTCGCGCTGAACGCCTACATCGCGTTCTTCTCGCAGGTCCCCGACGACGCCGGCCTCCTCGACTGGCGCAAGCTCATGAGCGCCGTGACCTACTTCGCGGCCTTCGTCACGGGGGCCTACCTGAGCGAGATGCGCCTCAGCCGCAGGAACGCGGGAGCGGCGCTGGGTGCCGTCGCGGCCGTCGCCGTGACGGTCGAGCTCGCCTGCGCGCTCGCGGGCGAGCTCGACCTCATGTGGGATCTCTCGTACAAGTCGACGTCGCTCATCTCGTTCGCGCTCGCCGCGGCCTCGGTCGCCTTCGCGCGCTCGGAGACCGAGCTCGACGGGGCAAGAAGCCCGGCGGCCTGCGCGCCGGGCGCGGGCGCGCAGGCCGCCGGCGCGCGCCCGCAAGGCACCCTCGCCCGTCTTGCCGTCGCGGCGGCGCCCGGCATCCTCGGCTTCTATATCGCGCAGTCGAATTTCTCGTCCGTATGGTGGCCCGTCTTTACAGGCCTCACGGGACGAGCGCTCGAGGCATGGGGCGTCGAGCCCTTCTTCGCGGCGGGTTTCGCGCTCAGCCTGGCCCTGCTCGCCTCCCTGCTCGCGTTCGACCGGCTCGTGCGCGCGCCGCTGTTCAGGAAGCTCGGCCTCGCGTAGATAGCCGTCGGGCAGCGTCGCGACCCCCCGCCGTCGAGGTGGTGTTGCCCCCGAGGCGGTGCCATCGCCGGGCAAATCGCCTCGAAGTGGCGCCACCTCGAGGCAAAAAACGCCGAGGTGGCGTCCTAAAACACCACCTCGGCGCATACCGGCGCGAAACCCGCGGCCACGGCCGGTCGGAACAGCCCCGCTCCCTACGCGCTCTTCTTCGCGCCCGGGCGGGGCAAGCGCTTCTTCGCGCCCGCGAGGGCCCCTGCGGGAACCGAGATCTCGAAGCCGAGCAGCACGTTGATGATCCACACGAAGAAGACCAGCACCAGGATCGGGATCACGCAGCAGGTCACGATCATGACGGCGAACGCCTCGACGAGGCTCGATACCCACGACTTCGCTGTGTCAAGCACCCCGGTAACGCCGGAAGTGACGCCCTCGACGGCGCTCGTGGCCGCGTCGGCGGCGTCGGTGGCGAGGTTGCCCGCCCAGTCGACGAACTGGTCCCAGATGTTGTCGGAGCTGCTGGAGCTGTCTTGCGCCGAGGTGTCCTGCGAGGACGCGTCGCTCGAGGCCGCGGCATCATCGCTCGACGCCTCGCTCGTCTGCGCGCCGGAGTCGATCTGCGCGGCGACGCCCGACGCGTCGTAAGCGTAGGTCCGCTCGATCATACCCGACACGTACACGCTCAGGGGAATCACGAAGCAGAGCGCGACGGCGAACAGCGCTAGGCGGATGGCCACCGAGAGCGACTTGGCACGCAGCGGCGAGTCCGGCCGCAGCCACACGAAGCCGATCGCGGCCGCGAAGGCTATCGGCGCCACCACGCGGCACGCCGCGAGACCCAGGATGGTGAGAAGGTATTTCTCGAGGTAGATGGCCCCGAGCACGATGGCGAAGTCGGCCGCGAGGTCCACGAGCTTGTCGGCGATGGGGCTGCCGACGTCGCCCGGGAGCAGCGTGATGGCCACCGAGGCGGCCGTCGACGAGGCGATGAGCGCGGTCACGTTGCCCGCCTTGGCGTCGAGCTGCTCGATGCTCGCGGCATGCGTCTGGGTCGACGAGGCGAACTCTGCCACGGGGAAGAAGCAGAGAAGCCCGAGGACGACGCAGGCGATGGTCGCGATGACGCGCGTCCGGACCGAGAAGCCCTCGGGCGCGACATCGGCCAGCGCCGTATCCGCGAACGCGCGGGCGCCCCCGTCGATCGCGTCGTCCCCGTCGCCCTTGCGGGGGACGATGCCGTTCTCGTTTTCCATGCTCAGGTCCTTCCTTTGTCTCGTCCCGCGCGTCCGGCCCGCCGGCCCGCGCCTAGCTCTTGAAGTGCTTCCCGCCGGAGCGCTTCGCCGGCGACGGGGCCGGGCTCGGCGCGGCCGGGCCCGCGGGCTCCCACGCGTCATCCTCGGCCGCGAAGCCGCCCTGCGCGTAGTCGTCGTCCCAGGGCTGCCCGGCGAGCACGCGGCCGCCGCCCTCCGCGGCCTCGTCGCGGCGCCGGCGCGCGCGGCGCACGACCAGCGCGACGATCGCGACCAGGGCCACGACGACCGCCGCGGTCACGGCCACATGCAGCGGGTCGCGCAGCCAGCTCTTCGCGAAGAGCACGGCCGACCAGCTCAGGGCCTTCTCGGTGGCCACCGGCACGCTGCCGAGGTAGCGCCCCTGGTAGCTGATGCTCGCCTCGCCGAGCGGGGTCTTCTCCTCCACCGGGGCGGTAAGCGACGCCGGCAGGTCGACGGAGACGTCGAGGTCGGAGAGCCCGACGCCCGCCGGCACGAACGCCGTGACGCTCACGGTCGAGACGGCCGCGACCGACGTGCCGTCCTCCGAGAGCGTGACGCCCACGCGCCCGAGCTCGTCGCCCGCCGAGACGACCTCGCAGGTCTGCCAGGCGTCGAAGCCCCATTCGAGCAGGTCGCGCATGCCGTAGAAGTTGGAGGTCGGCTCCCCGTACGCGGCGTCGTTCTGGCCGCCGAGGGTCACCGCGACCAGGTGCCGGCCGTCCTTCTCGGCGGCGATGGTCAGACACTTGCCGGCCTCGTCCGTATAGCCCGTCTTGCCCACGATGTCGACGCCCTCCATATAGGCGTCGCTCGAGGGCACGATGAGGTAGTCGGTCGTCTCGAGCGTGCGCTCGACGTTCTTATTCGTGGCGGGCAGGACCCACTCGGAGCTCCCGGCGATCTCGCAGAACGTCGACTGCTGCAGCGCCGCCTGGAAGATGCGCGCCAGGTCGCGGGCCGTGGTGTAGTGGTCGTCCTCGTGCAGGCCGCACGGCGTGGAGAAGTGCGTGCCCGTGCAGCCGAGCTCGGCGGCCTTGGCGTTCATCATGGTGATGAAGTTCTGCCAGGTCCCGCCCACGTAGCGCGCGAGCACGTAGGCCGCGTCGTTGCCCGAGGGGATGAGCATGCAGGCAAGGAGGCTGCGCACGGTGATCTGCTCGTCGACCAGAAGGCCGCTCATCATGCTCTCCTCGCCCAGCATCTCGAGGTCGCTCGACTGGACGGTGACGACGTCGTCCAGGTTCGCGTGCTCGAGCACGACGAGGGCCGTCATGACCTTGGTCGTGGAGGCGGGATAGGCCTTCTCGTCGGCGTTGCTCGCATAGAGGACCTCGCCGTTGTCCTGGTCGATGAGGATGGCCGAGGTCGTGTGCGTGTCCGGGGCCTCGGTCGGGTTGTAGAGCGCCTCGCCGTCGGCCGATACGGTAAGGCCCGCCGCGTCCCAAGCGAGGGCCGAGGCGGCGAATGCGGGGGTGAACGCGCAGCTCAGCGCCACGAGGGCGGCGAGAAGCACGTGGGCGTGTCTTTTGCGGTTCCGTGAGGTCAAGGGCGCTTCTTCCTAACGAGGCTTCCGGTCGCTTTGAGTCTAGCCCAATTGCGGGGCCCCGACCCGAGCCGCCGCGGCGCTCAACCAAGGCCCCACGCGCCGCGCCCGCGCCGACGAAAAGAAACCCCGCGGCGCGAAAGGGGGATTCGCGGCGCGGGGCTTCTGTGCGACGGCAAAGCTATGCGACGGTGCTGCCAGGGGCGAGCAGAACGGGCCCTAGCCCTCGAGCTTCTTCAGGCGCTCGTAGACGTCGATGAAGTCCTCGGCGATGATGCGGAAGGACTCGGCGCCCATGAGCTGGTCCTCGGCGTGCATGAGCAGCATCGAGAAGTTCACGGACTTGCCGCCGGCGTCGTTGGCCAAGAGCTGCAGGTGCACGTTGTGGCCCTCGACGTAGGCCTCGGAACCCTGCTCGATCATCTGGCGGGCGGCGTCGAAGTCGCCCTCCTTGGCCTTGGAGATGGAGTCGATGTACAGGGACTTGGCCATGCCGACGTTGGCGATGATCTGGAAGCAGACCTCTTCCATGTCGAGGGGCTGCTCGGCGGTGTTCTCGTCAGCCATGGCTACTCCCCGATCAGCGCGAGCGCGTCGGCCAGGATCTTCTTGGCGTTCATGCGGCCGTAGTCGACCATGGCGATGACGGCCACGGGCTTGCCGCCGGCCGCGGCCTCGGCGTCCTTCTTCGCATAGGCGATCTGCGGGCCGAGGAGAAGCACGTCGGCGGAGTCGACCTTCTCGAGCGCCTTGTTCAGCGGGTTGGCCTGGATGGTCACCTCGAGACCCTGGGCCTTGGCCTCGGCCTGCATCTTCTGGACGAGCAGGCTGGTGGACATGCCGGCGTTGCAAGCGAGCAGGATGTTCTTCATTTCAAGCCCCTTTCTGTGGGACGTGCCTTGCGTGCAAGGTTAGCGGTTGTGGCGGGCCCGGGCTCTGGCAAACCCGGGCCCGCCGGGAAAGGAAGACGTACGGGGGCGAACGGCGCGCGGCCCTTGTCGGAGTCGGACCGCGCCTGCCCGCGCTACTCCTCGACGACGCCCTCGAGCTCGGCCTGCTTGGCGGCCACGCGCTCGGAGACCTTCATGAAGGGCAGGTAGATGGCCATGGCCAGCGCGATCTCGATGACCTGCCAGATAGCCGCGCGGAAATCGCCGCCGGTGGTCAGGAAGGCGGAGATGACGGCCGGGGTGGTCCAGGGGACCTGGACGACGCAGGGGCTGATGATGCCCGCGCAGGTGAGGCCGTAGGTCGCGGCGATGAGCAGGTCGGGGACGAGCACGAACGGGACCATCAGCGGGAGGTTGAAGACGATCGGGTAGCCGTAGATGACGGGCTCGTTGATGTTGAAGATACCCGGCAGGATGGCCATCTTGGCGACGGTCTTGGAGGTCTTGCTCTTGGAGAACAGGAAGGTGTCGAGCAGCAGCGCGAGGGTGCAGCCAGAGCCGCCGATGAGGGCGAAGCTGTTGACGATCTGCATGTTCATGTAGTGGTCGGCGGGGATGGGCTGGCCGGCGGCGAAGGTGGCCATGTTGTCGACGATGAGCATGGTCAGGATCGGCTCGGCGAGGACACCGGAGATGGTGGACTGGTGGATGCCGAGGCAGAAGAGCAGGTTGGCCAGGGTGTAGATGAGGACGACCGCCCACGGGCCGGCGTTCATGATGCCCTTGAGCGGGCTGGAGATGCAGGTGGAGATGATGGTCATGAGGTCGGTGCCGGCGGCGGCGAGCACGGCGGAGACGAGGCCGCAGGCCGAGAGGGTGAGGAGCATCGGGATCATGACGTTGAAGGACTCGGCGACCGCGGGAGGAACGCCCTCGCCCAGGTTGACCTTGAGCTTATCGACGCCGGAGACCTTGATGAAGAGCGTGACGGCAAGAAGCCCGACGATGATGGCGCCGAAGAGGCCGTTCGTGCCGGTGTTGGTGGTGGAGAGCACGCCGGAGGCCTCGACGCCGGTGAGGGCGTAGCCGTCGGAGAGCTTGACGCCCAGGTCGGCGACCGCGTAGCTCACGGAGTCGGCGAGCTTGTCGTCGGCGTTGGAGGCCACGAGGAACTCGCCGAGGGTGGCGGTCACGGCCTGCGGCATCATGATGATGAACGACGAGATGCCGACGACCACGCACGCGATCGCGTTCTCGAAGCGCTTGTTCACCGCCAGGCAGTAGCCGATGAGGCCGGCGAGGATGAGCGCGCAGGCCGAGAGCGTGCCCAGCGTGACCGCAGAGCCCCAGCCCTGGACCGCCGCGAGCTCGGCCGAGCCGTCGGCAAAGAACAGCGGGAACACCACGTTGTTGATCAGGACGGCGATGCCGGCCAGGATGTAGAGCGGCGTGATCGTTGCGAACGCGTCGCGCAGGGTGCGCAGGTGGACCTGGTTGCCCACCTTCGCGGAGACCTCGGCGAACTTATCGAGAAACGCCTGTCCCTTTCCTTCTGCCATTTCCTTACTTCCCTTCTTCCACGGTGAGGGTATGCGTTTTCGTGACTTCCCTCAACCAATTAGCGGACTTCTTCAGGCGGCGCTTGTAGCCGTCCTCGAGGTCGACCTCCACGAATCCGTAGCGGTTCTTGAAGGCGTTGGACCAGGACCAGTTGTCAACGACGGCCCAGTAGTGGTAGCCGACGAGGTTCGCGCCGTCGGCGATGGCGCGGGCGATCCAGGCGAGGTGCTCGCGGACGAACTCGATGCGGTAGTCGTCCTGGATGACGCCGGTCTCGGCATCCCGGAAATCCCACTCGTGCTCCACGCCCATGCCGTTCTCGGACACGAAGAACTCGAGCTCGGGATACTCGTTCTTGAGCTTCATGCCGAAGTCGTAGATGCCCTTGGGGTAGATCTCCCAGCCGCGGCTCTCGTTCATCTTCGCCTCGGGCCAGACGTAGGGCTCGGCGAAGACCGGGCAGCCGGACTCGTCGACCTCGCGCGAGGGCGCCTGGACGCGCTCGGGGTGGTAGTAGTTGCACCCGAGCCAGTCGACCTTGCCCTGGGCGAGAATCTCGGCGTCGCCGGGGCGGATCGGCAGCTCCACGCCGCGCGAGGCGAGCGAGTCGAGGACGTCGGCGGGAAGCTCGCCCTTGGTCACGAGGTCGAGCCACCAGCGGTTGTTGATGCCATCGGTCATGCGGACGGCCTCGAGGTCCGCCTCGCTCGGGTTCTCGCGGGTGTAGGGCGGGGTGAAGCAGTTGATGAGGCCGATGCGGGAGTCCTCGCGCATGAGGCCGGCGGCCTTCGCGCGGCGATAGGCCGCCACGGCCAGGCTGTGCGCGACCGAGATGTTGTACTGCACGACCTTGGCGCGGTTGAAATTGTGCAGGTAGGGGTACCAGACGCCGTTCTGGTAGCGCTGGTCGGGCTCGACGATGGGCTCGTTGAAGGTGAACCAGCAGCGGATCTCTTTGCCGAAGAGCTCGAAGGCCTTGGCCGCGTAGTTCGCGTACGCCTCGACGACCTCGCGGTTCTCCCATCCGCCGCGGCGGAAGAGATACGCGGGCATGTCGAAGTGGTAGAGGTTCACGAAGCACTCGAGGCCCGAGGCCGCGGCGTCGGCGAAGAGCTCGTGGTAGTACTTCTCGCCCTCCGGGTTGACGTTGCCGTCCTCGTCGAGCAGGCGGCTCCACTGAATCGAGGTGCGGAAGCTCGTGAGGCCCAGGTCCTTGAAGATCTGGAAGTCCTCGTTGTGGCGACGGGTGAAGTCGTTGCCGCCGTAGGAGCCGACGCGGTTGTGGAACGCGTCGAGCTCGAGGTTGCTCCAGAGGTCCCACAGGTTCTCGAGCTTGCCTCCGCTCTTCCACTCCCCTTCCGTCTGGGGGCCGGACATCGCCGCGCCGAAGAAGAAGTCCTTCGGTAGCGTGAGCTGCTCCATCGATCCCTCCTTTCTTTCCGTGTGCTTGCGGGCCGGGCGGCCCGTGTGCGGTTCGACATTCCTGGCATTTCTGGTTGGCCAACCTGGCATGTCTGATTTATAGATTAGGCATGTTTACTGTTTCTTCAAGACCTATTTTCTTCTTCCTGCCGAGTGGTATGATTTTGCCGATGAACGGTTATCGGCCACGTTCAGAGACTATGCTCTGTCTCGGACGCGCGGCCGCGTTTGCTCGCGACGATCCATAGAGAGGAGCAGCCCATGGCAAAGATGAAGTACGAGCTCGTGGCGGACGACCTGATCCGCGCGATCAGAGGCGGGCAGTACAAGCCCAGCGAGCAGCTCCCCAGCATCGAGGCCCTCTGCTCTATGTACGAGGTCAGCAAGATGACCATAAAGAAGTCCCTCGATGTCCTTCAGGCCGGCGGCTACATCACCCGCCGGCGCGGCTCGGGCTCCTTCGTCAAGAACGTGCAGTCCCCCACCAACGAGGCCGTCGCCTTCGAGACGAGAGGCCAGATGAGCGGCCTCACCGCCGAGCGCCGCGCGACCGGCGACAAGATCACGACCGAGGTGCAGCTCTTCAACATCGAGATGCCGCCTGCCGAGGTCGCGCACATGCTGGCCATCGAGCCCGACGAGTTCGTCTACCACATCGTACGCGTGCGCTTCTCCAACGACCGCCCGCACGCCGTCGAGTACACCTACATGCCCATCGAGCTCATCCCCAACCTCCGCCGCAAGAACGCAGAGGGCTCCATATACAGCTACGTCGAGGGCGACCTTCGCCTGAGGATCGCGAGCGCGCACCGCATCGTCCGGGCGGTTCTTCCCACCAAGGACGAGCAGAAGTGGATGGGCGTCGGCCCGCACGACCCGCTGCTCGAGGTCGAGCAGGTCGCCTTCCTCGACGACGGCACCCCGTTCGAGTACTCCTTCAGCCGCCATCCCAACGGCTACGAGTTCCGCACCATCAGCACCAAATAACCGCTGGTAGCTCTGCGTGGGGAGGGTTCTTGTCCCCATGCTCAAACAGTCCTGTTCGCACGAACGCGACATTAAGTCGCGTTCGGCTCATGCGGAACTGCGCTGGGAACAAGAACCCTCCCCACGCAGAGCCAACGGTCATCTATTGCTTTCAAAGGAGAAAGGACGAACCATGCGAATCGGAGCGCTTGAGGCGGGCGGCACGAAGATGGTGTGCGCGGTCGGGGACGAGACGGGGGCGATCTTCGAGCGAGAGTCGTTCCCCACGCTGACGCCGGACGAGACCCTTCCGGTGCTGACCGGCTGGTTCGCCGAGCGCGGCGTCGAGGCGCTGGGCATCGGCGCGTTCGGCCCCACCGGGGTGGACCCGGCGTCGGCCACCTTCGGCGACATCCTCGAGACCCCCAAGGTCGCTTGGCGCGGCTGCCACCTGCGGCAGGCCTTCGTCGACGCCCTCGGCGTGCCCGTGGGCTACGACACCGACGTCAACGTCGCGTGCCTTGGCGAGGCCACCTTCGGCGACTCGAAGGGCCTGGGCGACCTCGTCTACGTGACCATCGGCACCGGCGTGGGCGCGGGCGTCATCCTCGGCGGGCGGCTTCTGCACGGCATGCTCCACCCCGAGGCGGGACACATGCTCGTCACGCGCGTGGCGGGCGACAACGGCCCCTGCCACTGCCCGAGCCACGCGTGCTGCCTCGAGGGCATGGCCGCCGGCCCCTCTCTCCAAGAGCGCTGGGGCAAACCGGCCGTCGAGCTCGCGGATAAGCCCGAGGTCTGGGAGATCGAGGCCGATTACCTGGCGCAGATGTGCGCGAACCTCGTGCTCGTCTACTCGCCGAGGCGCATCATCCTGGGCGGCGGCGTCATGCACCAGGAGCAGCTCTATCCCCTTGTCCGCAAGAAGACCGTCGATTACCTGGGCGGGTACATCACCGCGCCCGAGCTCGCCGACATCGACTCCTACATCGTCGCGCCGAGCCTGAACGACAACCAGGGGGCCATGGGCGCGCTCGAGCTGGGGCGCCGCGCACTTCTTGCCGAGGCGTAGGACATAGTCGCGCGCGGCCGCGGGGTCACGGCCGTAAGCTAAGAATGTAGTTGCGTTGCATGGCATGGCAGTCAGCAAGATTAAGGAGCAGCAATGTCGCAGCAGTTCCACGAGTTGATTTTCCTCGAGCCGGTGTTCCACGAGAAGATCTGGGGAGGCCGGGAGCTCCACGACGAGTGGGGCTACGAGATCCCGGACGGCCCCATCGGCGAGTGCTGGGCCATCTCGGCCCACCCCAACGGCGACTGCCGCGTGCGCGGCGGCGCCTTCGACGGCAAGCTCCTTTCCCAGGTCTGGGAAGAGGACCGCGAGCTCTTCGGCGCGGTGCCCGACGGGCGCGGCGGCGAAGCCAAGGAGTTCCCGCTGCTCATCAAGATCCTCGACGCCAAGGACGACCTCTCGGTGCAGGTTCACCCCGACGACGAGTACGCCGCCGAGCACGAGAACGGCTCCCTCGGGAAGAAGGAGTGCTGGTACGTCCTCGGCTGCGAGGAGGGCGGCACCATCATCGTCGGCCAGCGCGCGAAGGACGCGGCCGAGTTCCGGCAAATGGTCGACGAGGGACGCTGGTCCGAGCTCCTGAACGAGGTGCCCATCCACAAGGGCGACTTCTTCCAGATCGACCCCGGCACCATTCACGCCATCAAGGGCGGCACCGTCATCCTCGAGACCCAGCAGTCGAGCGACGTGACCTACCGCGTCTACGACTACGACCGCAAACAGGCCGACGGCACGACGCGCCCGCTCCACATCCAGCAGAGCGTCGAGTGCGTCGACTTCGGCATGGCGCCCATCGAGTCGGGCGCGGTGACCACGCCCGTCATCGGCGGCATCCAGCACCTGGCGGACACAGACCGCTACATCGTCGACCTCGTATCGATCGACGGCGAGAAGGTCTTCTCGGCCATCCCGACGTTCCGCTGCGTGAGCGTCATCGATGGCGAGGGCACCGTCGGCGGCGAGCCGGTGAAGAAGGGCGACCACTTCATCATCCCGGCCGCCTACGGCGACGTCGACTGCGCGGGCAGCATGAAGCTCATCGTGAGCCGCGTGCCCACGGCGCTCTAGGCCCAGACGCGCGTCCTGCATAGTCGCCACGACGAGGCGCCCGCAGCCCGGCTGGGCCGCGGGCGCTATTCCTGCTCGCGGAGTGCGCGACGGATCCAAACTTCCGAGAATGTACGATTGACTGACGCCGGGCCGAGTAGCCCGTCCCTTTGGCGAGCGCTCAACTGGGCAAATGCGGCCAAATCTGGGCCGGCTACTCGACCGTTGGGATTTCAATCGTACATTCTCGAGAACTGGGTCCGCCGAGCAGCCAAATCAAGCCGCACGGCAACGGAAAGCCGGGCCCAAGGGCTCGCGCGCGGCCCGATACGGCCGCCGATTCCCCGCCTATCGGAGCAACAGCCGAGATTTAACCCTACAGGAAGCGGTACTGAACCGCGCGGACGCCCCAGTCGTCGGCGCTCGAGAAGCCGAACGCCTGCCAGCAGCCGCCGGCGAGGTCGAGGACGCGGCCGTAGCTCGCGAAGCCGCCCGTGTCGGTAACGGTCGCGGTGATGGTCTTGCCGGCATAGCGGATCTGAACCGTGCGGCCCAGCAGATAGCTCTGGCTCACCGGAACGGCGACCGTCATGGAGTCGTGCGTGAGGGGAATGCCGGAGGCCGTGGCCGTCCCGCCCGTGTTGTCCTCGATGTCGTAGGCCGAGGCGATGCCGCTCATCCACTCGCCGTCCGTCTCGACCTCCTGTGTGCTGGAGGAAGACGAGCTCGAGTCGGAACTCGAGCTGGAGCCGGTCGAGCTGCCCGAGCTCGACGAGGCGCCGTCGCCCGAGGCCGAGCCCGTGCCGGAGGCCGACGAATCCTGTCCGCTCCCCTGCTGGGAGGCGGCGTCGATGCTCTCCTGAGACTGACCGTCGCCCGACTCCTGCGCCGCCGCGTCCGCAGCGGCCTGGGCCTCAGCCGCAGCGGCGGCCTCTGCCGCGGCCTTCTCCGCCGCGGCCTGGGCCTCGGCGGCGAGCTGCGCCTCGTACTGCTCGCGTGCCTCATTCGCCTGGCCCAGGGACTCGAGCGCGCTCGAAAGTTCCTCATCGACCTGGGCTTTCTCGGCGGCGAGCGAGCTTCTCGTCTGCGCAAGCTCGTCGCTGGCCGAGACGAGCCCCTCGATGACCGAGTTGTTGTGCATGACGATGCTCGAGAAATACTGCGCGGTCGAGACGACGTCCTCGAAGCTCTCGCTCGAGAGCAGCAGCTCGATGAGCTCGGCCGAGCTCGCCTGCAGCTTGTACATGGTGCGGATGGACTTCGAGGCCGCCTCGCGCTTGGCGGGGAGCTCGTCCTCGATCTGCGCGATGCGCTCCTCGTTGGCGGCTATCTGGTCCTGCAGCTCATTGGCCCTCGTGGTCGCGTCGTGGAAGGACGCGCTGCACGAGTCGATCTGCTCCTGCAGCTCACTTAAGGTCGAGGCGCCGGCCGTAGCGGGAGCGAGCCCGAGGCCCGTCAGGACGATCGCAGCCGAGAGCGCGGCCGAGGCCGCGGCGCGGGCAGGGCGCCGGGCTCCGGTGCTCTTTGCGCGGGGGCGGCCCATTAGATCGAGTTCATCTCGGAGAGGACCGAGGCGTACCAGTTCTCCCAGGTGGGCGGGCAGTACTTCTGCGCGGCCGAGACGGACAGCTGCCCGCCGTAGCCGGCGGCGAGGCCGGCCACGTGGTCGTAAATCGCCGACTCCCAGGTATCCCAGCTGGAGGAGCCCCAGCCCCAGGCGTTGTGCGACTTGAAGCAGACGGCGCCCTTGGAGCTCTCGACGCAGCTGATAGCCGGCGAGAAGCGCGGGTCGACGCCGTAGGTCCACGCCGCCTCGGCGAAGGTCTTGCCGTAGCCGGCGAGAGGGGACCCGGACAGGTACGCGTCGATGCGCGGGGCCCACTCGTTGACGAAGGTGTCCTTCTCGGACCACTCGACGGTGTCGCTGCCGGAGTCGGTGTTGTCGGGCACCTTGACCTCGGCCTCGTTGCCGGAGCTCGTGGTAAATGTCGCGCTCTGCTGGGCCGCGGCCTCCTCGGCGGCCTTCTGGGCGGCCTCGAGCGCGGCCTGGGCCGCGGCGGCCTCCTCGGCGGCCTGCTGGGCGCGCGCCTCCTGGACGGCCTGGCGCGCGGAGACGGCCTCGTCCATGGCGCTCTTCGCGGCGTCCGCGTCGGACTCGGCCTGGGCCTTCTCCGAGGCCAGGGCGCTTCTCGTCTGGTCGAGCTCCTCGGTCATGGAGAGAAGCTCGTTCACGGCGTCGTTGCTGCGCGAGGTGACGGCATCGAGATAGCGCGCGTTGGTGATGACGTCGTTGAAGTCGTCGCTGGAAAGAAGGAGCTCGATGATGCCGCCGGCGCCCTGGTTCATCTTGTAGAGGGTGCGGACCGCCTCGGAGGCGGCGCGCTTCTTCTCGGGGAGCTGCGCCTCGATCTCGGCGATGCGCTGCTCGTTGGCGTCGATCTTCTGCTGCAGCTCCTCGACGCGCTGGGCGGCCTCGTCATAAGCGACGCCGCTGTCCTCGATGCGCTGCTGGAGCGTCTCGAGCGAATCGGCGCGGGCGACCTCGGGGGCGGCCAGCGCGGCGGCGCCCGCGGAGGCGGCGACCGCGAAAGCCAGCGGCAGGGCCAGGAGTCGTGCGTGAGACATGCTGCGGACGTCTATCAAGCGGCAAACCTTTGCTCTTCGGGGTCCCGGATCGCGCCGGGCGTGCGTAATAAACGAGAAAACATTCTAGCCCAGCTTGAGGGTTCTCACTATTCCTACACTGCCGAGCGGGGGTCGGGCGGGCTGCGGACGCGGCGAGAAGCCCCCTTCCGAAGGCGGGGCCGACGGACCGGGAGCCCCTCCCCTTTCCGCAACGGGCGGGCCGCGGCGTGGTTTTTCGCTGTCCATGCCGCGGGCTGCGGCCGCGCCCCGCGCGTGCTGCGGCACAGTGTATGGGCACACGACACAAGGGGGATACGCGTGGAGAACGCAATCGACTTCATAGAGCTGCTCAAGGCCGCCGTCTTCGGCGTCGTCGAGGGCATCACCGAATGGCTGCCCATCTCGTCCACCGGGCACATGCTGCTGCTCAACCAGTTCCTGACCATGGACGTCTCGACCGACTTCTGGGACATGTTCCTGGTCGTGATCCAGCTCGGCGCCATCCTCGCCGTCTGCGCGATCTTCTTCCGACAGCTCAATCCCTTCTCGCCGTCCAAAAACGGCTTCGAGAAGCGCAAGACCTGGGAGCTGTGGGGCAAGACCGTCGTGGCCTGCATCCCGGCCGCCGTCATCGGCATCCCGCTCGACGACTGGATGGAGGAGCACCTGGGCAGCCCCTTCGTCATCGCCGCCGCGCTCATCGTCTACGGCATCGCGTTCATCGTCATCGAGAACGCGCGCGAGCAGAAGGCCTCCCTGGCGCTGCCCGGCGCCGGCTCCGGCCAGCTGCGCCCCGCGCCCAAGCACTTCGCCGTCACGGCCTCGACCGCCGAGATCGCGACCCGCTCCGAGCTCGCCGACGAGGACGCGCGCATCCAGAGCGTCCACGAGATCGATTGGAAGACGGCTATCGGCATCGGCTGCTTCCAGGTGCTCTCCATCGTGCCGGGCACTTCTCGCTCGGGGTCGACCATCATCGGCGGCCTGCTTCTGGGCTGCTCGCGCACCGCGGTCGCGGAGTTCACGTTCTACCTGGCCATCCCCGTGATGGCGGGCGCCTCGGGCCTGCGCCTGGTCAAGTACTTCCTCAAGGGCAACGCCTTCTCCGCCAACGAGACGGCCATCCTGCTCACGGGCTGCGCCGTCGCCTTCGCGGTCTCGCTGCTCGTGATCCGCTTCCTCATGGGCTTTATCCGCAAGCACGACTTCAAGCCGTTCGGTTGGTACCGCATCGCCCTCGGCATCGCCGTCGTCGCGTACTTCGGGCTGAAGCTGCTCGCCTAGCGCAGGAGGCCCCACAGACGGCGACAAAGCGGCGCCCGGCGCCATCGTCACGGCGATGGCGCCGGGCGCCTTCGTTTTGGCGTCGGTTGAGGGCGACGGTTGCGCACCGTCGCGGCGTCAGGCCGCGTCGAGCCCGCCCTCCTCGCGCATGAGCCGAAACGCCGCCTCGAGGTCCTCCGCCCCGAGCTTCTTGACCCCGCGCGACCGGTATGTCGACACCGTGGCGACGGAGATGGCCAGCGACTCCGCGATCGCTGCCCGGCTCAGCCGCTTTGCCGAGAGGATGAGCACGCTCGCCTCGAGCTCGGAGAGCCCCCGGCCGCGCAGGTACGAGTCGCAGCGCGCCTCGCCGACCAGGAGCGCGTCGGAGAGCTCCCGCTCCGCGAGCCTCTTATCGATGCCGAGCGTAGCGACGGCGAGAAGCCCGGCGAGCGGCATGGCGAGCTGCGGCCACGGCACCGACGCCTGCAGCCCGTAGAGCCCCGCCTGCACCGTCAGCAATCCGACGACACCGCAGGTCAGGGCCGTCAGGGCGCGAGTCGATGCGTCGCGCGCCGCGCACTCGACCCAGACCAGGCACAGAAACGTCGCCACGGGCGCGGCCAGCGCCCGCCAACCGTACAGCACGGGCAGCTGCGGCGAGACGACGGCGCCCGCGCAGGCGCAGATGCACCCCGCGACCACCTGCGGCTCGAAGCCCGCGCGGCCGGATCCGCCTTGCCCGGTCCCGACCTGCCCGAAGCCGCCCTCCCCGGGCGCGCCCCATCCCCCTGCGCGGGCAAGCCCGGCGGCGCCCTTTGCGAGAAGGGCCGCGGAGGCGGCAAGAAGCGCGACCCGCTGCGCGGGGAGCGGAACCGACATGCGCAGGAGCACGGCGAGCAGCAAGAGGACCACCGTACCGAGGGCCGCGCGGAGAGCGGCGGAGCGGCGAGCGATCGGCAACGGGGCCGACGCCCCGGATCCGTTGCCCCGCGCACACGTGCCCGCCGGCGCCGAGCACGAACGGGCCGCGCCCACGAGGCCCGCGCGCGACGAGACGCCGAGCTTCTGATACGCCCTCGACCGGTACGTCGCGACTGTCTGCGGCTTGAGCCCCAGCTCGGAAGCTATGTCCGCGTCCGTGGCGCCGGAAAGCTCCGCCGCCGCGACCTGCGCCTCGCGCTCGGAGAGCGCGTCCGCCCCGGGAATCGCGCCGAGCGCCGAGGCGATGCGCCCCTCCCGGCCCGAAGCGGCCGTTGCCGTGCCGCCGGCCGCCTCCGCCGTCGCGCCGCGAGCCCACGGCGCGGACATGGGCACGAACGACGCGGCGGCGAGCGCGGCGGAAATCGGCAGCGCCCACGAGGCGTCGGCGCCCGGCGCCGAGCCGCTGCCCAGGATCGTGGCGACGTCGATGCCGATAAACGCCCCGATCAAGAAGGCGAAGGAGCCGTGGGCGAAGGGAATGCCCGCCGCATGCCCCCGTCCCATGCCGAGCGCGACGAGCGCCGCGAGGTATAGCCAGCCGGCGAGGCCGAGCGCCAAGGTCGCCTCGCGCGGGCACCCGTATTCGCCCAGGCACCAAAGCGCCAGGGCGCTCGCCACTCCCGAGGCCGCGAGGCAGGCAGCTGCCCGTCGCCCGGCCTTGCCCCGAAGCCCTTCTCCCCGACCCGCCTGAAGCGCGAGCGAACAGAAAGCCGCGAGCCTGAGGGCACGGCCGGCCAGGCTCAGGCCCGCGTTCACGCTCAGGTAGTTCCAATCGGGGCATGTCCGCTGCGCCCAGGCGCAAGCCGCCTCGAAGGCGACGCAGGCGACCGAGAGGATGAGCGTCAATCCTTGGCGGCACCGCGGCAAACGGTTCGCGAACATCACGTAAAGCGCGGCGAGCGCGGCCAGTAGGACCGGGAGCGCGTACGCCGCGTCCGGAAGGGCGACCACATAGGCGGTCGCCCTCGAGAAGTTCGGCGCCGTCAGGGCAAGAGCCCCCGCGACCCCCGTGAGCACTTCCCGCGAACCGCGCGCCTCCGTGTCGCCGACGAACTTCCGCATGGTCGTCCCCTCCCTGCTCGGCCTGTGCTTGGGACCAATGTAGGGGACCGGCCGCCACCTGTCTGTAGTAAGGCTTATACAATCCACCGACAGGTAGCGGGACCTCGCCGCCCGGCCTTTTCTCAGCTCGGCGCCCGGCTCCCACGGCTCGTCGACCGGTTCCCGCAGGGCCCAAGGGTTCCGCGCCTGCAAGGTTTTGCCGTTCGTGCGACGTTAGGGGAGGTTCCGTGCAAGGTTTTGCCGTTCGTGCGACGTTGATTCAGGTCGGCCGAAGCCCCCAAGGGGCCGTAACGGCGTCTCAGAGGCCTATTTGGAGCCTCCTCCACCGGATTCACGTCGCACGAGCGACAAAACCTTGCAGCCGTTGACCCCAAACGTCGCACGAAGAGCAAAACCTCGCAAGAGGATAGGCTCAAGACGACGGTGCCGCGGCTTCCGACGGGCGGAACCACGTCCGCCGCGGCACCGCGCCCGCGCCCTCACGCCGTCAGGTACACCATCGCCAGGATGAGCGCGAAGCCGACGAGGTCGACCGGCGTGAAGGTGGTGCCCAGGAACAGCACCGTGGAGATGGTCGCCGCGATGGGCTCCGAGGTGCCCAGAAGCGCCGCGCGCATGGACCCCGCGTCGTGCACGCCCTGCAGGAACAGCGCGTAACTGCCGAAGGTCCCGACCACCACCACGAAGACGAGCGCCGCCGCAGCGGCCGCGTCGAGTGCGGGCATGTGCTCCCACGGGCGGTAGAACGCCGCGAGGATGCAGCCCGAGACCAGAAACGCGATGCCGTTGACGGTGAAGTTGCCCCACCGGGCCATGGGCTTGGCCGGCAGGATGGAAAGACAAGCCGAGCTCAGCGCGCACACGAGCCCCCACACGAGGCCGCCGATGGGCAGGCTGAGCTGCCCCGGATTTCCCCCGGTCGCCAGCAGGAACGTGCCGGCGAGCGCGAGCGCGAGGCCGAGGGCCTCTTTCCAGCGCGGGCCGCGCCGGCCGCGGACGCAGGTG
Organism: Coriobacteriia bacterium; assembly: GCA_030530145.1. GTDB lineage: Bacteria > Actinomycetota > Coriobacteriia > Coriobacteriales > Atopobiaceae > Paratractidigestivibacter. Next base: position 137,651 of record JAUMVN010000002.1, on the reverse strand, counting down.
TACACGAGCACGAGGGCCATGCCGAGGCTCTGCATGACCGTGGCCATCGCCGAGCTCGTGGCGTTGACCGCCTCGAGATAGGCCACCTGCGAGAAGAGGATCGCCGCGAGCGAGACCGCGAGGACCTCGGCCAGGCCGCGCCGGTCGCGCAGCACGCCCGTCAGCTGCGCGCGGCTCTCCGGGCGCGCGGCCGCGGCGGCCAGGAAGAGCCAGCAGGCGGTGAGCTCCCGCAGGCAGACGAGCCACAGCGGGTCGATCGAGTAGGTGCTCATGAGCCAGCTCGAGACGGTGCCGTTAAGCCCCCAGAACGTGCCGCCGATAAGGGTGAAGACAACCCCGCGGCGCACGCGGGCGCGGTCCTCGCCGCCGGCCGCGGCAGCGGCCCGCGGGCGCTCCCCGTCCCCGCTCACAGCGCCCTCCCCGGCGCGCCTCTCGATGCCCTTCTCGGCCATGTTTCGTCTCCTCTTCGTTCGTCGCCCAGCTAGGGTAACACCCGTCGGGTAGGGGTATGCTGCTCACGTGCGAAAACCGATGTAAGGAGCCCCATGACAACCAAGGATTTCTCCCAGCCGGACGCCTCGCTCGCCGCCGGCACGGCCCACGCCGGCTTCGTGGTCGAGCGCGTCGAGGCCGTGGCCGAGATCGGCGGCCAGGCCTACGTGATGCGCCACGCCGCCACCGGCGCGCGCCTGCTCTGGCTCGCCAACGAGGACGTGAACAAGTCCTTCGCCATCGCCTTCAAGACCCCGCCCGCCGACGACACGGGCGTCTTCCACATCCTCGAGCACTCGGTGCTCTGCGGCAGCGACGCCTACCCCGTCAAAGAACCGTTCGTCAACCTGCTCAAGACGAGCATGCAGACGTTCCTGAACGCCCTCACCTTCCCGGACAAGACCATGTACCCCGTGGCCTCCACGAACACCGCCGACCTGGAGAACCTCATGGGCGTCTACCTGGACGCGGTGCTCCACCCGGCCATCTACTCCCGCCCGCGCATCTTCGAGCAGGAGGGCTGGCACCTCGAGGTCGCCGGCGAGGGCGCGGAGGCAGAGCTCGCCTACAACGGCGTCGTCTTCAACGAGATGAAGGGCGCCCTCTCCGACCCCGACGACGTGCTCTACCAGGCGCTGAGCACGTCGCTCTTCCCGGACACCGCCTACGGCTACGAGTCGGGCGGCAACCCCCGCGCCATCCCCACGCTCACCTACGAGAAGTTCCTCCAGACGCACGCGCGCCACTACGACCTGGCCAACAGCTACACCGTGCTCTACGGCGACGTGGACATCGAGCGCGAGCTCGCCTTCATCGACGAGCGCTTCCGCGGCGCCGAGAAGCGCGGCGCCGGCGCGCCCAACCCGCTGCTCGCCCAGGCGCCGGTGGCGCCGGAGCGCCGCGTGGTCCAGATGGCCACTGCGCCCGGCAATGCAGAGGTCGGCGTCTCGTACGTGCTCGGGACCGCCGCCGACCGCGCCCGCGTGCTCGCGGTCGACGTGCTCCTCGACGCGCTCGCCGGCTCCAACGAGGCGCCGCTCAAGCGGGTGATCCTCGACGCGGGCCTGGCCGACGACTTCGAGGCCACCCTCATCGACGGCGTGCTGCAGCCCCAGGCCATGTTCACGCTGAAGGGCGTCAAGCCCGGCTGCGGCCCCAAGTTCCGCCCGCTTCTGGAGTCCGCCTGCGCCGAGCTCGCCGAGAAGGGCATCGGGCGCGACAAGCTCGCAGCGGCCCTGGCCCAGGCGGAGTTCAACCTGCGCGAGGGCGACTGGGGCAGCTACCCCGACGGCGTCGCGCTCAGCATGACCGTCATGTCCTCCTGGCTCTACGACGACGAGCGCCCCCTGGACTACGTCCGCTACGAGGGCGCCCTAGCCGAGGCCAAGGCGGGCCTGGACAACGGCTACTTCGAGCAGCTGCTCCGCGAGCTCGTCTGCCAGAGCGAGCACTCGGCCGAGGTCGAGCTCGAGCCCGTGGAGGGCGGCGACGCGGCCGAGGAGCAGGCGGAGCTCGCGGCCCTGCGCGCGAAGATGTCCGACGAGGACCTGGCCCGCGCGGCCGACGAGGTCGCCGCCCTGCGCGCCGAGCAGGAGGCGCCCGATTCCCCCGAGGCGCTGGCCACGCTGCCGCAGCTCTCGGTCGCCGACATCGAGGACCCGGCTCCCGAGCCCGCCGCGCCCATGGTCGAGGCGCCCCTGCCCTGCATCGCCCACGAGCTGCAGACGCACGGCATCGCCTACGTCTACCACTACTTCGACCTGCGGCGCCTGAGCGCCGAGGAGCTGCCCTACGCGGGGCTTCTCTCCGAGCTGCTCGGTAAGCTCGACACGGAGGCGCACTCGGCGTCCGACCTGGACACCCTTATCGAGACGAACCTCGGCGGGCTGGGCTTCTTCACCGAGGTCTATGCGCCGGAGAGCGACCTTCTCGCCGCCGTGCCCGCCCTCGTGGTGGGGGCCTCCGCCCTCTCCGAGAAGGTCGAGCGCCTGGCAGACATCCCGCGCGAGGTCTGGGCGACCACGCGCTTCGACGACCTGGAGAGCATCCGCGACATCCTCGCGCAGCGAAAGATCGCCTTCGAGCAGGTCTTCGTCGGGTCGGGCCACGCGGCGGCCATCGCGCGCGCGTCCACGTACTTCTCGGCGGCCTCCAAGGCCTCGGGCCTGCTCGGCGGCGTGGACTACTACCTGTGGATGCGCGACCTGCTCGAGCACTGGGACGAGCGCGCGGCCGGGCTGCCGGCAAAGCTCGCCGAGGTCTGCGGGCGCGTCTTCACCGCCGACGAGGTCACCGTGAGCTTTACCGGCTCGGCCGAGGACCGCGAGCGCTTCTGGGCCGCCGGCGGCGACCTGGGGCTTCCCTCCCTCGGCGCCGAGAAGTGCGCCCACGTGCTCGACGTCCGTCCCGCCGGCGCCTGCGAGGAGGGCTTCGCCATCCCCTCGAACGTGAGCTACGTCGTCCGCGCGAGCGCCCCCTCCGCGCTCGACGCGGGCACCAAGGGCTGCTGGGCAGTGGCCACCCGTGCCATCACCTACGACTACCTGTGGAACGAGGTGCGCGTCAAGGGCGGCGCCTACGGCACGGGCTTCCGTCGCGGGGACTCCGGCGTGCGCGCCTTCTGGTCGTTCCGCGACCCGTCCATCGACGGCACGCTCGGCCGCTACGACGGCTGCGCCGACTGGCTCGCGGGCTGGGACGGCGGAGAGGACGAGCTCGCAGGCTACATCGTGAGCACCGTGGCCGCCCACGACGCCCCCGTCAAGCCCCGCGCGCTGGCTCGCCGCCAGGACATGGCCCGCTTCAACCAGAAGCCGGCCGGCTGGCGCGACGTGGTCCGCGCCGAGGAGCTCGCCGTGACGGCCGACGGCCTGCGCGCGCTCCGCGCCGTCCTCGCCGACGCGGAGCCCGCGACCGGCGTCTGCGTCTTCGGCGGCCGCGACGCGCTCGAGGCGAGCAAGCTCGACCTGACCATCACCGAGCTGCAGTAAACGACGCCCCCCGAGTTCGGAAGCCTTCCGAACTCGGGGGGCGTCACGCAAAAAGGAGGGCGCCCCAGCTGATGCGGGGACGCCCTCCTTGCATGCGGCGATGCTTTAGACGAGGCCGCTAGCGCTGCTTCTTGTGCAGGTACGCGCCAGTACCCACGGCTGCCGCGCCGACGGCCAGCAGGGCCACGAGGCTAGCGACGTTGAAGGTGTCGCCCGTGCGCGGGACGGAGACCTTCTTGGCGGGCGTGCCGGAAGCCGGGGTCGGGGTCGGGTTGGGCGAGGGGCTCTCGGGCACCGTGTAGGACACGGTGGGCTTGTTGAAGTCCTCGGACTCGCCCTTCTTGCCGGTGGAGTCGACGGGGTTCAGGGTGGCCTTGTTGTTGGTGTAGAGGCCGTAGCTGGAAGAGCCGTCGTTGTTCTCGCCGAACTGATCGTAGACGCCGTAGGTGCCGCCGGTCGTCTTCGGGTTGGTCAGCTTGACCTTGTAGGAGAGCTTGACGGGCTTGTCTTTGGTAACTGGCACGTTGACGGTAAGGCGGAAGTGCTCCTCGCCGTCGTTGGCGGGATAGTAGGTCAGCTCGTACTCGTACACGCCGCTGTTGAGAAGGTCGCCGAAGCCGTAGCTGTTCTCGCCGAGCTTGACGGTCGCCTTCTGCTCGCCGCCCACGGTGAGGACAAGGGCGTCGGCATCGTTGACGAGGTCGAAGTTATAGTCGCCCTCTACGTAGCCCATGTAGTCGTCCACGGTCGAACCGGCGTCGAGAAGGTAGATAAGCTGGTCCTTCACGCCGGAGAAGATCTCCTCGCTCGTGGCCTCGGCGCTGTTGTAGCGGGTGACGTAACCGTTGCTCGCGAGCCAAGACTTGAAGGAGTCGGTGTACTCCTGGTATTTACCGTCGTGATAGGCGTAATCGATCCAGAGCACCTGAGAGTTCTGGGAAGCTTCGATGATGGAGGTGGCTGCGTAGTAGGTCGCGACCTCAAGCGACGGATAGTACACGCTGTCCTGATCCTGGCACACGGTTTCCCAATTCGCGGCCTTGGCAATCACATCGGGATCTTTCTTCTGCTCTTCGGTCAACAAGGGCATGGCATATTTAGCAAAATCAGAATAGGTATTTCCGGCCTGCCATACTTCCTTGAACGTGCGGATATCTTTTCCAGCGTCAACATAGCGGCTGGCATAATCTTGGTTCTGGCCCCAGTCGGCGTAATTTGCGTTGTTCTGCCTAAAGACCTGTGACATAGGCTTATCGTCATCATTCATCCACGTACGGGCGCCGCCGTCGGAGAGGATGATCAGGTACTTGTCCGAGCTCGCCACGGAGGTATCGGCATCGAGCATCTTCTGCGCGGACTTCACGCCTGCCTGGAGGTTGCTGCCACTTCGACCGGCCTCGCCGTCCCATTTCTTGTCCGTGATCACCTGAACAAGCTCGTCGAGGTTTGTGCTCTCGGAAAGAGCTAGGAGATCGTCGCTGGTATAGAGGATGGGCACGCTTCCGCCGAAGACGATGACGCCGGCCTTGACGTTCAGGTTCTGGTACTCAGCCAGCGCCTTCAGCAGCTCCGCGGCTTCTCCCGCAAGGTCGCTCTTATCAGTACTGGTAGACCCATCCAGGACGAAAACAACGTCCAGGTCGCCCTTGTAGTCCGCTGCGGGCAGCGACAAGGTTACGTTAGACACATAGTTCTCGTCGAGGTTGGTAGCCTCCTTTGACTTAGAGATACCCCCCCCCGAAACATAATCGGTGTCCGCCGCGACCGCCGTGAGCGGAGCGACCGCCAACGGAATGAGCAGCGCGGAGAGCATGGCCGCAACGGCCAGCTTGAGCTTCTTTACCACCCGATATCATCCCCTCGTAATTGATGCTTGCGTAAAGTGCTCCCTATCATAGTCTTTGCACGTCGTACGGGGAGGTTAAATTTCAGCGCACGCGCAGGTTACGCGCCTGAACGCGCCCCGCAGCGACGTCATCGCCGCGCCCGTGTCCCTCCTCCAAAAAAGTTCGGAAGGCTTCCAAACTTTGGGAAGCCTTCCGAACTTGGTTTAGGTATCTATAACCGCAGGTAGGCGCGTTGCTCGATGTGCTGGAAAGAAGCCCGCCGAGTTTGGAAGCCTTCCGAACTCGGGCGGAGCTACAGGACCAGGTCGTCCACCGTGAGCTTAGGCACATGGTGCGAGCCGTCAGCCTCACGCCAGTAGGTGAGGCCATGCTCGGTCGTGGCCGGCTCGACGACGACCTCCTCGCCGCGGGGCCCGAGGGCGATGACCATGCTCACCGCGTAGCCGGCCTCGGTCAGGCCGAGCTCGTCGCCCAGGCAGGCGTCGTAGCTCTTGTGCATGCAGGCGCCGAGGCCGCGAGCCGCGGCGGCGAGCACGATGGACTGGCTGGCGATGCCCACGTCGATGGTGCGGATCGGGTTGTCCGCGAGCTTCTGGGGCAGGCAGATAACGACGTAGCCGCCGGGCTTCTCGCCCTCGACCGGGCCGTCCCAGTCCTTGAGGGCGCCAGCCCAGTGCAGGTGCGAGAAGACCTTCTCGGCCGCCTCGGCGTCGTCGGCGCTCACCAGGCGGAAGCGCAGGAGCTGCATGTTGTTGCCCGTAGGGGCGAAGCGCGCGGCCTCCACGAGCTCGCGGAGATCGCCCTCTGCCACGCTCTGCCCGCTGTAGCGGCGGTAGGTCCGCGCGCCCTCGATCAGTTGCTGGAAACCCTCTGCGTCGATCACGCCCATGGCGACCGTCCTCTATCCGAAGTCCTACTCGTTCGCGTTGCCGGCCGCGCCGGCACCGCCCTCGCCCTGGCCGCCGCGACGGCGACGGCGACGGCGCGGCTTCGCGCCCTCGCTCGCCTCGCCCTGGCCCTGGCCCTGGGCCGGCTTGCCCTGCGGCCGCTGCGAGCCCGGCTGCTGGCCGCCCTGGCCCTGCTGGGCAGCGGCGCCGCCCTTGTCGCCGGGTCGGCGACGGCGCGTCGGGCGCATGCCACCGCCGCGCGGCTGGTTGCGCTGCTCGGCGGCCTCGCCCGCGCCCGGCTCCTCGGCGCGGTGGTGGCGCCTGCGGGTCGTCGTGCCCTTGGTGTCGCCCGTGCCCTCGCCGACGGCCTTCATGTGGGCCGGGGCAGCCTGCTGGCCGCCCTCGCCGGGCGCGCGGCGCTTGCGGCGGCGACCCTCCTGGGCCGCGCCCTGCTCGCCCTGCGCGGCGCCCGTGCCCTGGCCGCGGCGCTGCTGGCGGCTGCCCTCGCCGCGGCGGGAACCCTGCTGGGAGCCCTCGGCGTCCGAGCCGCGGCGACGGCGCTTCTTGGTCTCGACGAAGATGTCGCTCGCGTCGGGGCCCTCGGCCGGCACGAGGCCGTTCTTGCGGTCCAGCTCAGCCAGCGCCATCTGCACGTCCGGGGACTGCAGGCGGTCGAGCACCTCGCGCGTCACGGTGTCGGGGCGGCAGGCGCAGCCGAGCTCCTGGGACTTCTTGCACGCGGCCTCGGAGGCCGTCATGTCCGCGAGGTCCACGCGGATCGTCTTGCCGCCCTCCAGGCGCAGGACGATCTGCTCCTTGGGCGTGTTGTACTCGACGATCTTTCCCTTGCCGAGGGGCGTGTCGATGACGGCGTTGCGCTTGGGCGCGCGGCTCTTGAAGTCGCGGTAGGCCTCGAACTCGTAGCGCAGGCAGCACATGAGGCGGCCGCACGCGCCCGAGATCTTCGTCGAGTTGAGCGGCAGGTCCTGCTCCTTGGCCATGCGGATACTCACCGGGTCGAAGCTCATGGAGAAGCGCCGGCAGCAGAGCTCCTGGCCGCAGTGGCCGTAACCGCCCACGATCGCCGCCTCCTCGCGCACGCCGATCTGGCGCATGTCGATGCGCACGTGGAGCTCGCGCGAGAGGTCGCGGACAAGCTGGCGGAAGTCGACGCGGTCCTCGGCGGCGAAGTAGCAGACGGCCTTCTCCTCGTCGAAGAGGAACTCGACGCCCACGGGCTTCATCTCGAGCTCGGAGGCGGAGACCAGGCGACGGAAGGTCGGCATGGCGTCCTCGCCGCGGCGGGCGAGCTCCTCGGCGCGGTCGAGGTCCTCGTCCGAGCAGATGCGCAGGACGTTCTTGAGGGCGGCGTGGCCGATGGCGAGGTTGAGCTCGTCGTTGGTCATGGACTGGGCGTCGCCCACGGCGAGGCCGATCTCGTGGCCGCGCTCGGTCTGGACGATGACGTGGTCGCCCTCCTGCGCGCCCGTGCCCGCGGGGTCGAACCAGAGCTCGTGCACCGCGTACTCGAGCTTGACGGGAATAACGTTGGGCATTAGAGCGCCTCCTTTATGGCAAGCAGCATGACCTCGAGGGTCAGCTGCGCAGAAACGTTGTGCGAGAGGTTCGCGGCCGCGTCGGAGCATGCCTTGAGCGCCCGGACGGCCCCGGCGGCGTCGGTCATGGCCGAGATGCGCGCCACGGCGTCGGCGGCGTCGGCGTTGACGATGTCCGTCTCGACGCCCTCGCAGCTCACGAGCACGTCGCGCAGCATCGACTCGGCGGCCGAGACGGCCTCCATCATACCCGAACGCTCACGAGCGGTGAGCTCGCGCTTGTTGGCCGCCTCGACGGCCTTGAGCGCGGCGGACGTGAGGAAGTCGGAGCTCTCCTTGACGGCGGCCTCCTGCGCATCTTTGATGGCGGCAAGAGGGACCTTGACGGCCGCGGCGATCTCGGCGGCGGACTTGAGCACGTCCCAGGAGTCGTCGCGCGAGAGCTCGCCGACGGTGCGGACCACCAGGCGGCGGACCTGGCGGCGCTCCGTCGAGTTGAGGAACTCGCAGGCGCGCGCCGGCGTGCCCGCGACGGCGAGGGCGATGCGGGCGTCCCTCTCCGAGGCGCCGGACTCGCGCACCACGGCCGCGAGCGCCGCGTCCGGCGAGGTCACGCGGAAGGGAACGACCTGGCAGCGCGAGACGATGGTGGGCAGCATCGCTGCGACCGTGCGCCCGCACAGGATGAAGACGACGCCGGCCGGCGGCTCCTCGAGGGTCTTGAGCAGGGCGTTCGCCGCGGTCCCGCGAAGAAGGTCGGCGCGGTCGAGCACGTAGACCTTGGACTTGGCGCGCATGGGCGCGAGGTTGACGTCGGCGATGAGGTCGCGGACCTGGTCGGCCAGGTAGCCCGTGGCGCTCGCGGGCGCGAGCCAGTGGACGTCCGGGTGCGTGTGGTGAGAGACGCGCCGGCACTCGTCGCAGGTGCCGTCTCCCCCGTTGGGGCAGACGATCGCCTTGGCGAGGGCTCCGGCAGCGTCGATCTTTCCCGAGCCGGGCGCCCCGACGAAGAGATACGCATGGGAAAGCCGCCCCTCGGAGAGGGCCCGCGCCAGGAAGTCGTGGACGCGAGGCTGGTCGGAGACGGCGGAGAGAACGCGGGGGGCCTCCATCACTCACCGCCCGCGTTCTGGGCAAGAAGCCCCGGCAGCAGGTCGGCGAGCTCGGCGGCCAGGCGCGCCTCGACCTCGTCGACGGTTCCGGCGGCGTCGACGACGCGCACGCGCTCGGGTTCCTCGGCGGCCAGGCGCAGATACCCCTCGCTCACGCGGCGCTGGAACCCGAGCCCCTCGGCCTCCATGCGGTCGGCGCCCCCGCGCGTGGCGCGGGCGAGCGCGTCGGCGGCCGGCATGTCGAGCACGAGGGTGCGGTCCGGGTCCACGCCGCAGCTGCCGAGCGCGTTCGCACGGCGGATGACGTCCTCGGGCAGGGCCCGGCCGGCCGCCTGATAGGCGTAGGTGGAGTCGTAGTAGCGGTCGCACACCACCACGGCGCCGCGCCCGAGCGCGGGCTCGACGACCTCGCGCACGAGCTGCGCGCGGCTCGCCTCGAAGAGCAGCAGCTCGCACTCAGGGGCAATCCGGTCGTTGGCGGGGTCGAGCACGAGGGCGCGGATCTTCTCGCTCACGGAGGTGCCACCGGGCTCGCGCAGGCGCACGACCTCGCGGCCCGTGGCGGCCACGCGCTCGGCCAGGCGCGCCGCCTGGGTCGACTTGCCGCAGCCGTCCGCCCCCTCGAGCGTGATGAAGACCCCTCGCATGGCACCCGCTTCCTGCCTCGCCTCTGATTAACCTTCTAATCATACGCGCGATTATTCGATTCGGCAAAATCAGCGCTTCTCTCGTGCCCTTGAAATGACGGTTGCAGCAATGAGGGGATCCGCACCGCCCCTTAAACGACGGTTGCAGCAATATGTGAGGTCTTCTTGCCCCTTAAACGACGGTTGCAGCCGTCATTCGTTGCTGCAACCGTCGTTTAAGGGGCGCGGCTCGCGCCGTCGCTGCTGCAACCGTAGTTTGAGGGGCGCACCAGGCCATCCGCAAGGTCGTGAGCCAAAAGCAGGGAGAATCTCGCCCTAAATCGAACAAATGTATGGTACAATTGTTCGCATACGCACAGCGGCGCCCTCCAAGTCCGCAGGCAGATTGGAGGGGTTCGCATGGACGACCTTACCGTGCTCGCACTTTCGGCAGCCGTGCTCATCTTGGCGGCAGTCATCTATCGCTTGATCTCTAGGCTTTAGATTACTTGGTGGGGGAGCCCTAAAAGCGAATCAGCCGCCCTAGGCAGACGGCTGACTCTGGGGTTACCCCCACCGATCAAGCATGTCATACAGGAGGGCGTTAAGCCTCTGTACGTATCCGATTGTACCCGTTCGTCGGGCCTGCTTGCAACGGGCGATCGGGGCGAGGGGCGCCATCACGGGCCCTGAGCCCCGCTTTTTCACGAGGCCGTCACGCCCCCGAGCTTATTCACGCGCCTGTCGTAGCTCAGGAGGCCGTTGACCTCCTCCTCGACGTCGGAGAGCTGCGTGTACACGTACCCCGAGCAGCCCTTCTCGCCGAGCGCGTCGGCGCAGGCAAGAAGCGCGCCCACCTCGGCGCGAAACGCCGCCGCGTCGCCCACCGACCCGTAGCCGTAGCTCGTCTGTCGGCTGACGTGCCCCGCGACCGCCAACGTGACGCCGCCGAACTCCGAGAGCAGGTAGGCGCGACCGCTTCGCGCCGCGGCCTTCTCGGGGCCGAGCGGGCGGAAGTAGTTGTGGATGCTCCAGAAGTCGCCCGCGCCCTGGTCGTACCAGCCGCTCGTGGCGTCCACGGGGCGCGTCGGGTCCATCTCCCAGACCCGCTGGGTCGCCGCGGCGGCGTCGAACTGGCCCCAGCCCTCGTTGAAGAGGCACCAGCCCGCCACGCAGGGGTGGTCGCGCAGCAGCTCGACCATGCCCTCGCAGGTGGCGGACCACTCGGACCGATAGGCCTCGTCGTCGGCGCCGAGGTCTTGCCAGGCGCGCTCGCCTGTGTCGCGCTTGGCCGCCCACGAGGCGCGGAAGAGCGTCGGCTTCTGGCTCGTGTGCCAGGCAGAGTACGGCGCCGTGCCGCCGGAGGGCACGTCTTGCCAGACGAGCATGCCGAGCCGGTCGCAGAGCGCGTAGAAGCGGCCGTCCTCCACCTTGATGTGCTTGCGCAGCAGGTTGAAGCCGGCTTCCTTCATGGCGCGGATATCGAGCTCGAGCGCCTCGGGCGCGGGCGGCGTCATGAGGCCGTCGGGCCAGTAGCCTTGGTCGAGCACCCCGCGCAGGAAATACGGCTCGCCGTTGAGGAAGAAGCGCGGGACGCCGTCGGCGTCGGGCCGGACCTCGACGGAGCGGATGCCGAAGTAGCTCCGCACGACGTCGTCGCCGCAGGCCAGCTCCACGTCGTACAGATGCGGGTCCTCGGGCGACCAGGGCCGCGGCCCGTCAAGCATGACGGTAAGAGGCGCCGAGACCGAGGCCGAGGCCGAAGCGACCTCGCGCCCCTCGTCGAGAACGCGGACGGAGACCTCCGCCGCGGGATCGCTCGACTCAACCGAAAACGCGACCTTGCCGTCAAGGGCAGCGTCGACGTGCAGCCCCGTCAGATGCACAGCCGGCACGACCTCGAGCCAGACGTCGCGCCAGATGCCGGACTGCGCCGTGTACCAGATGCCGCCCGGCCTCGAGCTCTGCTTGCCGCGCAGCTGCGACCCGGCGTCGCCGGGATCGACCACGCGCACCTCGATAACGGCGGGCGCCGAGCCGCCGGAAAGAAGGGCATCGGTCACGTCGAAGGAAAACGGCAGGTAGGCGCCCTCGTGCTCCCCCATCTTGATACCGTTGACCCAGACCTCGCAGCGCCAGTCGACCGCCTCGAAGTGAAGAAGCGCCCGCCTGCCGCCCAAGAGGTCGGGCGCGGGCAGCTCCCGTCGATACCACAGCTCCGTGTTTGGCTCCGTCTTCTCGCCGATGCCGGAAAGCGCCGCCTCGGGCGAGAAGGGCACGCGAATGCGCCGGTCGAGCGCGCGCGAGCAGGCCGAGAACTCCCACCAGCCGTTGAGGCTCACGGCGCCGTCGCGCGCGAACCGCGGGCGCGGGTGCTCCCAGGCGGGCTCCTGCCCGGCCAGGGTGCGATCGCCCCACGGCGTCGTCAGCGGGATAAGCGGCTCGTCGACCGGCTTTTTCGGCGCGGCCTTGAGCACGCGCAGGATATCGAGCATGGGGGTCCTCCCCTATCGTAAAACAGGCTCCCGCCGAGCCGGCGAGAGCCTGTTGCGGGCATATCCGGACCTTACTTGTCCGCGGCGGCCTTCTTCGTGCCGGAAGTGGCCTTCTTCGCGCCGCCGCGCGCGGCCTTGGCGGCCTCCTTCTTCTCGCGGCCGGGGCACTCCATGTTCGGGCAGAGCTTCCAGGGGCCGCGCGCCGTGGTGACCACGACCATCGGCGCGCCGCACTCCGGGCACTCCTCGCTTGTGGCCTCGAGCTTGCCGCGCGCCGGCAGGGGATAGCTCGTCCCGCAGTCGTCGTAGTTCGTGCAGCGGATAAAGCGCTTGCCCGTCTTCTCGGACTTGTGGGCGACGAGCTTGCCCTCGCGGCCGGCCTCGGCGCACGCCTTGCAGGCGCCGACCTCGACGTCAGGCTCCATGTTCGTGGGGCACGCGGGGTTCACGCACTGCTCGAAGGCGCGGCTGCGGAACGGATGGACCTTCACGCGCGGGGCGCCGCAGTCCGGGCACACGGCGGCCTCCCCCTCGAGCGCCTCGATGCGGCCCTGCGGAAGCGGGTAGGTCACGTCGCAGTCGGGCCAGCCCATGCAGCCGGCGAAGCTGCCGCGGGTCTTCGCGCTCGTCTTGACCACCAGGTCGCGGCCGCACTTGGGACAAACGCCGATCTTCGCGTCGGCCGTGACGGCGTCGGCGATGGCCTCAGAGAGGTCCTCGGTGTGCTCGATGAGCCCGTCCATCATGCCGGCGAGAAGCGCGCGGGAGTGGTTGACCACCGCGAGCTGGGTGTCCTTGCCCTCGGCGACCTTGGTCATGTCGTCCTCGAGCTCAGAGGTCATCTCGGGCGTGGTGATGCGCGGCGCGTAGGTGTGCAGCGCGTCGATGATGGCCATGCCGAGCTGGCTCGGCTCGCAGGGGTCGTTCTTGAGGTATTTACGTTGGTAGAGCGTGTCGATGATGCTCGCGCGCGTGGACTTGGTGCCGAGGCCGCGCTTCTCCATCTCCTGGATGAGCTTGCCCTGGCTGTAGCGCGCCGGCGGCTCGGTCTGCTTTGCGGCGAAGTCCATGGATTCGATGGCGCACACGTCGCCGGCCTTGAGCTCGGGCAGCTGGTCGTCCTTCTTGAGGCCGTAGGGGTAGATGCTGCGGAAGCCGGGCGTGGCGAGGACGTTGCCCGAGGCGGTGAAGGGCTCGCCGGCCACGTCGAGCGTGACCTTCGTGCCCTCGATGGTCGCGGGCCCCATGAGCGTGGCCAGGAAGCGGCGCGCGATCAGGTTGTAGAGCTTCCAGGCAGCGGGCTGGAGCTTATCCGGGTCGGCCGCGCCCGTGGGATAGATGGGCGGGTGATCGGTCGTCTCCTGCTTGCCGCGCGTGGCCGTGAGCTTGGGCTGGGCAAGAAGCGCGTTGCAGCAGCTCGCGTACTGCAGGACCTTGGCGATGGTGCGCACGCAGTCCTTGAGGTCGAGCGAATCCGGGTAGACGGTGTTGTCCACGCGGGGGTACGAGATGAGGCCGTCCATGTAGAGGCTCTCGGCCAAGCGCATGGTGCGCGCGGGGCTGATGCCCTCGGCGGCCGCGGCGGCCTGCAGGCTCGTGGTGTTGAACGGCGCGGGCGGGCGCTGCTGGCGGCTCTTGCTCTCGACGGCCTTGACCTCGGCCTGCTTGGCCTCGGCGACGCGCGCCCAGGAGGCGTCGGCCTCGTCCTTCTTCCAGAAGCGGCCCTCGGCGTGCGTGATCTTGAAGGGGTCGGAGCCCTCGTGCGAAGCCTCGCCCGAGATGACCCAGTAGTCATCGGGCACGAAGGCCATGCGCTCGCGCTCGCGCTCGACCACGAGGGCGAGCGTCGGGGTCTGCACACGGCCGGCCGAGCGGGTGTTGCCCAGGCCCGAGAAGCGCGCCGTGGTCAGGTAGCGCGTGAGGACCGCGCCCCAGATGAGGTCGATGTACTGGCGGCTCTCGCCTGCGTCGGCGAGGTCCTGGTCGAGGTCGACCAGGTTCGCGAAGGCATGGTCGATCTCGGCCTTGGTAAAGGCGGAGTAGCGCGCGCGGGAAACCGGGACCTCGGGGTTGACGTCGAGCACCTGGCGCAGGGCGTCGGAGCCGATGAGCTCGCCCTCGCGGTCGAAGTCGGTGCCGATGACCACCGAGTCGGCCTTCTTCGCGAGGTTCTTGAGGGCGCGGATGATGCCCTTCTCGGCCGGGAGCTTCTGGATCGGGGCCCACACGAGGTACGGGAGGCTCGCGATCTTCCAGCCCTTGATGTCGATGCCGTCCTTGAGGTAGGGCTTGCGCTTGGACTTGTACGGGGGGCGCTCGAGGCCGTCGGGCAGGTCGGCGGGCATGATCTCGCCCTCGGCGTCGACGGCGAACCAGCCCTCGCGGTCGTTGAACTTGAGCTCGGTCGGGAAGTCGGGCTGCAGGATATGCCCGCGCAGGCCGATGGTGACGCAGTCCTCGCCGCCCATCCGGAAACGGTAGACAGGGGTGTCGTAGACCTTGTCCGCCGTGGGCTTGCCCGACTCGGAAAGAAGCCGGGCGATCTGGCCCGCGGCGTCGTTCTTCTCGGTGATGATGAGCTTCAAACGTGGTCCTTACTTCGGTGGTGCAGATGCGGTGCGGTTGGGTGCAAGTAGCGCACATTATAAAGATAAGAGAGCGGGCGGCAAGGTCTCCCCTGCCGCCCGCTCGCCATTCGGTCGTTGGCTACGCCTCGTTGAAGGCGTGCTCCTCGTAGTCCTCGCGGGTCCACTTGAGCGAGGCTTTGCCGTCGCGCGCGATGAGCACGTAACGGGCGACGGCAAGCGCGACCTCGTAGAGCGCGATCAGCGCCGCGAACATGAGCAGCATGGTCACGGGGCTGGCGTCCGGGGTGACGACCGCCGAGAGGACCATGAGGCCCACGTAGACGTAGCGCCACTGGCCGCGCAGCGTGGAGTACGGCACCAGGTGGAAGATCGTGAGATAGAAGATCACGAGCGGCAGCTGGAACGCGATGCCGAAGCCGATCTCGAGCATCATATAGATGTTCAGGTAGTCCTCGGCGTCCGCGATGGAGTTGGCGAACTCATAGGTCTGGTCGAGCAGCCAGCCGAAGGCGGCGGGCTGGATCACGAAGTAGCAGAACACCATGCCGAGGAAGAAGAGGAACACCATGGCTGCGACGGTGGGCACGACCCACTTGCGCTCGCTCGGCTTGAGCGCCGGCAGGAAGAAGGCCATGAGCTCCCATATGATGATCGGCGTGCAGATGATCACGGCGAAGAAGCACGCGACCTTGAAGCGGATGGTGAAGCCGCCGAGCGCCGTCATGACGGTGAGCTGGCCTCCGCGCATGGCCTCGCGGATCTGGTCGACCATCAGGTCGATGAGCGCGGGGGTGGCGAAGTAGACGACGACGGCCGCCACCAGGACGGAGACGACGATAATGGTGACCCTTCGGCGGAGCTCGCCGAGGTGGTCGAAAAGCGGCATGCGTGCGGGACCGATAGGCATGGGGCTAGGCCTCCTTCTCGGTGGTGTCGGCGGCTGCGACGTCAGCGCTGGGGCCGGCGTCAGCGGCGGGGAGAGCCTCGCCTGCTCGGCGCTCCTCGCTGCGCTCGTCGCTCGCTTCGCGACTCGCGTCGAGATCCTCGGCGGCGGCCTCCCCGGCCTCGGGCTGAGGCTCGGCCGCGGGCTCGGGGGCCGGGCGCTTCATGGTGTAGAGGTCGGCGACGCTGGGCTTCTTCGGGGCGGCGGGCTCCGCCTCAGAGGTAGGGGCGGGGGACTCGGCTGCGGGGGCGTCGTCGGCGGCGGGGGCGTCGGCCTCGTCGGCGAGGCTGGCCTGCTCGGCGGCCTCCGCGGCTTCCTTCTCGGCGGCCTCCTTGGCCTTGCGCTCGGCCTCGAGGCGCTTCTTACGCTCGGCGAAGGTCTCGGTCTTCTTCGCGGCGGGGGCAGAGGCGCCCTCGCCCTCAATATCGGCGTCCTCGTCGAACTCCGCGCGGTTGCGGTTGGGCTTCTTGTCGCTCATCGCCTCGGTGGCGGGGTCGACGATCTCGGTCTGGACGACCTGCGTGAAGCCTTCCTGGGCGGTCCTGAACTGGCGCAGGGCGCGGCCGAGTGTCTTGCCCATGCCCGGCAGCTTGTCGGGGCCGAAGATCATGAACGCGAAGAGCAGGATGAGTACCAGCTCTGTTTCTCCGATGCCAAACAACTTCGGTC
Organism: Coriobacteriia bacterium; assembly: GCA_030530145.1. Lineage (GTDB taxonomy): Bacteria > Actinomycetota > Coriobacteriia > Coriobacteriales > Atopobiaceae > Paratractidigestivibacter. The sequence goes on along the minus strand of JAUMVN010000002.1, from coordinate 121,446 downwards.
CCTTCTTTACTGCTGGATGTTGAGGTCGCCGGCCACGCCGAGAAGCTCGAGCACGCGGGCGACGTTCTTCTGGGGCTGGGCGACCACGAGCTTCTTGCCCGCTTCGGCGGCGCGGTGCGCGGCGCCAACGAGCACGCCGATGCCGGTCGAGTCGATGTAGGTGGTCTGCGAGAGGTCGGCCACGAGCTCGCCCGCGGTCTCGAGGAGCGCCGCGTCGAGGGCGGCCCGGAGCTCGTCGGCGTTCGAGACGTCGACCTCCCCGACGACGAGCACCTTGCGGACGGCGTCTTCGGTGGTCTGGATGGAAAGGCTCATGGAAATCCTCCTAGTTCGTGGTAGAAGGTCGTGGTTTACAGGCTCGAGCCGGTCAGGTCGCTCAGGGTGTCGGTAAGGCCCTGGGCGCCCGTGGAGGAGCTGGCGGAATCGTCGGTCGTGTCGGCGGTCGCGTCGGCGGCGGAGGAGTCATCGGAGTCGCTCGTCTCGTCGGAGGACTCCATCGAGGCCAGGCGCTGGGTCGCGTAGGTCTTCGCGCCGTACTCGTCGTTGGGGTCGGTCTCCTGGGCCTTGGCGTAGGCGGCCTTAGCGGAGTCGTCGTCGCCCGAGGCCTCGTAGACCAGGCCGAGGTTGGCCCAGGCGGGGCCGTAGTCGGGAGAGGACTCGGTCAGCTCCTTGAGCTGCTGGAGGGCGGAGGTGCCGTCCTCCTGGTAGTAGGCGCACAGGGCCTTGTCCACGCGCACGGCGTCGGAGTCCTTGATGGCCAGGTACTCGTCGTAGTACTTGACCGCCGTGGAAAGAAGCTCGTTGGCGTGGGAGGTGTCGGCGTCGGTGGAGCCGAAGTAGCGCACGTAGGCGCCCCAGGTCATGTAGTCCTTGCCGAGGTTGAGCAAGGTGGCGAGGTTCACGGGGTCGGAGGCGTACTTCTCCTCGAGGGTCGCTACCTGGGCGCCGTACTTCTCGTCGGCCTTGGCCACGTAGTCGGTCTCGGAGCTGTCGGAGTCGGAGCTGGAGTCGGCGTCGGTCGTCTGCTCGGAGCTCGAGGAGCTGCTGGACGAGGACGAGAAGATGGACGAGAGCGAGGGCAGCATGAGCGAGAGCGCCATGAGCACGGCGAAGACGACGATGAGGGCCTTGCCGGCCGGCCCGATGTTGGAGGTGCTCTTCTTCTTGCTCTGCTGGGCCATGCGACGGCGCCTTTCTTATTGCTGCTCTATCCGCGGGGTGTTCGCCCACAAGTTTATAGAGTATGGCACGAGAAGCGCCGATACGCCGGAATTCGCCGAATCCCCCACACCGTCACTGGACGACGGGCTCCCGACGCACCAAATAGGGACAGGCCGCCCGGCGAGGAAGAACGCCCCGCTGTTAAACCTGTCCCGTGATGCAGCGCGGAAAACCCGTCGCCGGCCGCCGCGCTAGCGAGACGCCTTGGCCAAACGCGCGGAGACGAGCTTGACGGCGATGACGAAGACGTCGAGCGCCTGCCCCAGCTCCTCGAGCGTCGGGAAGGTCGGCGCGATGCGGATGTTCGTGTCCTTGGGGTCCTCACCGTAGGGCCAGGTGGCGCCGGCGCCGGTGAGCTTGACGCCGAGCTCGGCCATGAGGGCGACGATGGCCTTGGCGGAGCCCTCCGGGCCGTCGAAGCTCACGAAGTAGCCGCCGCGCGGCTCGGTCCAGGTGGCCACGCCCGTCTCGGCGAGGCCGGCGGAGAGCTTCTCCTGCACGAGGGCGAAGCGCGGACCCACGACGGCGGCGTGCTTCTTCATGTGCTCGTGGACGCCGTCGAGGTCGCGGAGGAACTTGACGTGGGCGAGCTGGCCGATCTTCTCGGGGCCGACGCGCATGACGGAGAAGGCGGAGCGGATCTCGGCCATATCGGCGGGGCTCGCCGTCATGAAGGCGATGCCGGAGCTCGGGAACGTGACCTTGGCGGTGGAGCCGAACTCATAGACGAGGTTGTCGGCACCGGCCTCGGCGAGCGCGTCGAAGATGTTGAGGAGCGTGTCGCCCTCCTCCGCGAAGGTGTGGACGCAGTAGGCGTTGTCCCAGAAAACGCGGAAGTCGGGGGCTGCGGGCTTGAGCGCGGCGAAGGCGCGCACGGTCTCGTCGGAGTAGGTGATGCCGGTGGGGTTCGCGTACATGGGGACGCACCAGATGCCCTTGACGGCGGGATCGTTCTCCACGTACTCGCGCACGACGTCCATGTCGGGGCCGTCGGCGGTCATGGGGACGGGGATGTTCTTGATGCCGAAGCTCTGCGTCACGGTGAAGTGGCGGTCGTAGCCGGGCGCGGGGCAGAGGAACTTGACCTCGCCCTGCTGCGACCAGGGCTTCTCGCCGCCGATGCCGTGGAGGAAGGCGTGGCAGACGGTGTCGTGCATGAGGTTCAGGCTCGAGGAGCCGTTGACGATCACGTTCGCGGCGTCGACGCCCAGGATCTGGGCGGCGAGCTTACGGGCGGAGGGGATGCCGTCGGGCAGGCCGTAGTTGTCGACCGCGACGCCCTCGTCGGTGAGATCGGTCTCGGAGGTCAGAAGGTCGAGCATCGGCTTGGAGAGCGCAGTCTGCTCGGGGCTCGGCTTGCCGCGGGCCATGTCGAGCTTGAGGTTGAGCGCGCGGACCTTGTCCGCCTCGGCCTCGAGCTCCGCGATCGCCGCGTCGAGCTCGGCATCGGTCATTGCCTCGTACATGTTGGGCATGGAAGTCCTCCTTCGTCGTTGGCCAATCCGTGAGTATAGTATTGGCGCGGCCTCGGGCCGCGGGCGGCGTCAGAAAGGTTTATAGATGGACATGTTCGAGGTGCGTTCCGAGGAGTACGGCGAGCTCCAGCGCGTGGTCGACACGATCTTTCGCCCCGGGATCTCGAGCCGTGCCACCGTGACCAAGATCGACGTCCTCACGCGCGCCGAGGCGTTCGACCTCTGCGAAGACCTGCAGGAGGTCATCGACCTTCTTCCTTCCCGCAGCTTCACGCGCGCCCAGCTCTGCGACCAGATGAACTCGATTCTCTCGGGCCACGGCTGGGGCGGCGTGTACGGGACGGTGGAGTAGGCGCCGAGGCTCATTTTGTGCCGCGCGGAGTGCCCATCCGGTCACTTTCCGCGTTTCTCCTAAAGAAACGACGCGTATTGCGTAGCTTTATTTGAACTTACCGAGTAGCCGAGGTGATTTGGGTCAAATAGTCGACATGATTTGGCCTCTAAACGGGTGGCTACTCGTGGTATTCGATTTAAGTTACACAATACACGAGTTCTTCATTTGAGCATCGGTCGAGTTAACGTTCTCTCATGGAAAAAAACGGCGGCATCCGTATGGATGCCGCCGTTTTTTGCGGTGCAAGGTGGTTTGCCGGCGAGCCTACTCGTCCTCGGCCAGGGCCTCGGCGATCTCGTCGGTGATGTTCATGGTGTGGTAGACGTTCTGGACGTCCTCCAGCTCGTCGAGGCGGTCGACGAGGCGCTGGACCTTCTTCGCGTCGGCGACGGAGACGTCGGTCGGGGTGGTCGGGACCATGGTGAGCTCGGAGCCCTTGACCTCGATGCCCTGGGCCTCGAGACCCTTCTGGACGTCCTGCATCTTGTCGTAGGCAGTCCAGACGATCCACTCCTCGCCGGCGTCCTCGTAGTCCTCGCCCTCGGCCTCGGCGACGGCCATCATGAACTCGTCCTCGTCCACGGCGTTCTCGCGGTCGGCGACCTTCTTGTCGTCGGACTTGATGATCTTGTCGACGGCGATGGAACCCTTGCGCTCGAACTGGAACGCGACGGAGCCGGAGGTGCCCAGCGAGCCGCCGGAGTGGGCGAACGCGGAGCGGACGTCGGCCGCGGTGCGGTTCTTGTTGTCGGTCAGGCAGTCGACGTAGACCGCGATGCCCGCGGGGCCGTAGCCCTCGTAGACGATCTCGGAGTAGACGGCGGCGTCGGCGCCGGCGCCGAAGGCCTTGTCGATGGCGGCCTTAATCTTGGCGTTCGGCATGGAGACCATGCGGGCGCGCGCGACGGCGGCGGCAAGAGACGCGTTGTTGTCGGGGTTGGGGTCGCCACCGAGCTTGGCGGCAACGGTGATGTTGCGGGAAAGCTTGGAGAAGAGCGCGGAGCGCTTAGCGTCGATAGCGGCCTTCTTGTGCTTAGTGGTTGCCCACTTAGAGTGTCCGGACATGCACATCTCCTCTTTGTATGCGGCCCTTTGCCGCGCATGGCATGAAACGTCCATATGCTAAAGGAAACGGGTACCGACTGTAAAGTGCGCGGTCTTCTCGCAACAAGACCTGCAAATACGGCGGCATGCCGGCGGCTGGCCGCCCACGCCGATTGGGTAAGAGAAGATGCGTCCGCACCTTCGTCGTAAGGATCGTCTTGGTCGCCAACCTCTGTATGCTCGCGGTGATGATGGTCGCCGTCGTGCTCTGCTCGTTCGTCGCGAGCCTCATCCCGGGCCGCCCCGTGCCCGAGGTCGTCTTCTTCGTCATCGCGGGCGTCGTCGTCGGGCCGCACTGCCTGGGCATCGTCTCATCCACCCTCGGCCTCGACCTGGTGAGCCGCCTGGGCATGGGGTTCCTCTTCCTCATGGCCGGCTACGAGCTCGACCTGCGCGAGCTCACGGGAAAGATGGGCCGACACGCCACCGTGTGCTGGGCCGTGAGCTTCGGCATCGCGCTCATCGTCACGCCCCTGCTGGGCCTGGGGCTCGACCAGACGGGCTGCGCCGCCTTCGCCATCGCGCTCACCACGACGGCCTACGGCACCCTCGTCCCCATCATGCGCGACCGCGAGCTCGCGGGAACGAGCGTCGGCGAGGTTATCGAGTCCTACGGAGCCATGGGCGAGATCTGGCCCGTCGTGGCGATGTCGGTCCTGCTCTCCCCCAGCCGCTCGCTCGGCGCGAACGTCCTTGTGCTCGCAGCCTTCATCGTGTTCTGCGTGCTCGTGGCCGTGCGGGGCAAGGCGGCGAGCGAGCTGGGCTCGCGCCTCTCACGCTTCCTGCACGAGAACGCCGAGAGCAGCTCGCAGCCGACGCTGCGCGCGACGGTCGCGCTGCTCTGCGCGCTGCTCGCGCTCGCGGCGGTGCTCGACCTCGACGCGGTTCTCGCCGCCTTCGCCGCCGGCTTCATCCTGCGCCACGTGATCCCGGCCGACCACGGGCATCGCCTCATGGATAAGGTCGAGGCTATGGGCAACGGCCTCTTCGTGCCGGTCTTCTTCGTGTACTCGGGCATCGGCATCGACTTCCGCGCGGTCGGCGAGAACCCCGGCCTGCTCATCGGGTTCATGGCGCTGCTTCTGCTCGTGCGCGCGCTGCCTCTGCTCGCGAGCCTCCACGTGTTCGCCGAGACGCGCACCATGCCCACTGGCGAGAAAATCTCCGCGGCGCTCTACTGCACGATGGCGCTGCCGCTCATCGTGGCCCTCACCGAGGCGGCCACGAGCGCAGGCGCCATGGATGAGGCTATGGCGAGCGTGCTCGTGTGCGCAGGCGCCCTCACCGTGCTCGTCATCCCCGTGATCACGAGCCTCTCGGTACGCGCCGTCGCAGCCCACCCGGTCGAGGCGGTCCACGAGATGGCCGAGCACCCCCACCACGTTCGCGAGATCATCCACGAGCACCACGAGCACGCGCACGAGATGGCCGAGGAGCTGCTCGAGGAGCGCCGCCACCTGCGCGAGGAGGGCGTGCACCTGAGCTCGGCGGACTTCTTGGCACGGCGCGGGGAGCTCCGGCGGCGGCGCCGGCGGCGCTAGGCGTCGCGCGAGCGGCCGCGGCGGGGTTTCTCGGCATGGCCTCGTGGCGAGAAGCGCCCTCGAAACGACGGTCGCAGCAACGCACGGGCGAGCCGCGCCCCGCAAACGACGCTTGCAGCAATCCCGTGGCGAGAAGCGCCCCGGAAACGACGCTTGCAGCAATCGAGCGTTACTGCGACCGTCGTTTGCGGGGCGGATTTCTTGCCATCGTCGCTGCAAGCGTCGTTTTCGGGGCGCGGCGCCGGGTCGCGTTGCTGCAAGCGTCGTTTTCGGGGCGCGGCTTCCGGCCGACCACCTGCCGGTTACTCGGCGCGGGCCTCCAGCGCGGCGCGAACCTCGGCCAAAGTCGGAATACTCGGCGCCGCGCCCGCGCGCGAGACGGCGATCGAGCTCGCCTGCACGGCCGTGAGCATGGCGCGCGCAACGTCGCCGCCGCGCAGGTACTCGGCCAGGAAGAAGCCCGTGAAGGTGTCCCCCGCGCCCGTGGTGTCCACCGCGGTCGTGGGGATGATGGGCTGTTCGAAGCGCTCACCGCCGAACTGCGCGACCGCCCCCTCGGAGCCGAGGGTCAGCACCACGTTCGCCTTCGGGTAACGCTCGGCGAACACGTCGAGGATCCTTGCCGGCTCGCTCTCGCCCGTGAGCTGCTCTCCCTCGATCTCGTTCACGAAGAAGAGCCAGACGAGGCCGAGGTCGCACTCGTCGATGCGATCGTCGTACGGGCTCGGGTTGAGAACGACGCGCATGCCGCGCGCCGCCGCGGCGGCGATAACCTGCGGCAGCATGTTGATCTCGTTCTGCAGCACGATGACGTCGCCCGCGCCGTAGCCGTCGAGCGCCCGGTCGATGTAGTCCTGCGTCACGGCGCGGTTCGTACCGCCGAAGAGGATGATCGAGTTCTGGCCGCGGCTATCGACCTGGATGATCGCATGCCCGCTGCGGCCCTCGTCCACGCGGACGCGCGAGACGTCGACGCCCGACTCGCGGCAAATGTCGAGCAGCATGTCTCCGTCGGCGCCAACGATGCCGGCATGCGCCACATCGGCGCCGCCGCGAGCAAGCGCAATGGACTGGTTGAGCCCCTTGCCGCCGCAGCGGGTCTGAACGTCGCCAGCGCCGATGGTCTCCCCCGACGCCACGATGTGGTCGACCCGGTAGATGAAGTCAAGGTTAAGCGAGCCGAGCGTAAGGACCTTAGCAGTCGTCATGGGCGCCTCCCGGCCAAGCAACTTCCGATTGGCCCCATGATGCACCGAAACCGGGGCCGCGTGCCGCCGCCTTTTGCGCGCTTCTCTCCACATAAAGAAACTCTACCGCTCCAAATTGCGTTTTTAGACCCCCTAAAGGGCCGAAAAACGCATTCTAGAGCGGTAGAGAGACATTTGAGGACAGGTTAACGACTGACGCGGGCGCACCACTCCCAGAGGCCGACGGGCTCGCCATCGAGTCGGACGTTGCGCCCGTCCATGTCGGTGCGGCAGAAATCTTTGAACTGGTGGATCCACACGCCATGGTTGAAGGTGCGCTTGGGGCTGCCGTCGGGCTCGCGATAACGGCCAGTCAGGTCCTCGACGTGATCGAAGTACGTGCAGTGGACGTCCGCGCCGGAGGCCTTGAGCGCGGCGTAAAGCGGCAGCACGGTCTCGCGCGGGTCGACGAGCTCGTCTCCCTTGGAGTGCGTGAACCACAGCGGGGTCTTCGCGAGCTCGGCGACGTCCTCGTCGGTCGCGTCGTACCACGGTGCGCAGCAGGGCGCGGCCGCGGCGAAGAAGCCCGGATAGTCGCGGCACATGCGCAGCGTCATGAAGCCGCCGTTGGAAAGCCCGGCGATAACGATGCGGCTCGTGTCCACGTGCTCGGCGTGCGCGGCCACGAACTCGTCGATAAGGGCCTTGAGCACGGGCGCGTAGATGCTCTGGTTGGAGCGGCCCATCTGCTCGACGCCGTTGTCCATCCAGAAAGTCGGGCTCTGCGGAACGAGCACCCACGCGGCGCCGCCGAAATAGCCCTGGACCGGGTCCTGCGAAAGGGCGGTCACGCGGTTGCCCGTGTAGGCGCGCGCAGGGCCCTCGCCCTGAGTCTCTCCCCTACCCTCGCCGGCGCCGTGCAGGTAGACGATGAGCGGCGCTTTCTGGCTTACGGGCGCGGGCGGCGCGAAGGGGTTCGCCCGCCGCGGCTCGAAGCTCGGCTCGAAGTAGCCGTACTCGAGCGCGATGCCGTCGACGGCGGCCGCCTGCACGCCCGCTTTCCACCCGGCGAGCGCGGGCACGTACTCCTCGCGCGGCTCGTCGAAGACCAGGCCGCACACGGGATCGCCGCCCTCGCCGAGCGGTGCGAGCTGCGTCACGCGCAGGCGGTTCTCGATGTAGCGGGAGCCCAGGACGCCGCCCTCGATGCGCTTGGTAAGGCGCGTCTCGGGAACCTCGAGCGCGACGTGGGCGCCGGCTGCGACGCGCTCGCCGCGCTCGTCGCAGGGATAAGCAGCGAGCACAGGCACATACCCGGCGCTGTGAACAGCGCGGTCGGCGCCGCGCTCTTTGCGCATAAGCGGCTCCCCGCCCGGCTCGAAACGCTCGCAGAAAACGTTGAAACCAGCGGGCACGACCTCGGAAGCGCGCACCTCGCAGGGTAGGTCAAGAACGACCTTGGAGATCCAAGGGCCAAAGTCGCCGCAGGTCACAAGGGTTGCATAGGAAGACATGGCGGCCTCCCCTACTCGACGACGACAAGCGCGTCGTGCTCGAAGGGGTGCTGAGCGACCACAGCCGCACCGTCGGCGACGCTCACGGGCAGGTTGGCCACGCGCTTGTTCTCGAGGTCGAGCGCCGTCGCGCGGGAAACCCCGTCCAGCTTAAGCCGCACCTTCGTCGCGCGCGGCAGGTAGACCACGGTCTTCTTGCCCACGCGGGCGCAGCGGATGGCCTCGCGCGTGTCGTCAAGAAGCTCCTGCGCCGGCACCACGGCCGCGGCGTCGTCGGCCGAGCTCGCGCCCAGGCCGCCGAGCACGTGCGGAATCAGGCCGAAGTCCCACACGCCCGGGAACTGCAGGCACTCCTGCCAGCGGAACGGCGCATCGAACCCCTCGCCCAAAGCCGAGCCCGTGGAGCGCGACGTCTGCCAGTTCCACACGCCGTGGGCGCCGTAGGTCACGCCCGCCGAGGCGCCGGCGAGCACCGACGACCACACGCTCGCGCGGCAGTCCTGTGCGGTGAAGCGCCAGTACACGTTGCGCGACGCGCCCATCTGCTCGTAGCAGGGCTCGGAGTTGACCAGGGGCTTCTTGGGGTAGTTGGCCAGGAAGTCCTCGGGCAGGCGCCACGCCTCGGCCTGGCCCTCGTAGTTGTGGCCCGGCTGGAACATGTAGAAGTCCAGGCGGTCGACGAACTGCTCGGGGATGGAGCGGTTGCCGCGGTTGATGTGCATGCAGCGCAGCGCGTCAGGCGCGAGCTCGCACACGGCGGAAAGCGTCTTTTCGTAGTACGCGATGGCCTCGTCGCTGGCGAAGTCGGTGTCGCCCGTGACCACGTAGACCGGGTCGAGGTCGCCGAGGTTCTCGACCACGCGCTCGACGTGGGCGCGAACCTCGCCTTCGGGCATGACGTCGGCGCCGAGCATGGTCGCGATGCGCGAGCCCCAGGTGCCGGGAACGTAGTTGCACCACATGACCACGAGCGCCGGGCGGATCCCGCGCGCGACGGCCATCTGGCACATGGTGCGGGCGCGGTCCCAGTACGCCTGGTTGGGCGCCGACCAGTCGAAGTGGACGCCGTCCTCGCTCGCGTAGGGCCAGATGCCGAGGTCAGGCGTGCAGCGATCCCACTGCGGCAGGGTGTTTATCTGCAGGGCGTTCATCCCCTGCTCGGCGCGGCGGGCCAGGTAGTAGTCCCAGTCCTCGAGCGTGATGCTCGTGAAGGCGCTCCAACAGGTGTCCGCGAACCAGAACCACGGCTCGCCGTCGAGCAGAAAACCGTCCTTGCGGGCGTTCACGCCCAGCTTCCCCAACGCCATGCGCTTCTCCTCTCATCGGCGACGCGCGCTCGCGCCGCCAGTCTCGTGTGCCTTACGCTACGCGCTTTTCTTGCCGCGGGAAAGCCCGGGGCGCAAGGTAAACAATTCCCTGGTAAGAAGCCCCGCCCGGGCCATGTAAAGGGACCCAGGCGGGGCGAGAAGGTCGAGCGGATGCGGCCTTACGCCTCGTCCATCTCGGCCAGCTCCTCCTTGGAGAAGCCGGTGAAGTAGACCACGACGGCCGCAATCACGAAGGAGATGGCCATGCCGACGATAGCCCAGACGGTGTTCATCTGGCCGCCCTGCAGGTAGTTGGTGAAGACCAGGAAGTTGGTCGCGCCGCCCGCAAGGTAGTAGGTGACGCCCATGATGCCGGAGAACACCGCGCCGATGGCGCCGCCGATGAACATGCCGAACATGGTGCGGCGGAAGCGCATGAGGATGCCGAAGAGGGCGGGCTCGGTCACGCCGCCGGCGATGGCGGAGATGACGTAGCCGATTGCGAGGCCCTTCTCGTCCTTGTTCTTCATCTTGAGGAAGGCGCCGAACGCGCAGCCCCAGACGGCGGTCATGGCGCAGTTGGTGGACACGAAGACGAATGGGTCGTAGCCGGCGGCGATGATCTGGACCTGGGCGAGCAGGATGACGGGCATGTGCATGCCGCAGACCACGAAGAGCTGCCAGAAGGCGCCGAGCACGGCCATGACGATGAGGATGCCGATGCCGCCGAGGTCAGCCAGGCCGAAGAGCGCGTTGGCGATGACGTTGCCGATCTCGTTGCCGATGGGGGCAAGGATGATGAAGGCGATGGGGATGGTCACGATCATGGTGCAGAACGGCGTGAAGACGGTGGAGAGCACGTCGGGCATGTGCTTCTTGAAGAACTTCTCGACCACGTAGAGGACGGGCACCGAGAGGATGATCGGCAGGACGGACTGCTGGTAGTTGGCCGCGGTGATCTGGATGCCGTAGACCGAGATGATGCCGTCGCCGCCGTTGGAGGCCACCGCGCTCACCACGGACGGGGCCATGAGGGCGCCGCCGAGGAGCATGCCGAGGACGGGGCTCGCGCCGAGCTTCTTGGCCGCGGCGTAGCCCAGGTAGATGGGGATGAAGGTGAAGGTGGCCTCATACAGGGTGGTGTAGAGGAAGGTGTAGGTCGGGTCGGTATCGGAGAGAACGCCGAGCATCGTGGGGCCGAGGATGGCGGCGATGGTGCGGAAGAGGCCGCCGGCCATGAGCAGCGGGATGAGCTGGGTCATCGAGCCGGAGAGGTAGTCCAGGATGATGTTGGGGACGTCCTTGAGCTCGAGCTTCTTCGCAGGCTCATCGAGGTTCTCCTTGACCTCGTCGCCCTGCTTGACGCCGGAAATGGCGACGAACTCGGCGAGCACCTTCGGCGCGTTCTGGCCGACGATGACCTGCAGCTGGGAGCCGGCGAACTGGGCGCCGAGGACGCCCTTGACCTTCTTGATGGCGTCGGTGTCGGCCTTGGACTGGTCCTTGAGCGTGAGGCGCAGGCGCGTCATGCAGTTCGTGGCGATGGTTACGTTCTCGGCACCTCCCACGAGCGGAAGGACGTCGGCGGCGATCTGATGGTTGTCGATTGCCATGTTGATCCTCTCTTTCCTTATTCGCCCATATTTCTATGGGACGGTTATACTGCTCGGTCCCGAGCGTTTCCCCCTGTCGGGACCGTGCGTTGCTTGAACACATCATGCGTGAGCAAGAGGCGCTCAACGGATTCGTAAGCGATTTACTAAACGGTTTAGTCGCAGGTAACGCACTTAAGTGCTTACTATTTGCTAACCGCAGCTAAACATGCTTCGCGCGGCGCGGAGAGACGCCTCCTTAGCCTGCACGCCCTAGTGCGTCGTGGCCTGCTTCAAGGCCCGATGCCAGCCGGCGCGCTTGGCGGCGACGGCCTCGGCGTCCATGGACGGCTTGAACGCGCGACGAGAGACCTTCTCGTAGATGGCGTTGCCCTCGTAGAGCCCCGCCGAGCGGCCCGCGACGAAGGCGGCGCCCGCGGCGGAGAGCTCGTTCAAGCTCGAGACCACGACGTCGGCCCCCGCCATGTCGGCCTGGAACTGCATGAGGTAGGCGTTGGCCGTCACGCCGCCGTCGGCACGCAGCTCCCCCACCTCAAGCCCCGTGTCGGCGCGCAGGGCGTCGAGCACGTCGGCGATCTGGTACGGGATAGACTCGGCGCAGGCACGCACCATCTCGGCGCGGCCCGTCGTACGCGTCACGCCGGTGAGAAGCCCCGTCGCCTCGGTGTCCCACCACGGCGCCCCGAGGCCCGTGAAGGCGGGCACGAAGTAGGCGCGGTCGGCGGGGTTCGCGCTGGCGATGATGCCCTCGACCTCGGCCGGGCTCTCGATAAGCCCCATCTGGTCCTTGAGCCAGGAGATGGTCGCGCCCGTGTAGTTAAGGTTGCCCTCAAGCACGTAGGAGCGCTCGCCGCCGAAGTCCCAGGCGATGCTTGAGACCAGACCGCTCTTGGACTGCTTGAGTTCGGCGCCCGTCTGCATCATGACCGAAGAGCCGGTGCCGTAGGTGGCCTTGGTGTCGCCGGGCGCGAGGCAGTTCTGCGCGGCGAGGGCGGCCTGCGAGTCACCGAGCACGCCGCAGATGGGCACCGGCTCGGCGAAGAGCCCGCCCATCGTGGTGTGGCCGAAGACGGAATCGGAGCAGCGCACCTCGGGCAGCGCCGCGATGGGCACGCCGAAGTCGTCGCAAAGCGCCCGCGACCAGGCGCCCTCGCGGATGTTCAGCAGCTGCGTGCGGCAGGCGTTCGACGGCTCGGTGGCGAAGGCGTGCTCCTCCGTCAGCTTGAAGACGAGCCACGAGTCGATGGTGCCCAGGCACAGCGTCCCGGCATCTCTTGCCGCCGCGACCTCGGGCACGTTGCGCAGGAGCCACGCGAGCTTGGCCGCCGAGAAGTACGGCGAGAGCGCCATACCGGAAAGCCTCCCCACGCGCTCGGCCACGCCCTCGCGGGACGCCATCTGGTCGCAGATGCCCTTCGCGCGGCCGCACTGCCACACGATGGCGTGCGCGAGCGGCTCGCGGGTCGCGCGGTCCCACGCCAGGCAGGTCTCGCGCTGGTTGGAGATGCCCACCGCGCGGACCTCGCCCGACGCGACGCCGGCCTTCTTGCAGACGTCGCGGGCGCAGGCGAGCACGTTCGTCATGATCTCCTCGGCGTCGTGCTCGACCCAGCCGGCCTCGCTCACGTACTGCTCGTGCGGTCGCGAGGCCTTCTCCACGAAGTTGCCCTCGGCGTCGAAGAGAAGCGCCTTGGTGCCCTGCGTGGACTGGTCGATGGCGAGGACGAGGGAGCGGCCGCCGCCCCCCGCGACCCCGGAAACAGCGGCCGCCATGGCCTACTCCCCCGCCTTCTCGAGGAACTCGCGCGCCGACGCGGCGATGCCGCGGGCGTCGAGGCCGTAGTGCGCGAAGACCTCCGGCGAGGTACCGGTGATCACGGGCGCGTCGGGAAGCGAGAGGCACTTGACCGGGCGCGGGCAATTCTCGCCCACGACCTGCGCGACCATGGAGCCGAGGCCGCCGAAGGGCGAGTGCTCCTCCACGGTGAGGACCACGCGGGCGCCCTTGGCCGCGTTGACCACGGCGAGGGTGTCGAGCGGCTTCACGCAGTACATGTCGAGCACGGTGGTCGAGACGCCCTGCTGCTCGAGCAGCGCCGCGGCGTCGTAGGCGGGCTTGACCATCTCGCCGCAGGCAACAATGGCGACGTCTGAACCCTTGCAGAGCACGGTGGCCTTGTCCATCTCGAAGGGGCAGTTGTTCTCGTCGTAGACGTCCTCGACGGGGTTGCGGCCCACGCGGACGTAGGCGGGCTTCTCGTCCTCCAGCAGCGCCTCGATGAGCTTGGCCGTCTGGAAGCGATCGCTCGGCAGGTAGACGCGCATGTTGGGGATCGCGGCCATGGCGGCGATGTCCTGCGCGGAGTGGTGGCTCATGCCGAGGGCGCCGTAGGAGACGCCGCCCGAGATGCCGATGAGGGTGACGTTGGTGTTGGAGTAGGCGCAGTCGACCTTGGCCTGCTCGTAGGAGCGGGTGGAGACAAACGACGCCGGGCTCGCGGCGAAGGCCTTCTTGCCGCAGGAGGCGAGGCCGGCCGCGATGGAGACAAGGTCCTGCTCGGCGATGCCGACCTCGACGGACTGCTCGGGGAACTGCTCGAAGAAGGGAGCGAGCGACGCCGAGCCGCGCGAGTCGGAGCACAGGACGACGATGTCCTTGTCGGTGGCCGCGTGCTCGAGGAGCACGTCGCAGATGGCCTTGCGGTTGGCGATCTTGTTAGGCATTGAGGGCCCCCTCTCGGGCGGTGAAGTCGGCGACGATTCTCTGGTACTCGTCGTCGTTGGGCAGGTGGTGGTGCCAGGAGGCCTTGTTCTCCATGAGGGAGGAGCCGTAGCCCTTGGTCGTGTTGGCGATGATCACCGTGGGCTTACCCTTGGTCTGGGCGGCAAGGGTGAAGGCGGAGTCGAGCGCGGCGAGATCGTTGCCGGGGATGGAGAGCACGTTCCAGCCGAAGGCGGCCCAGCGCTCCTCCTGGGAGTCCTGCTTCATGACCTCCTCGGTGGTGCCGGAGATCTGAAGGCGGTTGCGATCCACGAGGGCGCAGAGGTTATCCAGGGCGTAGTTGCCGCCGGACATCGCGCCCTCCCAGACGGAGCCCTCGGCGAGCTCGCCGTCGCCCATGAAGACGTAGCTGCGGTAATCGCGGCCGTCCATCTTGGCGGCGAGGGCCATGCCGACGGCGACGGGCAGGCCGTGGCCGAGCGAACCGGAGTTCATCTCGATGCCGGGGAGCTTGTTGTTCGGGTGGCCGATGTAGGGGCTGCCGAACTTGGAGAAGCGCGCCTTGACGTCGTCGAGGTCGAGGTAGCCCTCCTCGCAGAGCACCGCGTAGTAGGCCTCCATGGCGTGGCCCTTGGAGAGGACGAAGCGGTCGCGGTTCGGATCGTCGACGGTGGCGGGCGTGATGTTGAGGTGGTTCTTGTAGAGAACCATCAGGGCGTCGATGACGGACATGTCGCCGCCGATGTGGCCGCCTCCGCCCGCCATGATGATGTCGACGCAGTCGCGGCGAAGGCGCCAGCGGAGGTGCTCGAGCTCAGCGATGCTAGCCATTAGTTCTCTCCTCTCAGGTAGGCCTTCACGTCCTCCTCGATGGGGTCGTAAAGGTCGGGCTTGATGCCGATGTACTTGCAGGCCTCGTAGAGAACCGGCACGACGTCGGCGTGAATGGCGACGCAGTGGTGGATGTAGGGGCCCTCGACGATCTTGGCCTCGAGGCGCTTGAGGTTCTCCACCTCGACCCAGAGGTAGGTGCCCATGCCGGCCGGGCCGTCAATGCCGCGCGCGTTGCCGAGAAGAAGCGAGTACTCGCCGTTGTCGCCGTCGAAGCGGGCCAGGGTGAGGTCGCCGTGCTTGGCCTCGGCGGTGAGGGCGCCGGGGTGCTCGAAGGCGAGCGGGTAGGTGAGCTTGGGCTTGCAGCACGCCACGGAACAGGGCCACGGGCCGCAGTGCTGGAGCAGCTCGCCGTTCTCGTTGTCGGGGTGGCGCACGGTCCAGTCGGCGAACATGCCGCGGTGACGGCCGAGGTCGGCGGCCTCGACCAGAAGGGCGGTGATGGCGCCGTGGATGTCGGTCTCGCAGACGATGGGGATGCCCATCTCGTTCAGGATGGAGTTGGCGGCGCAGGGCATGATGCCCAGCTCGTCCTGAAGCGCGTTCCAGCACTGGATGGCGCCGGCGTTGCAGCCGTACTTGTCGACGAGGTTCTTCATGGCGATGGCCAGGCCCGCGACCTCGGGAACCTTGTCCTCGGGGATGCAGATCTCGAAGCTATCGCGGATGTGGGCGAGCATGGCGTCCATGGCGGGCTTGTCGGCCTGGGCAGCGCGGACGGCCTGCACGAGCTCAGTCATGGGGATGGGCGAGAGCTGGATGTTGAACTTCTCGAGCAGCTCGCCCTCGTTGCACATGGTGGACCAGAAATCGAACGGGCGCGTGGCCATCTGCAGGATGCGAGTGTGACGGAAGGTCTTGACCACGTTGCACACGGCCAGGAAGTCCCAGACGCCGCGCTCGAACTCGGGGTCGGTCAGGCGGCAGTTGGTCATGTACGTGAAGGGCACCTGGAAGCGGCGCAGGACCTTGCCGGTGGCGAAGAGGCCGCACTGCGAGTCGCGCAGGCGGGTGCCGTCGGGCTCAGGGCGCTCGTCGCGCGGGCCCCAGAGCAGGACGGGCAGGCCGAGCTCGCGGGCCAGGCGGGCGCAGACGTACTCGGTGCCGAAATTGGCGTGGCAGAGCATGATGCCGTCGACGCCGGCCTCGCGGAACTTCTTCACGATAGGCTCGATGTGCGAGTCGTCGAAGAGCAGGCCCTCGTCGTTGATGTCGTCGATGTCCACGAAGTCCACGCCCAGCTCGCGCAGGCGCTCGGCGGTGAGGCCGCGGTACTTGACGGCGTCCGGCGCACTGAAGATGCTTCGGCGCGTGGGCACGAAGCCAAGCTTGATCTTGTCCATGTTCCTCTCTCCAATTCCCTCGGTGGAGCCGCGATTACTAAACGCCTCAGTTGCCGCTGGATGGCAAATATGAGGGTTTACAAGCCCAGTCGCGGCGCGTTTACCAGCTGAATTGCATCTTAGAGAGAGGGCCGTCCGCTCACCGATGGCAAGACTGATTACTAAATCTTTAGTACTAAACTTTGCGGAGAGTAGACGCGGCACGCGGCGAGGGGCCTACGTTTGGCTGGTCGCGATCCATAGAGACGAGGGGTTGGTATGGCAAAGGTGACCGCGAGGGACGTGGCGAAGGCGGCCGGCGTGAGCCCGGCGACCGTCTCGCTCGTGTTCCGCAATAAACCCGGCGTGGGCGCCGATACGCGTGAGCGCGTCTTTGCCACCGCGCGTGAGCTGGGGTTCGAATACACGGTGCCCGAGGCCCCGCGCAAGACGAGCACGTTGCTGCTTGTCATCTACAAGGCGCACGGGCGTGTGGTGTCGGACACGTCCTTCTTCGAGAGCCTGATCAAGGGCGTGAGCGACGCGACCTACGCGCAGGGCTACCACCGGCTCTCGATCTCGTACTTCTACGCGCAGCAAGACCGCGAGGAGCAGCTGGCGGCCATCCGCACCGTCAAGTGCGCAGGCATCATCCTGCTGGCCACCGAGATGCGCGCGGGCGACGTGACCCAGTTCGAGCGGCTCGGCGTGCCCATCGTGCTTCTGGACAACTGGTTTCCCACCAAGCACCTGGACAGCGTGGTCATCGACAACACGCGCGGCGCCTGGTCGGCGGTGCGCTACCTGGCCAACGTCGGCCACCGCGAGATCGGCTACCTTCACAGCTCTACCGAGATTCGCAACTTCCTGGAGCGGCGCGAGGGGTATCTCTCGGCGGCGCGGGGCATGGACCTGGACGTGAACCCGGTCCATGCCATCGTCGGCGTGGGCTCGACGCTCGAGAGCGCCTATACCGACATGAGCGAGTACCTGGACCGCGACCCCTACCTCCCCACGGCGTTCTACGCGGACAACGACGTCATCGCCATCAGCTGTATGCGCGCGCTGCAGGACCACGGCTACCGCGTGCCGGAGGACATCTCGATCCTGGGCTTCGACGACGAGACGTCGTCGGCCACGTGCAACCCGCCGCTCACCACGATGCGCGTGCCCAAGGCGAGCATGGGCGCGCTCGCCGTGCGCCGGCTCGTGGACCAGATCCACGGCGCGACCGGCGGCGAGGTCATGCGCATCGCCGTCCTGCCCGAGATCGTCCAGCGCGCGAGCGTCGCCGCGCCGCCAGCGGACGAGTAGAGCGGCGGGCTAGGGCCGGAAACGGGGTGACGGAGCCTCCGCCGCGCATGAACTCTGACATTTCGCACATTAAAACTCGACTCGACGAGTAGCTACGGGAAAGGTGCCGGTGTTTGCCCAGTTGGCAAGTGCCGGCACCTTGGCTTTACTCGGCAAACCCAGTTCTAAAGTGCGAAATGTCAGAGTTTGTGTCGCACGAGGCGCATCGGGACCCGGAAAGTGGGCGGAGGGGAGCCGCCGCCCCCCGCTCGTTAAACCAGGCGCATGGCCTCTTGGACGGCGCCGGCGAGGTTCGCGTCGTTGCCGAGCTCGGCGGCCTTGACCTGCGGCACCGGGATCCCGCCGAAGGCCTTGTAGGCCTCGACCACGCCAGGCATCTCGGCTCGCATCGCGGCGAGAAGCTCAGGCCGCGCGGAGATGCCGCCCGAGATGACGAACACCTCGGGGTCGATCACGCACTGGAGGTTGAGGAGCGTCGCGTCGAAGGCGCGCGCGTAGCGCGAGAGAGCACGCAGGGCGGCCGGATCGCCGGCCTCGACCCACTCGAAGATCCGGTGGCCGTCGAGCGACTCGTCGGCCTTGATGCCCTTCTCGGCGGCGACCATATCGCGCAGGCCCATCCAGCCGCAAGCGCCGGAGAAGAGATCGAGCCCCAGGTCGGAAGCGGGACGGACGTCGTTGCGCAAGAAGCTGAACTCACCGGCGAAACAATGGGCGCCGCGCAGGACGTGCCCGTCGATGACGATGCCGCCGCCGATGCCCGTGCCGATGGCAAGCACGACACCCGTCCTCACACCGCGCAGGGCGCCGGCCGCATACTCGCCGAGCGCGCAGCACTTGCCGTCGTTGTTCACGGCCACGGGCAGGCCCAGCTCCTCGCGCAGGCGGCGGCCCAGCGGGCAGCCGTCCATATACAGGAGCGCCCCGCCGCGGTGGATCGTGCCGTCCGGGTCGTCCTCGTAGATGCCGCCGGGGACCGAGACGCCCACGGCCTCGACCTCGCTCAGGTGCGGGCGCACGAGGTCGGCGAGAACCGCGACCAGCTCATCGGCCGTCTCGAACGCCGTCGGAAGACTGCCGCGCGTGACCACGTGGAACTCCTCGTTGAGGATCGCCCACTTGACGGCCGTGCCGCCGATGTCGATGCCGAAGTAGTTCTTCATGCGTTTCTCCTTAGCTGGAACGGGTTATGGCAGCACGTGGGAAGGGCCGCCCCGGGGATCGTCGGGACGGCCCAGGCCATTCGCTAGAGCAGGTACTTGTGGATAAGGTACACCGGCGTGCAGCTCCAGGCGTGGCAATAGCTGTTCACGATCGGCGAGCCGTAGGGGCTGAAGTCGGGCTTGTCCGGGTCGAAGGCCTCCCAGAAGGTGTCGGCACCCAGGGCGATCATCTTGCCCCAATAGCTCTTCATGAGGCTCGTGGCCTCGCCGGCAAGGCCTGCCTCGAAGAGCGCCTCGACCACGTGGTGGTACATGTAGGGCGTCGCGATGCCGCGCACCGGGAAGAGCTCGGCCGCCGCGCGCTCCATAAGGGCGCGGGCCTCGTCGCCCTCGAGCACATGAGCGAGCACCATCCAGACCTGGCTCGCGATGTTGAACTCCTCCCCCGTCGTCACAAAGAGGCCGCGCTCGGCAACGAAGAGCTGCTCGCGGGCGTAGGCGACCATCTGCTCGAGGCGGGCGGCGTAGGCGTCGGCGTCCGCGTCGCCCACGAGGCGCGCAAGCTCGACGAACTGGCGCAGGACATAGATCGTCTCGGCCTGGCCGCAGGTGTCCTTGTTGAACTCATGGGACCAGTCGACGAAGACGGGATACGCGTCGCTCGTCACGAGGCGGCCGTCGGCGTCCACCATGCCGAGCGTGTAGTCCATCTGCTTCTTTGCGACCGGGTAGAGCTCGCGCACGAGGTCGAGGTCGGGGTGCGCCGCGTGCAGGTCAGACAGCACGCTGGTAAAGAAGAGGCTGTACTCGAAGAGGAACGTGTCGTCGGGCACGGGCTCGGGCTTGGTGAAGACGTTCGCGCTGATGCGGCCGTCCTCGGCGGTCATGCCGGCAAAGAGGTAGAGGCAGCGCTTGACCAGCTCGACGTTGTCGAAGGTGGCGTAGTTGGCGAGGGCCTGCAGGCGCAGGTCGCCGAGCCAGAGGCGCCGGTCGCGCTTGGGGCCGTCCTCGAAGACCTCTTGCATGCAGTCGGCGAGGGTTTTTGCCGAGACTCGGTAGATGGCCTCGAGCTCGGGGTCGCCCAGCTCGGGCACGGTGAGCGCACCCATATCGACCGCGCTCTCGGCCATGACGAGCGGGTTCGAGAAGTGCGCGGCCCACTTAAGGGAGGTGTCGACGGCCTCGATGCGCACGTAACGGAAGCTGTAGCGGCGCGGGAGCTCGAGGCGCGCGGGCAGAACGTCGAGATGGACGTACTCGTCCTGGATCCACGACTTGCTGAGCCAGCCGTCGTAATCGGCGGGGTCGGCCGCGAGCTCGGCGGGGATCTCGGCGAAGCTCAGCTTGAGATAGAGCGGGGCGTCCATCGGCGAGCCCACGGACTCGATGTCTACCGAGAAGGTGCCGACCTGGTGGTCGCCGAAGTCGAGGATGAGGCTCTTGCCGCGCGTGAGGCCGATGGTGTCCAGCTCGGCGATGGGCGTGGCGGCGGGCACAGTGCCCCAGCCGTCCTGCTTGGTCGCGTCGGGCGCGAGCTCGACGATGGCGGCGGGAACGACGGGCGTTTTGTGGATGGCCGGGGTGTTCGCCTCGGCCTTGGCGAGAAGGGCCTCGTCGTGGTTGAACACGACGTCCTGGTTGATCTGTACGTTGAACTCAGCCATGGGGTTCTTCTTTCTAGGGCAATGAAGCGCTGGTGGATGGCTTGGCGCGCGGCCGCTCAAAGGCAACGGACGCGGCGAGGAGCGGCGGGCGGCGGCAGGGGGATGTCGCCGCCCGCCCAAGGGAAGCGCGGGCTAGTCCACGTTCTTGATGAGCAGGATGAAGACCACGCCCACGAGGATGAGCACCGCGGCGACGGGGAACGCGAGGAAGTAGGAGCCGGTGTTCACGACGATGATGGAGGTGAGCACGGGGCCGAGGATCTGGCCGATCGTGTTGGCGATGTTCAGGATGCCGAGGTCCTTGCCGGCGTTCTCCTGGTCGGGCAGGACGTCGACGTTGAGCGCCTGGTCGACGGAGGAGTACACGCCGTAACCGAGGCCCGCGAACAGGGCGAAGATATACATGGAGAAGGAGCTCTTGAGCAGCCACGGGGCAACGATGCCGATGCAGATCATGACGCAGGCGACCACGATGATGGGCTTGCGGCGGCCGATCTTGTCGGAGATGGTGCCGGAGGTGAGGGAGGCCACGAACGAGACGACCATGGTCACGACGGACATGGTGGCGAGCACGGCGCCGGCGTCGGTGACGGAGAGGCCGATGTACTTCTCGAGGATATAGAGCTGGTAGCCGTTGATGCAGAAGTAGCCGAAGATGAAGAGCAGGCGGCCGAAGAGGGCCAGGTAGAAGTCGCGGCAGTTCTTGGTCGGCGGGATGAACATGCGCAGGATCGAGGAGAGCTCGAACTTCTCGGCCTGCTCGCCGGGGACGAGGGCGGCGGACTTCTCGGTCGGCCAGATGATCACGGTGAGGATGCCGGAGCAGACCCAGGCGACGGTGCCGAAGAGGAAGCCGGGGACGGGGTTCGTGAGGAAGATCGAGCCGAGGATGGAGCCCACAGACTGGCCGATGGTGGCGCCGGCGCCGTAGAAGGCCGAGAGGGTGCCGCGCTTGTTCAGCGGGATGCGGTCGGAGAGGACTGCGATCGAGGGGCCGAGCATGCAGTTCAGGCCGATCTGCAGCACGCACCAGGAGCCGACGATCATGGGCAGCGAGGTGGCGATCGACGTGCTGTAGTAGGACGCCGCGCAGATGACGCCGCCCGCGACGATGAACGGGGTGCGCTTGCCGAAGCGGCTGCGGCAGTGGTCGGAGAGCGCGCCGAAGACCAGGTTGGAGACGAGCGCGAAGACCATGCCGAAGGAGTTCATCGCGGCGAGGATCTGCTCGCCGGTCATGCCGATGTTCAGCGTGTTGAAGCGCTCGGGGAGAAGGACGTTGGACGCCATGGAGCCCGCGCCCATCCACATGATACCGAAGATGATGAAGCCGACCATGAAGCGCCACATAGAGAGCTTGGGCATGGGTTCGCCCGTGTCCGGAGCGATAACCGCAGGGTCGAGAGTGGTCTCTTGGCTCATTGTACGTATCCTTTCGGGTGTTGTACCAGTGGTTTTGATGGTTACAGCGCTGTAAGTCCAATCGACAAGACGGATAGTACGTTTCGCTTACAGGGTTGTAAGCCAAATAACGGCGAACGGTAGATTGAAGCGCTTTAATGGTAGTTTGGGCGAGTTTTTGGCTGTGCAAGTTAACGGTTGGACCAGGAAGCAGGGCGGGATCTCGACCGCGGCGGACGGGTACCGTACAAGAAGGCCATCAAACGTATCCGCAGGCACAAACTCTGACTTTTCGCACTTTGAAACAGGATTCGTCGAGTAAGAGCCCGAATCCGATGGTCACCAACAGGGCAAACGCCGACGATAATCCCCGAGCTACTCTGCAACCATCATTCCAAAGTGCGAAAAGTCAGAGTTTGCGATCGTCGAACCGCAGGCGCCGCCCAATCAACTGCCAAACGAGGCGCGAGGCATATTCCCGAACGCAGATTCGAACGTTTAGCCTTACAGTTAAGTAACCGAAAGAGAATCGAGATCACGAGCAGGAAGACGCGATGCCGAGCAGCAAGAACCAGACGAAGAAGACGGCAACGAAAACCGCCGCGAAAACGCCGACGAAGGCCGCCGGGCGCACAGCGCCCGTCGCACGCACGGCGGCGGCGCAGGAACGCCTCGACCAGATTGTCTCGGCGGCCGTCAAGGTAATCAACGAGTCGGGCCTCACGGGCTTCTCGCTGCCGGCCGTCGCGGCCGAGGTCGGCATCAGCCACGTGGGCGTGCTCCACTACGTCGGCAGCAAGAACGGCTTGCTCCTTGAGGTCGTCAAGCGCGTCTACGACAAGGCCGAGCGGCAGACCGGCTACGTCGCGTCGTTTCGCCCGGGCGGCTCGCGCGAGGGCGAGCGGCCGAACCTGCCCGAGTACTGCCGCATCGTCATCGAGGAGAACAACGACCGTCCCGAGCTCGTGCTGCTCTTCCATACGCTAAACAACGATTCACACCTACCCGAGAGCCCGCTTCACGACTACTTCGCCGACCGCACCCGGAACATGCTGGACAGGGACGAGGAGCTCAGGTGGGACGTGCCCGAAGGGGTCGACGCCGCGGTCGCCTACTCGTGCGCGCTCGCAGCGATGTACGGCCTTGAGGGCCGTTGGCTTTCGCGTCCGGACGAGGTCGACCTTCTTGCCGAATGGGCGCGGTTCGAGGATTTCCTCTTTCCGCTGCCGCAGTGGGAGGGTTGCCGATAGAGGTCACCATTGTTACGAGCGAGACGGTCCTAACCGCGCGTGGAGAGATCGTACTTGGCGACGACGCGGCGAATGGAGCGGCCCCAGGGCTGCCAGATCACGGCGAGAAACCCGGCGGTCGCGATGCCGTGGACGACGTCGAGCGGGGCACCGGCCGCATAGGCTGCGACGATCGCGGGCCAGGTAAGCGGCCTCACGAAGCCGAGCACATAGTAGCCGTTGAGGATGGCACCGTACATGAGGGCGCTCACGAAGCCCCACCCGTAGAGCACGCCGCGCCGCTCGAGCGCCCCGCGGTCGGCAAGCACCCCGCCGAGGTAGCCCACGAGTCCCCACGCATACATCTGCCAGGGCGTCCACGATCCCTGGCCAAAGAAGAAGTTCGACACCAGGGCCGCGACGGCGCCCACCACGAACCCCGAGCGACGCCCGAGCGCGGCCCCCGCCACGATGGCGATGGCGCTCACCGGCTTGACGTCCGGGATCGGCGCGAAGAGCACGCGCCCCGCCGCAGCTGTCGCGCCGAGCACCGCCGTGGGCATGAGCTGGCGCAGCGGCGGACGCGACGCCTCGAAGCTCGCGAAGAGGAGCCCGACGGCGAGGACGGCCACAAGCAGCGTGAGTCCCGCCGTCACATCGAGGCCCACGGCCGCCGTGGCAACCATCACCAACGGCACCGCGAGCAGCGCGGGGACCTCAAAGGCGGCCAGGATACGCGAAATAGGGGTATCTAGGCTCAGTTGAGCGCAAACTGATTCGTTTGGCCCATTTTTTTCAAAAAAAGTGTCACGTTTCAAGCAGTTTGTGTCCTTCTTGGCCATCAACGCCCCCTTTCGCCTCCCCTATTCACGGCCGGTAGAGCCACGAGTCGGCGAAGAACTCCGCCGTCGGCTGCGTGCAGGTCACGTCCCCGTCGAACATGAGGCTCACACGGTCCGCCACCGCCTCGACGAACGCCATGTCGTGCGTGGCAAGAAGCACCGTCGCGCCCGCCTCTCGCGCAGCGACGACCGCTCGCGCCACCCGCTCGCGCGCCGCGGCGTCGAGCCCCTTGGTCGGCTCATCCAGCAGGAGGAACTGCGGGCGGCAGAGCAGCAGCTTCTTCAGCGCAAGCAGCTGTTGCTGGCCACCGGAAAGATCGTACGGGTGGCGGTCGGCCGCGTCCGCAAGGCCCAACTCCTCGAGTGCCGCGTCGACCTCGGCCGCGCCGTACCCCGCGCCGCTCCCCCACTCGGAAAGCTCCTCGCGCACCGTCTCGCGCGCGAGGATCGCCTTCGGTGACTGCGGCAGAAGCGCCTGCGAGGCGGCGAGCGCGTTCTTCACGCGGCCCTTCTGCGGCTTGGCGACGCCGGCGAGCACCGAGAGCAGGGTCGTCTTGCCACAGCCGTTGCCACCCACGAGCGCGCGGACCTCACCACGAACGAGCCGCAGGTCAAGGCCGCGAAGCACCCAGTCGCAGTCGCGGCCGTGCCGGTACCAGAGCTCTCGCGCGGACACTACCTCGGAACCGGCCGGGTGAACGGCCCCTTTGTCAACCGTCAACGGCCGCCGCAAGGCCACCTCGGCGACCGACGCCTCGCGCACCTCTCCCCTATCGACGACGAACGCGCAGGTGGCGTACTCCGCCATCGCCCGCGGCGCGTGCGTGGCCACGACGACCGTGATGCCGAGCTCGCGGTTCGCGCGGAAGAGCAGGCCGAGGAACGCCTTCTCGGCGATGGGGTCGAGCATGCTCGTGGGCTCGTCTAGCAGCAGCAGGCGCGGGCGCATGGCGAGCGTCGCCGCGAGCGCGAGCGTTTGCCGTTGCCCGCCGGAGAGCTCCGCCGTCTGTGCGCGAAACCACGGCTCCATACCGAAGAAATTGCAGGTCTCGGCCACACGGCGGCGCATCTCGGCCTCGGGAACGCCGAGGTTCTCGAGCCCGAAGGCCATCTCGTGCCACACGGTGTCGCACACGATCTGCGCATCGGGGCTCTGGAACACGTAGCCGACTGCCGCCGCGGACGCCACGGGCGAGAGGCCCGCGACGTCCTCACTGAAGACCCGCACCGTACCGGCAAGCTCCCCCGCCGGCCGAATCTCCGGCTTGGCAAGGCGCAGCAAGGTCGACTTCCCCGACCCCGTGGCGCCGCAGAGCAGCGCGAACGCGCCCTCAGGCACCGAGAAGCCCACGCCGTCGAGCACGAGCGTGCCGCCGCCCGCGTACCCGAAGCTCACCGCGTCGAACTCAAGCGCCGCGCTCATTCCAATCCCCTCCATCGAAGCCGCTCGGACAGCGCCGCGCCGGCCGGCAAGAACATCAACGCAGCGTAGGGCACGTATCCCCACCAAGCAAGAAGCGACGGCATCGTCGGATAGAACCGCCACTGCGCGCACGCCGCGACGGCAAGGAGCGCGCACGCCGCCAGCGCCAGCACGATCCCACAGAGCCTCGCCGCGTCCGACTCGCACAGCACGTCCGGCTGGTAGCTCGTGCGCCGCGCGCCCGACTCCCAGCCGCGCGCCCGCATGGCGTCCGCCCGCTCGAGTGAATCCTCGAGCGCCCAGCCCATGAGCTGCCCCGACTCGCGCGTGAGCCGATCGCGCAGCCCCGGGCACGGGCCCGCCGCCGTGCAGGCCGCGAGCGACGCCTCGACCCCGCGGCCGCGTCGCAACATCTGGGGCATGAGCTGCGCCGACATAGAGATCACAAGCGAGATCGACGCCGCGCGCCCGTGCGCGAGCCCGAGCAGGCGGTCCTGCGTGAGCACCGCGGCGGCGCCCTCGAACCACAGCACGACCGCGACCATGAGCGCGCCCATCACGGCGCCGTACGCGAGGCTCTCCAGGTAGATGCACACCGGGCCGAGCCGCAACAGCAGCGTGGAGCCAGACGCCGAGAAGAACGGGTTCGCCAGGCACACGAGCACGAGCATCGGCAGCTGCCAGCGCAGGCCCGCGAGCGTGGCGCGGCCCCCTCGGGCGAGCGCCGAGAACGCGAGCGCCCCCATGAGCGAAATCGCCACGAGCACAGGCTGCACGCAGAACATCGTCAGCGCGAGGATACCCGCGAACAGCGTCGCCGGCACGCTCGCATGGCACGAGGCGAACGCCGCGCGCTGTTCTTTACGTCTCATATGCCGTCCCACCTCGCTCTCACAAACCAAACTCCGACTTTT
Organism: Coriobacteriia bacterium; assembly: GCA_030530145.1. GTDB lineage: Bacteria > Actinomycetota > Coriobacteriia > Coriobacteriales > Atopobiaceae > Paratractidigestivibacter. The sequence goes on along the minus strand of JAUMVN010000002.1, from coordinate 95,205 downwards.
GCACGACTTGCCACGATTCATCGAGTAGCAGCCAACCAAATCCTGGCCATTTGGACCCCCAATCGGCCCCGATACTCACCCGTTTCGAATTAAGTCGTGCAAAAGTCGGGTTTTGCTTCCGCGGACCCCGCAAACAGCCTCCGAGCGCCTGCGCGAAGGCCATTATATGCACGGGCGGGCGCCGGCACCTGGCCGACGCCCGCCCGATACCCTGCCGCCCCGTCCAATCGGCGCGGCGCGTCCTTAGTACTCGACGTTCGCGTACCACCAATAGATGCTCTCGCCGCCGGAGAGCGTATAGCTCGAGCACGCCACGTTGGGCGTCACGCCGTCGACGGAGTACATCCACCCGCTCATGCCGCCGTGGTCCTTCTCGGCAAGGCCCCCGATAGAGCTCACGTACATCCCGTACCCGGTGACGGAGGCGTTGAAGCTCACGCCGCAGCCGGCGAGGGCGTCGTAGACCGTGGCGCCCGCGGGCAGCGAGAGCGTGGCGGAGCTGCTGCCGGCGCCGGCGGACGAGCCGTCCACCGTGATGTACACGGTGATGGTGTCGCCCTGGCGCGCGGAGGACGTGCTTCCGGAGCCCGACCCGGCAGAGCTGTCGTCGTCCGAGCTCGAGGACTTAGACGAGACCTCCTTGCCGTTCTGGTCGACCACGCGGTTGGTCGTCTTGGTCTTCTCGAGAGCCTCGCCTTCGGCGGTCTTGTTCGCGACGACGGTCACCTCGGCGGCGTCGGGAAGCGTCGGGGCCTCCCCCGACGACTGCGCGAAGCCCGGCGCGTCGCCGAGCTGGGCATACGCGTTGCCGCTGATAGCGTAGCCCGTCGCCGTGGAAAGAAGCGCCTGCTCGCTGCCGGACGTGACCGTCACGGAGCAGACGAAGCGCACCACCATGCGCACCGCGCCGTTGGCGTCCTCGGCGATCCAGGTGGCCTGCGTGAACCCGACGTTCTGGTCTGCGGCCCACGCCGCGAGCGCAGCGGCGCGGCGGACGGTGGCCGAGACCATCGTCGCGGCGTCGTCGGTCGTAGCCTGCTCGACCCAGATGCCGCCATCAGAGATGACGGCCACGACCTCATCGGAGGCGACCGAGACGTCGGCGCCGTCGAAGGTAAGGCCCGCGGCGGCGGCGCACACGTCGTCGGCCGTGACGGTGTTCGAGACGGCGGTTATCTGCGGCGTCGCGGCAGCATCGTCCTTGGGCTCGGCGACCGTCTGGAACGCGTCGCCGGCAAGAAACGCCAGCGGGTCGTTGCCGTTGGCGTACTGCCAGGCCGACCAACCGCAGAATGCGAGCACAACGGCCGCGACGACGCCGACGACCGGGCGCCAGAGGCGGGCGCTCGACGCGGGCCTAGGTGCGTTCGGCGCGGGAGCGGCGCCCTCTGCCTGCGCGTTGTTCTTCTCGAGGTCCTCAATGCCGGCCATTACTCCTCCTCCTTGCGACGCTTGGTCGCGAGCACGGCGATGAGCGCCGCGATCGCCGCGCCGATGCCGACGAACGGCCAGATGGGGATGCCGGCCGCAGCGGACGCGGCGCCGGTGTCCTCGGTTACGCCGCGGGCGCCCTCGGAAGCCGAGCCGAGCTCACCCTCGACGGACGAGGTGCCCGTCGCCGTGACGGAGGCGAAGCCGGCGAGAAGCGATGTCGTGGTCGCCTCCTCCTCGGTCGCCATGGACTGCGCGTTCATCGTGATGGCAAGCGCGGACTTGGCCGAGGCGCCGGTCGCGGAGCCGTTGCCGGTGAGGTTGATCGAGCCGGACGATCCGTTGTTGTCGTTGTCGGCGCCGCCACCGCCGTTGCCGTTACCGGACTCGCCGTCGCCGGGGTTCGGCGAGCTCTTCTTCTCCCACTTGGCATAGAGCGTCATGTCGCTCGCCACGGGATCGGAGAAGTTCCACGCCGTGGTACCGGCGGCGTCGGTGTACCAGCCGAGGAATTTGTATCCCTCGCGCACGGGGTCGGACGGGGCCACCATGGGCTTGCCTTGGACGGGGTTCGCCGCGGGCACCACGGACCCGCCCCGGGTATTGAACGTCACCTTATAGCCCGCGGCCGCCTTCAAGGCAAAGAGGGTGCCGGAGTCGTTGGTGTAGTACAGGTTGCCCGCAGCGTCAGCGATCACGCTCGCGGTGCAGTACTGGGCATCAGACCCGGACGGGGTGTAGATCTCGACGACCTCGCCGGTCTTCTGGCTGTAGCGCAGGACGGAGCCGGGGGTCTTGTTGCAGGTAAAGTACACGTAGGTGTCGTCGCCTTGGACGGAGACGAGCGGAGAGGCCTTGACCTCGGCGTACTTGCCCGTCGAATACGTCGACTCAACCTCCATGCTCGCGAGGTCGATGACCGTGAACTGGCCGTTGTACCCGGAGTCGTTGCCACCGACGTAGACCTTGCCGTTGGCGACGGCGGGCGTTGAGGTCGAGGTGTTGCCGAACGCACAGGTCCCGGCGACGGACAGCGTGTTCCCGTCGCGGACGATCTTGTAGAGCGTGGCGGGCTGGCGGCCGACGGCCAGGTACACCTGCTTGCCGTTCTCGGTCCCCGCCTCGACGATGGTGGCGCGAATGGGGTTATTGCCGATGGACACGCTGGACTTGACGTCACCCGTGGCCCCGTCGACGAGAAGCACGCGGCCGCCCTCGTCGCCGATCACGAGGTCGCTGCCGGACGCCGCGGCGCCCGCCCAGTAGTACCCCTCGCCCGTGCTCTCGCCGGACTTGACGGTCGCCTTGGTCCACTTGACGTCGCCCGTGGCGATATCGACGCAGACCATGGCGCCCGCGCTCGCGGTCCCCCTGGAGCCGGCGCCGGCCTCGAACTCGGCGTACACGCAGCCGTTCGCCACGGTCATCGTGCTGTTGGCCTGGTACTTGCCGCCAGTCGCGGGCGCCTCGAGCGCAGGCGTGCTCCACACGCACTCGAGCGTCTGCGCCGAGAAGGCGAAGATCGAGCCGTCGTCGTTGGCGGAGATGATCAGGCCGTCCGCGTAGACAGGACGCGAGAAGTAGCTCGTGGTGCCGCCCTTCGAGACGCGCGCGACGATGGTGCCGTTAGAGTCCACCTTGACGATCTGCGAGTTGGTGGTCACGTAGACGTAGCCGCCCACGATGATCGGGTCGCCGAGAGAGACCCATTTGTCGGAGTCGGTAGCAAGATTGACCTTCCACAGCTCAGAAGCCGAGTCGGTCGGCGTGGGCACGTTCACGAGCGTCGTCGAGCCGCCGTTGTTGAAGCCGCTCCAATCAGCGGCGTCGTCCGAGCGCGGGGCGCTCGGGTTGTAAATGACGCCGTCGAGGGGCTTCTCGCCGTAAGCGGAGTAGACCCACTGGATGGTATCGCCGGGCTGGAGCACGACCGATCCGGCGCCGACCTGCGAGACCTCGCCGTTGACGAAGAGCTGCCAGTACTTGCCGGTCGACTCGTCCCAGCCGAGCTTGCGACCGTCGGACGAGGTGATGCTGCTGAGATAGAACGAGGCGCCTTCGCCGTAGGCCTCGTACGTGAGGCCGGACTCGTCCAGGAGCTGGACGGAGAGCTCGGCTGCCGTCGTGCCGGAGGTCACCTTCGCGTCCGCCGCCTGCGCCCAGACGGTGTTCTTGCCGGAGGCGTCGGGTCCGATGAAGGACATCGAGGCCTTGACCGTCGCCTTGCCGATATCGTCGATCGAGGCGCCCCAAGCGGAGTACCAGAGCACCACGGAGTCGCCGGGCTCGAGCGCCACGGAATCGGCGCTCACCTGGGAGGCCCCACCGTTGACGAAGAGCTGCCAGTACTTGCCGGTCTCCTGGTCCCAGCCGAGCACGCGCCCGTCGGCGGACGTGATGTCGGACAGGTAGTAGTAGCCGTCGACCGCGGGGTCGGTCGAGGTGTGCGCAAGGCCCGCGGCGTCGAGCACCTGCTCGATCAGCTGGGCGGCGTTGGAGCCGTACGCGACCTGCTGGGCGGCGTTGGACCAGACCTCATCAGCGCCGTCGGCGTCCACGCCCACGAGCTCGAAGTTGACGGAAATCTGCGGGTCGGTGTGGTCGGTCGTGCCCACAACGCGGAAGGTCGCCGTCACGGTCTGGTTGACGAGCTTCTGGAGCTGCTCGTTCTCGGGGTGCGCCTTCGCGAGCGACTCGTACTTCTCATAGGTCAGGTTGCTCGTGACGGTCACGAGGGTGTCGGCGGCGGGCTGCGTCACCCGCAGCGTCTCGTCGGCGACGACGGAGGTGTCGCTCGACTTGTAGGTGCGCCAGCTCGTGCCCGCCATGGAGTCATAGCCGGGCAGCTCGTCGGCGTGGATGGCGCCGGTCTCGTAGCTCTTGGAGTACGTGATGGAGCCGTCCTCGCCCACGACGGCGGAGCTCCACGGCGAGAGATCGGAGCTCACCTGCGACGCAGACTCGTTGCTGCCGAGAAGCGCGTGCGCGTAGTCGGCCTTGACGGCCTCCATCTGCGCGACGGCCGCGTCGATCTCGGTCGAGTCGATGGGCTTGATGCTCACCGTGATGTCGCGGGTGGCGGTCAGGCCGTTCTTGGTCAGTGTCGCCGTGATGACCGCGGTGTTCGTGCCGCCCTCGACGTCGCGGGTGACGACGCCGTGGTAACCGTTGAGCGAGAGCGCCGAGCTGTCGCCCTTCATGGCGTACTTGATGCTCGCGCCCCTGAGGATCTTCGAGGCGCGCGGAAGGACGAAGTCCTCTTCCACGCTCGCCAAGTCGACCGAGCGGCTCGAGTCCTCGTATGCGACGACCTTGCCGTCGATGGCGTCGAGCGCGTCCTCGAGCTCCTTCTGCTCGGCGGCGATCTGCTCGGCGGACTTGGGGTCGACCTTGACGGCATAGCTCTTTGTCAGCGACCTCGACGAGAGCCCCGACGCGCCGGACATAGTGACCGTGGCGGTCAGGGTCACGTCGACGGCGGCGTTGCCGTGGGTGTAGGCGACCTTGTAGACGGAGTTCCAGTTGGAGTCGTAGCTGCTCGTGACTTTTGCCGCGGAGGCGTTGCTGGAAGACCAGGTAATCTGCGCGACCTTCTTGCCGTTCGCGTAGAGCGTTGAGGGGAGCGTCTCCTCGGTGGCCGCGGCGTCGGCGGTGCCGGACTTGACGGTGGCGCCGAACTCAGCGGAAGAGAGCTGCGCAGAGAGGTACGCCTCAACCGCGTCGTCATCCCACGCGAGCGTCGAGGTGCGTCCCGGCGTGTAGGTAGCCGTGGCGTCGCCGAGGGTCAGCTTATAGGTGGGCGTGAACTGGCGCAGGACGGAATAGTCGTACGTCGTGGTCTTGTCCGCCGGCGAGAGGAAGAAGTAGGCGATCGCGCCGTCATCGGCAATGCCGCCCTGCTGGGCAGGGTCGGACGCCGAGAAGGACACGCTCTGAAGGCTCACCGCGATGCCCTTGTAGCCCCAGTCGGCGAGCTTGGCCGAGAGCATGTCGCAGATGTTGGTGTCCGTGCCGTAGGTGGGGGCGGGGTACCAGCCGGTATAGCTCACGGACTTTGCCTTGGCGACGGCCGCCGCGAGCGTCTTCTGGTCCTCGGTCTGCTCGGGCTCGGTCTCCTTCTGGCCCTCGATGGCGTTCTTGAGGGAGGCGGTGTCTTTGTACTCATACGACTTGGTGCCGTAGGTGACGCGGCAGGCCACGTACCTGCCGGCGAGGTCGGAGGTCAGCGCAAGCTCACGGGAGGTCGCGCCGTCGATGGCGGTATAGCTGGACGCGGTGAAGGCCGCGGACTGCTTGTCGCCCACATACCACTGGTACGTGAGCTGGGCGTACTCGGAGGACGTTATTTCCTCGTCGTCGCCCCAGTCATCCTCGTAGTAGGCGGCGACCTTGATGGTGTCGCCGACCTTGGCGGTGCGGTTGGCGTATGTCAGATTCTGGCTGGATTCGTTGACGATATCGACCGAGTCGACAGTAACCGAGCTTGACGCCACAGAGATGGCGTAGGGGTCCTCGTTGGCGGTGTCGGCGGAGTCCTCAGCCGGCTCCTCGCCCATGGCGGCCGAGTCGGTATCCGCGGCCTGAGGCTCGTTCGTCTCGCCTGCCGCGATGCCGGCGTCGGCGCCGTCATCGGCGGCTGCGGAGCCCTCGGGCTCGGCCGACGGCTCGCCGAGTTCCGCCCCCTCCTCGCCGGAATCGTCGACGGCCGCGACCTGCGCGGCCACGTCCTGCGGCGACGTGAGCTCGTCGGCCACCTCGGCGAGCGCCTGGGTCGGCACGAGCGAGAACGTCGTCACGCCCGCAAGCGCGAGCGCGAGCAGGCGCTCTTGTAGTGATCTCTTGTACGACATGTACCTGTTCCTCCTCCCCCGCAGGGGCTCGGGAGGGCAGGTAGGATCGGCGGGCTGCGCACCCGCCCTTCTCGCCGGCACGCACAGCGCAAGATGCGCCGCCGCGCGGGCGAGCCTTGAACACAGTCATTCAACTGATCCGGAGTCGAACCGGAATCCTTTTTTCTCTACTAGGCGTAGCAGCTGTTCGAACCGTGCCCTCGTTTTATTCAGCTGTGGGACAGTCTAGCAGGCCAGGCCCGTCGAAGAGCCTTCAGCGGCAAAACGAAACCGTGCTTGAGGCCCTAGAACGCGGGCGCCTTGGGAACGCGGGCCGCGCGCGGGGGCCGGCTCATCACGTACCAGCGGTTCGTGTCCCACCACAGGTGCGTCTGATAGCCGCCGAACCACACGGTAAAGCGCACCCCGCGGCCGGTCCCGAGGCACGCCCAGCTCTCCCGGCGACTCACCTTGGTGATCTCGTAGGCGTGGCCGGGGCTCCAGAGCACGGCGATCGGGGTGAGCGAGCCGTCCGCGTCGATCTCGCAGCGCACGCGCACATAGCGGCGCACGCGCTTCTCCAGACCCTCCGTCATGCACCGCCTCCCCTCGTCGCCGCGCGTTGTAAATAGCACATACGTTCTTCAAACACGCGTTTCAGTATGCCACGAAGAAGGGACAAGAATCCCGGAGACCCTATACGGCAGGTATACTTCTGCCTGAGAGAAACCCCCTACAGAAAGCGGTCCCGCATGTCCAGCAATCGCAAGGTGCTCAAGGTCCTGAGCCTCATCCAGTTCGTCCTTTCCATCTGCGTCATCATCCTCGCGGTCCTGTCCAAGCTCGGCGGCAACGAGGCCGTCGAGGCCAAGGACTGGGGCGAGGCGGCGCGCCTCTACCTCGACCTGCCCGCTTTCGCCGTCTTCGGCATCCTCTCTATCGCGGGCTCCGTCACGGGCATCCACGGCGCCAACCGCCCGAGCGCGCTCGGCAGCCACCGCCTGCTCTGCATCCTCGGCGTCGTCTTCGGCATCGTCGCCATGATCGTCTCCGGTGCCGGCGCGGGCGTGCCCGTGGTCCCCTGCATCACCGTGGTCGTCGACGCGACGGCGGCCGTCTTCGACACCAAGGTCCGCAAGGAGCTCGACGAGCGCAGGTAGCGAATCGCACAGCCGAAAAGGCAGCGGCCGGGAGAGGAGAAGCCCTCTCCCGGCCGCTTTTTCGTCGGGGAGCCGGGCGCGACGGACCGACGCGGCGCCGTGAGCGAGGGCAAGCGAGACGCGAGCCAACGCGCCGGGCGGGGCGAAAATGCCGGCCGAAACAGCAGTCGATGAAACATTCCCGCCCCCTCAAGCGTGTTCAAGGTAAGGGCCCGAGAATACAAACAACCGATTAAGGAGGCGCGCGTGAAGGAAGCCGAGTTCCGGCGAGCCGTGCACACCTACCGCGACGTCGTGTTCCGCGTCGCGTACACCTACCTACGCGACGGCGCGGACGCGGACGACGTGACGCAGGAGGTCTTCGTCAAGCTCCTCAAGCACGAGGAGGCGTTCCATGGCCCGGACCACCTGCGAAGCTGGCTCATACGGGTAACGGTCAACGAATGCCGGTCGCTTTTCCGAAAGCCGTGGCGGCGCGTCGAGGACATCGAGGCCTATGCGAACACGCTACAGGTGCCCGACGCCCAGACCAGGCAGGTGCTCGTCGACGTCATGACCTTGCCCGAGAAATACCGCGTTCCGCTCGTGCTCTTCTACTACCTGGACCTTCCCACCCAGGAGATCGCCGACGTCCTGCACGTCCCCGCGGCCACCGTGCGCACCAGGCTCGGCCGCGGGCGCGCCAAGCTCAAGACGATTCTGGAGGCCAATGATGAATAACGACCAGTTCAATGCAGCCATCGAGGCCCTGCACGCAGACAACGACCTCGCCGACCGCGCCCTCGCGAGGGCGCGCTCCGATCAGCGGCGACATCGGCGCCGGGGAGCCGCCAAGCCGATCTCGGCGGTGGTGGCCATGGCCGTCGCGGCGCTTCTTGCCACCGGGGGAGCGGCATACGCGGTGGTCAACTCGGACTTCTTCGCGACCGCCTGGGGCGACCACGGCGGCGGGCAGACGCAGAGCTACACGCTTACGCATGACGACGGCACCGTCCACACCTACACCATGGAATACGGCGACGGCACCGCATCGGCCGAGCTCGAGGACTACGTCGAGCACGTGGGAATCACGCTCGAGGCCAACGGCTATACCCTCACCGTCGAGGAAATGGTGATGGACGCCAACGCCGCCGGCGCGGTGACGATGACCCTCTCCAACCCCGACGGCGTCCCCTATTACGAACCGGCGGCGGAAATCGGCGAACTCGTGCTCAACGGCACCGACAGCGACCATGGGCTCGATCAAGTTGCGATGCTGTTCGGGGACGACTTCGCCGACGACTACTGCGCAATCGACCGCGACGCATCAACCGACACCGAAGTACATTTCACCATGTACTTCGCCTCCTGGAACGGTGCCAGCGACCTGGACCGTGACATCACGTGGAAGCTATCCTGGCATGAGGGCGACGACATCTATAGCACCCAAAGCCTCGATGCACAGACCGAGGCCTTCCACTCCACAAAGCAAATCGGAGTCAGGCGTTTCTCTTCATCCAACGGCTCATGGGCCGAGGTCAGTCCGTTCTCGGTCAGGTGCGAAGTCGCCCAAGCAGAGACCGCTGACGCCGTCCGTGGCGTAACCCTCAAGCTTCAAGACGGCACCGAGCAAATCGTCGACGACCAAATCGGTTCGACGAGGTATAGCTACTTCGGCCTTATCCGTAACGACGGCTCAACCGTTATGGTGCCCACGAAGCTCATCGAGCCTTCGGAAGTCACCGAGGTAGAGATAACGGCGCTGCACATCATCCGTGAGGAAGGGCAAGCCGCCCAAGTCGAGGAGTTTACGGTTACGCTCGAGTAACGCCGAGCGCGGAGCGCGCCGTCTGCGGCAAAAGCGCGTACAACGAATCGACGACTTTGCGGCAAGAAAAGGGCACTTGAGGCCGCCCGAGTCCATCTCAACTGGGGAAATACCGGCGACTCAGCCCCCACCGAAGCCTTTGGGCAGCCGTTTGCCTCGAAACTTGCCGCAAAGTCGTCGTTCTGTTGCACGGAGTCCCGGGCGCGCCGAGAAACCGTCCCGAGCAGCTCCCCATAACAGCCTAGATGCCGTGCCTCACCGGAAAGCCCTCGCGTTGCGAAAATGCCGCTGATGGCAGCGAGATGCCCTCGTGCAAGGCCATGTGTTGCAAAAATCGCGCTGATGGCAGTGATTTATTGCCATCAGCGCGATTTTCGCAACGGGAACAGGCGCCCGGCTGCCATCAGCGCGATTTTCGCAACGCAAGGCCACGAGGCGCCTAACGCCCCCTAGAAGTCGAGCCTCACCGGGATGCCCTGGCTCGCCATGTACTCCTTGACCTGGCGAACGCTGTAGGTGCCGAAGTGGAAGACGCTCGCGGCGAGCACGGCGTCGGCCTCGCCCTCGATGATGCCCTCGGCGAAGTGCTCGAGCGTGCCCACGCCGCCCGACGCGATCACGGGGATGCTCACCGCGCGGGCCACGGCGCGCGTGAGCGGGATGTCGAAGCCGTCCTTCGTGCCGTCGCGGTCCATGCTGGTAAGAAGGATCTCGCCCGCGCCTCGGCGAGCCGCCTCCTCGGCCCAGGTCACGGCGTCGATGCCCGTGGGGATGCGGCCGCCGGCCAGGTAAACCTCCCACTTGTCGGAGTTGCCGACCTGCTTGGCGTCGATGGCCACGATCACGGCCTGGCTGCCGAACGCGTCGGCGCACGCGGTGATGATGCCGGGGTCCTTGACCGCGGCCGAGTTGATGGACACCTTGTCCGCGCCGGCGGCGATCATGGTGCGGCATCCCGCGACGTCGCGGAAGCCGCCGCCCACGGTATAGGGGATGCGCAGGCGCTCGGCCGCGTGGGACGCGAGCTCGATGGTGGTGCGGCGGTCGTCGGAGGTGGCGGTGATGTCGAGGAAGACGACCTCGTCGGCGCCCTCGCGGTCGTACTTGCTCGCGAGCTCGACCGGGTCGCCGGCGTCGCGCAGGTCCACGAAGTTGACGCCCTTGACCACACGGCCGTCCTTGACGTCCAGGCAGGGAATCACGCGCTTAGTCAACATGGGGAGAATCCTTTCTGGTCTGCGAGGTTGGGGCCTCTTCGGGAAACTCTCCCCCAGGGCTCCGCGCTCACTTCGTTCGCTCGCTGCGCGAGTCGCCCTGGGGGAGAGTCTCCCGAAGAGGCCCTCGCAAGCTGAAGGGCCTTACATGGCGAGAAGCGCGTGATGGGTGACGGGACGGATAGGACGCGTGGCCAAGATGCGGCCAATAAAAGCATTGAAGACGCGCTCGCGGGTCGAGGCGTTGGGGAGCTTGTCTTAGGGCGAATCGCGCAGCGAGCGAGCGAAGCGAGCGCTGAGCTCTAAGACAAGCTCCCCAACGCCTCGCTCCACAGGCGGAACGCGCTAGGACAAGACCGCGAGGGCCTCCTCCAGGGTGAAGTTGCCTTCGTAGAGGGCGCGGCCGGTGATGGCGCCTTCGATGACGTCGGGGCCGGCGGCGGCGAGCGCGCGCAGGTCGTCGACGCTCGTGATGCCGCCGCTCGCTACCACGGGGAAGCCGCAGAGCTCGGCGACGCGTCGGTAGGCCTCCACGTCGATGCCGGTCTGCATGCCGTCGCGGTTGATGTCGGTAAACACCAGGTGGCGGTACCCGAGGCCGGCGAGCCTGGGAAGAAGCTCGTCCACCGTGAGGCCCGCGCCCTCGCGCCAGCCGTTCACCTTGACGACGCCGTCCGCGGCCGCGACGTCGGCCACGAGCAGCTCGCCGTACTCGGCCGCGGCCGCCTCGGCGAACTCGGGGTCGCGCACGAGCGCGGTGCCGATGGCGATGCGCTGCACGCCCAGGTCAGCCAGGCGCTTGACCGCCGCGAGCGAGCGGACGCCGCCGCCGCAGTCGACCTTCACCCCGCCGACCTCGCAGATGGCGCGGATGGCCGCCGCGTTGGCCGCGCAGGCCTCCTCATCCTCCTCGAACGTCGCCGAGAGGTCCACCACATGGATCCACTCGGTGCCTCTTGCCGCGAAGTCGCGGGCAACGGCGGCGGGGTCGTCAGAGTAGACGTCCATCTTCGCGCGGTCGCCGCGCTGCAGGCGCACGACGCGCCCGCCCACCAGGTCGATCGCCGGAAAGAGGATCACTTGGCCTCACCTCGCACGATGTCCACGTAGTTGGTAAGGATGCGCAGGCCCGTGGCCGAGCTCTTCTCGGGGTGGAACTGCACGCCGTAGACGTTCTCGCTCCAGACAGAGCTGGCGAAGCTGCGCACGTAGTGCGTGCGCGTGGCCACCACGGCGTCCTCGACGTCGGCGTCGAGCGCGTAGCTGTGCGTGAAGTAGACGTTCGCGCCCTCGGGCACGCCGCGGAAGAGCGGGCAGGCCTGGCCGTGCGCGGTCAGGTGCACCTGGTCCCAGCCGACGTGCGGCACCTTGAGGCGGCCGGAGCGCAGGCGCGTGGCCGAGCCCCTGAGGATGCCCATGCCGGCCACCCAGCGCTCGGGGTCGTTAACGCCGTGGAGTTTGCCGTCGGTACGCTCGTCTCCCCGCTCAAAAAGGAGCTGGAGCCCCAGGCAGATGCCCAAAAACGGCACCCCGCGGCCCACGGCGTCGCGCACCGCGTCGGCCTCGCCGGACTCGTTCATGTAGCTCATGGCGTCCTCGAAGCTGCCCACTCCCGGCAAAACGATGCCGGACGCCGCGCGGATGGCCTCGGGGTCGTCGGAGATGCTCGCCTCTCCCCCGACCTCGGCGAGGCCGCGCACAACGGAGAGGAGATTGCCCTTGTGGTAGTCGACCACGACGATGGGGGCCGCCATTAGAGGCTCCCCTTGGTAGAGGGCACCGAGCCGTCGGAGCGCGGGTCGGGCTCGACCGCCTCGCGAAGCGCCCGCGCCGCGGCCTTGAAGGCGGCCTCGAGGATGTGGTGGGCGTTCTCGCCGCAAATAAGCCGCAGGTGAAGGGTAATGCCCGCGTCGCGCGCGAGCCCGGCGAAGAACTCGTGGCCGAGCTCGGTGTCGAAGGTGCCGACCTTCTCGGGGCCGATGGGCACGTCCCAGAAGAGCTCGCCGCGGCCGGAGCAGTCGACGGCCGCGAGCACAAGCGCCTCGTCGAGCGGCACCATCACGGAGCCGAAGCGGCGGATGCCGGCCTTGTCGCCCAGCGCCTCGCGCAGGGCCTGGCCCATGACGATGCCCGTGTCCTCGACGGTGTGGTGGTCGTCGACGTAGGTGTCGCCCTTGACGCGCAGGGTCACGTCGATGAGCGAGTGGCGGCTGAACGCGGTGAGCATGTGGTCGAAGAACCCCACGCCCGTCTCGATGTCGGCGGCTCCGGTGCCGTCGAGGTCGATGGATAGGCCGATGTCCGTCTCCTTGGTGGCGCGGACGACCTTGGCGGTCCTGGTCATGCTTCCTCCCTTGCAAGCTGGGTGACGGCGGCGAGAAGCTCGGCGTTCTCGTCGTGCGTGCCCACGGTGATCCTGAGGCAGTCGTTGAGGCCGGGCGCGTAGCTGAAGTCGCGCACGAGGATAGAGTACTCGTCGCGCAGGCGCGCGCGGACGCGGCTCGCGCCGGCAAGCCGGACGAGCAGGAAGTTCCCCGCGCTCGGCCAGACCTTCACGCCCTCGATGGCCGCGAGGCCCTCGGCAAGAAGCGCGCGCTCGGCCACGATGTCGGCCACCACAGGCGCGAGCTCCTCTCGCCTGGCCACGGCCGCGCAGGCCACGGACTGGGCGATGACGTCCTCCGAGTAGATCTGGCGGATGGCGCCCAGCATGTCGACCACGGCGGGGTCGGCCACGAGGTAGCCCACGCGCAGGCCGGCAAGGCCGAAGGCCTTGGAGAACGTGCGCAGGACGATGAGGCGGGGGTTCTCGGCCACCCACGAGACGAGGCTCTTGTCCTCGCCGGCGAACTCGACGTAGGCCTCGTCCAGCAGCACGAGCACGTTCGTCTCGTCGAGCAGGCGGCGCACGAGCGCGGGGTCCGCGAGGTTGCCCGTGGGGTTGTTCGGCGAGGTCAGGACCACCATGGCGGCGTCCTCGGCCTGGGCCGCGGCCACGAGGGCGTCGGCGTCGGCGTCGAAGGTCTCGGCGTCGCGCCAGACGCTTCGCACGGGCATCTCGCACATCTTGGCGAAGTTCGCGTACTCGGAGAAGTCCGGCGGGCAGGTGATGAGCGCGTGGCCCGCCCCGCCGAAGGTGAAGAACAGGTTGAACAGCAGCTCGTCGCCGCCGTTGCCCACCATGACGCTGCCGCGCTCGACGCCGTGGCGCTCGGCGAGAAGGTCGCGCAGCTCGTTGGCCATCGGGTCGGGATAGCGGTTGAGCGGCGTGGCCACCATGGCGTCGCGCAGCGCGGCCGTGAAGGTGGCCGGCAGCTCGTGGGTGTTCTCGTTGGCCGAGAGGTTGATGCGGCTCGGCGTGAAGGCCGGGTCATAGGGCTCGAACCCCTGCAGCGCCGTGCGCGCGCGGGCGACCGCGTCAAAACCTGCCTTGGCATCCGCGGCCATACTAGGCCTCCTTCGCGGCGTCGTAGCCGGGCAGGTAGGGCACGCCGGGAGCAGCGAGGTCCTCCGGCCAGGCCACGCGGTGCGCGCCCTCGCAGGCGGCCAGCGCGTCCTCGTAGCCGTCGGCGCCCTTCTCGGCGAGGCGGCGGCGCATGCCGACGGAGAGCGCGTGGGCCCACAGGCCCTCCGCCTGAGCCATCGCCTGGGTGGCGGGGGCGTCGGCGAGCATGCCCTCCGGGGTGTAGCAGATCACGCTCGAGCGCTTCTGGAAGTCGTAGACGCCGAGCGGGTTGGAGAAGCGCGCCGTGCCGCCGGTGGGCAGCGTGTGGTTGGGGCCGGCCACGTAGTCGCCGAGCGGCTCGGAGCTCCAGGCGCCCACGAAGATGGCGCCTGCGTTCTTGACCTTGCCGAGAAGCCCCATGGCGTCGGCGCAGTGCAGCTCGAGGTGCTCGGGCGCGACGACGTTGACGGCGTCGACGGCGGCGTCGAGCGTGTTCGCCACGACGATGACGCCGCGGTTGTCGAGCGAGGCGCGGGTGATCTCCTCGCGCGGGGACTGCGAGACGAGCTTCTCGGCGCACGCGAGGACGCGCGCAGGCAGCTCGGGGTCGCACGTGACCAGGTAGCAGCTGGCAAGAGGGTCGTGCTCGGCCTGCGCCATGAGGTCGGCCGCCACGACGGCGGGGTCGGCCGTGGCGTCGGCGAGCACGCAGACCTCGGAGGGGCCGGCCACCATGTCGATGCCCACGTCGCCCGAGACGTAGCGCTTGGCGGCGGCCACGAAGGCGTTGCCGGGGCCGACGATCTTGTCGCAGGCCGGGATGGACTCGGTGCCGTAGGCCACCGCGCCGATGGCCTGGGCGCCGCCGACGGCGTAGACCTCGTCCACCCCCGCGAGCTTGGCTGCGGCCAGCGTGTAGGCGGAAAGAGACCCGTCCTTCTGCGGCGGGGTGACCATGACCACGCGCTCGACGCCCGCCACCTTGGCGGGGATCGTGTCCATGAGCACGGTCGAGGGGTACTGCGCGCGGCCGCCCGGCACGTAGACGGCGGCCGAGGCCACGGGCGTGACCTTCACGCCGAGGATCGTGCCGTCCGGGCGCGTGGTGAACCAGCTCTCCTCGCGCTCCTTCTCGTGGAAGGCGCGGATCTGGTCGCGGGCGCGGGTGAGGGCGCGCAGGAACTCGGGGTCGACCATGCCGGGCGCGGCGTCGATGAGCTCCTGCGGCACGCGGAACTCGGCCGGGCAGGCGCCGTCGAACTTGTTGCAGTAGTCGCGTACCGCCGCGTCGCCGCGCTCGCGGACGTCGTCGACGATGGCCTCGGCCGACGCCATGATCTCGGCGGGCAGGGCGCCCGAGCGGTTGAGGTCGGCCTGCGTCAGCGCGCGGCCGTCGGAAAGGATGACTTCTCTCATCGCCTTTATGCCTCCTCGGAGGCGACCTCGGCGAGGCGCGCCGCCAGGTCGCGGATTCTCTTGTCGCAACGATACGCCGCCGGGCCCGCGAAGAAGCGCGCGGTGCACTCCATCACGTCGTCGACCACGACGAGGTCGTTCTCGCGCAGGGTCGTGCCCGTGGCCGTGATGTCCACGATGCGGTCGGCCATGCCCACGATGGGGCCGAGCTCGATGTTGCCGTGCAGGGTCAGGATGTCCACCTGGCGGCCGATGCGGTCGTAGTACTGCTGGGTGATGCGCGGGTACTTGCTGGCCACGCGCTCGGTGCCGCGCCACTCGTAGTTGCGGTCGGCCATGCCGGCGTTGGCGGCGGGCTCCGCCACGACGAACTTGCACCAGCCGTAGCCGAGGTCGACGAGCTGGAGCAGGTCGAGGTCGGCCTCCACCAGCGAGTCCTTGCCGCAGATGCCGCAGTCGGCGCCGCCCGCGCCCACGAAGGCCGGGGCGTCCTGGGCGCGCACGATGATGTACTCGACGTCGCCCGCCGAGATGATCAGCTTGCGGCCCGGGTCGCGCAGCTCGTCCACGGGCAGGCCCGCGGCCTCGAGCACGCGCAGCGAGTCCTTGAAGAGGCTGCCCTTGGGGACGGCGATGCGCAGCGGGCGGGCGGCCACGCGCACGCCCGGGGTGACGACGCCCGAGGCGCCCTGCTCTCCGAGGACCTCCTGCAGGCGCTCGAGCGAGAGCGCGAAGCCGCAGGCCGCGAGGCCCGGTCGGCCGAGGTTGGCGAGCACCGCGTCGTAGCGGCCGCCGGAGGCGAGGCTCGCGGCGATGCCCTCGGAGTAGCCCTTGAAGATGATGCCCGTGTAGTAGTCGAAGCTGTTGATGATGCTGAAGTCGAAGCTCGCGCGGCCCTCGGCAAAGAGGTCGGCGAGCTGCTCGGTAAGGGCGCGCAGCTCCGCGCAGCCGCGCTCGGCGGGCGCGACGTCGGCCTCGGCCAGGAGCTGGTCGATACGCTCAATGACCTCGACGCCACCGTGCATGCGCGGGATGGCGTGAAGGGCACGGGCGGCCGACGGCTTGAGCTCGGGGGTGGCGTCCACGAGCTCGTCGAGCGAGACGAGGTCGGAGTCGTGCACGAGGGAGAGCACCTCGGCGGAGAACTCGGGGCTCGGCGAGCAGTTGGCGATGAGCGAGGTCAGTGGCGTGACGGAGCCGAAGACGAGGCGCCACGCGGGGACCTCGAGCGTGGTCAGCGCCTCGGCGAGCAGGCGGACGACCTCCACCTCTGAGGCCGGGCCGTCGGTGCCCACGAGCTCGACGCCGAGCTGGGTGAACTGGCGGGGCTGGCCGCGCAGCGACTGCTGCTCGCGGACCACGGGCGCGCTGTAGCGGAAGCGCGCGGGGAACTCGTCGGCGCGGACGTGCCCCGCGACCAGGCGCGCGACGGGAAGCGTGAGGTCCGGGCGCAGCATGAGCAGGTTGCCGTCGGCGTCGAAGAGCTGGAACGGCGTGTTCTTGATGCGGCCGCCGCGCTCGAGCGCCGCGCGGTCCTCGAGCAGGGGCGTCTCGACGGGCAGGTAGCCATGGCCGGCGAAGCAGTCCTTCACGGTAGAGGTGATGCGCTCGCGGGCGAGCGCCTCCTTGGGGAGGATGTCTCGGAAGCCTCTGGCGGTGCCTGCAATCACGGGTCTTGTCCCTTCTCCTGAGCCTACGGTCGTGTGTGCGTTTGGCACTTTAGCACACTAAAGTGCCGCAGGTGCGCCGGGGCGGGGCGCGAGACCGTTTCGTAACGTAGGGGCGCGCGACAGGGCCCGGGCGGCCGGGGCGCAGCCGAGCGACCGAGCGCGACGAAATAGCCGCGCCCCGAAATTCTTGTTGACAAGGAAACAAATCACCGTGATACTTGTTTCCAGGGAATCAAGATTGGAGGTGCGGTGATGAACACAGAGCTTTTGAACCTGTTCGCCGAATACATGGAGAAGCAGGAGGTCCTCTCCCGACTCACAGAGGACGAGCGGCTGCACGGGTTCAGCTATTCGGAGATCCACACAATCGCGGCCATAGGCGACCTCGAGGAACCCAACGTGACCAACATCGCGGACCGCATGAGCGTCACGCGCGGCGCGATCAGCAAGATCGCCAAACGCCTCCAGGGGCAAGGACTCATCAAGCCGTATCGACGCGACGGGAACAAGCAGAAGGTCTTCTTCCAGCTGACCGAGTCGGGCCGGGTACTGTACGACGAGCACGAGAAACGCCACGAGCTGTGGTTGAAGAGGGACGACTCCTTCTTGGCGCAGTTCGGCGCGGAGGCCGTTGGACAGGTCGAGTCGTTTATGAGGGCGTTCAACGAGTATCTCGAGACGCAGATAACCGAGTTGGGAGGAAACGGACATGAAGGTTGACATCACGCTGAGGATCACGCCAAAGATGACGGCGGACGCCCAGGGCAACGAGAAGAAGGCCCTGGTAGGACACCTGGGAACGCACTTCGACGTTATGAACAAGGAGTTCCCGCTGGAGTACACGGAGCGCCGCGGCATCGTTTTCGACGTCAGCGGGGTAAAGGACAGGGACATCGATATCGACGACGTCGACCTGAGCTTGGTCGCGCCGGACATGTTCGTTGCCTTCCGCACCGGGTTCATCGAGGAAGTGGGCTACGGGACGAAGCGCTACTTCACCGAGCACCCGCAGCTTTCCATCGCGCTGATCGAGGAGCTGCTGCGACGGAAGGTCTCCATCATCGGGGTTGATTTCGCCGGCGTGAGGAGGGGCAAAGAGCACACCCCCATGGACCAGCGCTGCGCGGACCACGGGGTGTTCGTGGTCGAGAATCTGTGCAACCTGCGAAGGCTGGCCGAGACCGGGAGTGCGTTCGTCGCACACACCTACCCCATGAACTATGAGGGCATGACCGGCCTGCCCTGCAGGGTCGTCGCGGAGCTGTAGGCGAGTCGCGGCCTGGGCGCTGACGACGCGAAGCCCGCGCCAGGGCCGAGAGCTAGGCGGACGCGAGCGTGCCGCGAGCGATTGCAAGGCGGCTGCACGTTAAGGGCGCCTCCTCAGGCTCTCCGGGGACGAAATCGACAGTTCGCGATCAAAAAATCGAGGTTCTGCGTGGATTTTTGCCGCCTCGCGAAGTAGAAACGGGCCGGCCGCGGGGATTTGCGGCCGGCCCGATCGCATTTGCCCAGTTGAGCAAATATCAGGTTTTTAATAAAGCACGCAGAACCTCGATTTTCTTGACGCCATCAAAGCGGCCGCAAACATGCGCGACCAGCATTTTGTTCTGCGCCGCGCAAAGAACGCCCTGCTACACTCGAACGCAGCAAATTGAAACGCATCAAGAAGCAGCGAGGGCAGCCATGGCCAAGGTCAAAATCAGCGACGTCGCGCGCGAGGCGGGGGTCTCGCTCGGCACGGTGAGCAACGCGCTCAACCACCCCGAGAAGGTACGCCCCGAGACCCTCGAGCTCATCCAAGCCACGGTCGACCGCCTGGGCTTTATCCCCTCGCAGAGCGCCCGCTCCCTCGCCGGCGGCCAGAGCCGCGTCTTTGGCCTGGTCCTCCCCCGCCTCGACCACGGCTTCAGCCTCCAGGTGGCCAACGGCGCCCAGGCCGAGGCCCGCGCAAACGGCTACGACCTGCTCATCGCAAGCGCCGACAACGACGACGTGCTCGAGGGCCGCTACCTGCGCTACTTCATGGGCGCGCAGATGGCCGGCGTGCTCGTGCAGCCGATGGCCGCCGGCGAGTCGTGGGCGCCGTCGATGGAGAAGACCCCCATCCCCACCGTCTACCTCAACGTCCACAGCGAGGCGCCGGGCATCTACGTGGCGGCCGACAACCTGGGCGAGGGCCGCATGCTGCTGGGCCACGCCGTCGACTGCGGGGCGCAGCGCGTCTGCATGATCGGCGCCGCCGACTTCACTCAGCTGCTTCTGCGCGCCGAGGGCGTGCGCGAGGCTGCCGCCGAGAAGCACGTCGAGCTCGAGGTCGTCGAGGAGGGCAGCTGGAACACCGCGTCGGACGGCTTCGAGTTCGGCCGCCGCCTTGCCAAGCGCGACGCCGACAAGCGCCCCGACTTCGTGATCTGCCTCACCGACGTTCTGGCCGCGGGCGTGATCGCGGGCCTGCAGGCCGAGGGCCTCGACGTCCCCGGCGACATCCGCGTTTGCGGCGGCGACGGCAACCCGCTCGCCTGGACGGGTGACGTCTCTCTTACCACCATCGCCTCCCCTGGCGCCGAGATCGGCCGTCAGGGCGTGAAGCGCCTGGTCAAGCGCATCAACCAGCAACGCGGGGCGGCGACCCAGAGCCACATGGACCTCGTGGGCACCGGCCTCATCGAGCGCGCGAGCACCGGCGCGCGGCGCGCGGCGGAGAC
The DNA here is from genome assembly GCA_030530145.1 of Coriobacteriia bacterium. GTDB lineage: Bacteria > Actinomycetota > Coriobacteriia > Coriobacteriales > Atopobiaceae > Paratractidigestivibacter. The sequence goes on along the minus strand of JAUMVN010000002.1, from coordinate 75,528 downwards.
GGGACTCGATTTGGGGGCGTATCTCTAAGGCTTGAGGCGGGGCTTCTCGCCTGGAACAACGCACAAGTTTGGCCTTAACTCGCCGATTGAATCGCTTCAGTCAACAAACTTGTGCGTTATTTGGCGAGACGCGCCCCGCCCGCTCGGTAATCCGCCGCATCCAGCCGGTAGAAATACGCGAGCGCCGTATCCCCCAGCAAGGGACGCTCGAAGCCGGGGAAGCTCCTCACGTAGGTGAAGCCGCGCTTCTCCATGCAATGCTTCGAGCGGTCGTTACCCTCGAAGAAGCCGCACCACAGGGCGGGGCAGCCGAGGTCGTCGAAAGCGCGGGAGACCATGGCGCCCAGCGCCTCGGAAGCATAGCCGCGGCCCCAATAGGCGCTCCCCAGCCAGTAGCCGACCTCAAGCTCCTTCTCATCCGCGACGTCGAAGTGCTCGCACGGCGCCTTGAGGCTGATGCTGCCTATGACCTCGCCCGTGGCCTTGAGGCAAATCGCGTAGCTCTCGGCGCCGCTCAGGGGACCGCTCGCGATGAGCTCGCGGCTCTCCTCGACACTGCCGCGCGGTTGCCACCCGCAAGCAGGCCCCACGAGCGGGTCTGAGGCAAGAAGAAAGAGCGCCTCCGCATCATCTACCTGCCAATTCCTCAGAACCAGCCTCTCGGTCTCGATCATCCCGAAGTCCCTCTTTCCAAGCGCACGACAGCTCGTCCAACGTAAGTTAGTACCTTCGCCATTCTCATAGTTTTGACATGCATACTACGAACTTGGCGAAAACCACTTCCAACCTGCGCATCTGTACAAAATGAGGTGTTATTTACCTGCCAAATTGCACAAAATGCAGCGATTCCCCCTCCGTTCGACGCATGAGTCGGACCCAAAAACCACTCAAAGAAGATTCCCCGCCCTTCTACCTTGTCCTTAGGTAGAAGGGCTTGACCTTAAGATCAAGCCGGCAGAAAGAAGGGAAATCCATGAGCGAGATGATGAGCACGAAAGAAGCCGCCGAGCGATGGCACGTCTCCATAGACACGGTCAGAAAATGGTGCCGCGACGGGTCTCTCAAGAGCGGAACAAAACCGTGCGAGCAGGATAAGCCCGGCTCTCCTTGGCGAATCCGCCGCGACGCAATTCCTCCCACCGCAAAACGCGAAGAAGCACCACGGTCCTCGAACCACGCTCAATCCAGGGGGTAGTTATGAGCGACATTTTATTTTTATTTATATTTACTTTTCTTATACTTTTTTCCATTCCTGCTTGGATGTACTATCGTCTTAGCAAACTCGAAACTGCCAAGCGCCAAGCAGCGGAACAAGAGCAACTTGAGGCTGCCAAGCGAAAAATAGAAGCCGCGGTCAAAGCGCTGGTGGCCCGTCATAATACGGCAAAGGAACTTCTCAAGCGTTGCCGAGAAGCCGGAATCTCCTCGCTCGACACCGAAGACGACAAATCCAATGTGTGGACCATCGCGGAAAGCATGGGCGTCAAGTCAAAGGAAGAGGCCGTCGCGCTCTACAAGGAGGGCCAAAACCCCAGCAAGGAGGCAACTGAGGCTGTTGAAAAAGAGCGCGCAGAAAGACGCGCAAGTTGGCGCAAGGATGAACACGACGAACTGAAACGCAGTCTGGCCGATTACCCCCCAAATCTTATTGGCAGGGACAAATATACGGCATGGGCATTAGCCCTAAGGACAAGAGTCCAGAAGGAAATCGGAGGCTACGAGGCCTCCTCAAAGGTCATGTCAACCTATCCCTCAGCTCATCCAACCCCGCAAGTAAGCGTGACCAAAGAGGCGATGAAGGGGCAACTTGTCGGCGGAGCCGGGCTTGCCGCAGCCAAGGCAATCAAGGCCCAAAACTTAAACGCGCGAAGCTCTGCGGCGAGCGCCGACATTGCCGCCGGCATGTCAAAGCTGTCGTTTGCTTATTCGCGGAAGGCCGAAGACCTAGAATGGCTGCTCAGAAAGATAAATGGGTATCTCGGATCAATCAACTCAAAACTCATTGATACTGAACATTCTGATAAATATGCCTCAATGATTGAGGGCCACGTCTCGAAGGCCGAGCTAACCAGCGGTGGAAATCTAGCGCTCGATATTGACTTCAATATCACAGATGAACCTGAAATTCTTGGCAAAGAAGCCTTTCTCGACGGCGTAATTGATATCACGGCAAAGCTCGATGGAAATACAATTGGATCGAGAACCTATTGCCGCCCTCTATATAATTGCCCGAGATACAGCGCCTCTCTAAACAAGGATCTAAATGAAATTTTCCTCATCGGCAAGGTGGAAACAGGGCTGGAAAACAACCTGCATATTCGGAGGATACTCATGATCGTCACCGCAAACATCACCGATGCGGATGTTCCAAACATAGTGTTTGAAATAACCCCTCGAACAGTATGGGCAGTCGAAGGCACGCGCGACGGGGTCCTCCACGATTTTAGTTCTATCTAGAAGAGCGTTCATTCCCAGGCGCAGCGCAACAACGACAAGTCGGCCCGTATCCACGCAGATATGGGCCGACTTCGTTATTCGCGTATTTGACTGCCAAGACTTTCGCAGGCGACAATGCCCATCGTCTTAGTGTCCCAGGCATCCAATCGGCACCACGTGGACGCCGTCGGGCCTGGTGTAGGCGTACTGACCGCCGGTGACCACCATGAGGAACTTCGGCGCGGTCATCTTGCTGCAATCAACGCGGTCAGCAAGGGCCAGCAGGTTCGAGGCGCCCTCGTCGATTCGCTTTTGACCGCCAAGCTTCACCTCGACGCCGGCCCAATCCCCGTTGCTCTTACGGAGAATCGCATCCGCCTCAAGGCCGGTCTTATCACGGTAATGGTACACACCGCCGTCTATATTTCTCATATAGACACGCAGGTCACGAACGCAAAGAGACTCAAACAGATATCCCATGGTGTTCAAATCAGAGAGCAGCGCCTCTTCATCGGCCTCAAGGGCCGCGGCGCTCAACGAGGGGTCGCACAGGTGCCAAACCGCCGAGCTACGCAGCGGAGTCTTCGACCTCAACGCAGGCGCCCACGCCTTCGCCTCCTCGACAACAAAGAGCCTGCGAAGCGCATTGAGATACACCCTGAGCGTCGGCTCGCTCATGCCAATGCCGACATTCTTGACATCGGCAAGGAGCGTCACGTTCGATGCCTCTTGGGCCGTGTTGCGCGCAATCGAGCGGAGAAGCGCGCGCGCACGGTCGGGGTCAATTGCGCTGCCCGACGCCTCGGAAATGTCTGTCTCGCATAGAGCGTCAAGATAGTCACGGGCGACCTGGGGGCTTAGGGCCCTCCGGGCAATCGGAGCGGGCCATCCACCAGCACAAATGAGATGCGCGTAGTCTTCGACCGAGAGGGACGAGAAGCCCTCGCATGAGCTAGCCCCGTCAAACAACGACGAGAGACTTACATCTGCCGAAGAGTGGCCCGATTCCTCCAGCGACATAGGGTCCATATCGACACGGGCAATACGCCCGGTTCCCGTGTGCTTGGGCGCCTCGTCGTCGTTGAAATCCTTGGGTGTCGCAGAGCCCGTAAGCAAGAACTGCCCCGGCTCGCCACCCGTCTGGTCAATGTCGTAGATGACGGCATCCCATAAAACGGGCGCGACCTGCCACTCGTCGATAAGACGGGGCCTCTCTCCGCGAAGCAGCAAAGACGGCTTGACGGCGGCGGCCTGCATACTCGCGGCATAAGTGTCCGGGTCGCGCAGCTTGAGAGCGCTTGCCGCAAACTGCTCGCACGTCGAGGTCTTGCCGCACCACTTTGGCCCCCGCACAAGAAGCGCGCCGGACTGCTTAAGCTTGCGCTCAATCTGTTGATCAACTATCCGAGGAATGTAGTCCATGACCTGCTCCTTTCATGGTCTACATTCTACAACTTTCGTGTTTGGCGCGGTTTTACTTTCGTGTTTGGCGCAATTTTACTTTCGGGTTTGGCGCGGTTTTACTTTCGGGTTTGGCTACTGTACCGAGCAAGCCCCAAGGCCAAGAAACCCGCATGTTCGACAACCCTTCCCCCGTTCGCTCGACCACCCGAGAGACCCCGCAGGCCGAAAGCCCGCCGCCCTTCATGCCATGTGAGTCGCGAAGCGAGCGAGCGCGCAGCGCGAGCGCCGAACATGGAAAGAAGGGCGGCGGGCTTTCGGCCGGTCAGGGTCCAGCGCGAGGTTAGTCCACGAACGCCTCGTTGATGGCGATGTTGAAGTCGCGGCACGTGTCCTTAAGTCCCTGGTCGGAGATGACGTTCAGGAACTTGTCGCTGCCGCCGTTGGCCGCGCGGGCAGCCACGTAGAGCTGGGCGGCCTTCTCGACGGTGTGCGCCAGGCCGAAGGTCGTGTCGAAGTCGGGGCCGGCGGCAAAGAGGCCGTGGTGCGCCCAAACGATGGTGTCGTAGGTCTTCATGAGCTCGGAGCTCGCCTCGGCGATGGCCGGACCGCCCGGGACCATCCAAGGCACGACGCCCACGCCGCCCGGGAACACGACCACGCACTCGGTCATCATCTGCCACAGGACGCGGGTGAAGGCGCGGTCCTCGAGCGGCACGATGAAGGACATCTCGATGATGCCCGGGGTGTGGGCATGGTAGATCACGCGGTTCGCGCCGTCGGTGCGGGCGGCGGTCACGCAGTGGTTCATGTAGTGGCTCTCGAACTCGGACGTCGGGCGGGCGCCGTTGAGCAGGCCCCAGACGATGCGGAACGCGTCGCCGGTCTCGTTGATCTCGACGATGCCGATGTTGTGGGCAGGGTCGCCGGCGACGTTGCGCATGTACTTGCCGGAGCCGGTGGAGACGAAGTACTGGCCGGCGAGGTTCTCGCCGCGAACGCCCATCTTGACCCACTCGCGGGGCTCGGCGTCGAAGAACGGACGGGCCTCGGCGACCTCCTCGTCGGTCATGCGATAGGTCAGGTTGCCGCCGTTGCGCTCGTGCCAGCCCTGGTTCCAGCCGTCGTCGCACATACGGGTAAAGCCCTTGATGAACTGCAGGTCTTCCATAGCCATGAGGTTTTCCTCTCTCCTTATCTGCAGGCAAGAGACGCTCGCCCTTGCCCCGATTACCTTGGTTTGCCGGTCTTACTTAGAAGGGTCGAAGCGCTTGATGTCGAAGCTGCGGGCGATGCAGGAGCGCGCGCCCGCGAGGTCCGCGAACTCGCCGTCGTGGATCATCTGGACGACAAAGTTACCGATGCAGGTGCCCTCGATGGGGCCGGCGAAGACGGGCAGCCCGCATGCGTCGGCCGTCATCTGGTTAAGGTAGTTATCCTGGCAGCCGCCGCCCACGATGTTGATGCTCGTGTACTCGCGCCCCGTGAGCTCGGCCAGGTTGGCGACCGCGCGGGCATACGAGGCGGTGAGGCTGCAGTAGACGGTGCGCATAACCTCGCCGATGCTCTGCGGCACGGGCTGGCCTGCTTCCGCGCACGCAGCCTTGACCTCGTCAAACATGGAGTCCGGCGAGAGGAACCGCTCGTCGTTCACGTCCACATAGGCCGAGAAGGGCTCGGCAGCGCGCGTGAGCTCGATCAGCTCGCCGAAGCCGATCTGGTGGTCGAGCATGGCCTTGTGCGCGGTCTTGCCCTCGACGTAGTCGACGCCGTTGACCTCGCGTCGCACGGACTGGTTCATCCACAGACCCATGATGTTCTTGAGGAAGCGGTAGCGGCGCTCGTAGCCGCCCTCGTTCGTGAAGTTCTGCTCGCGGGCAGCCGGGCCGGTCACGGGCTCGGGGAGCTCGCAGCCGAGCAGGCTCCAGGTGCCGGAGCTGAGGTAGGCCGCGTGCTCGTCGCGCGCCGGCACGGAGAGATACGCGCTGCCCGTGTCGTGGCTCGCGCAGAGCACGACGGGCGCGTTATAGCCCACGGCCTCCGCTACCTCGGGGATAAGCTCGCCCGCCACGGCGCCCGGCATCGTCGGCGCAAGGAAGATGCGCGACGGGATGCCGAACTTCTCGAGAACGTCCTGGTCCCAGCAGCAGGTCCGAGCATCGAGAAGCCCCGTGGTGCTGGCGTTGGTGTACTCGTTCGTCTTGACGCCGGTGAGCCTCCACACCAGGTAGTCGGGCACCATGAGGAAGGTGCGGGCGGCCTCGAGGTGCTCGGGGTGCTCGCGCTTGAGGGCGAGCAGCTGGTAGATGGTGTTAAACGGCTGGCGCTGGATGCCGGTGCGCTCGTAGAGGTCGGACGGCGCCATGATCTTGTCGGCCGTCTCGAAGATGCCGTCGGTGCGGCCGTCGCGGTAGGCCACGGCGTCGCCGATCATCTCGTCGTTCTCGTCGAGGAGCACGAAGTCGACGCCCCAGGTGTCGATGGAGATCGAGACCGGGACGCGGCCGGTCTTCTCGCGGGCGGCGGCGAGGCCGCGGACGACGTGCTCGTAAAGGCCCTCGATGTCCCAGCAGCTGTGGCCGTAGCTCAGCACCTGCGTGTTGTCGAAGCGGTAGACCTCCTCGTAGGACATCTTGCCGTCCTCGACCCAGCCCATGAGCACACGGCCACTCGAGGCGCCGATGTCCACGGCGGCGTAATGCTTGGTTTCGATACGTCCTGCCATGCGTTTCTCCCCTCCTGACCACGTGCTCGTTTAGCGGCAGACAACGTCGACGGGGACGTTCAGGATCTTTGCCACCTTGAGGATGGTGTCGGTGTGGGAGCCGAGGGCGGCGGCCATGTGGTGGGTCGGGCCGGTCTCGTTCCAGCGGTTCATGAACTCGCGGGCGCCGCAGGAGAACTTCATGCGCATGTTGGTGTCGCCGAAGGTGAAGATCGGGCCCTCGACGTTCTCGCCCTCGGCCACGACGAACTTGAAGTTGCCGTCGCCGTCCTGAGTGATGCCCAGGTAGGTGACCGTGCCGAGACCGGGGTAGAACTGGGTGAGGTAGCCGCCGCCGGTCTTGCCGTGGAAGACGGGGACGACCTTGAGCGTGGGCTTCTTGGCGGTGGAGATGTCGGCGTCGCCGGAGCCGGAGTGGCCGATGATCACGACGTCCTCAGGGAAGTCGATGGAGTACATCTCGGAGAGCTGGCCCGTGCCGGCGATAGTCTTGAGGATGCTCATGGCCACGGCGACCTTCATATCGCCCTCGACGGCGCAGGAAGTGCCCTGCTTGATGAGCATGGAGAACGCGGGGATGAGCATGGAGTCGAGCACGCCGGCCTGACCCTGGGCGAAGCCGTCGTAGTGGCTGGCCACGAGGCCGATCTCCTCGTCGCGGCACCACTGCTCGAAGGCAAGAACGTACTTGGCCATCTCCTGGATAGGCTCGTCGGAGACCTGCGCGCCGCCCTCGACGTCGAAGGTGTCGAGGATCTCGGCGGCCTTGGCGTCGATGTCGGTCTTGTCGTTGACGTCGTCGGCGATGGCCCACATCTTCTCCCAGTCGAACTGCTTGGTGTAGAGGCCGAGGCGATTGTAGAGGTTCGTCTCGTCGATGTAGAGGTCCATCATGCCGGGGTACGGGCGGCCGATCTGCGCGATGTTCGTGCGGCGCAGGCGACGGCGGACGTTCGCGGCACGGCACCACTCGTCGAGCTGGCGGGCCACCTCGGGGTCGCCGCCCTCGACGACGCCCGTGATGACGGCGTGGCGCTTACCGGCGCGGTTGAGGTCGGCCACGACCTCGCCGGGGGCGCCGCAAGCGTAGAGGTCCCCGAGCCAGGTGGGGATATCGGTGGCGGCGTAGTCGGGCTGGGCCTTCTTTTGGACGTTGACGACGACCACGGGAACGTCGAGGTCGCGCACGGCGGGCAGCACGTTGTAGCTCGTGGCGTAGGTGAGCATCTGCAGGATCACGAGGTCGACGTCCGCGGCGCGGAAGAGGTCGCCCGCCTCCTGGGCCGCCTCCTTGGTGGTGACCATGCCGCCGTCGACGAGCTCGACGGTCGTGGGCAGGGTCGCCTTGAAGTCGGCGTACTGCTGCTCGAAGTTGGGGACGAGCTGCGGGAACTGCGGCAGGTAGGCGCCGAGCGCGATGGAGAAGACGCCGACCTTTGCCTTGGTGTTGACGAGCATGGTTTCCTCCTTGTGGTTCGATTGAAGCGTTTCAACTTCGTTGGTGGTTAGTATGAGTTGAAGCGTTTCAATCGTCAATACAGGGCGGTGAACGGTAAAGATAACGTCATGAACGGTTCGGCTCGAGCTCCGCCTGCAACGAATTTTCGGGTCTGCGGCAAGTATTGGCCTTCTCAGCCCTCTGGACACGACAATTAGGCCGTTATGGCCGATCCTCAGGCCAGAATGCCCCCTCCAAGCGAGGCTGCGACTCAAAATCTGCCGCACACCCGTCACTTTGTTGCAACCGCAGCATCCTACGCTATTATTCCAAGTGTTGTAATAATACCGATTAGCTAGGAGGTGCGCGTGACGGCAACGAGCGAGATCAGGCGCGGCAACATCGCCGCTATACGGCGCCTACTTTGGCGTGGCGGACCTTGGAGCAAGAAGGACATAGCCTCCGAACTGGGTCTCAGCGTAGCGACGTGCAACACGCTGCTGAACGACATGGCAGCTACGGGCGAGGTTGCCCTCGAGCCGCGCCGCACCGGAAGCGCCGGGCGCGGCGGGTATGCCTACCGAGCCTCCGAGGACTACGCAAGCATCATCGCAGCCGAAATCGACCTACAAGGCGAGAAGCGCGTGTTCCGGGCAAAAGTTCTCTCGCTTACGGGAAACGTGCTTGAGGCGCTTGACGTCACGCTCCCTCGGTTCGACGGCGACGCCCTGCTCGCGCAGCTCGAGGAGGCGTGCCGTCTGCGCGGGAACGTCCGCCAGATCGTACTCGGCGTTCCCGGAACTGTCCGGCACGGTGTCATCGACCACTGTGACGTCGCCGAGCTCAACGGCGCCGAAGTCGCATCCGACGTGGCCGCGCGCATCGGTATCCCCATCCACATCGAGAACGACATGCACCTCAAGGCAAGTGGCTACTGCCACATGCACTGCAGCCGCGACGAAGTCGCCACGCTCGCGAACTTTCCGCTGCATGTCCTGCCCGGCACGGCGACAGTTCACGCGGGCGAACCGATCCGGGGCGCTCATGGGTTCGCGGGAATGGTTGGGTTTCTCCCCTACGAAGAGAGCGGCGGGCCGATGAGCCGCGAGCGCCTGATTGAGCTGCTTGGACCCAAGACCTGCCGACCGCTCGTAACCCGAGCAGTCGCATCGCTCTGCGCGGTGCTCAATCCGGACGTCGTCGTTCTCACGGGCGGGCTTCTCGACGAGAACTGCACGGAATGGCTCCGCGAAGGATGCGCGCAGACGCTTCCCGATGAATTCCTGCCCGAGTTCCGCTTCGAGCAGGATTTTGAGCGGTACTACCTCGCCGGCATGCACCAGACGGCGCTGGCTTATTTGGAAAGGACACTTTGATGGAAACCACCGAGAACACGACCGTCCCCACCACCGCCCGCGAGCGCATGGACGCCGGTCTCTGGTACGACGCGAACAACGACGCTGAACTCGCCGCCGAGCGTCTCCGCGCGAAGGACCTCTGCTTCGAGTTCAACACGACGCATCCATCAGATTCCGAACGGCTTGCGGAGCTGCAAGCGCAGATCCTCCCCCACGCGGCCGACGGGGTCGAGGTATGTGCGCCTCTACAGATCGACTACGGCTACAACTGCTACATCGGCGAGGGCACTTTCTTCAACCACGGCACCTACCTGATGGACGGCGCGCGCATCACCATCGGTTCGCACTGCTACTTCGGGCCGTCGTGCGGGTTCTACACGGCGAGCCACCCCAAGCTCGCGCGCGACCGTAACCGCGGCTTCGAGCTGGCGAGTCCCATCACCATCGGTGACGACGTCTGGTTCGGCGGCGACGTCACGGTACTGCCCGGGGTCACCATCGGATCGGGTGCGATCATCGGCGCCGGCTCAGTGGTCACGCGCGACGTGCCGCCGATGTGCATCGCCGCCGGCAACCCCTGTCGCGTAATCCGCGAGCTCAACGAGGCCGACGCCCTTACCGACGAGGATCTTGGCCTCTAGCAGCAATTTATTCGAGGAAGAAGGGCTGTTATGAAGAGAAGAATCCTGAACGAACGCCTGGCCGCCATCGTCGCGAGCCTTCGCCACGGAGAGATGTTGTTCATCGCCGACGCGGGCAGCGGAACCTCGGCCAAGGCGCTCTACCCGCTCGATCCGAGCGTCGAGTATCTCGACCTCGAGGCGGTCACGGGTTCGCCGAGCTTCCAGGACATCGCCGGAACACTCGCAGAGGTCGGCGACTTTGAGTCGGCAATTGTGACCGATGTGATGCCCGAAGTGAACCCCAAGGACTATAAATTCGTCGTTGACCTCTTCGGCGAGGACAAAGTGACCCGCATGAACTACATCCCCGACTACTATGAGCTGCGTGACCGCTGTCGCGCGGTCATCCAGACCGGCGACTACGGCGTACACGCACAGGCAATCCTCGTCGCAGGCTACCCCAGCGACGATATCCCGATGGAGTGGCTCTGGAACGGCATCCGAAGGCGCGAGGAATAACGACCTGCAAAAGAGACAGTCCCCAATGCAGGTTTAGCGCGCGATGTCGACGAACTTGGCGCCGAGAAGGGCGGCCAGCGGCTCGGGGGCAACGCGAAGCGAGAGACCGCGGCGGCCGCCGGAGATGCCGATGGTGTCGAAGAGCTGCGCTGTCTCGTCGAAGAGCGTCGGAAAGAGCTTCTTCATGCCGATGGGCGTGCAGCCGCCGCGGACGTAGCCCGTCACGGCCTCCAGGTCCTTGATGGGCATGAGCGAGAGGGACTTCTCGCCGGACGCGGCGGCCGCACGCTTGAGGTCGAGCTCGGCGGCCACGGGGATGCAGCAGACCACGTGGTCGCCGCTCGGCGCCACGCAGACGAGCGTCTTAAACGCCGAGTCGGGGTCCTCCCCGAGCTGCTCGGCAATGCGCACGCCGACGCCGCGCGAGATGTCGTCCTCAACAACCTCCTCGGCATCGTACGCAATGCCCGCCCGATCGAGCTCCCGCATCGCGTTCGACTTCTGCAGCTTTTCCTTCTTTGCCATACGCTACTTCGCCGCCTTTGCGCGCTCGTTGTCGCGGGCGAGGATGCGGGAGAGGAACTGGCCGGTGTAGCTCTCGGCGCACTCGGCGACCTTCTCGGGGGTGCCGTAGGCCACGACCGTGCCGCCGCCGTCGCCGCCCTCGGGGCCCATGTCCAGGATGCGGTCGGCCATCTTGATCACGTCGAGGTTGTGCTCGATAACCAGCACGGTGTTGCCCGCGTCCACCAGGCGCTCGAGTACCTCGATGAGCTGGCGCACGTCCTCGAAGTGCAGGCCCGTCGTGGGCTCGTCGAGGATATAGAAGGTCTTGCCCGTCTGCTGGCGGTGGAGCTCCTTGGCGAGCTTGACGCGCTGCGCCTCGCCGCCCGAGAGCGTGGTCGCCGGCTGGCCCAGGTGGATGTAGCCCAGGCCCACGTCGCTCAAGGTCTGGAGCTTCTTCTTGATCTTCGGGATGTTCGTGAAGAAGGTCAGCGCCTCGTGCACGGTCATGTCCAGCACGTCGGAGATCGTCTTTCCGTGGTAAGTGACCTCAAGCGTCTCGCGATTGTAGCGCTTGCCGTGGCAGACCTCGCAGGGCACGTACACGTCCGGCAAGAAGTTCATCTCGATCTTGATCTGGCCGTCGCCCTTGCAGGCCTCGCAGCGCCCGCCGCTCACATTGAACGAGAAGCGCCCCGGGCCGTAGCCGCGCATGCGGCTCTCGGGCGTGGAGGCGTAGAGGGCGCGCAGGTCGTCCCACAGGCCGATGTAGGTCGCCGGGTTGGAGCGCGGCGTACGGCCGATGGGGCTCTGGTCGATGTCGATGACCTTGTCGATGAGCTCGATGCCCTCGATCTTCTTGTACGGTCCCACGGCACGCTTAGAGCGGTGCACCGCATTGGTGAGCGCGGGCGCGATCGTGTCCGTGACGAGCGAGGACTTGCCGGAGCCCGAGACGCCCGTGACCACCGTGAGCGTACCGAGCTCGACCTTGGCCGAGACGTTCTTGAGGTTGTTCGCCGAGGCGCCCGTGACCTTGATGGCGCCGCGGCGCGGGTTGCGGCGCTTGGCCGGCAGCTCGATCTGCTTGCGACCCGTGAGGTAGGCCCCCGTGACGGACTCCGGCGAGGCTGCGATCTCCTCCGGCGTGCCGGCCGCGACCACGTAGCCGCCGAGCTCGCCGGCGCCGGGACCCATATCGATAACGTAATCGGCGGCACGGATGGTGTCCTCGTCGTGCTCGACCACGATCACAGTGTTGCCCTGGTCGCGCAGGCGCTTCAGGGTCTGGATCAGGCGGTCGTTGTCGCGCTGGTGCAGGCCGATGGAGGGCTCGTCGAGGATATAGAGCACCCCCATGAGGCCGGCGCCGATCTGCGTGGCCAGGCGAATGCGCTGGGCCTCGCCGCCCGAGAGCGTCGCGGCCGCGCGCGAGAGCGTAAGGTAGTCGAGGCCCACGTTCACGAGGAACTGCAGGCGCGCAAGGATCTCCTTGACCACGGGACCGGCGATGAAGCGCTGACGATCAGTGAGCTCGAGCTCCTGGAAGAAGACGAGCGCGTCCTTGCAGGAAAGGTCGCAGACCTGCTGGATGGACCGCTCCCCCACCGTGACGGCGAGAATCTCGGGCTTGAGGCGCGCGCCGTTGCACGTGGTGCAGGGCACCTCGCGGATGTACTTCTCCAGGTGCGTGCGCATGGTCTCGCTCGTGGTCTCCTGGTACTTGTCGAAGAGCACTTTGCGCACGCCGGGGAACGTGGTGAACCAGCTGGTGTCGCGCCCGTCGCGGGTGTGGTACTGGACGCGGATCTTCTTCTCGCCGAGGCCGGCGAGCAAGGTCTCCTGCGCTTTCTTGGGCAGGTCCTTCCAGGGGGTCTGATCGCTCACGCCGAGGTGCTCACACACGGCGGAAAGGATCTGCGGCCAGTAGTTGGAGTTGCCGAAGAGGCTGCCGAAGACGCCCTCCGACACGGAGAGCGCCGGGTCCTCGATCAGGGCCTCGGCATCCACGATCTTTCGGAAACCGAGGCCGTCGCAGTCGGGGCAGGCGCCGTAGGGAGCGTTGAACGAGAAGTCGCGCGGCTGCAGGTCGTCCATGGAGTGGCCGTGCTCAGGGCAGGCGAGGGCGAGCGAGTACTGCAACAGCTCGCCGGGCATGCGCTCGGGGTCGTCACGGTCCGGCAGCAGCCAGAACGCGACCTTGCCCTGGGCGAGCTTGGTCGCCTGCTCGACCGCCTCGGCGATGCGCCCGAGCGAGTTCTCGCGCACGACGATGCGGTCGACGACGACCTCGATGGTGTGCTTGAGCTTCTTCTCGAGGCGGATCTCCTCTCCATCGAGCTCGCGGACCTCGCCGTCGATGCGCACGCGCGAGAAGCCCTCGCGCTTGAGGTCCTCGAAGAGCTTGGTGTACTCGCCCTTGCGGCCCAGCACCACGGGCGCGAGCACGAAGGCGCGGCGGCCCTGGGCATGCGCGAGGACCTTGTCGGCCACCTGGTCGGTGGTCTGGCGCTCAATCACGCGGCCGCACTCGGGGCAGTGCGGCGTGCCGATGCGCGCGTACAGAAGGCGCAGGTAATCGTAGATTTCCGTGACGGTGCCAACCGTGGAGCGCGGGTTTCTCGACGTGGTCTTCTGGTCGATGGAGACGGCCGGCGAGAGACCGTCGATGGAGTCGAGGTCTGGCTTGTCCATCTGCCCGAGGAACTGGCGGGCATAGCTGGAAAGAGACTCCACGTAGCGGCGCTGGCCCTCGGCGTAGATGGTGTCGAACGCGAGCGACGACTTGCCGGAGCCGGAGAGACCGGTGATGACGACGAGCTTGTCGCGCGGGATGTCGACGTCGATGTCCTGCAGGTTGTGCTCGCGGGCGCCGCGGATGACGATGGATTCCTGGGCCATGTGCTTCTCTCCCCACCTTGATTTAGTGAGGAGAGTTTAGCACATCTGTTCGTAGTTTCGGCCGGTATTTACCCTTTACGCACGGAGGAACTCGGTTACGAGATGGCGGTACTGGGCGAGCTGCTCCTGGGTCCAGGCGCCCATATCGTCCGAGGTCAGAAGCACGCTGCCACTGCGGGCGTCCGTCCCGAGCATCTGGGCGCGCTGCGTGGGCGTGAGGCGCACGTCCTCGCGCAGGAAGAACACGTCCGGGTCGCAACCGAAAGCCCGCCCGTCCAGGTGCGCGCGACCGCGGGCGTCGGCGAGGCTCGTCTTCGTGCTCACGCGCTCGCGATGGAGCAGGCGCATGTGCGGCTTATCGTCCCAGTCGAGGCCGACATCGCACCCCACGCGACAGTACTCGCAGGCGCCGAAGGCGCTCATCAGCGGCACGCCACAGAACAGAAGGCGCGTCCCCGGCGCGACCGACGCGCGGATAAGCCCGACGGCGTCCGCCATGAGCTCGCCGCGGTTCTTGCCGCCGTGCGCGACCATGCACGCGGCAAAGAGGAAATCGAGCTTGAGCAGGTCGAAGCCCCAATCCTCCGTGGCCGCGCGGAGGCACTCCGCCACGTAATCGCGCACCTCCGGGTTCAGGGTGTCGAGCACGAGCGCCCCGGACCAGTTGAAGGCGGCGCCCTCGGAGCCGGGCACGCCGAGCACCCAGTCGGGATGCGCGGCCGCGAGCGCGGACTCGCGCTCGCAGATAAACGGCGCCTGCCAGATGCCGGCGAGCATCCCCTCGCGGTGCGCGGCCTCGGCAAGAGGGGCCATTCCCTGCGGGAACCTGGTCGGGTCGGGCCGCGTCCAGTCGCCGACCTTCGCGTAGCCGTCGTCCACCTGGAAAAGCACGTCGGCCCCCTCGTGCGAAACCTGCCCGGCGACCCGCGCCAAGCCCTCGAGGTCGTCTGTGAGCACGCCCCAGTCGATGTCGCCGTAGTGCCTATACCAGCTCGTGTACCCGATGACCTTGCGCGCGGGCAGCGCTTGGACGCCGGCGGCCGCGAGCCACGCGTCGAGCACGGCGCCGAGCTCGCCATCGGACACGAACAGCGCCATGAGCTCGCGCTTCTTGCCGGGAAGAAGGGCCAGCGCGGGCGGCTCCTTCTCGAGCTCGAGCAGGTTGCGGGGCGCGTCCTCGCGGATCGTGGTGAACCCGCTCGCCTCGTCGAGCGAGGCCGCCAGCAGCACGCGGGCGCCGTAGCGCAGATACGCGTAGCCGAAGCCGTGCTGCCTGCCGGGAAGAGGGTCCTCACGCGTGAAGCGGTAGTCGCCGCTCCAGTCCAGGCGGTGCTTCTTCACCAGCGGGGCCGGGACCCTCGTGAGGCCCGGCATCGATGCCCAGACCGGGCGCTCGTAGCTGTCGGTCCAGGATTGGTAGCCGTTCAGGTAAATCGCGTCGGCCCCGCGCACGTCGCACGCGAGCGCGGCGGCAATGCGCGTGACCAGGACAGGGGCCGCGGGCGTCGCCTCCACCCTCCAGCAATCTCCGCGCCGGCGGGTAACGAGTCCCAGCTCACGAGCGGCATCCGCGGGCCGCGCGTCGCCGGCGGCGTCGACCCCGACGCAGCGCCTCTTCCCGTCGCGCACGTATTCGACGACCAAGCTGATCCGTGCCTTCATGCGCTACTCGCCGCCTTCCCGGCCGGGCGCGGATATCGCGCCGAGCACGCGGTCTTCTCTATATCGAGTGAACACGATGGCCGCGACCAGGCAGAACGCCGTCGCCACAAGCGCCGTGGCGCGGTAGCCGGCCTGCCCCGCGGTCGAGATGGACGTGAAGAGGATCATCGCGAGGGTCTGCCCAAGCGTCATGCTGAAGGTGCGCGCGGCGTAGAACATGCCCTCGCGGCGCTCGCCGGACTCGACGGCGTCTGCCTCGGCGATGTCTGCGAGCACGGCCTGCGGAAGGATCCCGAGCACCGCCATGGGGACGGCCGCGAGCACCGCGACCGCGACGCCCCAGGCCATGGCCGGGATGCCGAACTGCCCGCAGACGCTCGTGACCGCGAACGCGACGCAGAAGAAGAAAAACGCGAAGACGACGAGCCTCTTCTTGCCCAGGCGCTTGGCGAGGACGTTGACCGGGCCGTAGAACACGAGCGAGACGACCGTCATGAGCGCGAAGAACACGAAGGTCATGGAGTCGTCGAAGCCCATGAGCTCGGTGATATAGTACGGCAGGCCCGTCTGGAACATGGTGATAGAGACCCAATAGAGCACGTCGGAGGCCTCGAAGACCTGGAAGTCGCGGTTCTTGAAGGTGCGCACGACGGATTGGCCCATCGGAGTCGAGGACGGGACCGCCTCGCCGCAGGCCTCGCGCTCGTCGATGCCGAAGGCCGGCACGAGCATGCACGCCACGGCGACGGCGGCCAGGATTCCCACCGTCGCCCGGAAGGACCAGACGGCGCCGAGCGCTGGCTCGAGGAGGCCGTCGATGGCCGTGACCAGGTACGCCGCGGCCGTGCCGACGAAGTACGTGACCGAGATGTAGGTGGAGAGGTTGATGCGGTCTTCTTGGCTGCGGCCGAGCTCGGGGATGAGCGCGTTGAACGGCGTGCAGTAGAGCGAGAGCGTGATGTAGAAGAGCATGAGGCTCACGAAGAGCGCGACGTTGTTCACGGCCGACTCGCCGTCCACGGGCGAGACGAAGACCAGGACCGTCATGACGCCGAACGGCACCGCCGCGTAGCGCATGAACGGGATGCGGCGCCCGAGACGATGCTTACAGGAGTCGGACTTCGACGCGATGAAGGGGTCGATGAACCCGTCGAGCAGGCGTCCGCACGCGGTGATCACGCCGATGACGGTGAGCCCCGCGAACACGACGCCCTGCGTGATGAAGACCTTCATGCCCTGAGAGAGCATCGACTCGCTCGGCATGTAGAAGTAGACGAGCCAATTGCTGATGACGCCCGAGAGAATCGCCCACCCGAGCTGTCCCACGGCAAAGAGGCGCAGGTCGCGCTCATTGCCGGAACGCGCCGGGGCGGCGCCCTTCTTGCCCATCGCGTACCCCTTTCTGTTTTCGGCGCCGCCGCGCAGGCGCCGCCGCCATTTCCGTCGAATGCGAACGGGCCGCAGCTCAGAAGCGGTCCGACAACGTGCACTTGGCCATGAAGATCAAGCTATCGAGCTCGGAGGCGCCGGACTCGCCCGCGAAGTCGTCGGAAGGGATGACCTCGCCGCGGGCGAGCTTCTGCGCCACGCTCGTGAGCGCGTGGGCCAGCGCCCGGTAGAAGGACGGGAAGTCGACCTCGCGCGTGATGGAGCCGTCCATGCGCCCGAGCAGATAAGCGTCGTCGAAGATCAAGTAGAAGGAGTCGACCTCGGCGCCGTACACCGCGAGCCGCCCGGCCCCCACGCGCTCGGAGAGCAGCAGGTGGTCGAGCTCGTCGAGGAAGCTCATGAACTCCGCGTGGCCCAGGTACGCGTCCCGGTAGCTGGAAAGAAGCGCCTCAAGCCGCTCGAGCCCCCCGAGCGCCAGGAACGCGTCGGACTCCACCAGCTCGTGGATCCGCCGGTTGAAGCGGCGCCACAGCAGCGTCGCCGCGAGCACCGCGAGGTCCGTCTTCGTCGAGAAGCGCCGGTACAGGGTGGCCACGCCCACGCCGGCCGCCTCGGCCACGTCGGTCATCTTCACGTCGGCGATGCCGCGGGCCAGGAAGACCTCGGCCGCGCAGGCGACGACCGCCTCGTCGCGCAGGGTGAGCGCGTCGAGGTCGATGGGCTTCTCCCCTGCCGGGGACGGCGACGGGGACTGCGGCTGCGAAGACGGCACTTGAACGGCCTCCTGCTCGGTGATAGCCTGTCTATCAGATTGATAGTTAGGCTATCACCTGTCCACACGACGGTCAAGGAGGCCACGATGGCGAACGGCGAGGACCGGGCGGCGAGCGTCTTCGGCAACGCGCAGGACCCCAAGGTCTACGAGAAGGCGTGCCGAGGCAAGGAAGGCTTCGTCAAGAGGTTCGGCGACGACTCCGGGACGGTCTACCACCTGCGCGCGACCTCGACGCCCGCGATCGGCGAGCCGCTGGGCGTGCGCAACCTCAGGCTGGCCAAGGGCGGCGCGGCGGCCCCGGCGCTCGACCTCGCGGCGGACGCGGCGGCGCAGCCCCCGGCGCCGGCCACCCCGCGCACGGTCGGCGACGCCGCCGGGAAGCCGCTCGTCGTGGGCAACATCCGCATGGGCTTCGGCCACTACCGCATCAGCATGGCCATGGCGAGCGCAGCCCGCGCCATGGGCTACACGCCGTATTGGCTCGACCTCGCCGGCTTTCCCGAGTCCACGGGTTCCAAGGTCATCGCCTACCAGAACAAGCTCTATTCCATGGGCTCGCGCCTCTCGCAGGCGGTGCCGCCCTTCAACGCCGCGGTGTGGGAGCCGCTCAACTCCGAGGGCTTCCGCAAGCTCTCGTACAACGCCGGCGACCAGAAGAACGCCGAGCTCTGCGTGCCGCTCTTCCGCGACCTGCCGCGCGACGTCCCTTACATCGGCACGCACGCGTGGCCGAGCCAGGCGGCCGTCCACGCCGGCCTCACGCACGTGGTCAACGCCGTCCCCGACAACTGGCCGATGGCCCTTCACCTGGCGGAGGGCTCCATCCACGCCGTCCAGACGCCCGGCGCGTACCTGGGCTACAAAGAGCTGCGCGGCATGTGGCCCGGGCACGTCCTTAAGCCGATGCCTGACGACGCCATCGCCTACACCGGCCACTACGTGGACCATGAGCTCGTGGCGAACATCGAGGCCGACTGCGCGGCGCGGCGCGAGCGTGTGCTCGGCGGGGGCCCCGTGCGCTACCTCCTCTCCGTCGGCGGGGCGGGCGCGCAGTCCGAGCTCTTCTGCGCCATCTGCGAGAAGCTCCTGCCCTACGTGCGACGCGGCGAGGCGGTCCTCTTCGTGAACGTCGGCGACCACCGCAAGGTCTGGAAGGAGCTCGCAAAGAAGGTGGCGGGCCTGCGCGACGAGGCGCAGCTCCACTTCGGCGACTTCGAGGAGGTCCGCGCCTTCGCGGAGACGGCGCTCACCGGCGAGGTCACGGGCATCCACGCCTTCTGCGACGACGACATCTTTGCCGCCGTGTACAGCTCGAACCTGCTCATGCGCTGCTCGGACGTGCTCGTGACCAAGCCCTCCGAGTTCAGCTTCTATCCCGTGCCCAAGCTGATGATCCATCGCGTGGGGGGCCACGAGGCCTGGGGCGCCATCCGCGCGGCCGAGGTCGGCGACGGCACCTACGAGATCGACGACACGGCCGAGGTCCTGGGCATGCTCGACTCCTTCCAGGCAGACCGCGAGCTCATCGCCGCCATGTGCGACCGCATCGAGGACGCGAACCGCATCGGCGTCTACGACGGCGCCTACCGCTGCGTCGAGCTCGCCGCAAACGGCCACGTGTAGCGGATAAGGACCAGCCATCCGCAAAGAAGCCCGCCCTCGTTTCGGGACGGGCTTCTTTGCGCTCGGTGGGCTAGCAATAAAACGACGACTTTGCGGCAGAATATGCGGCTGGACACCCCCTGGAGGGCTCATTTAGAGCCGTTTGGCGGCTATTTCGTGGGCATGAGGGGTCCAAAATGGCCGAAACTTGCCGCAAAGTCGTCGTTTTGTTGCACGGGCTCTCGACGTAAAGCCTCTGGCCGTACCGCTGGCGGGTAGCGCGGGCCCAAATCGGGTTCGTTCTGCGCAGTGTCGTGGCTCTAAGCCTTGTTTCCTTCAGCCCCACGGGTGGCGAGAAGGGCGACGAGCAGCAGCACCGGGAAGACGATCGCGGCCAGGATACCGTCCGCGAGGTTGTCGCCGGCGGCGCTCGAGACGAAGCCGACGAGGGTGGGGCCGCCGGAGCAACCGAGGTCGCCTGCCAGCGCGAGCAGCGCGAAGAGCACGGTGCCGCCGCGGGGCAGCGCCGCCGAGCTGCGGCTGAACGCCCCCGGCCACAGCACGCCGACCGAGAAGCCGCACGCCGCGCAGCCCACAAGCTGCAGCGCCGGGCTCGGCGCGAGCGTGATGACAAGGTAGGCGGCGATGCACAAGCAGCAGCTCAGGCGCATAACGCGTCCCGAGTCGCGGCCCTCCCCGTACTTGCCGAAGAGCACGCGTGAGAGGCCCATGAGGACGGAGAACGACATCGGCCCCACGAGGTCGCCGAGCGTCTTCGTGATGCCGAGGCCCTGCTCAGCGAAGGTCGACGCCCACTGGCTCACGGACTGCTCGGCTGCGCCAGAGCACACCATCATGAGCATGAGCAGCCAGAACACGCGGGTCCGCGCGAGCTCGCCCATGCCCATGCCGCGCTCGCCCTCCTCGTGCAGGCTGTAGATGGGCACGCGCGTGAAGAAGACGCCGTTCGCGATGGGGATAAGCGCCCACAGCAGCGCGAGCGCCTTCCAGCTCGCGGTCCCGAACACCGCGAAGAACGCCGTGGAAAGAAGCACCACGCCGGTCGCGCCCCAGCAATAGAAGGAGTGGAGCAGGCTCATGGCCCCTTCTTTGTTGCTCGTAGGGCAGGCCTCGACGATGGGGCTGATGAGCACCTCGAGCAGGCCGCCGCCCACAGCGTAGAGGCAGACGGCGGCGAGGATGCCGCCGAAGTGGCCGGGCACGACCTCCGGCAGGACGGTGAGCGCGACGAGGCCCGCGGCCGCGAACGCATGCGCGATGAGCGCCGAGGCGCGGTAGCCGATCCGGTCGATGAAGCCCGCGGAGAGCAGGTCGATGACGAGCTGGATCAAGAAGTTAACCGTGATGAGCAGCGTGATCTGGTCGAGCGGGATGCCGTACTGGCTCTGGAACGTGACGAAGAGCAGCGGCACGAAGCAGTTCACGACCGCCTGGACAATATAGCCGATAAAGCAGGCGTACAGGGTGTGCTGGTAGCTGCCGTCGACGGAACCGACCGCGGGGCGCTCGGACGTCAGGGCGCTGCGCTGAGTCACGCTCTCTCCTTGATCGACGCGATGACGTTCTGCGCGGCAAGAAGCCCGTCGGTCGCGGCGGACATGATGCCGCCCGCGTAGCCCGCGCCCTCGCCGACCGGCCACAGGCCGCGGACGTTCACGCTCTGTCCGTCCTCGCCGCGCGTCACGCGCACCGGCGAGCTCGAGCGCGTCTCCACGCCGGTGAGCACGGCGTCGGCCGTGTCGAATCCGCGCAGCTTGCGGGCCATGTTCGGGATGGCGGCGCGTAAGGTTTCCACGATGTAGGGAGGCAGGCACCCGTCGATGCTGCCCCACGCGACGCCGCGCGGGTAGGTGGGAGCGACCTCGCCGCCGGCCGTCGACGCCTGGCCGCGCAGGAAATCGCCCACGAGCTGCGCCGGAGCCACAAAATCCCCGCCGCCAGCCGCGAAGGCCGCGCGCTCGCACTCACGCTGAAGCGCGATGCCGGCGAGCACGTCGTCACCCGGTAGATCGTCAGGGAACACGTTGGCGAGAAGCCCCGAGTTCGAGTTGGTCCCCGCGCGGTCCGAGAGGCTCATGCCGTTCGTGACCACGCCGCCCGGCTCGCTCGCGGCCGAGACCACGAAGCCGCCGGGGCACATGCAGAAGCTGAACGCCGAGCGGCCGCTCGGCAGGTGCTCGGAGAGCTTGTACGGCGCGGCGCCGAGCGCAGGGTTGCCAGCGGCAGGACCGTAGAGGGCGCGGTCGATGTCGGCCTGAAGGTGCTCGATGCGCACGCCCATGGCGAAGGTCTTTCGCTCCATGGCCACCTTGCGGTCGCGCAGCATCTCGAAGACGTCGCGCGCCGAGTGGCCGGTGGCCAGAATGACGTCGGAGGCCGCCACGCGCTCCTCATGTTCGGCGCCCTCGGCGTCCTGCGACACCAGGGTGACGCCCGTCACGCGCCCGTCCGCCACGTCGACGGCGGTCATCCGGCAGCGCGTGCGGACCTCGCCGCCGGTCTCCTCGATTTGGCGCAGGATATTCGTGACCACGCCGGGCAGCACGTCGCTGCCCACGTGAGGCTTCGCGTCCCAGAGGATCTGCGGCTGGGTGCCGGCCTCCACGAAGGTCTGCAGAATGAGCCGGTGAGCAGGACTTTTTGTGCCGGTCTGGAGCTTGCCGTCCGAGAACGTGCCCGCGCCGCCGACACCGAACTGGATGTTGCTCTGCGGGTCGAGGACGCCCGTCCGGTTGTGCGTCGCCACGATCTGGCCGCGACGGGTCGCGTCGTCGCCGCGCTCCACGAGCAGCGGCCGCAGGCCCGCGCGAGCGAGCGAGAGCGCACAGAAGAGCCCCGCGCAGCCGGCTCCCACGACAACGGGCCGCAGCTCAGGCCCGTTGAGGACGAGCCCCGGGAACGTGAATGAGTCGGCCACGGCCGGCTTAACGCCTTTGTCGGCGCGTGCGCGGGTGAGCTTAGCGAGAAGCGCCGTCTCGGCCGCCTCGCCGCCTTTGAGCTCGACGCGCACCGTGTACGTGAGCGAGATGTCGTTCTTCTTGCGGGCGTCGATGGAGCGGCGGCGGCGCTCTATGGAGGCGAGCTGGCCGGGGTCGACGCGGAGCTTCTTCGCGCATGCCTTGCGCAGGGCCGCGAGCTCGCGCTTATCGCCGCCGTCGAGCTGGGACAGCCGGATCCGGATGCCGGAGACCTCTAACATGATCGGGTGTTCCCTTCTGATCCGAGCGCATGGGCGGCCGCGGCCGCGCCGGCGACCATGCCGCTCTTCCATGCCCACGCGAGGTTGAAACCGCCGCAGTCGGCGTCCACGTCGAGCGCCTCTCCGCACGCGAAGAGGCCCGGCCGCGGCGTCGCCTCAAGCGTCGACGAGTCGAACTGGTTGGTAAGAAGCCCACCGCGCAGGACCTGGGCTTTATTGGTCTCGGCTAGGCCGTCCACGCGAAAGTCGAGCGCCCGGGCCCGCTCCAGCGACGCACGGCCCCCGCCGAGGGCCGCCACCACCTGCGGGTCGAGCACGCCCTCGGGCGCCGCCGCCGCTAGGACGTCGGCCGGCATACCGCACGTGAGGTCGAGCCGCACGACGTCGCCCGCGACCACGCGGCGCGAGAAGTCGAACATCACGATGCCGGAGAGACCCCAGGCGCGGGAGAGCACCTCGCCGTCCTCGGCGAAGACCTCGCAGCCGCCGCGCAGCAGCGTCGCATGGGCGCGGGCGCGTCGCCCATCGAGTGCGGCGAGGTCGAGGCCGGCGTACGCGGGACGCGCCGCCACGGGGCAGAGCACCGGCTCGAACGGGCGCGACGCGAGGCCCGCGCGGCCGGCGAGCGCCTCTCCCCCGCCGCAAGCGAGCACCACCGCGGAGGCGCGCGTCGGCAGGTTGTCCAGGGACTCGACCGCGCGGCCGGGAGCGAGCACGACGCCTACGCGGCGGCAACGGTCGAGCAGCACGTTGCGCACGCTCGCCGCCTGCAGCGACATTGGGTAGAGGCGCCCGCCCTCGGAGACCCACGCCAGGCCGCACCCGCGCCAGAACGCGAGCACGTCGGCGAGCCACGCGTCGCCAGCGCCGCAAACACCGGTCACGAACTGCGGATCGTTGTAACGCGTCGCATCAAGGTTCTCGTTCGCGAAGTTGCAGCGGCCGTTGCCCGTAGCCAGAATCTTGCGCCCGCACTCGAGCTCGCGCTCGAGGACGACCACGCTCGCGCCCGCCTCGGCGGCCGTGACCGCGGCCGCGAGCCCCGCCGCGCCGCCGCCGATCACGGCGACGTCACAGACAGCAGGCACCTCGACGGCCGCGGCCGCGGCGAGAAGGGCTTCTCTCTGTTTGGCTCTGGAGACCTTCTTCGCCATGCGTGCTATTCGCCCTCGTTGGCCAGGAACTCGGTGAACTCGGCAACCTGCACGACCGTCTCGACCATCTGCGGCAGGGTACCCTCGGGCAGCGCGGCCTCGAGGTTACCTGCGTCGCAGGCGGCCGCCAGCGCGGGGTCGATGCCCAGCTGCCCGAGCTCGATGAGGTCGAAGGCAGCCGCCGTCTCCTCCAGGCGAGAAGGGCCGTAAGGGTAGATCTTCTTGCCGCAGTCGGGGCACTCGACGTAGGCCATGTTCTCCACGAGGCCGAGGACGGGCACGTCCATCATGTTCGCCATGCTCACGGCCTTGCCCACGACCATCTGGACGAGGTCCTGCGGCGAGCTGACGATGACGACGCCCTCCACGGGCAGGCTCTGGAAGACGGTGAGCGCGACGTCAGAGGTTCCCGGGGGCATATCTACGAGCAGGAAGTCGAGCTCTCCCCAGGCAGTCTGGCCCCAGAACTGCTTGATGGCGCCCGCGACCACGGGCCCGCGCCAGAGCACGGGGTCGGTCTCGTTCTCGAGCACGAGGTTCGCGCTCATGATCTTGACGCCGCCCGCGGACTCGAGGGGAACGAGCAGGTTGTCCTGGGCGTAGGCGTGCGCGCCCGAGAGACCGAACATCTTCGGGATCGAGGGGCCGGTCACGTCCGCGTCGAGGATGCCGACCTTGGCGCCGCGGCGCGTGAGCTCGGTGGCGAGAATGCCCGTGACCAGGGACTTTCCAACGCCGCCCTTGCCGGAAACGACGCCGACCACGTGCTTAATGGTCACGCCATCGGCGAGCGGCTCCTGCGACGGGGCGGGGGCGTTGGCCGCCGCGGCCGTCGCTTCCTGCTGCTTGGCCTCGGCGCCCTGCTTGCGCGAGGCCTCGAACTCCTCGCGGATGCGCTGCTTCTCTGCGTCGTCCATGGTCACGACCCTTCATGCCGCGAGCGTCGGGCCCCGACCGGCGGCGCCCGACGCGTTGTTGTTGGTTTCGAGTCTTCGATTCTACCCGCAAGGCCGCGCGCCCGCCCCAGCGTCTTCCCCCCGAGTTCGGAAGGCTTCCAAAGTTGAGAAGTCTTCCTAAAGTTCGGAAGGCTTCCGAACTCCGGAGGGGTGCGGGGCGTGCCGCGCGCCGGGGGCCGTCGGCGGCGCTACGCCGCGAGACGGGCGCTACGCCACGAGGATCTTGACGCAGACCTTCTTGAGCCTCGCGGGGCCGGCCTCGCCGCAGCAACCGGGCTTGTGGGCGTCGCACGGCGGCGTGACCACGAGGTCGCCGGCGCGGAGCGTGACCCAGGACTCGCGCTCGGGCTCGCCGTAGAGGCCGAAGTCGTCCTTCTCGCTGAACTCGCCCGCAGGCTCGAGCTCCGCGACCGGGGCGAGGCCCACATGCTCCTCGCCGCTGATGACGAAGTGCACGTCGGCGTAACGGCGGTGCGCCTCGTAGGGCTTCTTGTCGGCCGGGGCGGTCTCGAGCTCCATGACGTTGGCGAAGATCCTCTCGCCGTCGATCTCATGGCGGCCGCACTCGATCTGCTCGAGGTCGTCGCGGGAGAGGAACGCGAGGACCTTGGCCATGTCCTCGGACGAGATCACGTTCTGGCCGTAGTCGGAAAGAGAAGAGAAGAGCATTGTTGCCTCCTAACGCGTTGCGCGCCCGCGCGGCGCGCCGTTGCGCGGCCACGTGGCCGCGCACCTATGCCGGATAGTATCCAAAGACGCCCGCGGCGCCCTTCTGACGATAAACCAATCCCCGCTCAACAAGGTGGTCCAGGTTGGCGATGGACTCGGCGCACAAGAACCACCTGGTGGCCAATGGCACGGCGTCGAGCCCGTCGGCGCCGACCGCGCGCCAGCCCATCCTCGCCACGAGCTCCCGGCCGGACGCCCCCGGCGTCTCGCGGATGGCCGCGAGGGCGCGTGCGCTTCTCCGCTCGTGGTGGGCGATGTTCGCCCGGGCCCGCTCGGCAATGTCGCCTTTCTGCTCGCCGTGGCCAAGAAGCGCCTGATCGATGCCCATGTCCGCCAGCTTAGCCAACGAACGCAGGTGGTCTCCTAGGGAGTCGGGCACGTCTTGCCAGAAGCAGATGAAGGTCGAGCAGGCAAAGAGGAGCGCGTCTCCCGTGAGCGCCAGGCGGCGCTCGGGGAGCCAGAGCACGCAATGGCCGGGCGTGTGGCCGGGCGTGGCGACGACCTCGAACCGCCAGCGGCCGCAGGCAAGGCGCTCGCCCGGCTCGACCGTCCTGGCAATAACCCCGTCGAGCGTGAAGTCGGCCCTGCGGGTCCAGAGCACCGCCGCGAGCTCCTCCGCGGCCGCGGGCTCGGAGCCCTCGGCGACCAGGCGGCGAACAAGGAAGTCGCGGTAAGCGGGGCTCGAGTACGCCTGCATGTCCGCCAGGGTCCGCGACGACATGACGATTTTGGCCCCGGCGACGGCGAGCTCGCGGACGAGCCCGGTGTGGTCCTCGTGGGAGTGCGTGCAGAAGACGGTCGCGCGGGAGGGGTCGACGCCCAGGCGCACGAGCGCCCGCATGAGGCGGGTGTCGTTGTAGTCGTCCCAGGTGCCGGCGTCGACGATGAGCGCGTGCGGCCCGTCGAGGACCACATGCACGTTCACGCTCGGCAAGAAGGTCCTGCCCATGGCGAGTTCCACGCGCCAGATCTCCGGCTCGTCGCACACGCGCGTGCACGCGAAACCGTCGGAGTCCAGTCGGAACGAATCGCTCATCTCTCCTCCTCACGAAGAAACGCAGGGGGCGCGCCCGCCAAAGGGGCGCGGGGCGCCGAAGGAACGCCGGCCGCCAAAAGGACGCGGGACGCCGGCCGCAGCCCCATGGTAGCTGCAGTCAGCGTCCCCGAACCGGTCATTTGAGAGCTGCAACCAGTGTCCCCAAACCAGTCATTTGAGAGCTAGAACCAACGTCCCCAAAGCTCTCATTTGAGAGCTGGAACCAACGTCCCCAAACTGGTCAAGCTGGTCAAAGGCGGCGCGCTAGGCCTCGAGGCCCAGGTAGGCGAGCATGCCGTCGACGGCGACCTTGGCGCCGGCCACGGCGTGCACCACGGTCAGGGGCCCGTTGACCACGTCGCCCGCGGCAAAGACGCCCGGCACCGTCGTCTGGCCGTCCTCCCCGACCTCGAGCAGGCCGCGGTCGTTCGCGGAAAGCCCGTCTGTGGTGAGCACGAGCTTGTTCTTGGGCAGCTGCGAGGCGGCGATGATCACCGTGTCGCACGCCACGTGGTCGAGCTCGTCCTCGTAGCCCACGACCTTGTCGTCCTCGTCGAAGATGGCCGTCTTGAACACGGGGCCCTCGTCGTCGATGGCGCAGATGGCCTTGCCGTAGACGATCTCGGCGCCCTCGAGCTCGGCGTACTCGACCTCCTCGGAGCTCGCCGAGACGTGCTTGCTGCGCGCATAGAGCGTGACCGTGCGCGCGCCGTGGCGCAGCGCCTGGCGCGCCACGTCCATGGCCACGTTGCCCACGCCGATGACGGCCACGTCCTCGCCCACATGCGTGGACGCGGGGTTGACCAGGTAGTCGATGCCGAAGGCGACGTTGCCGCGGGTCTCGCCGGGGATGCCGAGCTTGCGGGCGCGCCAAGTGCCGGTGCCCACGAAGACGGCGTCGTAGCCGTCGCGCAGCAGGTCGTCGATGTGCAGCGCGCCGCCGATGGTCGTCGAGGGGCGGATCTGGACGCCGAGCGAGCACATGACGCGACGGTACTTCTGCACGAGCTTCTTGGGCAGGCGGAACTCCGGGATGCCGTACTCGAGCACGCCGCCGATCTCGGAGCGCTGCTCGAACACCGTGACCTCGCAGCCCTTCTGCGCGAGCTTGATGGCCGCCGTGATGCCAGCCGGGCCGCTGCCGATGACCGCGACCGACTTGCCGCAGGGAGCGGGCGCCTTGAACTCCGCGCGGTCGAGATAGGCGCCGCTCACGAAGCTCTCGATGCTCGAGAAGTGGATCGACGTGCCGCGGCGGCCCTGGACGCAGGCGCCCTCGCACTGGTTCGAGTGGTTGCAGACGATGGAGCACACCGCGCTCATGGGGTTGTTCTCAAAGAGAAGCGCGCCCGCCTCGTCGATCTTCTTCTGCTTGAACAGGTCGATGACCTGCGGGATCGGCGTGTGGACGGGGCAGCCGCGAAGCTGGCACATGGCCTTCTTGCAGCCGAGGCAGCGGTTTGCCTCTTCGACGATGTGGACCGCCATGGTGGTTTTCCTCTCCTGCTGGGCCGCGCGCGTCCTCCTCGCGCCCGGCCGATAAGAAGCGCGGCGAGCCGGGACCCCTACCCAAGACTCGCCGCGCGGGCTCTATGTGTTGGGAAGAAGCGCGCTTCTTCCCGCGGAGGCAAGAAGCTCAGCGCCTCTTGCCGCTCGGGCCGCCGACCGTTGCGACCGGTCGCCGGCCTCGGCACCGTGCGTTACGCGCGCACCTTGGCCACGACGTCCATGGCGCCCTTGCAGGCCTCGGTGACCTTGGAGAAGTCGCCGTCGGCGAAGAGGGCCGGCTTGACCATCCAGGTGCCGCCGCAGGCGATGATGGACTTGGAGGAGAGGTACTCCTCGACGTTGCCGGTGCTCACGCCGCCGGTCGGCATGAAGCGGTGGCCGACGAACGGGGCGCAGAGGGCGTTGATGGTGTTGAGCCCGCCGTACTGGGCGGCCGGGAAGAACTTGGTGACCTCGAGGCCGAGCTTGCGGGCGGCGGTGACCTCGGAGGGGGTCACGGTGCCGGGGAGCACGGGGACGCCGAGCTCGATGCAGTGCTTGACCACGTCGGCGTCGAAGCCCGGGCTCACGATGAAGGCGGCGCCGGCGGCCACGGCCTGGTCGACCTGCTCGACGGAGAGAACGGTGCCCGCGCCGACGCAGATCTCGGGGACCTCGTCGTGCATGGCCTTGATGCAGTCGGCCGCGCAGGCGGTGCGGAAGGTGACCTCGGCGGACGGCATGCCGCCGGCCACGAGCGCGCGGGCCATGGGGACGGCGTCCTCGACCTTATCGAGAACGACGACCGGGACGATGGCCAGCTCGTGGAGCTTCTCGTAGAAATCCTCGTACATGGGTGAATCCTTTCTCGCTTTCGCGTTTATCTGCAAAGAAGTGCCTGTAAGAAGGGCGTCGGCGGCCGCGGGCGGCCTGCCCGCGCCCTTCTTGGCCGCGGAGCCTAGCGTGCGACGCGGGTGGCGCCGCCGGAGGAGGCCACGGAGCGGATCTCGGCCTCGGTCACGAGGTTCGAGTCGCCGCGGACGGAGAGCTTAAGGACGCTCGCCGCGATGGCGTAGTCGATGGTCTCCTGCGGCTCGAAGCCGTTGAGCATAGCGTGGAGCAGGCCGGCGTTGAAGGCGTCGCCGGCGGCCACGCCCTCGAGGACGTGGACGTCGTGAACGGGGCTGAACCAGTGCTTCTGGCCCTCGGCCTGGTAAAGCATGCCCATCCACTGAGAACGCTCGGTGGAGGCGACGTTGCGCACGACGGAGGCGACGACCTTGCAGCCGTACTCGTCGCAGATCTGGCGCGCCATCTCCACGTAGGAGTCGCGCTCCTCGATGCCGTGGGCGAGCGAGCCCGAGACGCAGGTCATGCCGAGAGCGGAGGGGGCGTCCTCGTCGTTGGCGATGCAGACGTCGACGAGCGGCATGAGCTCCTTGAGCACGGACTGGGCCTTCTCGGGAGTCCAGAGCTTGCCGCGGTAGTTGAGGTCGCAGACGGTCTCGATGCCCTTGGCGCGGGCGGCGGTGAGGGCGGCCTTGCAGGCGAGCGCCATCTCGTCGGAGACGGCCGGGGTCACGCCGCTGAAGTAGAAGACGTCGACGCCCTCGAGGATGGCGTCCCAGTCGAGGTCGGCGTTGGAGGCCAGGCTCATCGCGGAGTACTTGCGGTCGTAGACGCAGCCGTTGCCGCGCTGGGAGGCGCCGAGCTCGAAGAAGTAGGAGCCCAGGCGATCGCCCTTGCGGACCACGCGGGAGGTGTCGACGCCGTAGGCCACGAGCGAGCGCAGCGCGCAGTCGCCGATGCGGTTGGCGGGGACGACGGAGACGAACGCCGCGCGGTCACCCTGGTACGCGAGAGAGAAGGCCGTGTTCGCCTCGGCGCCGCCGTAGCGCACGTCGAACTCGGTGGCCTGCTCGATGCGCAGGTGGTCTTTGGGCGAGAGGCGCATCATGATCTCGCCGAAGGTGAGCACGAGGGAGTTCTTGTCCATTCCATCCTCCAAAGCGTTTCGTTTACCTTTACGGAATCGATTTACGAAATCGATTACATTACGTTGGCGCTTATTGTATACTCGCCCCAGAAGAAAACGCAATGGGATTCTTGTAAGCGGACGAAAAATAGTCGATAAGGGGACTCGCCGATGGCCCGGGTAAGGATCAAGGACATAGCCGAGCAGGCGGGCGTGAGCGCCGCCACGGTCTCGCGCTATCTGAACAACACGCCGGGCGCCATGACCGAGGAGACCCGCGCGCGCATCGCCGAGGTCGTCGAGCGCACCGGCTACCGGCCGCTCGCCGCCGCGCGGAGCCTGCGCACCGACCGCTCGCAGCTGCTCGGCGTCGTGCTGGCGGACATCTCCAACCCCTACTCCTCTGCCATGCTCGACGCGCTCTCGCGCAAGGCCGCGGCGGCGGGTTACTCGCTCATGACGGCCGTTTCGGGCAACGACGCTGCGGCCGAGGCGGCGGCCATCGACCGGCTGGTCGCGGGCGGGGCCGACGCGCTCGTGGTCAACACCTGCGGCGGCAACGACCGGGCACTGCGCGAGGCGAACCTGCAGCTACCCATCGTGCTGCTGGACCGCGACGTGACGGGCGGCGGGCTCGACCTCGTGACGTCGAACAACGAGGAGCTGGTGGACGGCCTCGTGGCCGAGGTCGCGGCATGCGGGTGCGGAAGAATCGCGCTTCTCACCGAGCAGGACGTTACGAGCTCCATCAGGCGCGAGCGCGCGGCGCGCTTTACCGAGGAGTGCGGGCGGCGCGGAATCGCGTCCGATGTGGTGGAGCTCGGCGAGTCCGCCGCGGAGAGCGGCGAGCCGGACCTTATAAAGAAGCTGCAAGGCGAGGGCCCCGCGGGGCTTATCGCCATCAACGGCCTCGTGTTCCTGCGCCTGGTCGAGATCCTGCAGGCGGCGGAGGCCTCCGGGGGCCTGGGCGATCGCCACACGCCGCGCGTGGCGACCTTCGACGAGTTCGCCTGGAACCGCGTGCTCATGGGCGGCGTGACCACAGCGGCGCAGGACGTCGAGGGCATCGCGGGCGCCGTCGTCGACCTCGCGCTCGAGCGCATCGACGCGGCGAGCGGCGAGCGGCGCGTTCCCCGCCGCATCGAGATCCCCGGCCGCGTCATCCGCCGCGCCTCCACCGCCCGATAGGGCCCGTTTGCCACCCTCAACGCCACCCTTTAGACCAGCCCCAGCGCAAACTCTGACTTTTGCACGACTTAATACAGAACCACTGAGTATCAACCTCGATTACGAGCGCAAATTACCTGGATTCAGATGCTTGATACTCGGCAAGTCGAGTTAAGTCGTGCAAAAGTCAGGGTTTGTTCCGCAGCCTGCCTTCCGGGTCTCTCTTGGAGGCCGATATGTGGAGAAAATGAGGCGCAGCAAGCCTGAGGGTTGCTAGGGTGAACGTTCACCCTATACTAATAACCACCTTGAGCCACAGGATGCGACGCCTTGACCCAGGGACAAGCAGAACCGCGACCCGCCCCTCGGGGCCGCGCCCGGGCGCTCCATGCCATGCAACCCGTGTGCGGTACCTCCGACTCCCTCCGAGGGGCGGCCAGCGGCTTTTTTATGCCTGCGACGTGCTCGGGCACAAGCAAAACTGGTTTACAATACCACTACTTCCACTCAAAACTCCCAGGAGAGCTCATGCCCCGCCAGTCGTCGCCCGCAAAGAAGCGCATCACCATTACCGAGATCGCCGCTATGGCGGGCACCTCGAAGACGACCGTCTCCTTCTACCTCAACGGCAAGACGGACCGCATGTCGGACGACACCCAGAAGCGCATCCGCAAGGTCATCGAGGAGACCGGCTACGAGCCCTCCCCCCTGGCCCGCGGGATGAACGCCAAGGAGAGCAAGCTCGTCGGCGTGATCATCGGCGACATCACGAACGCGTTCGCCAACCAGATCGTCAAGGGCATCGACGAGGTCATCTCGGCCGAGGGCTACCGCATGCTCGTGTGCAACTCCGACTTCAGCAAGCAGAACGAGCTCGCCTACATCGACCGCCTGCTCGCGCTCGGCGTCGACGGCTTCATCGTGCAGCCGACCGCCCAGTTCAAGGAGATCACGCGCCAGATCAGCGACGCGAAGAAGCCGCTCGTCTTCATCGACTCCAAGCTCTACGACTTCGCTTCCAGCTGGGTGAAGACGGACAACTACGAAGCCTCCTACCAGGCCATCGAGGCCTGCGTCCAGAAGGGCTACCGCCGCTTCCTCGTGGTCACGGCCGAGCCCGGCCTCATCTCCAGCCGAATCGAGCGCATGAGCGGCTTCGTCGACGCGCTCGAGAGCCACGACATCGGCTTCACGCAGTTCGTCATCGAGAACGACCGCGTGGACGAGGAGAAGCTCGGGGCCTTCCTGAAGGCGAACATCGACGGCGAGACCCCGACGCTCGTCTTTGCCCCCAACTGCTGGGCGTTGCCCGAGGTCTACAAGTGCTGCAAGGACTACTACGGCCTCATGCCCGGCCGCGTGGGCCTGCTCGGCTTCGACAACACCGAATGGGTAAGCGTGGCCTCCCCCGCCGTCTCCGTCGTCGTCCAGCCCGCCCGCGAGGAGGGCGCCACGGCCGCGCGCATCCTTTTGGACGCCGTCGCCGAGAAGGGCGAGACGGACCCCCACCAGGTCCTCGACTGCCAGGTCCAGTGGGGGGACACCACGCTGTAGGGCGGTCGGTAGCCGCGCGGCGGCGTCCGCCAGCCGCCTTATAAACCGATTTACCGCCGAAAATGCGTTGATTTTGTCGACACGCTGAAGTGCTTCTCCATTCGCCCAGTTGTTTCTTGACAAAACCGGTTTACCAGCCGACACTAGCGTCGTGTTGCAAATACAGGCTTTCAAACCAGATTGGAAGTAGCAATGGCAGAGCAGTACGCAGATCCCAGCACCTTCAGCATGGACAGCTTCCGCCTCGACGGCAAGGTCGCCCTCGTGACCGGCGCTTCTTACGGCATCGGCTTCGCGATCGCCACCGGCCTCGCCAAGGCCGGCGCGAAGATCGCCTTCAACGACCGCGACCAGGCGAAGATCGACGCCGCCGTCGAGAACTACGCCAAGGACGGCATCGAGGCCCGCGGCTACGTCGCCGACGTCACCTCCGAGGAGCAGATGCAGCAGCTCGTCAAGGACGTCGAGGCCGACTTCGGTACCACCCCCGACATCCTGGTCAACAACGCCGGCATCATCAAGCGCACCCCCATGCTCGAGATGGACGCCGCCGACTTCCGTCAGGTCGTCGACATCGACCTCAACGGCCCCTTCATCGTCTCCAAGGCGGTGCTGCCCGGCATGATCGCCAAGGGTCACGGCAAGATCATCAACATCTGCTCCATGATGAGCGAGCTCGGCCGCGAGACCGTCTCGGCCTACGCCGCCGCCAAGGGTGGCCTGAAGATGCTCACCCGCAACATCTGCTCCGAGTTCGGCGAGCACAACATCCAGTGCAACGGCATCGGGCCTGGCTACATCGCCACCCCGCAGACCGCGCCGCTGCGTGAGCGCCAGGCCGACGGCAGCCGTCACCCGTTCGACAGCTTTATCGTCGCCAAGACCCCCGCTGCCCGTTGGGGCACCCCGATCGACCTCATGGGCACCGCGGTCTTCCTGGCCTCCGACGCCTCCAACTTCGTCAACGGCCAGGTCGTCTACGTCGACGGCGGCATCCTCGCTTACATCGGCAAGCAGCCGGCCTAAGACCACAGAGCTGTTTTCCCAATCCCCTCTTTGTTAATGAGCCCCAGCTCAGCTAAGGAGAAAACCATGAAAATCGCCCTTATCAACGAGAACTCCCAGAACGCCAAGAACCCCATGATCGAGGCCGCGCTCAAGAAGGTCGTCGAGCCCATGGGCCACACCGTCTTCAACTACGGCATGTACGCCGACGCCGACTCCAAGCCGCTCACCTACGTCCAGAACGGCATCCTTGCCGCCGTGCTGCTCAACTCCGGTGCCGCCGACTACGTCGTGACCGGCTGCGGCACCGGCGAGGGCGCCATGCTCGCCTGCAACTCCTTCCCCGGCGTGCTCTGCGGCCACGTCGCCGATCCTCTTGACGCCTACACCTTCGCGCAGGTCAACGACGGCAACGCCGTGGCCATGCCCTTCGCCCTCAAGAACGGCTGGGGCCAGGAGCTCAACCTCGAGTACACCTTCGAGAAGCTCTTCGGCTTCGGCTCCGGCAACGGCTACCCGGCCGAGCGCGTCGAGCCCGAGCAGCGCAACAAGAAGATCCTCGACGGTGTCCGCGCCGTGACCATGCGCCCGCTCGTCGACGTCCTCGGCGAGATCGGCCAGGACCTCGTCAAGGGCGCCCTGGCCGGCGAGCACTTCCAGGAGTACTTCTTCGCCAACGCCACCGACGAGGCCATCATCGCCAAGGTCAAGGAGCTCCTCGGCCTCTAAGGCCCGGTCGCTAGACCACGTCGGCACGCCGCGCGCGTAAACAGAACAGCCCCTCGTTTCTCTTGCCGAGAAGCGAGGGGCGGCTTTTTGTGTAGGCGGGGCGGCTCGAGCTTCTTTCGCGCAGACCGTTTCGGGGATTAGCGCTCGAAGCCGACCTGCTCGACAAGGTAATCCCTAAAGTACGGCAGGTCGAACCCCACGACGCCGCGGCGCCTCTCCCCGATCACGCCGGCGTCTATGAGGCGCCTGCGATATTGGCTCACCACGGCAGACGACCGTTCAAGCCTCTCGCCAAGGTCCGCGACCTTGGAGTCCCCCTCATCCTCGAGCATCGCCGTGAGGAACTTGATGTCGCCATCGGAGAGCTCCCGAAACGTCGCGCCGAGGATTCGGTCCTCAAGCTCGCGGCGGGCCAGGTCTATACCCTGAGCAAAATCCTTTGGGCCCACCGTTTTCTCGGTCGGGTTCGCATCCCATGCCCTATAGCCGACGAGCTGCATAAGGAAAGGAAAGCCCTCGATAGCCGCCACAGCTTCCTCGAGCCCCTTTGCATCCGCGTCGCGACCGTTCTCGGAAATCGTCTTTAGCAGGGCGTCGTAAACATCGCAGTCAGCGATCCTGCCCAGCGAGTGGCTCTGGGCCCTGCGCAGGAAAGAGACGGTCTTGTCGCTCAAAAGGGCCGAAATGTTGTGCGGCAGCCCGGCCATGAGAAGCGCGACTCGATGCCCTTCCCCAACGAGGTGCTGGTAAACCGCCGCGAGCTCGACCATCTCGTCCAAAGCCGGGTCCACCTCGTCGACCGTGATCAGAAGGCCGGCGCCGGCTTTGTCGAGCTGCTCGACGAGCTCGGTCATCCTGTAGCGCCAATTCGTACGAGGCGCGTCATTTCGCTCGAAGCCGATTGCGCCCAAGGGGGCGATCTCAATGCTCGCGACGTGGCTGGACGCCTGCGCCTCAAGCAGGTGCGCCGCGTTCTTTCTTAGGCCGATCTCAATATCGTCGAGCATGCCCGGGAGCGCGGTCGTATCCACCGCAATCCACCCGTGCTCCTCGGCCTTGTGCGAAAGAAGGCGGAGAAGCGTGGTCTTGCCCGTGCCTCGCGCACCCGAGAAGAGCGTCGTCAGGTCGGGACGCCTACGCTCGCTCGAAAACGCCCTGACCATGCTGGTCACGATTTGTTGGCGCCCCGCCATATGCGCAGGAATCTCGCCGAAGCTCGGGGTAAAGGGGTTCTCGAATTCCATAGTCGCCAGCCGCAACCTTCCATTACGCATTCGTCGTTCGACCTAAGTTTACCCAGGCCAGAACTAAACAGCGCTAAGAAGAACTAAAAAGAACTAAGGAGTGCTAAACAGAGCTAAGTAATGCTAAGAAGTCCTAAAGAAGAGCTGGCGGCGACATTCGGAGTAAGGGAAGAACGAGATTAAAGCCGCTGGTAGACTGCTGTTAGAGGTAATGCGAACGAGGGGGAGCCGCATGGGAGCAGTCGACGTTACACGCAGGGCGTTTCTTGCCGGGGCGGGCACGGTGCTCGCGAGCCTCACGGTGCCGCTAGCGGGTCCTGCCGCGGTCACGCTCGGCGAGGAGGCCTCCGCAACTGCGGCGGCAGCGGCGCCGGAAGCCGGCAAAATAGTCATCATCGGCACGAACGACGTCCACGGGTCCTTCAAGAACCCGGTCACCAAGCTCGGCTACGCCGCGCTCGCCGACTTCGCAGCCGCTCAGCGCCAGGCCTACGGCGCCGGGAATGTAACGCTTGTGGACTCGGGCGACATCGTGCAGGGCAACCCCGCGGCGAGCCTCACCGAGGGAGAGTTCCCCGCGCAGGCCGTCGGCGCATGCGGCTACGACGTCATCGCGCCCGGCAACCATGAGTTCGATTACGGCATCGACCGCCTCCGCGAAATCGCGGCGACAGAGGGCGCGGCATATACCTGCTGCAACTTCACCGATGCCAAGGGCAACTGCGTCTTTGAGCCCTATCACGTCGTAGAATACCCAACGGGCACGGAAACCGTCCGCATCGCCTACGTGGGCGTGACCACGCCCACCACACGCGGTTCCTCGGCCACTTTCAAGAACGAGGCCGGCGACTTCATCTACGACTTCGCCATCGACGACACCGGCGAGAAGCTCTACGCAACCGTGCAGGCGGCCGTGGACGACGCGCGCGACGCCGGGCGCGCCGATTACGTCGTGCTTCTTGCCCACTTGGGGCAAAGCTGGAGCCCGCAGATCTGGCAGAGCAACACGCTGGTCGCGAACACAAACGGCATCGACGCCGTCATCGACGCGCACACGCACCAGATGTACCTGCAGGGCATCCTGAACAAGGACGGGGACACAGTACCCGTCGTGCAGGCGGGATCAAAGTTCATCGGCTTCTCGAAGCTCGAGATCGACCTCGCCGCCCGGACGGCCACCGCGTCCGTGGTCGCCACGGGCGTGATGCCCAGCATCGTCGACTCGTGGGACGGGTCCGACGCCGAGGTCGCCGCGCTGACCGCCGGGCTCGATGCGCAGATCGATCAGATGGTCGGCGAGGAGATAGGGTCCTCGGAGGTCGACCTCGTCGCCCTCGCCGCGGACGGCTCGCAAGCAACATGGCTCGGCGAGACGAACCTCGGCGACTTCATCGCCGATGCCATCTTGGACTCGGCGGATAAGGCGGGCATCCACTGCGACGTCGCGCTCTACGACGGCTTCGGCATCTGCGCGGACATACCGCGTGGGGCCGTGACGCGCCGGAGCGCCCTCGACGCGCTCGCCTGCAATCGAAAGGTATATGCCCTCGAGGTCTCGGGCCAACACCTGCTCGACGTGCTCGAGGTCGCATGTGCCTTCTTGCCAGAGCCCGATGCGCACCTGTTGCAGGTCTCCGACGGCTTCGCCTATACCGTGCGCACAGATATTCCGACGCCGGTGGTCGTATCGCCCGCGACCAACGGCTTCGAGCGGATCGACGGCGAGAGGCGCGTCATGAGCGCGAGCTTGAACGGGCAGGTAATCGACCCCGAGGGGCGCTACGCCATCGCGATGCAAAAAGGCATGCTGGTGACCGGCGGCTGGAGCATGCCCGTGCCGGATAACGCCGATGACGCCGTACTGATCGGAACCGACAATGAGTGCCTGCTCAACTATGTGCAGGGGACGCTTGGCGGCATGATCGGGGAGGAATACGGCGACGCGGGCGGCATGGGCCGCATCACCATCGTTGATCATGTGGACAGCGAGGAGGGCGCCCAGACGGACAAAGCGGACAACGGCGTCTCCACTCAGTTCGCCGTGGCCGCCGGCATCGGCGTGGCGGCCATCGCCGCTGGCGTTGTTGCTGTCAAAACCAAGCAAAAGTAGGTTCGCGTGCGGTCTCCGACGGCCCGCGCGAACCAAACTCTCGAGAATGTACGATTGGCTGGGCACTGAGCGAGTAGCCGTTCCCAAATCAACCGCATTTGCCCAGTTGGCTGTTCGCTAAAAGGGTGGGGCTACTCGA
The DNA here is from genome assembly GCA_030530145.1 of Coriobacteriia bacterium. Lineage (GTDB taxonomy): Bacteria > Actinomycetota > Coriobacteriia > Coriobacteriales > Atopobiaceae > Paratractidigestivibacter. The sequence goes on along the minus strand of JAUMVN010000002.1, from coordinate 37,689 downwards.
CCGTTCGGATTTCAATCGTACATTCTCGGGACTTTGGTGCGCCTAGCAGCGATCGGAAGCCCCTAAGTCCGGCTAAGCCCACTCCGCATGCGCCAGCAAGTACTCGCGCATGTAGGGAATGGCAAACGCGAGCTTGCCGTAGCTCGCAGACTCGATGTAACCCGCATCGATGAGGCGCTTGCGATAGGAGCCGACGGCCGTCGCCGCCATGCCCATCCTTTCCGCGACTTCGCCCGAGGCAACGTCGCCCTCGCCGCATTGCGCCATGGCACGCAGGTACTCAAGTTGCTTGTCGGACACCCTGCGGAGCGCCGGCTCGATGACCATGCTGTCGAAGCTGCCACGCGCGGCTGCGATTCCCTTGGTCGCATCCGCATCGGTCACGGCCTCCGAGCCGCGTCGGGCAGCAGTCTGCCAAACGTAGTAACCGACCAGCTGAATCATGAAGGGATAACCCGCCGAAGCCTCGGTAAGCCGCCGGGCGACGTCCGGCTCGACGGCCATGCCGGCACGAGACATCGTCTCCTCAAAGGACTCGCCCACCTCGAAATCGGACAAGCGAGAAAGCTCCACGTGCTTGGCACGCTGCAGGAACGTCAGAGAATCAGTCCCCACCACCCCATCGACCGAGGCGGGCAGCCCCGCAAAAGCGAAGGCAACGTTCGCACCTTGGCGAATCAGGAGCTGAATCTCGTTTCCAAGCTCGCGCATCTCGTCCAGAGGCGCATCCTGAATCTCGTCGAGGGTGATAAGCAGGCCGCCTCGCCTCGAAGCCTCGAACATCGCCTCACCAAGCTGCGTCGCGGACTTGGAGATCTCGACTGAGCCCAAGCTCACGCCCAGAATGCTCGGCGCGACCTTTACCGAAGAGACCTCAGCCGCACGCTGAAGCGCGCCGAGCAAGCGATCGCAGAAGCCCGCATGCGAGGCAACGTCAACGACCTGGTATCCATGCTCACGCGCAACGTCTCCAAGCGCGTTGAGCAGCACCGTCTTTCCGACGCCGCGAACACCGGATATACGCATAAGGCGATCGGGGGCGCCGGGACCGTTTTCGAGCGCTTCCTCGAAGTCGGCGAGGATCGGGTCGCGACCGATGAGCTCAGGTGGGTTCATGCCTGCCGTTGGCTTAAACGGATTCAGCTTTCTCATTTGCATCGCCCCAGCTACAGGCCGAGTTTAACAAGATGAACATAGTTTAACAAGATAAACATGGTTTAACAAGATAAACAAGTCCGGGGCCGACGGCGATGCGAGACGCGGCCCCCGGGCTGGGCAAGAAGCGCCGAGCGCTTCCCTACTTGAACTACTCCACCAACAGCTGACCGATGGCGTTCATCATGGCGCGGTACTTCTCACCGTCCTCGAAGAGGCTGGTGAAGGACTCGGTGTTCTCCACGTAGGCGCGGCGGGCCTCCTCGCCGAAGACCTTAGGCAGCACGCTGGACTCGAAGACCTGGCGCCCGTCGCGGCGGATGGTCTCGACCACGCGGGGGTTCTCCGCAATCCGCTTCCACAGCGTGTCGATGACCACGCGGTCGCCCTCGGTGAAGTTGACCGCCCACTGCTCGTTGAACTTGTCCACGAGTACCTGCAGCGGATCGCGCTTCTTGTCGGGCGCCATCGCCTTGCCCGCGCCGCCGGGGTCGAGCACGCCGCCGCCCGGCTCGAGCAAGATGCTGCCCTCGAACTCCTGCTTGAGCTTGTAGTAGCGCATCTCCACCTTGTCGTCCACGGCCTCGACCGGGATCTTCTCGGCCTTGAGCAGGTGGCGGTTAAAGAAGAGCAGGTCAACGAACTGGTCCTCGCCGAAAGCCTTAAGGAGGAACTGGTTGCTCACGAACGAGAAGCCCTGTCCGAAGGCCATAATGAACTGCTCGATGCTCTGGACAATGCCCTTCTCGAGCACGCGCTCATCGAGGGTCTTAGTGCCGATCAGGACGAGGCAGTGGTGCATAAAGCCGAAGGAGAAGGGTCTCCTTATCCAGATTTGAGCAATTCGGCGGTTGCAATTGCCGAATTTCCATCATGACAACTGCGGCCAATTCGGCAGACGCGTCTGCCGACTCTGTGCCATCGGCAACATCAAAGCCCCTGTTCAACTCCTCACCCGACGCTCATCGGCGGCAGAGACCCTAAAGTGATCGTTGCAGGCATCCTCGATGTACGCGGCGGTAAGATTTACTCGTTCGACAACCTGAGCGGGCACTACAAGCCTAACGCAAAATCATTGAAAACTGCGAAGGCTATCTTCGAGAAACTGCCCAAGACAATCTTTCACAAAAAGTACGGGAGGACTCAATGAATAAGCTAGTCAACTCCTGGGGTTGCGTTCACAGAAGCCGATTTATCACCCCCACCAGCCAAGAAGCTTTCGAGCGAGAACGTATGACCGGCGCCACGATGCGTTGCGTCGGCATCGAGGACGGGTACCTCGTCCTACGCTACCGCGACGAAACCTTCCTCGCTAGCCCTGAGGGATACTGGCAACGCCCAGCCCCGGACTATACATGGGATCAGCCGGTGTTCGTGCCCTCGAAAGGCGTTCGCGCAACCATCAAGTCCATCTGCTGGCACTACAAAGATGAGCGCTACTTCTATCACGTCATCGGCGAAGACGGAAAGAAGCTCAAGAAGCGCTACTACGCCGAGGACCTGGAGGCAATCAATGAACGCTAGGCTCACCGCCATCAGCAAGGAGGTCTCGTACGCGCTGCGGCATCGACCGGACGAGTACGGTCTTGAGCTCGACGAGCACGGCTTTGTGGAGATCGACGACCTTCTCAGCGCGCTGAACGCCAAGGATTCCAGCCGCGGCGTAACCCGCGCGGACCTCGAGCGCATCATCGCCGAGTCGAGCAAGAAGCGCCACCAGATCGTTGGCGACCGAATTCGCGCCGTGTACGGGCACTCCACTGAGAAGCGCATCGAGGCAGAGCCGGCCGTGCCGCCGGCAGTGCTCTACCACGGGACTTCGCGGGCTGCGGCCGAGCAGATCCTCGCTGAGGGGATCGAGCCGATGGGGCGCCAGTACGTGCACCTCTCGGCCGATGTCGAGACCGCGATGGCCGTCGGCGCGCGGCACGACAGCAGGCCCGCGTTGCTCAAGGTCGACGCCGCGGCGGCGCACGCGGCGGGCGTCTCTTTCTATGTGGGCAACGACAAGGTCTGGCTCGCCGACCGCGTGCCCGCGGAGTTCGTGGGGCGGGTCGGGTAAGCCGCGGCAGGATGTAGGTGCAGCAAAAAAGCGTGGCTGTAACACTGCCAGTCGGGGGAACGTAAAAGTCAAGCACCGCTCGGCCGTGTCAAATCTATAGCGTATTCACTATAGATTTGACACGGCCGTTGGCGTGAATCAACGCACTGGGCAGAGCGCCCTACGCCCCCAGCGACCTGATAGGGACGACGTAAACCCCGTCGCTGCGACGGAAGGCGGCCTCCCCCATCGCGGTCACGACGGCAAGAAACGACGGCTCCGGCGTGCGCGCGGCGTCCTTGCCGCAGACCTTCTTGCTCAGCCTTAGGAGGTTGCACGCAGCCTCGTCGACCTTATCGAGGCCCACTTTGATTTCAATCGCAGCCCAACGGCCGTCGGCGCGCTCGATGATGGCGTCGGCCTCAAGGCCCGAGTCGTCGCGGTAGTAGCGCACGGGATTCGCGGTCGTGAGGTCAAGTGCGCGCGCATAAACATCAAGGTCGCGCATCACCAGGTTCTCGAAAACAAGGCCGAACGTCTGCCAATCCTGCAGCAGGGCATGAGGAGAAAGGCCCAGGAGCGCCACGGCCAAGGACGGATCAGCAAAGTAGCGCTTGGGCTTGATGCGCATGCGCTTCGGCGAGCGGGAAGCCGGCACCCAGCCCGGAACCTCGTCGATAAGGTACATGCGCTTAAGAATATCGAGATGAGCGGCGATTGACTTTCGCTCCGCTTCGGTAGCGGCACCATCATGGGCATAGACATCGCATGCGATGGTGTCCGCCTTTGTCGCCTGCCCAAGGTTTCTGGCAAGCGAGACGGCAAGCCTGTGCGCAATGGACTCGTCGCCGCCCATCTGCGTCACGCTTTGGGTAAAGATCGCCTCCAGATATCCGCGCACGACGATCTGCGCATCCGCCGCCGCTTGCAGCCGCTCTTGCGGCCAGCCCCCACGAACGGCGTAGTTCACGATGTATTCTATGCCGTTGGAGCACTGGCTTGGAGAGAAGTCGCCGTCGAACAGGCCGGAGAGGCTCACCTTTGCAGTGGATTCCCCCGTCTCCGCGAGCGTCATAGGATGCATGCGCACGCGACTGATTCGGCCGGCCCCGCTGTGGGCGACCTCATCCTTATGAGGCGTCGAAGAGCCGGTAAGGATCCAAGCGCCTCTTTGCGCGCCGAGCTCGTCGACTGCATGGCGCACGGTATCCCACACCGCCGGGACGCGCTGCCACTCATCAATAACATGAGGGCGATCGCCCACGAGCGCGTAGCTCGGGTCGGCCTCGACAATCTGAAGGTTGGCGCCGCGATCTACATAGGTCACCGAATCTGCGTGGGCAAGAGAAGACCAGGTCTTGCCGCACCACTTGGTTCCCGAGACCTCGACCGCGCCGAAAAGGGTGAGGTACTTGGCAATCTGAGCATCCACGATGCGGGACTGGTAGGCTTCGGGCCTCATCGAATTGGTTCCTGCCGACATGTTCACCGAAACTCCCTATTTATAAGCTTGTTTAGCTGGGAGTATACCAAAATCCGAATGCTGCCGTACCAAAATACGAATCCAATGGGTACCAAAATCCGAATAATACGAGTACCAAAATACGAATACGCCACCCATCTGCGCCACAAAAGCGGGCGCCCCGGGCGTGTGGCCCGGAGCGCCCGCAAGTGCTTAGATGCGTGAAGTGCGGCGACCTGTTGCCGCCCCCCTACAGCCGCCAGCCGGCCGACTCCTTCTGCAGCTCGACCATGTGGGCGAACTCGCCGCCGGCGGCCTTAAGCTCGGCGGGGCTGCCCTGCTCGGCCACTACGCCGTCCTTGAGGACGACGACCTGGCGAGAAACCCACGCGTAGAGGGCGGATCAGAACCGTGGGCCTCAGCCCGCTCAGCTACGCCCCGCGGCGCGCCAGCCGCGCGTGTGCGAAGCCGATGAGCACGCCCGCCACCGCCGGCACGACCCAGCCGAGGCCGTCACCCGCAAGGGGCAGCGCATCGGTCGGGAGCCACAGCGCCGGTGCAAGGGCGTCGCGCAGGGCAACGGAAACGCTCACCGCGCCGGTGACGCCGACGGCCCAGGGCCATACCTGCGGGTTCGCGTCGCATGCGCGGTGGAAGAGCCCCAAGGCGACCAGCACAATGGCGATCGGGTACAGCGCGCCGAGCAGCGGCACCGAGAACGCGAGGATCGCGTTGAGGCCGAAGTTGGACAGCACGCACGAGAACGCAGCGAACGCGAGGGCCCATGCGCGGTACGGCACATGACGCAGCGGGCCGGCCGCGGCGGGCGCATCGGCGCCGTACGTCTCGGCGAAGTACGACCCGCAGCAGGTGATGAGGCCGATGCACACGTTGAGGCACGCGAGCAGGAAGATCGCCGCGACGACCGCCGTGCCGGCGACCCCGAAGTGGAGCTCCGCCGACTTGGCCAGGACCGCCGCGCCGTTCGCCGCATCGGGAACGACATTGCCGAGGCTGGCGCCCACCCACGCGAGGCCGCAATAGATCACGCCCATGAGCAGGCCCGCGACCACGCCCGCGCGCGAAACCTCCCGCGCCACGCCGGCCGGCTCGTGCACGCCGAGGCCGCGGATGTTCTCGGCGATCACGATTCCGAAGGTCAACGACGCCAAGAGGTCCATCGACTGGTAGCCCGTCAAGGCGCCCTGGATGGCGGCGCCCCTGTCGTAAGGCGCCTGCGCGGCGGCGACATCGCCGGAAGGCGCGACCACGGCGGAGACCACGACCACGACGATGAGCGCGATGAGCGCCGGGCCCGTCACGCGGCCGAGAAGGCGGGTGATGCTGCTCGGGTGCATGGCCATGAGGTAGGCCACCGCGAAGAACGCGACCGAGAACACGAGCAGCGCGGCCGAGGCCGAGATGCCCTCGGGAAGCAGGGGGGCGATCATCTCGAACGCCGTGGTGCTCGTGCGAGGAATGGCGAGGCACGGGCCGATGGAAAGATAAACGGCGCCGATGAAGACGCTCGCGAACCTCGGGTGGACGCGCCCGGCGAGCTCGCGGGCCGTGCCGGCAAGGGCCACCGTCACGATGCCGGCCACCGGAAGGCCGATCGCCGTGACCAGGAAGCCGACCATGGCCGGCACGCTCTGGTCGCCGGCCTGCAGGCCCAGCAACGGCGGCAGGATCAGGTTGCCCGCGCCGAAGAACATCGAGAAGAGCGCCACGCCGACCATAAGCGACTGTTTAGGGGAAAGGCGCGCCGAAGTCTGGGATGGATTGTTCATGCAATGACCTCTGTCTGGGGGCTCGATACAGCGCAGAATCTTAGCTCAGGGAGCTCGCTGCACAAAAATACGAGGTTCTGCGTGCTTGATTAATAGATTGATGAAATAAACAACGATGCTCAACTGGGCAAACGCAAAAGACAGCGCCTCGGAAACGGCAAGAAGCCATCTCCGAGGCGCCAAAACCACGTTCAAGCCACGCAGAATCTCGAAAAAGTGTGACGCGGGGAGCCGAATCGGCGTATCCGGACGCCCTAAGGCCGACTTAACGTGCAGGGCGGGCCGCCCGGCACCGCTATGCCCAGACCGCCGCCTGCGCACGCTCCCCCACGGTGCCCATAATCACGTTGATGATCCGACCCAGGAACAGCGCGGACACGATCGTGGTCAGGCCGAAGCCCGAGATATCCCCGAAGAGCAGCAGCGACCCCAGGATAGACGCGACCACGTGGCTCACGTCGAAGACGACCTTCACGTTGCCGAAGGTCGTGCCGAGCGCCTCGCTCGCCACCTGCACGAGGCCGTCCGGCGCGTTCGGGACGATCTCCATGTCGACCATGAGCGAAGCGCCGAACGCCGTGATCACGAGCGCGCAGCACATACACACGACCTGCGCCACGATGCCGTGCGGGCTCACGGTGATAAACGACGCGATCAGGTCGACGAGGTAGCCCATCGAGAACGCGAACACCATCTCGAGCAGGATCCTGGCCTGGAAGCGGCGGCGCAGGATGAGCGCCTGGCAACCGATGTAGATGGCGTACGTCAGCGCGATCATGAACCCCAGCGTGGTGCCCGTGGCGCGCGAGGCGAACGTCGCGAAGCAGGTGAGCGACGCGACGCCCAGCCCCGACGCGGTCTGGAGCACCGTGCCCGTCGAGATGCAGAAGAGTCCCACAACGTAGATCGCGTAGCGAAGCGCCGTGTGGCCCCAGTCGATGGATTCCTCTTCGTACTTGGTAACGAGCAGGGGTTTCAAAACGTTGGCGTCCTTTCTGGTTGCCTATAGTCCAAGCAGATAATCGCGGCACGCCACGTTCGTGGCGGGCGTCGAGTTCTCGATGACGCAGTCGATGCCGGGCCGCACCGTGCGCGCCCAATCGGCAAGAGGCGCGAAGTCGAAGGCACCGGTCTCGCCCGCGCCGCGGCAGACGAGGCGGCTGCCGGAGCCGTCGCACCAGCCGGCCGAGTCCTCGTTGTCCACGACCTCGTAATCCTTGGCGTGGAGCACGCGGATAGCGCCGCCGTTGAGCTCGAGCATGCGGGCCACGACGTCGGCCGACTGCGCCGCCACGGTGGGGTGAAGCAGCGAGACCGGGTCGTAGATGACGCCGAGCGCGGCCGAGTCGACGCGGTCGAGGACCTCGCGGCAGCGCTCGGGGGTGTTCACCACCTCGTTCCAACCGGGCTCGATGAGCAGCGGCACGCCGGCCGCCTCGGCGAGCTCGCACGCGTTGGCGAGGCCTCCGCAGAAGGCGTCCATCGCCGCCGGCTCGAAGCGGTCGTCGGCGACCTTGTTGCCTGCGTTGGGGCGCCCGGTCTCGGTGCCGACGGGGCAGCCGCCGAGAAGCGCCGCGAACCGCGTGCAGGCGCGGTAATCCTCGAGGTTCTCGGCGAGCTGGGCCGCGTCGGGCGTGGCGAGGTTCTTGTAGCAGCCGAAGACCGCCACGTGGACGCCCGCCTCGTCGAAGACCGCGCGGAGTCGCGCCGCGAGGTCCTCGTCAAGGCCGTTCCGGTCGATGCCGTAGCTCGTGTAGACGACCTTGCTCGGCAGTTGGATGCAGGTAAAACCCAGCTCGCCGGCCATGATGATGCGCTTCTCGACCGAGCCCTCGGGCAGGTCGTGCAGGCGCACGCCGACGTTGAAGGCCGCCGCGCCGTTCACGTTCTTCTCCCCCACGGCTACGCCTTCTTCCCGTTGATGCCGGGGGTGTAGCCGCCCCAGGGATCCTCGACCGAGCAGCAGCCGGCCGGGCTCATCGGGTCGCACTTGCCGTCGAGCTTGTCGTGCTTCATGGTCTCGATGTAGGCGAGCACGAGCGGGGCCACGCCCTTGGCGTCGTTCTTGACGATGGGCTCGCGCATGTAGTAGTCGAAGGTGCCCTCGCGGTGCGTGTTGTTGCCGAGACCCGCGACCAGGCAGATGTTGTCGAGGGCGAGCTGGCCGTCCTTCTCGGAGAGGCAGGTCTCGCAGACGCCGTCGAACGCGCGGCGGCCGTAGGCGTAGTAACGCTCGGGGAGGACGCCCAGGCGGCAGCCCTTCATGATGGCGTTTGCGAAGATGGCGCTGCCGGACTCCTCGAGGTAGTTGGGGGCGATGTTCGGCAGGTTGATAACCTGGTGCCACATACCGGTCTTCTCGTCCTGGTAGGGCAGCATGGAGTCGATGAGGTCGACGAACATCTCGCGCAGGCCGTCCTTCTCGGCGGACATCGAGGGCGGCATGAGCTCCCAGGTATCGATGAGCGCCATGGCGAACCAACCCTCGGCGCGCAGCCAGAAGTTCTGGGAGAGGCCGGTCACGGGGTCGCACCAGAACTGCTTCTTGGACGAGTCGTAGGCGTGGTAGTACAGTCCGTTCTTCTCGTTGCGCATGAGGTCGCGGACCACCTGGAACATGTGGAACGAGTCGGAGCAGGCGCGGCGGTTGTGGAACGAGAGCTCATACTGCATGTAGAACGGCTGGGCCATGTACATGCCGTCGAGCCAGATCTGGTTGGGGTAGACCGCCTTGTGCCAGAAGACGCCCTCCTTGGTGCGCGGCTGGCACTCGAGCTGGCTGTAGATCGTGTCCATGGCAAGGCGGTACTTCTCCTTGCCGGTGATCTCGTAGAGGCGATAGAGGGTCTTGCCGGCGTTGACGTTATCGAGGTTGTACTCGGTGGGGTCGTAGTGCTTGATGGTGCCGTCGTCCTGGACGAAGAAGTCGATGTAGCTGTCGGCGAACTCCAGGTAGCGGTCCTCGCCGGTGATCTCGTTGAGCTCGATGAGCGCCTTGATCATGCAGCCGTCGATGTAGTTCCAGGTGTTCTCCTTGCCGGCGCGGATCTTCTCGATGTTCCACGCGGGCGCCTGCGGCGTGGAGTTCTCCACGAGCTGGGCAATGTAGCGGTCCAGAATCTGGTTGCATCCCATGGTTGGCTTCCCTCTCTCTTCGGCGCCCCTGCGCCTTGCTAGGTGAACGTTAACCCTAACTGTAAAGCCGCCCGCCCGTGATTCTCGCGTCAACAGAGAAACAACAGGACGGGCGGCGTTTCTGGGCGGTGAGCGGCGGGCGTAGGCCATCGCGGGTGGTGAGCGTGGACGGTGCGCCCCTCAAACGACGGTTGTAGCAACGGCGAGAAGCGCGGCGCCCCCTAAATGACGGTTGCAGCATTGTTGGAGACAAAAGCGCCCCTCAGATGACGGTTGCAGCAATGCCGCGTTGCTGCAACCGTCATCTGAGGGGCGAAGCAGGCTCGTCCATTGCTGCAACCGTCATTTAGGGGGCGGCTCGGGCGCGCTGGTTGCTACGACCGTTACTTGAGGGGCACCAACACGACGCACGCGGGAGCCGAGGCAGCGCAGCGGCTAGAGGATCGCGCGGAGGCCGGCGGCGATGCGATGCGCCAGGCGCTCGTAGCCTGCCGGCGAGTAGTGCAGGCCGTCGGGCATGTAGCGCTCGCGGTGCTCGGGCAAGAAGGGCGAGATACCGCTGCCGGCGTAGAGGTCGATCACGGGCACCGAGTAACGGTCGGCCACCTCGTGCACCGCGGCGACGTAGGGCTCCTGCGTAAGGCCCAGGTGGTTCTCCTCGAAGCTGCCGGGGATGTCCTTCTCGTGCTTGCCGGAGGTCTTGCACGGGGTCATGACCACGAGACGCGCCTCGGGCGAGCGCTCCGTGATGCCGCGCACCAGGTAGTCGAGCGCGCCGTAGAACTCGTGCGTGTCGGTGGAGCCCATCTGGCCCAGGGGGACGTTGCGGGAAAAGTCGTTCACGCCGCCGAAGAGCACATAGACGTCGGCATCGGCGTCGATGCCGTCCAGGCGCTCGACGAAGGAGTCGTCGCGGTCGGCCTTGATGGCCAGGCGCGAGCCCTTGACGCCGAAGTTCTCGACCGTGGCGCCGTCAAGCAGCGCGCCCAGGTGCGACGTCCAGCTGATGCTCGGCCCGCCCTCGCCGGTGCCGTTGTCGCCCCAGGTGGTAGAGTCACCGAAACAGCAGATGGTCAGTTCGCTCAGGTTTTTCTTCATCGTTCGCAGTCCTTCCTCGCCTGGTCGTCGAGCCAGGCGATTTCTTCTTCCAGGTTGAACACGCCGAGGTGGTGACCGCCGGGGCAGACCTCGTGCGCGAGGTTCTCGTCGTGGCCGGCGAGGTCGTAGGCCGCGCGCACGACCTCGAGTTGCTCGTCCACGTTCGCGAGGCCGCGCGGGCCGTTGAGGTGGTCGCCTTCGCAGCTCTGCACCACGAGCGGGCGCGGCGCGATGAGCGAGGCGATGTCGCCCATGTCGAAGAGCCGCCACAGGCCGGGCGCGTAGTTGCAGGCGCAGTTGCCGTTGAGGTGCAGCAGCGCGTCCGCGTAGCCGTACAGGTAACCCGAGATGAAGGCCTTCTTCACGCGCGGGTCGAGCGCCGCGAGATAGAGCGTCTGCTCTCCCCCGCCGGAAAAGCCGAGGCAGCCGAGCTCGTCCATGCAGACATCGCCGCGCGCGTCCAGATAGTCCACGAGCCGCATGAGGTCCCAGGTGTTCAGCCCCGCGACCGAGAGCCCCAGCGGCTCGGCCATCTTCGCCTGGTTGGCGCAGGTGCCGCGCAGGTAGAGCTGCTCTTGGTCGCCCTGGCCCTTCCAGTCGCGGCGCTCGCCCCAGCCGCGCGCGTCGGGGCACGCGACCACGTAGCCCATGCGCGCGAGGCGCAGGCCGTAGTCGTAGTTGAAGCGGCGGATCGCGTCGTCGGTCGCGGGCACGCCTGAGACGCCGGCGATGGAGTCCTTGCCGGCGCCCTGGTGGCCGTGCGGGCAGACCCAGCAAAGGGCGCGCCCGTCCGCGCCGCGCTTGTGCTCGGCGGGTTTCAACAGGTAGAACGGCATCCAGACGCCGGGCTCGGTGAGAATGGCCATCTTCGTGCGCGTAATTCCGCCGGGAAGAAGCGCCCGCTCGAGCACCCGCGGCTCGGGCTCGCAGCGTTCAAGGAGCGAGATGCCCAGCAGGTCGGCGAGGCGCTCGCGCGAGCGGCCGCGCCATGCGAGCCAGTCCTCAGCCGAGCCGCCGGCAAACGCCGCAGAGCGGCCGTCGCGCGCGAAGCGTCGGCGCAGCGCGGGCTCGTCCTCGAAGTAGGCCTGGATATGCAGGGTGCGACCGTTGTCGGAAAGATGCGCGGTCTCGACCGCGTCGCCCTCGCCGCCCTCGGGGTCCCAGCCGTCGTCGCCGGCAAGCACCGCGCGGCGAGAGAGGCGCGCGGCGTCTGCCGGAGCGATCGCGTGCGCCCACTCCGGCCAGCCGGCCACGTCCCCTGCGGGCCCGTGAAGTGCGCCCGCCGCGTAGAAGCTGCCCCCGTGAGCTGCGGGTTTATTCCAGTCCCACCAGCCCTCTGCCTTTATGTGCGCCCCGAGCCAGCAGTCGAGAAGCACCGTTTGCGCGAACTCGCGCCACGGGCGCCCCAGGTAGACAGTGCCGTCGGCGACGCCCACCTCAGCCGTGAACGAGCAGCCGTGGAAGACGAGCCCGAACGGCTCGCCCTCAGGCGTGGACGCCGCGGTCACATAGCCGTTGACGTCCATGTTCCGGTTGAGCGAGCGGACCTCACAGCCCTCGAAGTACGCGCGCCCGCCGCCGAAGATGAAGTCGACGTCGCCTGCGATGAGGCAGCGGCGGAAGTACTGGCGCCCCACGACGCGCGGCGCGAACTGCTTGGGGCCGATGAAGCCGCCCGGCTTGACCTCACGCGGCGGGAGCGGCCCGCAGAAGAGCGTGTCCTGGTGGCCGAGCAGGCGGCACGAGTCGACCACGAGGCGGTCGCCGTCGGCGTAGAGCGCAAGCCCCTGGCCGACCTCGCGGCCGTCGCCCGCGTCGTTCTCGATGGTCAGGTTGCGCAGCGCGACGTCCGCCGCGTCCACGAGCACCGTGTACGTGCGGAAGGTGCCGAGCTTGCCGTCGACCCCGCTGCCGTCGCCGGACTCCATGAAGGCGCCCAGGCCATAGACGATGCGCACGCTCTCGGCCGTCTCGCCCACCAAGGTCACGTTCGGCCGGCGGATCTCAACGCGCTCGCGGTACTCGCCGGGCGCGACGCGGACCTCGACCGACACCGATTCGTCCGGCACCTGTTCGCACGCAGCCGCGAGCGCCGCGCTCACCGTGGGGTACGCACCATCCCCGGCCAACGCGCCGGCGCCGGCCACGACCTTGAAGACCTTCTTATCCATTAGGCATCACGCTCCCAGGCGGCGAACATCTCGGGCCAAGCCTGCGCCTGCGGCTGGACCTGCTCGGCACGACCCTTGAAGGCCGTCGTCTGATTGGCGAGCGCGATCCCGTGCGGTCCGTGCGGGAACACGTGCAGCGAGAAGGGCACGCCGGCGCCGGCGAGCGCCTCGGCCAGGAGCAGGGAGTTCTGCACCGGCACCGAGCCATCCTCGGCGGTATGCCACACGAACGTCCGCGGGAAATCGTCGTTCACGAGCTCCTCGATGGAGAGGCCCTGCGCCAGCTCATCGTCGCCGCCGGAGAGTGTCTCGAACGAGCCGCGGTGCGCGAACGCGCCCGCCGTCACGACGGGATACCCCAGGCACAGTGCGTCCGGCCTGATGTCGGCCGCCGTAGCGCCCACCGACTCGGCGAGGCCCGGCTCGCCCCACTTGGCCCCGAGCAGGCACGCCAGGTGCCCACCCGCCGAGAAGCCCGCCACGCTCACGCGCGCCGGGTCGACCTGCAGTTCCTCGGCGTGGCCGCGCACCCATGCCACGGCAGCAGCGAGCTCGCGCAGCGCCTGTGGGTACACCGCCGGCGCAACGGAGTAATCGAGAACGAACGCCTGGTAGCCGCCGGCGAGCAGGCGCAGCGCGATCGGCTCGCCCTCTCGGGGCGAGACGTGGTTATAGCCCCCGCCTGGAACGATGACAACCGCGGGCTTCAGTGCCCGCGTATAGGCATCCTCCTCGGGAGCAAACGCATAAACGCTAAGCGTGGCCGCCGAGCCGCCCACGCCGACGCTGACCTTCTTGCTGATCATCCTTTGCTCTCCCCTCACCTTGGGGCCCTCGAGGACCTTAGGCACTCCCTCTGGTTCAGTCCGAGCGACTTTTCCCGCTTTAAAATTGAATCCTCCGAGTAGCTGCTCTGTCGAGACCATCCCTCAACTGGGAAAACGCAACCGAAGGCAGGCCTGCTACTCCGATGGTTTGATTTTAAAGCGGGAAAAGTCGCATGATATCCCGCAACGCCTTGCAAAAAGGGCGGCATGGCGATGAGTCGCATCCGCCATGCCGCCCCGCAGCCGTCGATTCGGCCCGCGGCTACGCGCGGACGACCTCGTCGACGTTCTCAAGCTGCATCTCGTCGCCGTCCTGGCCCTCGACCACGACGTTGCGCAGGTCGAGCACCTTCACGTTCTGGGCGATGATGCCCTGACGGACCATCGGCTCCACGCCGCAGGCCATGGCGGGGACGGCCGGCTCGGCGTCCTCGGCGAAGGTCACGTGAACGTCCTCGAAGGTGAGGCGCGTGACCTTGCTCTCGGGCAGGCCGGTGATGTAGGCGGCCGCCGCGTGGCAGTTGGTGGCCTCGATGTCGCGGAAGGTCGTCACGCCGAAGCCCGGGGTGCGCTCGTCGACGGGCAGCGCCTCGCGCTTCTGGACGTAATCGGTCTTGCCGTCCTTGTCGCAGAAGTAGAAGGAGTTGACCACGAACGGGGTGAGCACCTGGTCCATGCGGATGTGCTCGAAGGTGATGCCCTCGTTCACGGCGTCCTTGCCGCGGCCGCGGCGGGTCTTCACGCGCAGGCCGCGATCGGTGCGCTCAAAGAGGCACTTGGAGACGGTGAGGTCCTTGATGCCGCCGGCGGCCTCGGAGCCGAGGACCACGGCGCCGTGTCCGTCGTGCATGTAGCAGTGCGCGATGACCATGTCGTGCATGGCGGGACGCAGCTCGGGCTCGATGCCGAGCTTGCCGCTCTTGATGGCGATGCAGTCGTCGCCCACGGAGAAGTGGCAGCCGAGCACGCGCACGAAGCCGCAGCTCTCGGGGTCGAAGCCGTCGGTGTTGTGGGAGTTCTTCGGGCCCTCGATGGAGAGGCACAGGGCGTCGACGTGCTCGCAGAGGATCGGGTGGATGTTCCACGCCGGGCTGTTGCGCACGGTGAAGCCGGCCATGGCCACGTTCTCGCACTCAGACAGGAAGATCATGCGCGGGCGGGCGACCTCGCGGCCCTCCTCCGGGCGGTAGATGTTCTTGAAGTCCTTGTTCCACCAGTTGTCCTCGGCGAAGTCGGTCTGGCCGTCGATGGCGCCGCGGCCGTAGATGCAGACGTCGTGGACGCCGAGGCCGGTGAAGGTGGAGCAGTAGGTCGAGAAGCTCTCGCCCTCCCAACGGCCCATCGGCGCGAGGCCGGAGCCGGCGTAGCCGTCGCCCTTCTTTCCGTGCAGGGTCTGCGGGAGGTACGCGAGTGCCGCGCGGTCGTGACGGGCGAGGAGCTGGGCGCCCTCGGCGAGCTCGATGTTGATCTCGCTCTTGAGGAAGAGGGACTTGATCAGGTAGCTGCCGGCGGGGATAAGGACGCGGCCGCCCTTCGGGCAGGCCATAATGGCGGCCTGGATGTTGGTGGTGTCGTCGTGCTCGGCGTCGCCCTTGGCGCCGCAGTCGCGCACGTCGATGGTAAAGGTCTCGTCCGGGGTCGTCACGCCGACGGTGAGCACACGGTCGCCGCAGACGAAGCGGACGATGTTGCGGCGGCCCGGCTCGAGGCCGTCGACGTAGGTCTCGATGCGGTCGGTGGTGCCGGCGGGCTGGTCGTTGACGAAGACCTCCCAAGTGTCGGCGGTGGTGAAGTAGCCGCCGTCGTCGAGCTCGATCACGGCCGCGCGGGGACAACGCCAGATAACGCTGGTTTCCATGTGTCTCTCCTTAGACGAAGAAGTGCCTTTTAGCTTAGGGGCTCAGAGGGCTCGCGGGCCCCGGTTATAGAGAAGGGCCGAGCCGCCGGCTTTCGGCAGCTCGGCCCCTCCAAGGGAAAGCAGGTGCTATGCGAAGAAGTACGGTGGCGCTTACGCGGCGGCGTGGACGGAATCCTCCTGGTAGCCCACGTTGTTGTGGCCGAAGCACTCCTCGTACTTGAAGCCGGAGAGGTCCTCGCAGAGCTGCTTGACCTCGGGGTCGACGTCGGCCATGAGGCCGCCCTCCTTGACGCGCTTGACCTCGGCGCAGAGCATGTCGCACTGGGCCTTGTCGATGTGGATGGTCTTGCCGAGGATGCAGGCGACGATGAAGCAGCCGGCGCAGCCAATCAGCATGAAGGCGCAGATGGAGACGGGCACGGAGGTGGGCTGCACGATCTCGGCGGAGTTACCGGAGGACTGGATGAAGCCGCAGGCGCCGAGGGTGAAAGCCCAGGCAGAGGTAGCGAACGCGGAGACGATCTGGTCGACGAACTTCTGGGCGGCGGAGTAGATGCCCTCGCGGCGACGGAGCGTGACGAGCTCGTCGATGTCGGGCATGTAGTTCAGGGGGACGTCGAGCAGGTACTGGAAACCGACGTAGAAGAACTTCCAGATGGCGAAGATGATCGGGTAAGCGATCATGGAGAGGGCCATGTCAGAGAGACCCATGATGTTGCCGGCAGCGAAGACGTTGTAGGCGACGATGCAGGCGGCAGCGCCCAGCGTGGAGACGTACCAGGGCTGGTGGAAGCCCTTCTTGGCCATCCAGGCGACCCAGACGACGGTGCAGACGATGGCGACGATCTTGCCGGGCATCTCCATGACGGCCTCATAGGACTTGGGGATGCCGAGGGAGTAGACGATGAAGAACGAGAGGCAGGCGGACCAGCAGGCGGCGGCGAGCTTCATGAAGGCGTACGGAGCAAGAACCTTGCGGAAGGAACGGTTGCGGAAGGTGGAAAGAACGTCGATGACGAGCTTCTTGACGGCCTGGCCGACGCCCTCGATCTTCTCCTGGGCGACCTCCTCGGGGCCACGCTCCCAAGTGGAGCAGTAGACGATGATGAGGGAGACGGCCATGATCGCGGCGTTGATGGACGCGATGATGAAGTAGGGCTGGGGGCCGGTCTCGCCGAAGAGGCCGAAGCCGAAGCCGACGAGCGCTGCCATGGCGAAGCCGGAGACGTTACCGAAGATGTGCTTGAAGCCGGTAAGGTAGGTGCGCTCCTCGTAGTCGTCGGTCATCTCGATGGTGAGCGGCGCGAGGTTGGAGGACGCGAAGGTGTACGCGATGTTGTACACGATGTAGAGGAACAGGTAGTACGGGAAGCCGAACGGGGTGACCGTGAAGATCAGCGGCTCGGCGATCATCATCGGGATAGCGATGAGCAGCCAGAAACGACGACGACCGAACTTACGACCCACCGCGGTGGAGTAGAAGTTGTCGGCGATGAAGCCGAGGACCGGGGCCAGGAACGCGTTCAGGTACACGGCGGCCGCGGCGACGGCGGCAGCCTCAGCGCCCGAAAGGCCGCACTCCGTGGACAGGAACATGACCATGTAGCTGTGGGTGAAGGTCAGCGCGCCGGAGTTGAGCATGCCGCCCATACCGAAGCCCAAGCGGGTCCAGAACGTGATCTTTCTCTTCTTGCCGAGTTTGTTGAACATCGGAGCTTCCTCTCCCTAGTCGGCACCAATATGCGATGTGCACCCTCGTGAGCGTCGTTTCGCTTCCAGCAGGTGAACGTTAACCTTAGTATCATCGAAACGTTACGTCAGGTGAACGTTCACTTGTGTATTCTCTGCGAACGGTAGCAGTTGGACGGTGAACGTTAACTCTACTGTACCAAAAGCGGGTAACAGGCGTAAACCGGTTTTGTACTGGGGGTAAAAATCGGTTTGGCCGCACAGGACTGAGCGCTGGGACACTTCGGCGGCGCCGCCTAAACAGAAAGCGCCGCGTATTGCGTAACTTAATTCGAAACCACCGAGTAGTTCACCCATTTCGAGGTCGCAAATCTGCATATTCGAGCGCGAAATGGTCCGGCTACTCAGGGTTTTCGATTTTAGCTACGCAATACGCGACACTTTGCGCGCAGCGACATCTCAAGAATGCGTTTAGAAGGTTCGTATTGCCCGAAAGCCCGCCGAAAGAGCCCGACCGCCAAGGGGAAGGCCCCGGCGCTTGCGGCAAAGTGCTTCTGAGCGCGCTCTTCACGCGAGGTCACTTTGCAGCAAGCGCCGGGGCCTTCCCCTTGGCGGTCGGGCAGGTCGCAAGAACCAGCGCCTACAGGCAGACGCCGTCCTTCCAGATGCTGATCTCGTGGCAGCCGCGGCGCTCAGCCGAGGTGAGCTTGCCGCTGGCGGTCTCGAGCACGAGCTGCCACAGGCCCTGGGCGGCCTCGTCGATCGTGGCCTCGCCCGTGGCGGCGACGCCGGCGTTGAAGTCCATCCAGTTGGCCTTGTGATCGCAGAGGCGCTGGTTGGTGAAGACCTTCAGCGTGGGGGCGGGGGCGCCGAACGGCGTGCCGCGGCCGGTGGAGAAGAGAATCACGTGGCAACCGGCGGCGGTCAAGGCCGTCGTGGAAACCATGTCGTTGCCGGGGCCGCAGAGCATGTTGAGACCGTGCTTGGTAGCGCGGCCGGCGTAGGGCAGCACGTCCACGATGGGGGCGGAGCCGCCCTTCTGGACGCAGCCGCAGCTCTTGTCCTCGAGCGTGGTGATGCCGCCGTCCTTGTTGCCGGGGCTCGGGTTCTCGTAGACGACCTCGCCGTGGCTGATGAAGTAGTCCTTGAAGCCGTTGAGCATGTCGGAGGCGGCGTTGAACACGTCCTCGTCGACGCAGCGGTCGAGAAGGATGGACTCGGCGCCGAACATCTCGGGCACCTCGGTGAGCACGGAGGTGCCGCCGCGGGCCACGACCATGTCGCTCACGCGTCCGATGGTCGGGTTGGCCGTGATGCCGGAGAGGCCGTCGGAGCCGCCGCACTTGAGGCCGACGACGAGCTCGCTCGCGGGGATGGGCTCGCGCTGGGCCTGCTTGGCGAGCTCAGCCAGCTCGGCCAGGATCTTGTGGCCCTCGACCTGCTCGTCGGCCACGTCCTGGCAGGTAAGGAAGCGAACGCGCTCGTGGTCGTACTCCCCCAGCTCGTCGAGCACCTGCTGGTGCGTGCAGTTCTCGCAGCCGAGGCTCAGGAACAGCACGCCCGCGGCGTTCGGGTGGCGAGAAAGGGCCACGAGCAGGCGGCGCGTCTGGGCGTGGTCGGCGCCCGTCTGCGAGCAGCCGAACGGGTGCGGGAAGTAATAAACGCCCTCGAGGCTTCCGCCCACCAGGTCCTGAGCGGCCTCGCACATGGAGCGCGCGACCTCGTTCACGCAGCCGACCGTGGGGATGATCCACAGCTCGTTGCGCGTGGCGGCGCGGCCCTCGGCGCGGCGGAAGCCCTGGAAGGTCTCCGGCTCGACCGGCTCCACGACCGGGTGCGTGGGGTGGTAGCTGTACTCGACCTCGCCCGAGAGGTTGGTCTTCACGTTGTGCGTGTGCAGCCAGGAGCCGGCCGCGACGTCAGCGATCACGTGCCCGATGGGCAGGCCGTACTTGATGACGTCCTCCCCTTCCGCGATGGCGCGGACGGCCATCTTGTGGCCCTGGGGGATGTCCTCGGCGGCGGCCACGGGGCCCACGCCGGGGACGTCCACGACCGTGCCCGCGGCCAGCGGAGAAAGCGCGACGATGACGTTGTCCGCCGGGTTGATCTGGATGGTGTTCATTGCTTAAAAATCCCCTCTGATCGAGCAGGTGCCCAACAGAATCTCACAGCCGACAAAGTCCCAGGTCGGCGAGCGGGGTCCAGGTGCCGCAGGTCGCCGCGAAAGAGGAGCGACGCGTGCTTGGGCACGCGAGCGACGGCTTGAGCGGCGAGATGCGGTATCTGGGCCCCGCGCAGCATACGATTGCTATTTGCTACTCGGCCAGAGCAGCCGCGTATGCGGCCTTGGCGCCCTGGGTGCGGACGACGGAGAGCATGCTCGCGACGAACTCCTCGAGGCCGGCGAGCTGGGTCAGGTCCTCGCCCCACATCTGCTCGTTGGTGAGGACGGCGTGCACGAGGTCGGCGTCGGAGTCGGAGGCGTGGTCGGCGTAGAAGTCGAGCACGAAGGCGTCGTCCTGAGCCACGTAGGCGGCGCCGTCGGCGCGGCGCAGGTGCAGGCCGTCGGCCTCGCGGCCGGTGAGGCCGGTGGTGTAGAAGGCGATGAGCGTGGCGAGGGAGGTCGAGAGGCAGCGCGGGAGCTTGCCCTCGGAGGCCACGTAGTCCTTGAGGGTCGGCAGGTCGCGGGCGCGCCACTTGGCCGTGGAGTTCAGGCAGATGGAGAGCAGCTGGTGGTCGATGAAGGGGTTGTCGAAGCGGTTCTGGACAGCCGCCGCAAAGGCCTTGCAGTCCTCGACGTCGAGGTCGGCGGCCAGGGTCGGGATGCACTCGCCGTAGAGCATCTGGTTCATGAAGCCGCGGACCACGTCGTCGTGCATGCAGTCGCGCACGATGTCGAAGCCGGCGAGCCAGGCGCCCGGCACGAAGCAGGTGTGGGAGCCGTTGAGGATGCGGACCTTGCGCTTCTTGTACGGGGTCACGTCGGGGGTCACGAAGACGCCGGGGATCTCGGCCTTGGTGAAGGGCAGCTTCTCCTTAAGGCTCTCGTCGCCCTGGATGCCCCACATCTGGAAGGGCTCGCGGACGGCCAGGAACGGGTCGTCGTAGCCGAGGCGCTCGGCCACGCGCGCGGCCTCCTCGGCGTCGCGGATGCGGCCAGGGACGATGGTGTCGACGAGGGTGGTGCAGAAGGTGCAGTCGTCCTCGAGCCAAGCCGCGAACTCGTCCTCCCAGCCCCAGTCGGCGACGTGCTGCTTGACGATGCGGAGAAGCTCAGCGCCGTTGTGGTCGATGAGCTCGCAGGAAAGGACGATCACGCCCGGCTTGCCGGCGGCCCAACGGGTGTGGAGCACCTGGGCGAGCTTGGCGGGGAAGCTCGCGGGCGGCTGGTCGTCGGCCTTGCAGGAGTCGTCGTAGGCGATGCCGGCCTCGGTGGTGTTGGAGACGATGATCTCCAGGTCGTCGGAGGCGGCGAGCTTCATGATCTCGGCGTAGTCCTCGGCGCGGTAGGGGTTCACACAGCGGGAGCAGGAGCTGATGAGACGGGACTCGTCGACCGTCTCGCCGTCCTGCTTGCCGCGGACGAGCACGGTGTAGAGGTCGTCCTGGGCGTTGATGCCGTCGGCGAAGCCGTAGTTGCCGCTGATGGGCTGAACCATGCAGATCTTGCCGTTCCAGCCGGTGGCCTCGTTGCCGAGGTCGAAGAAGCGGTCGACGAAGGCGCGCAGGAAGTTGCCCTCACCGAACTGCAGGACCTTCTCGGGGGCGTCCTTAGGAAGGACGTAGCCCTCGTAGCCGATCTTCTCGAGCGTGGCGTAGCTCAGGGTATCCATGGGTGTGTTCTCCTCTTTGTGGGAAGCGGGCGGGTTGGAAAAGGGCGCGGGGCCGGCGGCGAGAAGACCGCGCGGCCCCGCGGCGTTTCTTGGTAATGCGGCGGTTTAGGCCAGCTCGAGCGGCATGTTGAAGTAGCGGACCGCGTTGTTGTAGCTGATGTCCTTGACGATGCCGCCGAGCAGCTCGAAGTCGGCGGGGTACTTGCCCTGCTCGACCCACTCGCCCACGAGGCCGCAGAGCACGCGGCGGAAGTACTCGTGGCGCGGGTACGAGAGGAAGGAGCGGGAGTCGGTGAGCATGCCCACGAAGTTGCCGAGGACGCCCTCGTTGGCAAGGGCGGTCATCTGGTCGCGCATGCCGGTCTCGTTGTCGTTGAACCACCAGGCGGAGCCGTTCTGGATCTTGCCGGCGACGGGGGCCTCCTGGAAGCAGGCCATGACGGTGTCGATCATCCAGTTGTCGGAGGGGTTCAGGCTGTAGAGGATGGTCTTGGGCAGGCCGGTCGTCTGCTGGATGGAGCCCAGGAAGTCGGCGAGCTGGTCGGCCGGGGTGTAGTTGGAGATGCAGTCGTAGCCGGTGTCGGGACCGAGCTTGGCGAACATGGGCTTGTTGTTGTCGCGCTTGCAGCCGAAGTGGAGCTGCATGGCCCAGCCGAGGCGGACGTACTCGCCGGCGACGAACTGCATGAAGGCGGTCTTGTACTGCAGGACCTCGTGCTCGGTCAGCGGCTCGGCGGCAAGGCCCTTCTGGAAGATGGCCTCGATCTCCTCCTCGGTGGCCGGGACGTACATGACGTAGTCGAGGGCGTGGTCGGAGGCGACGCAACCGAGGGTGGCCACGTAGTCGTAGCGCTTGGCGATGGCGGCCTTGAGCTCGGCGTAGTTGGTCACGGGGAGCTCGGCGACGTCGGAGAGCTTCTTCATGTAGTCGGCGAACTCCTGGCCGCGCTCGATGCGAAGGGCGGCGTCGGGGCGCATGGCCGGGACGACCTTGACGTCGAAGGACTCGTCGGCGGCGATCTTCTGGTGCCACTCGAAGGAGTCGGCGGGATCGTCGGTGGTGCAGATCATGCGGACGTTCGAGCGCTTGATGAGCTCGCGGCAGCTGAACTCAGGGGTGGCGAGCTTGGCGTTGGCCAGGTCCCAGACCTCCTGGGCGGTGGCGCCGTTGAGGACGCCCTCGTAGCCGAAGAAGCGCTTGAGCTCGAGGTGGCTCCACTCGAAGACGGGGTTGCCCACGCAGCGACCGAGGGTCTCGGCCCACTTCTGGAACTTCTCGCGGTCGTCCGCGTCGCCGGTGATGTAGCGCTCGTCAACGCCGTTGGCGCGCATGAGGCGCCACTTGTAGTGGTCGCCGCCGAGCCAGACCTCGGTGATGGACTTGAAGGACTTGTTCTCGAAGATCTCCTGCGGAGAGATGTGGCAGTGGTAGTCGACGATGGGCATGTCCTCCGCGTAATCGTGGAAGAGCTTCTCGCCGGTCGGCGTGCTCAGCAGGAAGTCCTTGTCGTCCATGAAGTTCTTCATCGCTCGTTCCTCCCCGCGCCCGCAGGCGCATCGTTTCGAGTATTTCGAATCCATTGCGATTGTAGCAGGGTTATAGGTGAACGTTCACCTTCTTTTTGGATAAACGTTCACTCAACGGCCGAATCATACCGCTGGCGGAAATCGCGCGTGAAGGAATTGTCGAGCGCAGCGACCCGGCGGCAAGAGACCGGCGCCGCGGCCCCGAGCGCCAGGGAAACCCCCCATCGGTCGGCCAGCGCCCACCGATACTTGCCGACTTCGAAACAAGACGCAGAGATGTTTGCGATTTACGGCCAATCAGGGGCAAACCCATTGATTGCTCTGCGTCTTAATTCAAGAAGTCGCAGTATCGGCGGGCGCCCGTCACGGGCCGGGCGCCGAGCCGGCGCCTCGGCGTGATTTGAAGCGTTTCATGAAACCGTTACCATAGGTATGTCACACGATTCCAGGATTGGCCGGGGGCATCCATGCCGCAGCGCAAAGTCACGATCTCCGACATCGCCACGGCGGCCGGCGTCTCGAAGACGACGGTGTCGCGCTACATCAACGGACGAGAAGACCTTCTTTCCGACAGCGCCCGCACGCGCATAAAGAAGGCCATAGAGCAGGCGGGCTACGTGCCGAGTGCCGCCGCCCGCAACCTCAAGGAGCGCAAGCTGCTCCAGGTCGGCATCGTCCTCGCGGACATCGCGACGCCCTTCTCCACCTCGCTCGTCATCGGCGCGGGCGCAGAACTGCGCCGGGCCGGCTACGCCGTCGTCGTCTGCGACGCGGCGAACTCCCTGGAGGCCGAGCATGCGGCCATAGACGCCCTGCTCCAAGACCAGGTCAGCGGCCTGATCGTGAACACGGTGAGCGCGGACAACCCCGAGCTCGTCCGCATCGCGCGCTCGGCCGTGCCTGTCGTGCTATGCGACCGCTACGTCAACGACTGCTCGGCCGACATCGTCGTCAACGAGTACTGCGACTCGACGCTCGAGCTCATGGGCCACCTGCGCGAGCAGGGCTTTAGCCGCGCCGTCTTCGTCACCGAGCCTTTCGAGAACAACTCGCCCCGCTACATTCGCATGGACGCCTTCCTGGACGCCGACC
Source organism: Coriobacteriia bacterium (assembly GCA_030530145.1). GTDB lineage: Bacteria > Actinomycetota > Coriobacteriia > Coriobacteriales > Atopobiaceae > Paratractidigestivibacter. Next base: position 14,008 of record JAUMVN010000002.1, on the reverse strand, counting down.
GACGGCTCTTCGGGGCGCGGCGGCCCGAGGCGGACGTCTGCGTCATCGACCCCGCCGACACGCGCTCCGTGCGCCGGGCCTTCGCCCGCGTCTGCGCCGATGCCGAGAAGGGCGACGCCCCCGCCGCCGTGTTCGCCACGAACACGGCGGTGCTCGTGGCCGCGCACCGCGCCCTCAGGGAGCTCGGCCCGCAGGCGGGCCGAGCGGTCAGGCTCTGCGGCCCCGACGAGTGGGGCTGGGCGCGCCACATGGGCTGGGACTGGGCCGAGGAGTTCGCAGGGGGCATCACGACGCTCGAGTACCAGCCCAGGAAGATGGGCGAGAAGGCCGCGCGCCTGCTGCTCAGGCGCATCGAGAACCCGGGCGCGAGGCCCCGCGAGGAGATCGTCCGCGCTCGGCTCCGGCCTCGGGCGAGCACCCTGTGCCGCGAGGGACCGGGCCCGGAGCGCGCCTGACCCGCCCTAGGCGGCGCCCGGTCAATCCAGGTGGAACGCGCAGGGCAGATCCACGCTCACGGGCGAGTTGTCGGGGTTCGTCTCCATGACGCTGGCCATGAAGTCCCACCAGCGGCGGCACACCTCGGTCTGGGCGCTCTGCGCGTAGCGCTCAGGGTCGTCCAGCTCGATATAACCAAAGAGGATGTTCGTCTCCTCGTCGATGAAGATGCTGTAGTTGTGGCCGCCGTACTCGTGGAGCATGTCGGCCATCTCGGGCCAGAGCTCGTTGTGGCGCCTCTCGTACTCCTCGGCGAAGCCGGGGTAGAGCTTCATCTTGAATCCGCTAATCGCGCGTCCGTCGGCGGTCTTACGAATCGTCGCGTTCATGCTCGGTCCCTCTCAATCGTTTGTATTCCAGATGCGCGGGCGCGAAGGGGCCCGCTCACTCGCCGTCGAGCGCGGGCACGCGGACGACCCCGCCGGCGGGGACGCGCAGCGGCTTCCCGTCGACCTGCAGCCACACGTCGACGGCGCGGAGATTCTGCAGGTAATCCCCGCTCGCCGAGTACACGAGCGATCGGGCGGCGTCCACGTAGTCAAAGACCTCGATGTTGGTCGCGTACCACACGTCGTCGCGGCCGGCCACGCGGTCGAAAAACGACTCGAGCGTCCCCCACGCGTCCCGCATGGTCGCCTCGTAGCCGTGCCCCCAGACATAGAGCAGGTACGGCTCCGTGTAGCGCTCAATCGGCGAGAGGAACTTCTCGAGCACCCCCTCGAGCTCCGGCTGCACGTAGCTGCAGGCCGCGTCCCAGGCAAGGAAATCGGCCGGCAGGCCCGCGCAGCCGAAGGTGCGCCGCGTGGTCCTCGCGTAGGCAATGCCGCAGGCGCGGGCGGCCTCGCGCGCGCCGAAGACGTCGTCGGCCCGGTAGTTGATGGGCCAGGCCATGCCGCGAACGGGCGCGCAGGCGATGCGCTCCAGCTCCTCTTTGCAGCGCGCGATCTCGTAGCTGGCCATCGACGAGGGAACGCGCCCCAGGTGAGCATGGGTGTAGCCGTGGACCGCGAGCTCGAAGCCGTCATAGACCTCCGCGATGCGCTCGCGCGGGAGCTTGCGGTGCTCGACCGAAAGACCGCCCTGCTCGAGGTGGTCGGAGCGCCCGAACAGCCCGGGGTTCAGGTTGAACGTCGCCCGGAGGCCGCGCTCGCGCAGCATACGGCAGATGCGCTCGTCCTCGACGGTGCCGTCGTCGAACGAGAGCGTGCAGCACTTCTCGCGGCCTCCGGGCCACAGCAGGATGTCCTCGCGGAGCCTCAGCATGGCGACTCCCCTGTGGCATAGGTCGCCGAGAAGCCCCAGGAGGCATCGGGGGCGCCCTCCTCCCCGCGGCCGACGGGCCCGTTGCCGCCGTCGCGCTCGCGCAGGAAGCGCGCGACGTCCACGCGGTAGATGGCCGGGTGCCCCTCGCGGTCGGACACGAAATAGACCCAGTTGCCGTCCGTCGAGAAGCTCGGGTGCGGGTGGGTGTCCTGCGTCGTGCCGAAGCGGTGGCTCCAGCTCGTCGCGTGCCTGCAGAGCCTCACCTCGCGGCGCGTCTCGAGGTCGCACAGGTAGATGAACTCATCGGACCCGACGCCCGCGGCGGGCGCGTCGGCCACCAGGTGCAGCGGCACGGGCCCGTTGGCCCCGTCGCCCGTGCAGTAGCGGCCGTTCGGCGAGAAGGCCAGGTGCGCGTACGGGTGGCAGGCGAGAAGGACCTCCTCCTCGAAGGTGCGGGCGTCGATCCTGCGCACGGTCGCGGCGCCCGCGGCCTCCGCGAGGGCGATCGACTCGAGGTCGGTCGCGGACCAGTCCACGCTCCCGAGCTTCTGCGGGTCGGCGGAGCCGACCCGGTGCAGGTAGCCGATGGAGCGGCCCTCGTCGAGCCAGGTCTCGCCGATGGCGATCTCGCCGGAGCTCTTCTCGCGGGCGCAGCGAAGGCGCGAGCCATCCGCGCTCACGAGCCACATGCGGGCGTCGATGTAGTCATAGGCGCCCTCGTGGCAATAAAGGATCGAGCCCTGGCCGCCGGGCTGCAGCGTCGCGCGCCCGAGCCAGCAGCGGTCCTCGAGCACGATCTCCGAGGCCCCGTCCCCAAGGGAGTGCAGGACGATCCGGGAGCGCGGGGCCGCGATGGTGGAGAGCTCGAAGAGGCTCCAGTCGGGCTGCTCGATGTTCGCGGGCACCGAGGTCCGCTCGATCTCCGTCGTCACCGCGTAGCGGCCGTCCGCCGAGACCGTGAGCCAACGCAGTGCCCAACCGTCGTCGCAGGTGTAGAGGCGCTCGAGCAGAAGCGTGGTCAGGTCGATGCGCCAGAGCGTGTCGCGCTGCACATAGAACGCGTGGCGGTCGTCGGGGTCGAGGCAGACCCCCTCATACTCGAGGAGCCCCTTGCCGCTCGTGAGCTGCACCGAGACGCCGGTGTCCAGGTTCAGCGCGAAGAGCTGCCGGGCCTCCCCGCTCGTGCCCACGTACAGCAGGACCTTGCCGTCCCTCGAGGTCGCGCGGATGCCCGGCCTCGGCAGGTGACAAGTGGCCGACGGCGAGGTCAGCCGCTCCACCATCGCCCCCGTGTCGGGGTCGAAGGTCCGGACGAACGAGTTGTGGGTCAAATCGCCGATCGCCATGCGCCGATCTCCCTTCGCGCTCGGAAAAGCCCTGTAACGATACCCTTGCCCGCGCTACCGCTCCTTTAAGAATCGCTCCAGGTCGATCCGATGAATGGCGGGGTGGCCGAAGCGGTCGGTGACGAAGAGCACGTAGCGCCCGTCCTCGGTGAAGCAGGGGTGCGGGTGCGCGTCCTGCGGCGTGCCCCAGCGCGCGCTCCAGCTCGTGCCGTGGTACGCGAGGCGCGTCTCTTTGCCCAGGGCCGGCTCGATCAGGTAGACGTAGTCGTTGAGCTTCTCGCCGGCGGCGCGGCGCGCCTCGATGTCCTCCTCGCGCTGCAGGTGGATGGGCGTGGGGTCGCCCTGCGAGTCGCCCACGAAGAAGCGCCCGGCCTTGTCGCAGATGCAGTGCGCGTAGGTCTGGCACGGCATGACGCTGCGCTCCCCGAGCGTGTCGGGGTCGATCTCGTGGATCTCCTCGACGCCGGTGCCGGACATCTCGCGGTACACGAAGGCGAGCCTCTTCCCGCTCGGCTCCCAGAACTCGTGGGTCAAGATCAGGTCGCTCGGCTGCTCGCGGCAGCGGCGCACGCTCGAGCCGTCGCGGCGGACGAGCCACATGCGGGCGTCGATGACGTCGAAGGGGCCCTCGTGGCAGTACATGATCGTGTCCGGGTCGTGCGGGCGGATCTGCGTGTGCCCGAGCCAGCAGCGCTCCTCGTGGACGACCTCGCTCGAGCCGTCGTCCAGGTTGACGTAGACGATGCGGCACAGGGGCTTGGCCAGGCAGTTCTGCTTGAAGAAGTCCCAGTTCTTGCCCCCGATGGCGGCGGCCATGGTGTCCTTCTTGATCTCCACGAGCGTGAGGGCGTTCACGTCGCGCGAGACGCCGATGTCGCGGCCGTGCCATCCCTCGGGCGTGCGGTAGATCTCCTCGCGCTCGCCGCCGTCGAGCGAGACCTTCCAGATGGAGTCGCCCTGGTGGTACATGACGTGGCGCTCGTCGCTCGTGAACTCCGCGCCCCAGTCGTCCACGCCCGGACCTTCCGTGATCTGCGTCGCGTCGCCCGTAAAGAGGTCCATGAGGTAGATCTGCCGCTCGCCGTCGACCTCGGGCGAGTAGAGCAGCCAGCGCCCGTCGGCCGTGGTCATGTGGGCATAGAAATACATGTGGTGGCTCGTCACGTCGGGCGAGGTCAGGCGCTCGACCACCGCGCCCGTCTCGTCGTCCACGCAGGTCGCGAACTCGTTGTGCACAACATTGCCGATGCCCATATCCACCAGGGCCTTTCTCTTCGTCGAAATCCGTCCTTGCAAAGAAGCCCTACCGCCGCGAGGCTATGAACCGCCCGACGGCGTCGTCCTCGGTGAACTCGGTGAGCACGAAGCCGTGCGGCTTCGCGGCCTCGACGGCGCCCAGGACGGCGTCCACGTCCATCTGTCCCTCGCCGAGGTCGCAGCGCACGAGCGCGCCGCCCTCGACGCGGAAGTCCACCAGGTGCGTGGCCACGATCCGCTCCGGGAAGGCCGCGAGCATCGCGCGGGTTATGTCGAGCTGCGCGGGCGCGAGCTCGCAGGTGATAAGCGCCGTCGGGTCGAGGATGAACCCCAGCGCCGGCGAGCCGCCCACCGCCTCCACCAGGCGCGCGCACGTCTCGACGTCGTGGATGGGGTGATTCACGCCCGGCTCGATGCCCACGACGGCGCCCACGCGCTCGGCATGCGCCACAAGGCGGCCGATGACGTCGGCGGCCTCCCCAAAGGCCTCGTCGGTGAAGTTCTCCTCGGTGTAGCGGAACGCGGGGTCGACCGAGCCCGTCTCGGAGGCGACGATGCCGCAGCCGAAGGAGCGCGCGCAGGAAAGATACGCCTCGAACTTGCGGATGCCCTGCTCGCGCGCCGCGAGGTCGGGGTCGATCAAGTTGAAGTAGCAGCCCATGACCGCCACCTCGACGCCGTGCGCGGCGAGCGCGCGGCGCACGTGGGCTCCCATGCCGGGGCTTATCTCGCCCGCGCCGCTCGCCATCTGCGGGAAGGACTTGGCCAGCGCGAGCTGGACATAGCGCACGCCTTGCTCCTCGCAGGCGCGGCCCAGCTCGTCGGGGGTGTGGGCGCGCGTGAGGTCGTGCGCCCTGCAGCCGAATTCCATCGCGCGCCCCTTAGCAGTAGCTCACGAGCGCCTCGGTGAGCGCGAGGACCGAGAGCGACTGGCCGTAGGGCATGTCGGTGATGCCGACGTTGCGGTAGCCGTCGAGGTCGTCGAAGAGCGGCGTGCCGACCGAGACGTTGGCGAGCTGGCCGTGGTCGCCCATCTGCGCGAGGATCCCGTTGACGGCGCGGTTGGCCACGTCGGCGTAGCTCGGGTCCACGTAGCGCTTGTGCACGGCCTTGAGGATGCCGAAGGCGAAGCCCGCGGAGCCGGAGGTCTCCAGGTAGGAGTCGGGGTCGTCGATGAGGGTGTGCCACAGGCCCGTCTCGGGGTCCTGGTACTTGGCGAGCGCGGCGATCTGCGCGCGCAGCGCCTCGACGAGCAGGCGGTAGAGGGCGTCGTCGGGCTCGAGCTCGAGCACCTCGATGATGGTCGGGAAGGCGATGGTGATCCAGCAGTTGCCGCGGGCCCAGAGCGCCTCGGCGTAGTTGTCGCGGCGCTCGAAGCTCCAGCCGTGGAACCACAGGCCGCTCTTGCGGTCGGCGAGGTACTTGATGTGGATGGAGAGCTGGTAGCGGGCCTCCTCGATGTAATCCTGGCGGCCGAGGAGCATGCCGATCTTGGCCAGGGGCAGCACCGCCATCATGAGGGTGTCGTCCCACATCTGCTCGGTGTTCGGCGGGCCGTAGGTCACGTGCTGGAAGCCGCCCTCCTGCGTGCGGGTGAGGTCGTTCATGCACCAGTCGGCCCAGCGCTCCAGATAGGGCAGGTAGCGGGAATCGCCCGTGTCCTCATAGAGGCAGGCCATGGCCAGCAGCGGGGCCATCGTGTTGATGTTCTTCGACGGGGCGCCCTCGCGCATGCGAGCCTCGAACCAGTCCGCGACGATGCGGCGGGCCTTCTCGTTGCCGGTGTTGCGATAGTTCATGTACGTGCCGAAGAGGCCCACGCCCTGCGGCCAGTTCCACACGCACCAGCTCTTGTCGTCGACCTTGAGGCCGTCGAAGTCAAGAAGGAACTCGCCCGAGGCGTCGTCGATCTTCGTGAGGCAGTTGAGGAGAAGGTCGATGGACTTCTCGATGGTCTCCTTGGAGGGCAGCGCCACGCTGGGCTCGTACTCGGTCTTCATTGGTCTTGCCTTTCTCGTCTGGTCTTCTTGCGGATGGGGCGGATCGGAGGATGCGCGGGGCTCAGCCGAGCGCCTGCGCGGGGTCGTCGTCGGGCGGGAACGTGAGCCGGACCGCCGTGGCCTGCGAGCCCTCGGCGTCGATCCAGGCGCTCACGCGGTACTCGATGGTGCGCGCCTGGGCGGGCAGCGGCAGGTCGAGGTAGGAGGGCTGGACGGTCACGGCCCGGTCGTAGAGGCGCCCCGTGGCCGCGTTGCGCTTCTCGACCACATAGTAGTCGGCGCCGCCCTCAGGGGGGTCCCAGCGCAGCGCACCCTCGAGGCCGACGATGCCCTTGACGGACTCGGCCGCGAGCTCGCGGACCGGGGCCGGGGCGCGGGCGGGCTCGGGATCGGCGGCGACGTCGCTCGCGAGCTCGACCCAGGGCAGGGCCTTCGCGAGGCCGCGCGCCACGATGCCGGCCACCTTGAAGGCGCCGAGGGTGCTCAGGTGGCACGGGTCCTTGACGCCGTCGGGGTGGCTCGGGTACTGGAACGGGCGGGCGCGGAGCCAGAGCGCCTCGCGGTTCTGGGGCGGCATGCCGCGCACGTAGCCCATGAACTCGGCGCGCACGTCGATGAGCGGCAGGCCGTGCTCGGCCGCGTAGGCGCGCACGACCTCGACGTAGTCGAGAGTGACCTCGTGCTGGAACTCGCCGTCGGGCGCGTGGAAGAGCGGCGTCGAGGTAAGGAGCACGGGACGCGCGCCGCGGTCCTCCACGCACGCGACGTAGCGGTCGATCCAGGACGCGAACTCCTCGACGGGGATGTAGCGCATGGGACGCGTCTTCGAGGCGTCGTTCAGGCCGAAGTCGATAAGGACCGCGTCGCCGGGCCGGACCACGGAGAGGAGCTTCTCCCAGCGGTGCTCGGCCAGGTAGCTCTTGAAGCCGCGGCCGCCGAGCGCCTTGTTGTAGATGTCGGGGCCGGCGCCCTTGAAGAGACGGGCCTGGCGCACCGAGCTCGTGTCGTCGTGAGAAACGCTCGCGACGTGCCCCTCGTAGAGATACCAGTAGAGCCACTCGCCCCAGCCGGACTGCGGGCGCTCGCGGTCGAAGTAGGTCTGGGCCGTGGAGTCCGCGGCGATGAGGATGCGCGGGCTCGGGGCCGCGGCGCGCTCGGCCTTCTCGTAGGCGAGGGAGCGCAGCCGGACCTCGGACCAGCCGGTGGTCTCCCCCGCGGGGTCGTAGGCTGCGACGGTGAGGTCGAGCCCGCGCTTGGTCAGCGGGACCTCGAGCGCGACCTTCCTCGGCTCGCCCGCCTTGAGGGACAGGCGGGCGCGCTCGTCCTCGTTGGCGACGACGGCGACCTCGGCGTCCTCGGCGGAAAGGAGCTCGAGCTCGAGCCTCCAGTCGCAGGCATCGAGCGGCAGGCGGACGAACGTGCCCTCGCGGTAGGTCGCGCGGGCGATGGTGTTCGCGTCGCCGCCCAAAGGCTCGGACTCCTCGACGAGCGTGCGCGCGCGGAGCAGCAGGCCCTGGCCGGCCGCCTCGGCGGCAATGTGCCCGGCGGGCTTCTCCTCAAGGGCGCGGAAGCGGTAGACGCCGTCGACCCAGCCCTCGGCCTCGCGGGGATAGCTGCGCTCGACGACGCCCCCGAAGTCCCCGTGTATGAGGTCGATGTGCTCCATTTACTCTCCCATCTGCGGATACTCTGGCGGGCGAGGCCCGCCGTCACGATTGCTGAACACGGCGCGTCAGAACGGGATCTCCCAGCTCGAGCGCCGGGCGCCCGCGGCGCACAGGTCGTCGGGCAAGGCGACGGCGTCGCTTCTCAGCAGGCCGTCGGGGCCGTCCGCCTCGACGTGGATCTCCCAGCCCGGCTCGCGGCTCACGCCGTAGCTGTGCAGGCCGTCGGCGTCGGCCGCCGCGATGTCCCCGAGCACGGTGAGCTGCCCGGTCCGCGCGTTTCTTGCCAGCACGCGGTAAGAAGCGACGCACTGGGCGGGCAGGAACCGGACCGAGAACGCGATGCGGTCGGCCACCCCGTCGGGGTCGACCTCATAGAGGTCGGCGCCCTCGATCATGTGCCCCGCAGGCAGGCCCTCGAACGGGCAGTCCACCGCGACGGCCGCCGGCTCGCCGGCCTCGTTGCCCTGCCAGGCGCGCACCTCGTAGCGGCGCGCCCCGGAGTCGCCGGGGGCAGCGGCGTCGAAGAAGCGCGGCTCGAGCGACGTGGCGGTGGGGCCGCCCGGCGCGTCGGCGCGGCGCACCGTGTAGTAGTCGGCCCCGGGGACCGCGTCCCAAGCCAGGCGGACGCCCGCATGACCCTCAACCTCAACGTCGGCGGAGAGGCCCGCCGGCGCCTCGCGGCAGAGCGGCGCGTCGTCGTCACAGAAGGCCAGGTCACAAGCCTCGGCGATGCCCTTGGCGACGATGCGGCCGAACAGCCGCGCACCGAGCGACGAGAGATGCGTCGAGTCGTCGACGCCTCCCGGGTAGCGCCCGTACTGGCCGGCGGAGAGCTTCATGTACAGACAACGGGAGCGCTCGGGCCCCATGCCGTCCACGAGCAGGCCGCCCTCGCGCGAGAGGTCGACGAGCGCCACGCCCTCGCGGGCGCAGTAAGCGCGCTCGGCCTCGGAGTAGGCGGCGAAGTCCTCGACGAGCCTCCCGTCCGCGAAGTTGTGGCGCGGCGGCGGGGTGACGACCACGGGCACGGCCCCGCGGTCCCTGATCGAGTCGACGTAGCGGGCCAGGAACGCCCGGAAGTCGTCGATCGACGAATAGCGGAGAGGACGGGCACAGGTGGCGTCGTTCGCGCCGAACTGCAGCGCGACCACGTCGCCCGGACGCACCTGGCGCAGGAGCTGCGCGAGCTTTCCCTCGGCGATATAGGACCGCAAGCTGCGGGCCGCCATCGAGGCGTTGCGGACGACGGGGCCCGCGGCACCCTCGTAGCGGGTCGCGGCGTCGAAGGAGAAGGCATCGTCGTGGACGGCCCCGCACGGCTCGCAGCCCAGGTAGCGCGCGAGATACTCGGCCCAGCCCGTCTGGGGACGGACCTCGTCGGGGTAGGTCTGCGCGAGCGAGTCGGCCGCCACGAAGACGGTCCTGCGCTCGCCGGGGCACCGATCGGCCGCCTCGACCTCGAGCGAGAGGACCTCGACCGCGGCCGTGCCCTCGACCAGGATACGGGGCTCGGCGGCCGCGCCCTCCCCTGCCGGCACGTCGAGGTCGGCCGCGGCCGTCAGGCGCAGGCCGCGCCTCGTGGGCGCGACGTCGAGCTCGACGGCGCGCTCGCCCTCGGCGGGCAGCTCGACCGTCGCGGCCGGCGCGTCGTCCGCGAAGACGACGACCCGCTGGGCCCCTCTTGCCGACGCGATCCGCATCCGGACACGGCAATCGACCGAGGCCATGGGGACGAAGAGGAGCGTCCCCTCGAGCCGCTCGAAGGCGCCCACCGTCGCGCGGGTGCCGTCGAGGGACGGGCATTCCTCGACGGCGCGGCGCGTCCTGAGCACGGTGCCGCCGCGGGCGCCGACCTCGCGCGCCTGCGGGGCGAGCTTCTCGGCACGGTCGCGGAAACGGCCGTCGACCCAGGCGCACGCGCCCTCGTAGCTGCGGCGCAGGGTCTCTATGTCTTCCAACCGCAGCTTCATCAGGCGAGCGCCTCGAGCTTGATCATGTCGTACATAACGTAGCCGTCGGTCGTGAAGACAAGGTCGTTCGAGTCCTCGAGCGCCTCGGCCGGCACCACGACCTCGAGCTTCTGGGGGGCGCCGCCCGTCACGCTCGAGCGATAGGCGGCGCGGTCGTTCTCGTAGAGGACACTCGCAAGTTCAGCGCCGTTGAGCGCGACGTTAAAGCGGACATCCGCCTGGCCCGGGATCATCTGCGCCAGGGTCGTGCCCGCCAGGCGCACGGTGAGCAGGTAGCTTTCCGCGGGCCCCTCGGGACGCGCGAACCTGACGTGCCAGGCGCCCTCGTAGCGCTGCAGGTAGTACCAGTCCTCGGGCACGTCGGCGCCCACCTCGTAGACGAGGTTCTTGGGCACGAGGCCCATCCACACGTAGTTGCGCTGCTGGTCGCTGAACTTGAAGGGCGCGGTCGTGCCCGTGTAGGCGCCGATGCCCCACACGAGAGGGCGAACCTGGTTGAGCACCTCGAACGCGCCCGCGTCCAGAGCCTGCCCGGCGGCGAGCTCGAACTCGCCGAGGTCGTAGTCCTCGGCGTCCGCCGTCGCGTTCAGGCGCGCGCGCAGCCAATAGCGGCCCGGCTGCATGCCGTCGAGCTTGAACGAGTCGCCCTCGGACTGCGCATAGTAGATGCGACCGGCCTTCTGGCGGAACACGTCGCCGGGGGCATCGGAGGCCGTGACGGTCCAGCCCTGCGGGTGCTCGACCGGTGTCGCCAGGGCGAGCGAGCCGCAGAGCGAGGCATAGGCGCCGTCGTAGAGGCCGGGCTCGTCGAGCCAGGCCACGGGCATCGCGCGCTTCTCGGCAGCCGCGCGGGCGCAAGCGTCGGCGACCACGTCGCCGCCATGGTTGAAGTACATGCACCAGGGCCCGTAGAGCTTCTTCCAGCCCGGCTCGACCTCGAAGTCGCCCGTGCCGAAGTGCGCGCCCGTCATGTAGTTGAGGATGATGCTGTCGTAATGGACGAGGAGCTCCTGCTTCAGGGGGCCGCCGGGATAGCAGCTCTTGTCCATGGGGATGAACCACGCGCCCCACTCGTCGTCGGTGCGGCCGCCGGACCACTGGCCCCAGACGTCGTTGTCGGCGAAGTAGCCGGCGTAGTCGTACTTGGAGTAGACGTCGGAGTTCGAGTAGCGGACGGCCTCGGGGAAGCGGAAGGTCTCGTCCTGGAGCTTCTCGCCGTGCTCGGCCATGTACTCCGCGCGGGGCTGCAGGCCCTGGCGGCCTCCGGTGTAGCCGGTGGTAAAGAGGCTCGAGTCGAAGCGGTAGACGGTCCTCAGCTCGTTGACCACCACGCCGGGAACGTCGGCGGAGGCGACCACGTAGCCGTAGACCGCGGGATCGTCGCCGGCGACGACCAGGTGGTAGGCGAGCTTGAGGTCGCTCGCGTCGTCGACGTAGGCAACGTGCGCGACCTCAGGGCCGGCCGAGACGACCTCCAGGCGGGTCGGCAGGAGATTGCGGGTCTTCTGATTGACGTGGTAGTCGCAGTAGAAGCTGTGGTCGCGGTCGGGGTCGCCCGCGGCGCCCGAGAGGTTGACGAGCAGCTCGCGGCCGTCGACGACGACCGAGGTCGCCTTGCCGTCCTTCTCGAAGCGCACGGAGATGCGGTCGTTGCCGAGCTCGCATGCCATGCCGTCCGTGGTCAACCAAGCCATGATGTGCTTCCTCGTTTCGCGCTTGACGTCAGGATAAATCGATGTGGGCGGGACGGCCTAGGGAGAAAGGCCGTCCCGCTAAGGGAAAGGGGTGGTGCTCAGGGGGTGCTTAGGCGGCGGAAGCCTCTGCCTTGGGAGCGTCGCCGCCCTCGAGCTTCTTGGAGAAGTTCACGACGCGGTTGTTGCCCCAGCACTTCTCGTAGGGGAAGCCGGTGAGCTCCTCGACGAGCTTCTTGGTCTCGGGGTCGACGTCGGCCTTGGAGCCGCCGTCGCGGAGACGGGCGATCTCGGCGGCGAGGACCACGCGGTTCTCCTCGTTGAGCTTCACGCGGAAGGTGAAGAAGATGCCGAGGGCGCAGAAGGCGATGGGCGCGAAGCAGAAGATGTTGGTGAGAAGGTCGATGACCTGCTGGGGCTGGGACTCGGCGCCCGAGACGAAGCCGCCGGCGGCCAGGACCGAGGTGATGATGATCTTCTCGATGGCCATGAAGATGTTGTCGATGGTCGAGTTGACGGAGGCGTACTGGCCCTCGCGGCGCTTGCCGGTCAGGATCTCGTCGACATCGGGGATGAAGGAGTACGCGAAGTCGGTGGCGTTGACGACGCCGGTGATGCCGAAGTTCAGGGCGACGGCGAGAAGGACCCACGCGGTGATGGTGGCCGCCTGGCCGATCTGCTCGTGGACGTGGGCGAGGACGAACATGAGCAGGAAGACGACGGAGGCCTCGATGGCGCCGACGCGGTAGGACTTGGAGCTGCCGATCTTGGAGTTCAGCCAGATGAAGAAGGCGACGAGGGCGATGCCGATGGCGAACGAGATGCCGCTCTGGAGCGAGACCTGCGAGGACGTGAGGCCGAGGACGAAGACGAGGAAGTAGGTCAGGATGGCGCCGCGGACGTTGCGGAACATGACCTCAGAGAGGTACATGCCCAGGTAGGAGCGGAACTCCTTGACGGCGAAGGTCGAGACGTAGTTCCACAGGAGCAGGGCAACGCGCTTGACGGGGCCCACGCCCTCGCCCTCGGTGTTCTCGTCGGCCTCCTTGAAGTCGGTGGTCGGGTCGTAGGGGCGCTCCTGGATGGTCATGATGCCGGCGATGATGATCACGAGCATGAAGACGTCGTAGATAAGGGCAAGGTTGAAGTAGGTGGTCCAGTTCTTGTCGCCCCAGACCACGAAGAGCGCGGTGTTGATGGTGGCCAGCGCGATGGAGGCGATGGCGGTGCTGATCTGGTTGATGCCGACGAGCTGGGCGCGCTGCGAGGAGTTGTCGCTCATCTCGGAGGGCAGGACGTACTGGACCGTGGAGTAGCCGCCGTTGAAGACCCAGTAGAGCAGGTTGGAGACCGCGTAGACGGGCACGGGCAGGCCGGGCACGAACTGCAGGATCATGAAGATGAACTGGCCCGGCGCGGTGAGCAGCAGCGTGGCGCGGCGGCGGCCGAACTTACGGCCGAGGGCGGTGCTGTACATGCGGTCGGAGATGTAGCCCCAGATGGGCGCCGTGAACGCGGCCACGATCGTGCCGATGGAGACGATCAGGCCCGCGACGCCGATGTTGATGTCGCAGAACGTCGTGAAGAAGAATGCCTGCCAGGTGGCGAGCATCGTGTTGGCGATCGACCCGAGGCCGACCGTGCCGTAACCGAGCTTGGCGCGCAGCGGGAGCTTCTCGCTGAGCTTGGCTTCGGCGCTTGCTTTCGTACTAGCCATGTTTCACCTCTCCTTGTGAGCACCTCGGCGCGCCTATCGAGAGTAGCGCGCCCTGGTGACAAACCGGTTTACTTTCGACGCCTTAGATACTACGGGGCGCGTCGGCCGCGCCGTCCACGGTTTCGCCAAAGAGGCGGATGGGCGCCGCTGCTGGGGATGAAACCGGTTCCATTCTTGGTAAGCATCAGCCGTCGAATTGTTTTGTGCTTCTTAGCAGCTGCTCTAATAACTGGTTATCGTTGGCTGTTTTTGGCAGGTGAGCGGCTTCTGCAGGATGCCAACGGTATTTCTTACCGTTCACCGTCGAATGCTTGCCGTTGGCGGACCCCTGCTCACAAAAGAGCCGCCCTCTCGGGCGGCTCAATGAAGCGTTTCAATTCATGTGCGGGGTCCGGCGATCCGGCGCTCTCCCCTATTCGGGCTTGTGCGAGTAGTTCATCACGCGGTTGTTGCCCCAGCAGTGCTCATAGGAGTAGCCGGTCAGCTGCTCGACGAGCTTCTTCGTCTCGGGGTCGACGTCGGCCTTGGAGCCGCCGTCGCGCAGGCGCTCGATCTCGGCGAGGAGCATCTGGTGGGTCTGGGGGTTGAGCTTCACGCGGGCG
>JAUMVN010000007.1 GCA_030530145.1 Coriobacteriia bacterium | reverse complement strand
GAGCTTCGGAGGCCCCCGCGCGGTATTCCGCGCGGGGGCCTCTTCTTGTGCGCGCCCCCCGGGTTCGGTAGGCTCCCGAACTTGGCGTCCAGACTCTAATTCTCGTTGTGTTCAGCGCTGTCGCTGTATGTCAAGGAATATTTCTCGGCTCGGTGAATGGATGTGCTTGTACTATTGATGTACCCCCTCTTTACAACAGTGTAGGGTGATTTATCGGGCGGTTGTTCCTCGCTGACGGAATGCTAGCTGAAAACTGCAGGATGTATCGTAGCCGCCTACCGTATGTATAATTTGGCTAGCACCAGCAAGTGATAGGGTATCGATTGAATCCCTTATCTTTTAGCTTGCTGATAGGAAGTCCATGAGTCCTCGTGTTGTCATGCATTTGGAATCGCAAAACCCTTCGATGTATGTAGGGGGTCGTGGTTTCTACCCCGGTCTCTCCCCCTCAACCCTGCTCGGAATTCTTCGTAAAGGCCGCCTGGTCGTAATTTGCGCCGAGCCGGGCTATTTCTCCTCGGAGCTTGTCAAAGAGACGTTTGATTCTGCGGTGGCGTCCGGCGCCAGGGCGTTTTATCGCGACTGCTCCTCGATCTCTGGGGAGGCTATGTCTGACGCCCTATCTCGGTTGTCCCGACAGATAGCAAATAAGACCCGCGGGACCGAGGACGAGGTTTTTGCCTTTATCGACTGGGCCTCTCCCTCTGACGAGGCGGACGCCTATTCACAGGCCCGTAGCATCTCGAAGATGCTAAATCGCGGCGCTGCCGTTTTGGTGACGATGCTACCTGAAGCGCGTCAGCTCATCGAGGCGCTTCCCGATCACGTGCTTCTTGCTTCCGAGGGACTTGCCGACCAGGTTTCCGTTCGCATAGCCGAAGGCGATGTCGCATCTGACGTCGACCCCTTTACTCTTGGCATACCTGCGCTCGTTGCTTCCTTGCGGGACTCCGCAACGCCCTTCGACGCGTCGAGCGAGCCTCGTGGCTATGCGACGGCGCTGAGGGGTTTGGTCGACGCTGGGCTGAGGCCAAGTCTCTGCGAGGAAGAGAGACTGCTCCGCTTCTGCATGTCGCTGCTTGGGGAAGGCTCTTTCGATGACCTCCGCGCATTTCTGGGAGACTTCGACGCGAGCTATCTTTCAGAGATCGCCTCATGGGCCCCTCTGTACGGGGTCGATGGATTTACCCGGAGATTCCGCTGCGTCACCGCTCGGTCGCTGGGCTGGGCGCGGCTCGACACCGAGGCGCTCGTCTCCTTCTCCGCTGAGCATGAGGATGCCTATCTGTCGTGTCTCCGGAAGCTCTGCCGGGTTGGCGAGTATCGCCGCGCGGCATGTCTCTTGGCCCTGGGCACCGCCGATGCGCGGCTCGCGATAGCGGTCGAATGGGGCCCCGAGCTCTTGGATTGCGGGTATATCGAGCTGCTGGGCGGCATTCTGTCCTCGGGGGAAGGACTCGACGGGGCCGAGAGAGGGGAGGCATGGTGCTTAAGGCGCGCTGTGCGCGCCCTCGGCTATTCGCGGGTGGATTCCGAATCGATTGGAAACGGCCCCAAAGCCTGCGTCGACGGGCTCTCGGAGGATGCGCAGCTGTGCCTGGGCTTTATCGGGCTCAGGGCAAGGCTCATGGGGCGTGTTCCGACGGGGTTCATCATGTCGGGCGGCAATTCCGCGCTTCAGCGGCGCCTTGCTCTTCACAACGAGGCGAGCGACCTATTGTTATCCGGCAAGTTCTCGGATGCTATGAGGGCCTTGGCCGGCTATGAGTTTGCCGGGGAGATTGGTACCGTCTCGGAGTGCCTCCTGCGCATAGACCTCAACATCGCCCGGCTGTTCAGCTGCGATGGCGACTGGAACAACAGAGCGTCGCTGGACGCGTGCAAGGAGTTCCTCGCCACCCATGGCTACACAGGCCTGCTCGGTTACGCGCATCTAGGGGAGCTTGCCTTCGAGGCCCTGGGCAGCAGCTCGCTAGGCGTCATCGGCCCCATCCGTTCCCGGGCAGCGAAAGCGGGCGATTCACTGGTCCTCGTTTCTTCCCTGGTCGCTGAATCAATGACGCTTCTCCGGAGGAGGCCGAGCGCATACATCCTCGCAAACGTGCAGTCCGCGGGCGCGCGCTGCGCCGATTTGGGATGGGAGTACGCCGCGAGGGTTGTGGGGGTGCTCGAGCAGGTGGCCCAGAGCCGACTCGGTGGTTCCGCGGGGCTCTATGAGGTCGAGAAGGGCGACGGCCTGGCCGAGGTTTCGAATCTGGTGCACGACGCCATTCGCGATGTGGCCGAGGACCTGGTGCCGCGCCCTTTTGCCAACAGGCCCGTCCCGCGCGACGAGCTGTGGCTCTATATCACGCTGTGCGACGGCATGGGGGACTTCTCGGTCGCCATCGCGGAGCAGATTCCCGCCGAGTGGAGAAGGGCGATGGAGATAGCGCGCCGCAACTGCCTCGGGGACACCGCCGAAGCTCCAAAGCGTAGGCGCGATGCCGAGGCCGAGAGCGCGCCGGCTCGCGACGCCTCGCCGAAGAAAGTGCGCGCAAACCTGTTCGGCGACTTCTCGCTCTGGATCGGCGATAAGCGCGTTTCGGATTGGTCCTTGGCCGGAAGGAACGCGAGGGGATTCATCGAGTGCCTCGCGCTGCAGAAGGGCTATGTGGCCAACAGGATTCGCCTGGCGCGCCTGATTTGGCCGGACATCGAGACCAATCTTCAGGCCAACCAGCGCATCTATGCGGCGACCTCAACGGTAAGAAAAGCGCTCGCCTATCACGGTCTCGAAGACGAGCTCTTCGTGATGAACAAAGCGACGAAGACGCTGGCCCTCGCGCCCGACCTGTTCGAGTGCGACGTCGACGAGTTCCTCTCTTGCGCGAGGGAGGCCGTCGAGAGCACGGGCGACGCGCGGACCTGCGCGGCCGCGCTCAGGACGGAGAGCCTCTATGCCGGCGACCTCTGCATCCCGACAGGGGACCCGAAGGGTTATCTGGCGGAGCGGCGGGAAAAGCTGAGAGGCCTGTACGTCGAGGCCATGGTCTCGGGCAGCGAGGCGGCGTTGCGCCTGAGCCGAAGGAGGCTCGCGGCAAGGCTGGCAAACAACGCGCTGGTCAGCGACCCGTTCAGAGAGGACGCGATGGTCTTCTTGATAACGGCGCTCAGGACGAGCGGCAGGGAATCCGAGGCGCAGAGGCGCTATCAGGGCTATGCGAGGATGCTCGCCAGGGAGAAGAAGGCGCCCTCGGAAAGGCTCAGGGCCGCCCTTGAGGAGCCGACGGCCCCGGCATCGTCCGCGGGCGCGGACGCGGGCGCCGCGGGCTGGGCATAGGCGCGGGGCAAAGATACAGCCGTGGTGTTTTTCTAAGAGACCACATCCGAGGGGACACGTATGCGCCGTATGAGTAAAGTAAAAAAGATTGAAAACTAGCGGAATGACCGCTTTGAACAGATAGGTGCCTCAAATGGCCAATTTCCTCTCCAAGCTGCTCTCTATCGGTGCCGATAAAGAGCTGAAGGAGTACGAGAAGATCACCAAGAAGGTCAACGACCTCGAGCCCAAGTTCCAGGCTATGTCCGATGAGGAGCTCCAGGGCCAGACCGCGATCTTCCGTGAGCGCTACGCGAACGGCGAGTCCCTCGACGACCTTCTTCCCGAGGCGTTCGCCACGGTGCGCGAGGCGTCGAGCCGCGTGACCGGCCTGCGCCACTTCGACGTTCAGATCATCGGCGGCATCGCCCTGCACCGCGGCACCATCGCCGAGATGAAGACGGGCGAGGGCAAGACGCTCGTCTCGACGCTCGCCGGCTACCTCAACGCCATCCCGGGCAAGGGCGTCCACATCGTCACCGTCAACGATTACCTGGCCAAGCGCGACTCCGAGTGGATGGGCCGCATCTACAAGTTCCTGGGCATGAACGTGGGCCTGATCCAGAACGGCATGAAGCTCGGCATGAAGAAGCCCGCCTATGCCGCCGACGTCACCTACGGCACCAACTCCGAGTTCGGCTTCGACTACCTGCGCGACAACATGGTCACCCGCGCGAACCAGCGCGTCCAGCGCGGGCACTTCTTCGCCATCGTCGACGAGGCCGACTCCATCCTCATCGACGAGGCGCGCACCCCGCTCATCATCTCGGGCGCCGGCACCAAGTCGGCGACCACCTATAAGGACTTCGCCCGAGCGGTCCGCGGCCTCGTCGCCGACGAGGACTACGAAATGGACGAGGCCAAGCACACCATCGCCACGACGGACGAGGGCCTGAAGAAGGTCGAGGCGGCGCTCGGCATCGAGGACATCTACGCCGACGTCTCGGGCCAGCTCGTCAACCACCTGCAGCAGGCGCTCAAGGCGCAGTACATGTTCCACCGCGACCAGCAGTACGTCGTGGTGGACGGCGAGGTGAAGATCGTCGATGAGTTCACCGGCCGCATCATGGAGGGCCGCCGATACTCCGAGGGCCTGCACCAGGCCATCGAGGCGAAGGAAGGCGTGATCGTCCGCGAGGAGAACCAGACCCTGGCGACCATCACCCTTCAGAACTACTTCCTCATGTACGAGAAGCTCTCCGGCATGACGGGCACCGCCATGACCGAGGACGGCGAGTTCCGCGAGGTCTACCACATCCCCGTCCAGGTCATCCCGCCGAACAAGCCGGTCGCTCGCGTGGACCACGACGACCTCGTGTACCGCAGCATCGACGCCAAGTTCCAGGCCGTCGCCGAGGACGTCGCGAGCCGCCACGCCAAGGGCCAGCCGTGCCTGGTGGGCACCGTCTCCATCGAGAACTCCGAGAAGCTCTCCCGCATCCTCACCAAGCGCGGCATCAAGCACAATGTCCTCAACGCCAAGTTCCACGAGCGCGAGGCGCAGATCGTGGCGCAGGCCGGCCGCGAGGGCGCGGTCACCATCGCCACGAACATGGCCGGCCGCGGCACGGACATCTTGCTGGGCGGCAACCCCGAGGAGCTCGCGCGCGAGGAGGTCCGCCACCTGGGCTTCGAGCTGGACAAGAAGGCCATCGAGCAGGTGCTTCTTGCCAACGACCCGACCAAGATCACGCCGGAGAGCCTCTCGAAGGTGCTCGACGGCGAGTTCGACGCCGAGCAGATCGAGGCCGTCAAGAACGCGTACGTGGACGCCCTTGAGCGCGCCCGCGCCGACTGCGCCGAGGAGAAGGAGCGCGTCAAGGCCGCCGGCGGACTGACCGTCATCGGCACCGAGCGCCACGAGTCCCGCCGCATCGACAACCAGCTCCGCGGCCGCTCCGGCCGTCAGGGCGACCCCGGCGAGACCCAGTTCTACCTCTCGCTCGAGGACGACCTCATGCGCCTGTTCGGCGGCGACCGCATGGACAAGATCGCGGCCATGATGACCAAGTACGAGATGCCCGACGACATGCCCATCCAGGCGAAGATCGTCACCAAGTCCGTCGAGAGCGCCCAGCGCAAGGTCGAGGAGGTCAACTTCTCGATGCGCAAGAACGTCCTCGACTACGACAACGTAATGAACACCCAGCGTCAGGTCATCTACGAGGAGCGCAACAAGATCCTCGACGGCAAGGACCTGAACGCCCACATCGACGAGGTCACCTTCGACACCGTCCAGCGCAAGGTCGCCGATTTCTGCCCGGAGGGCAAGGCGGGCGAGGACTGGGACGTCCCCGGACTCGAAAAGTGGCTCGGCGAGCTCACGGGATCCAAGGAGCTGCCGCAGATCGACGAGGACGCCGAGCAGGGCGACATCGTGGACGCGGTCGACGCCTTCGTCGACAAGGCCTTCGCCGATAAGGCCGAGCGCCTGGGCGAGGAGGTCATGCAGTCGCTTTCCGGCCAGGTGATGCTGCGCGTGATCGACACCCGCTGGATGGCCTACCTGCAGGAGATGGATTACCTGAAGACCGGCATCGGCCTGCGCGGCTTCGGCCAGCGCGACCCGCTGGTGGAGTACAAGGCCGAGGCCTACGCCGCGTTCACCGAGCTCGTGAACACGATGTACGAGGATTACCTGCGCACCATCCTGCGCATCGAGGTCGTGAGCCACCGCCCCGCCCCGGCTCCCGCTCCCTCCCAGCCCGATGAGCCCGAGGAGCTCCGCGGCGCCCATTACTCCGGGCCGTCCGAGGTCGACGGCGACCAGGGCGCCAGGAGGGCCGTCCCGGCCGCTGAGGGCCGCCGCGCCGCCATCACCGACAGCAAGACGGGCACGTACCGCAAGTCCGAGGATCCCGATCCCTACGTCGGCGTCGGCCGCAACGACCCCTGCCCCTGCGGCAGCGGCAAGAAGTTCAAGAACTGCCACGGCAGGAACCGCTAAGGCAGGCCATGGCGGATATATCACAGGAAACGCTCGACGCCCTGCGCTCGCGCCTCTCGGAGGTGGAAGGTTACCTCCACATCGACGAGAGGCGCGTCGACGTGAAGCGCCTCGAGGAGAAGAGCGCCGACCCGGCGCTGTGGAACGACGCCGACGCCGCGCGCGAGGTCATGGCGCAGCTGGCGGCCGCGAAGGGCGACGTCGCCGCCATCGACTCGGCGCGGGCCAAGCTCGACGACGCCCTCGCGGCCTTCGAGCTGGGGGCCGAGATGGGCGACGACGACCTTCTTGCCGAGGCGTCCGCCGCAGCGATCGAGCTCGAGGAGGACCTCTCGGAGCTCGAGCTCTCCAGCTGGTTCACCGACGAGCTGGACCACGGCGACGCAATCGTCACGATCACGCCCGGCCAGGGCGGCCTCGAGGCGCAGGACTGGTGCGAGATGCTCTTCCGCATGTACCTGCGCTACTGCGACCGCCGCGGATGGCAGGTCGACGTCAACGACTGCCCTGCGGGCGAGGTCATCGGCATCGACCGCGCGACCTTCACCGTGCACGGCCGCAACGCCTATGGCATGCTCCGCGCGGAAGGCGGCGTGCACCGGCTCGTGCGCATCTCGCCGACCGATGCGCAGAAACGACGACAGACGACCTTCGCGGGCGTCGAGGTCCTGCCCGTCCTGCCCGACGACGTCGAGGTCGAGATCGATCCCAAGGACCTGCGGATCGACGTGTACCACGCCACGGGCCACGGCGGCCAGGGCGTGAACACCACCGACTCCGCCGTCAGGATCACGCACCTTCCCACCGGCACGGTGGTCACGTGCCAGAACGAGCGCAGCCAGCTCCAGAACAAGGCCTTCGCCATGAAGATCCTCCGGAGCCGCCTCTACGAGATGGAGCTGGAGAAGCGCGCCGCGGAGATCGACGAGCTGCGCGGCCCTAAACACGCCATCGGCTTCGGAAACCAGATACGCAGCTACGTGCTCTATCCGTACCAGCTGGTCAAGGACCTGCGCACGGGCGTCGAGACCGGCAACGTCGAGTCGGTGCTCGACGACGGTGATTTGGACAAGTTTGTCGTCGGCTACCACCGCTGGATGACGGGCGGTGAGAACGAGGAGTAGGAAGACATGGCAGAGGACCGCTGGCGGGTGCGCCTGCGCGATTTGGCGCTCATCATCGTTGGGTCGGCGGTCTTCGCGGTCGGCGTCGACTGCTTCGAGGTCCCGAACGGCCTCGCCGCGGGCGGCATCACGGGCCTGGCCACGGTCTTCTACGCCCTCGCCGGCGCCGCCGGAATCTACCTGCCGGTCGGTATCCAGACCATTGTCATGAACGTCTTCCTGCTCCTGCTCGTGGTCAAGTCGGGCAACCGCGGCTACATCGTCCGGACCGTCCTCGGCATCCTGGCCTGCGGCATCCTGACCGACGCCCTGGCGCCTTTCATGCCGGCGGTCGGCGAGAAGGACCTCCTGCTCTGCGCCCTGTGGGGTGGCGTGGTCACCGGCGTCGGGCTCGGGCTCGTGTTCCGCACGGGCGGCAACACCGGCGGCACGGACATCATCGCGCAGCTGCTCGCGAAGAAGCTCTCCCAGCCGGTCGGCACGATGATGATCGTCGTCGACGGCTTCATCATCGTGGCCTCGGCCCCGGTCTTCTCGGTGGAGAACGCGCTGTACGCCGCCGTCGCCATGTACATATCCGGCAAGGTCATCGACATGGTCATCGACGGCCCCCGCTCGGAGCGCGCCGCCTACATCATCTCGGAGCGGCACGCCGAGATAGCCAACGCCATCCTCTACGACCTCAACCGCGGCTGCACCGAGCTGCAGGCGCGCGGGGTATGGAGCGGCAACGACCGCCCGGTCCTCTTCTGCGTTCTCGGTCGCAACCAGGTGCCGCTCCTCAAGCAGGTCGTCGCCGAGGCGGACCCCGAGGCGATCGTCTTCATCTCGGAGGTTCACGAGGCGTTCGGCGAGGGATTCGGCAACATCACCGGGTAGCGCGGCGGTCTTCTTGTCGAATGCTGCGGGCGCGTGTCGTGGGTTTGCGCCGTCGGCGCTCAGGGTACACACTTAAGGTTGAAGATTCCCGCCCCGGCCCCGGGGCGTCGCACGAGAGGAACCGCCCGATGTTCGAGAAATTCACCGACAAGGCGCGCAAGGTCATGAGCCTCGCGCAGGAGGAGGCGCGCGGCCTCGGCCAGATGTACGTGGGCACCGAGCACCTGCTCCTCGGCCTCATCAAGGAGAAGGAGGGCATCGCCGCCCAGGCCCTCGCCAAGCTCGACGTGACCTACGACGAGACGATCGCCACCATCCGCAGCCTCACTGCCGAGGAGGCCGAGCCCATCCCGGGCGGCCACATCCCCTTCACGCCGCGCGCCAAGCGCGTGCTCGAGGGCGCCTACCGCGAGACCATGGCCCATGGCCAGACCTATATCGCCACCGAGCACCTGCTGCTCGGCATCGTCGCCGAGGGCAACGGGCGCGCCATGGACACCCTGCGCGCCATGGGCCTCTCGGCCGACGCGGTGAGAAACGCCGTGAACGAGCTCATCTCCGAGTCCGACGAGGGCAAGCCCAAGCAGAACGGCGGGGGCATGCCCGGCCAGGTGTTCATCGGCATGGGCGCGCCCGCCGGGAAGTCCTCCTCCTCGGACGACGAGTCCCTTCTCGAGAAGTACGGCCGCAACCTCACGAAGCTCGCCGCCGACGGAAAGCTCGACCCCGTGATCGGCCGCGACGCAGAGATCGAGCGCGTCATGCAGGTCCTTGCCCGCCGCCAGAAGAACAACCCGCTGGTCCTGGGCGACCCCGGCGTGGGAAAGACCGCCATCGTCGAGGGCCTGGCGCAGCTCATCGACTCGGGCAACGTGCCCGACATCCTGCGCGGCAAGCAGATTTGGACGCTCGACATGGCATCGCTCGTCGCCGGCTCCAAGTACCGCGGCGAGTTCGAGGAGCGCATGAAGAAGGTCGTGCGCGAGCTCGAGGAGTCCGACTCCGACATCCTCTTCATCGACGAGATCCACACCGTCATCGGCGCCGGCTCCGCCGAGGGCTCCATCGACGCCGCCGCCATCCTGAAGCCGCCCCTTTCCCGCGGCGAGATCCAGGTCATCGGCGCGACCACGGCCGAGGAGTACCGCAAGCACATCGAGAAGGACTCCGCCTTCGAGCGCCGCTTCCAGCCGGTGAACATCGGCGAGCCCTCTCCAGAGGACACGCTGAAGATCATCGCGGGCCTGAAGGACCGCTACGAGAAGCACCACCACGTCCACTACACCGACGCCGCCGTCCAGGCCGCCGTCACGCTGTCGAGCCGCTACGTGCAGGACCGCTTCCTGCCCGACAAGGCTATCGACGTGCTGGACGAGGCCGGCGCGCGCACCCGCGTTCACCGCATGGTGCTCCCGCCCGAGATCGCCGAGGTCGACGCCGAGCTGGCCCGCACCCACGACGAGAAGTCCGCCGCCGCCGAGGCCCAGGAGTTCGAGGTCGCCGCGCGCCTGCGCGACGAGGAGAAGGCCTTGACCGCCAAGCGCGACGAGCTCGAGGCGGCCTGGCGCCGCGGCCTCGAGGAGAACGACGTCGAGGTCGACGAGAACGACATCGCCGACGTGGTCTCGAGCATCACCGGCGTGCCCGTCTCGAACCTGACCGAGGCCGAGGCCTCGAAGCTCCTGCGCTGCGAAGACGTGCTCCACCAGCGCGTCGTCGGCCAGGACGAGGCCGTGACCAAGGTGGCTCGCGCCATCCGCCGCTCCCGCAGCCCGCTCAAGGACCCGCGCCGGCCGGGCGGCTCGTTCATCTTCCTGGGCCCCTCGGGCGTGGGCAAGACCGAGCTCGCCAAGTCGCTCGCCGAGTTCCTCTTCGGCAGCGAGGAGGCGCTCATCACCTTCGACATGTCCGAGTTCATGGAGAAGCACACCGTCTCCAAGCTCGTCGGCGCGCCTCCGGGATACGTCGGCTACGACGAGGGCGGCGAGCTCACCAAGGCGGTCCGCCGCAGGCCCTACTCCGTCATCCTCTTCGACGAGATCGAGAAGGCGCACCCCGACGTTTTCAACGTGTTGCTCCAGATCCTCGACGAGGGGCGCCTGACCGACGGCCAGGGCCGCCACGTCGACTTCTCGAACACCGTGATCATCATGACGTCGAACATCGGCGCCCGCGACATCGCCCAGACCTCGACCATGGGCTTCTCGGCGCTCGGCAACGGCGGCCTTTCGGACAAGGAGATCACGAGCCGCGTGATGAGCGAGCTCAAGAAGCTCTTCCGCCCCGAGTTCCTCAACCGCGTGGACGAGGTCGTGGTCTTCAAGTCCCT
The DNA here is from genome assembly GCA_030530145.1 of Coriobacteriia bacterium. Classification (GTDB taxonomy): domain Bacteria; phylum Actinomycetota; class Coriobacteriia; order Coriobacteriales; family Atopobiaceae; genus Paratractidigestivibacter. The sequence continues at coordinate 77,407 of JAUMVN010000007.1, read as the reverse complement.
CACCGGCGAGCAGCTCCGCGGCATCGTGGACATCATGGTGGCAGAGCTGCGCGAGCGCCTCATCGCCCAGGGCATGTCCATCGAGCTCGACGACGAGGCCCGCGACCTCGTGGCCAAGGAGGGCGCCGACCCGATCTACGGTGCCCGTCCGCTGCGCCGCGCCATCCAGACGCTCATCGAGGACCCGCTCTCCGAGGAGCTTCTCCAGGGAGGCTGGGAGGCCGGCGACATCGTGAAGGTGCGCGTCGAGGACGGCAAGCTCGCCTTCGCCAAGGAGAAGGGCCCCATCCCCGAGCCGCGCCGGCGCGAGAGCATGGCCCGGCCCAACTTCAACCTGCCCGCGGCGCCCTCGCCGGCGCCCGCCGCCGGAGCCGGCGGCCTCGCAGCCTCCGGCGCCTAGCGCCCGCCGCGCGCCTCGGGGCATATACTTGCCCTGAGGCGCGCCTTTCTCCGCGCCCGAACGCTTCCGCGGCCGCGCCGCCGGCCGCCTCGCAGGCCCAAGGAGGGACTGTATGGAAAACGCTCTGTTCGAGATGAACTACGACGACCGCCAGGCCCGCCTTGAGGAGGCTATCCGCAAGACGGCCCCCGGAACGGCCCTGCGCCACGCCCTCGATATGATCATCGCGGGTCACATGGGCGCCCTTATCTGCATCGGGGACACCGAGAATGTGCTCGCCGCCGGCGACGACGGCTTCAAGCTCGACGTCTCGTTCACGGCCAACCGCCTTTTCGAGCTCTGCAAGATGGACGGCTCCGTGGTCCTGGACAAGGACCTGACCAAGATCCTGCGCGCTAACTACCACCTGAACCCCGACCCGTCGCTGCCCACCACCGAGACGGGCACGCGTCACCGCACGGCTGCCCGCATGAGCCTTCTCACCAAGGCCGTCGTCGTCTCGGTCTCGGAGCGCCGCCAGGTCGTGAGCGTCTACGTGGACGGCGTGGGCTTTGAGCTCAAGCCGCTGTCGAACCTCATGGTGTCGGTCAACCAGCTCACGGTCGCCATGCAGAACACGCGCGACCAGCTCGACCGCAGCCTGCTGCGCCTGACGAGCCTCGAGCTCGACAACTACGTCACGCTCGGCGACGTCACGAACGCCTTCTACCTGTTCGAGACCCTCATGACCGCGGACAACGAGCTTGAGGACTGCATCCTGCAGCTCGGGCGCGAGGGCCGCACGGTCGCCATGCAGAGAAACGAGCTCCTGGGCAGCATGGACGAGGCCTATACCCTGCTCATCCGCGACTACGCGAGCGACTCCTCCGAGGAGGCGGCCCGCGTGATCCGCGCGCGCCTGCACGAGGCGGACAACGCGAAGCTGCGCTCCGCCAAGTACGTGGCCAAGCTGCTCGGCTACAACGACGAGCGCGGCGAGGACTCCATCATGACCCCGCTCGGCCTGCGCACGCTCAGCCGCGTCTCGGTCGTCCGCGACGGCATGGCCGACAAGCTCGTCGACGAGTACGGCTCGCTCCAGGAGGTCCTCGAGGCCGTGGACGACGACCCCGCCCGCCTGGGCGAGATCGGCGTCAAGAATCCCGGCGTGCTGGCCAACAGCTTGCACCGCATGTGGGGGAAGAACGCATGAGCGCGGGCAACATGTGCGCCTGCCCCTGCGCCGAGCCCGAGCTGGCGGCCTCGGCGGCCCCCGGCCCCGACACCTGCGCGATCATCCTCGCCGGCGGGACCGGCGAGCGCTTCGGCGACCCGCGCGGCAAGCAGTTCGTCGACCTGTGCGGGCTTCCGCTCATGGCCTGGTCCGTGATGGCGTTCGACCGCGCGCCGAGCGTGGCGTCGCTCGTCGTCGTCTGCGCGCCCGACAAGGTCGCGCTCGTCCAGGAAGAGGTGCTCGGCCGCCTGACGCTCGCCAAGCCCGTGAGCTTCGCCCCGTCCGGGGCCACCCGTCAGGACTCGGTTTTCTCGGGGCTCCGGAATGTGGCACGCGACCAGGCGCTAATTGCCGTCCACGACTCCGCGCGCCCGCTCATCGAGGTCGAGGCCATCGAGCGGGCCTGCGCCACGGTCCGCGCCGACGCCTCGCTCGCCGGCGCCATCTGCGCCCACCGCTCCATCGACACGCTCAAGCTCGTCGAGGGCACGCAGGTCATCGCGACGCCGGACCGGTCGTTCTACTGGGCGGCGCAGACCCCGCAGGTCTTCCGCGCCAAGCCGCTCGTGGCCGCGTACAAGGCGGCGTTCTGGGACGGCTTCGCCGGCACGGACGACTCCTCGCTCGTGGAGCGCCACGGCGGCAAGGTCGTCTGCGTCGAGTGCTCGCGCGACAACCTCAAGGTGACCGTCCCCGAGGACCTCGCGGTGGCGGCCGCCACGCTCGAGCAGCGCCTCGTGGAGGAAGGCTGCGGAAGAATGCCGAGAAGGGAAGGGCCATGGGCTTAAGAATCGGGCACGGTTTCGACGTGCACGCCTTCGCCGAGGGGCGCAGGTGCGTCCTGGGCGGCGTCGACGTGCCCTGCGAGCGCGGGCTTCTCGGCCATTCGGACGCCGACGTCCTGGCCCATGCCCTCATGGACGCGCTCCTCGGCGCCCTGCGGGAGGGCGACATCGGCAAGCTCTTCCCCGACGACGACCCCGCCTACGAGGGCGCGGACTCGATTGAGCTGCTCGGGCGCGTGGCGGCCCTGGTCCGCGAGCGCGGCTGGCGCATCGTCGACTGCGACTGTACCGTGGCGGCCCAGGCCCCCAAGCTCGCGCCCTACCGCGAGCAGATGCGAGAGAACATGGCCGCCGCCATGGGCCTGCCCGTCGACGCCGTGGGCGTCAAGGCGACCACGACCGAGAAGCTCGGCTTCGTGGGGCGCAAGGAGGGCATCGCCGCCTGGGCCGTCGCCCTGCTCGAGAAAGACTAGCCGCCGGGCTTCTTGCCCGACGCGTGTATTACCCTGTGTCAGTACCTTTTGGAAAGAAGAGCGAGGAGCGCAGCATGCTCGTCTATAACAGCCAGACCCACCGCAAAGAGGAGCTCGTCCCCATCGAGGAGGGCAAGATCCGCATGTACGTGTGCGGCCCCACGGTCTACGACCAGATCCACATCGGCAACGCGCGCACGTTCCTCTCGTTCGACGTCATCCGCCGCTACCTCATGCACAAGGGCTACCAGGTGACCTTCGCGCAGAACCTCACCGACGTCGACGACAAGATCATCAACCGCGCCAACGAGCAGGGCCGCACCGCCGCCGAGGTCGCCGAGGAGTTCTCAGCTGCCTTCATCGAGCAGATGCACCGCTTCGGCATCCTCGACCCCGATATCCGCCCGCGCGCCACGCGCGAGATCGAGGCCATGCAGGAGATGATCCAGCTCCTCATCGAGAAGGGCTTCGCGTACCCGGTGCCCTCCGGCGACGTGTACTTCTCCGTGCGATCCGACCATAACTACGGCATCCTCTCGGGCCGCGACCTCGACCAGCTGCGCGCCGGCGAGCGCGTGGAGGTCAACGACGAGAAGCGCGACCCCTTCGACTTCGCCCTCTGGAAGGCCGCCAAGCCCGGCGAGCCCAGCTGGCCCTCGCCCTGGGGAGACGGGCGCCCCGGCTGGCACACCGAGTGCTGCGCCATGATCCACCGCTACCTGGGCACCCCCATCGATATCCACGGCGGCGGCGCCGACCTTATCTTCCCGCACCACGAGAACGAGACCGCGCAGGCCATGTGCGCCTGGGACAAGGCCCTCGCCAACACCTGGATGCACGCGGGCATGCTGCGCGTCAACGGCGACAAGATGTCCAAGTCGCTCGGCAACTTCTTCACGCTCAAGGAGGTGCTCGACAAGTACCCCGCCGACGCGGTGCGCCTGCTCATGCTCCAAACCCAGTACCGCGCCCCGCTCGACTTCAGCTTCGAGCGCCTCGACGGCACCGTCGGCACCCTCGAGCGCATGCAGACCTGCGTGCGCAACCTGCGCTGGGCCGCGGGCCAGAAGCCCAAGGACGGCGCGCTGGAGGAGGCCGACCGCGAGTTCGGCCGCGTCGTGGACGCCGCGCGCGAGGACTTCGAGCGCCAGATGGACGACGACTTCAACACCGCTGGCGGCCTGGCGGCGATCTTCTCGCTGGTCACGGCCGCGAACACCTACCTCGACGCGGCCGGCGAGCGCTATGCGAACGCCGTCTGCCTGCGCGCGGCGGACACGCTCTGCGAGCTCTCGAGCGTCCTCGGCATCGACCTCGCCCGCGAGGCCGCCGACGAGCTGCCGCACGAGCTCGTCGACCTTGCCCGCGAGGTCGCCGGCTACGAGGGCGACTCGGCGAGCGACGCCGCCGCGGCGCTTCTCGACGCGCGCCAGGAGGCCCGCGCCGCCAAGGACTGGGGCCGCGCGGACGCCATCCGCGACGGCATCGCGGCCTTGGGCCTGGTCGTCGAGGACACCGCCTCCGGCGCCCGCGTCCACAAGAAGGCGTAGCGCATGGCAAGAAGCACCAAGCAAGGCGCCGCCCCGGGCGGCAAGCAGCGCGGCCGCGGCGCGGGTTCCCGCCCGACGGCGGGCCGCCCGGCCGCCGGCCGCCCCCGCAAGGCCCCCGCGCCCCAGGGCGCGGCCGGCCGTTCGGACCTCATCGAGGGGCGCCGGGCGGTCGACGAGGCCCTGGCCGCCGGCATGCCGCTCAAAAGCGCCCTCGTCGCGGCGCCGACGGGCCGGCAGGACCGCGAGCTCGAGCGCCTGGCCGAGCGCCTCGAGGGCAGGGGAGTGGCCGTTGAGCGCGTGCCCCGCTCCCGCCTGGACCAGCTCTCGAGCCACGGCGCCCACCAGGGCGTCGTCGTCCGGACGAAGCCGTTCCAGTACGCGCAGCTCTCCGACGTCGTCCGCGCGGCGGGGGAGGGCGACGCGCTCGTCATCGTCCTCGACCACGTGACGGACGAGGGCAACTTCGGCGCGATCGTGCGCACGGCCGAGGTCGTGGGCGCCGCGGGCGTCGTCATCGCCAACGCGCGCGCCGCCAAGGTCGGCGTCGGGGCGTACAAGACCTCGGCGGGCGCCGTCCTGCACATCCCCATCGCGCAGGTTGCCAATCTCCCGCGCGCGCTCGAGCAGCTCAAAGAGGCGGGCTTCTGGGCCTGCGCCTCGACCGAGCACGCCGAGGCCGACGTCTGGGGCGCGCCCATGGGCGGCCGCCTCGCGCTCGTCATGGGCTCGGAGGGCTCGGGCATCTCTCGCCTGGTCCTCGAGAAGTGCGACTTCGCCGCGAAGCTGCCGCAGCGCGGCCGCGTCGAGTCGCTGAACGTCGCCCAGGCCACCACCGTCATGGCCTACGAGTGGCTCCGCCGCGTGAGCACGGGGGATTAAACATGGCCGCGGCAAAGAAGCGCCTCGACCTTCTCGTCGTCGACGGCTACAACGTCATATTCAAGTCCGAGCGCTACCTTGCCCGCATGGACCGCTCGGGCGTCTCGGACCCCTTCGAGCAGTCCCGCGACCTGCTCATCTCCGACGTCGCCGCCTACGCGAAGGGGAAGTACGAGCCCGTCATCGTCTTCGACGCGGCCAACAACGTCTCGCCGGAGCGCCCCTACACGGCAAAGGGCGGCGTGCGCACGATCTTCTCGAAGACGGGCGAGAGCGCCGACGCCGTCATCGAGCGGCTGGTCACGGAGGAGCGCCTTGCGCCGCATGCCGTGACCGTGGTCACGTCGGACTCCACTATCCGCGCCACGGTGGGCGGCGTGCCCGTGAGCAAGATCTCGAGCGACGTCCTCGTGCACGACGTGGACGCCCTCGCCGTCGAGTACGAGAGCGAGAACGCGGCGCGCCAGCGCCAGCGCATGACGCTCGAGGACCGGCTCTCCCCGGAGCAGCGCCAGAAGCTCTGGAAGCTGCTCGGCCGCTAGCCCAAGTGGCGCGCCGGCCCCGCAGCCGCTATACTCAACGAACCCGCCGGTATGGCTCAATGGCAGAGCAACGGTTTTGTAAACCGTGGGTTGGGGGTTCGACTCCCTCTACCGGCTCCAGGAATTTTCGGAAGGCCTGGCGAGAATATCGCCGGGCCTTCTATTCGTATTCCGGCGATATCCGGCATCATGCAAGTCCCTGACCTGGGGATGTGCAGAAATTGAGGACGGGATACGCCCGGGTGCGGGGTAATCGTTGACAAGTTTCTGGACGAGCCGTAATATTTCAAACCGCTTGCAGGGGAGGTTGCTTCCACGCAGGTTCTTGATAACGGAATGGGGATGTGGCACAGCGGCAACTGCGGCGGACTGTAAATCCGCTCCCTCTGGGTTCCTTGGTTCGAGTCCAAGCATCCCCACCATGCCCGTGTAGCTCAGTCGGTAGAGCACTTCGTTGGTAACGAAGAGGTCACCGGTTCGAATCCGGTCGCGGGCTCCATTCTCAAGATGTTCGGCACCATGCCGGTGTAGCTCAGCTGGTTAGAGCACGCGGCTCATACCCGCGATGTCACTGGTTCGAATCCAGTCACCGGTACCAGAGCTTCAGGCGGCGGCTTCGGTCGCCGCTCAGCATATGTAGCAGTTAGTTCTTCCAAAAGGAGGATGGCAATGGCCAAGGAGAAGTTCGACCGTTCTAAGCCCCACGTAAACATCGGTACGATTGGTCACGTCGACCACGGCAAGACCACCACGACCGCCGCTATCACCAAGGTTCTCTCCGAGACCGAGGGCTGCAAGGCCGACTACACCGCCTTCGAGAACATCGACAAGGCTCCCGAGGAGCGTCAGCGCGGCATTACCATCAACGTCGCCCACATCGAGTACGAGACCTGGGAGCGCCACTACGCTCACGTCGACTGCCCGGGCCACGCTGACTACATCAAGAACATGATCTCCGGTGCGGCTCAGATGGACGGCGCCATCCTCGTCATCGCCGCCACCGACGGCCCCATGGCCCAGACCCGCGAGCACATCCTCCTCGCCCGTCAGGTCGGCGTCCCCTACATCATCGTCTTCCTGAACAAGTGCGACATGGTTGACGACGAGGAGCTCATCGACCTCGTCGAGATGGAGACCCGCGACCTCCTCTCCGAGTACGACTTCCCCGGCGACGACCTGCCGATCATCCGCGGCTCCGCCCTCGGCGCCCTCAACGGCGAGCAGAAGTGGGTTGACTCCATCACCGAGCTCATGCACCAGGTCGACTCCTACATCCCGACCCCGGCCCGCGACAACGAGAAGCCGTTCCTGATGGCCATCGAGGACGTCATGACCATCTCTGGCCGCGGCACCGTCGCCACCGGTCGTGTCGAGCGCGGCGAGCTCAAGCTCAACGACCCCGTCGAGATCGTCGGCATCAAGGAGACCCAGACCTCCGTCGCCACCGGCATCGAGATGTTCCGCAAGACCATGGACTTCTGCGAGGCTGGCGACAACGTGGGCATCCTTCTCCGCGGCATCAAGCGCGAGCAGATCGAGCGCGGCCAGGTTCTCTGCAAGCCCGGCTCCGTTACCCCGCACAAGAAGTTCACCGGTGAGATCTACGTTCTGACCAAGGAGGAGGGCGGCCGTCACACCCCGTTCTTCGCTGGTTACCGTCCGCAGTTCTACTTCCGCACCACCGACATCACCGGCGACGTGCAGGAGCTCACCGACTCCAACGGCACCAAGGTTGAGATGGCTATGCCCGGCGACCACATCACCGTCACCTGCGAGCTCATCCACGCCATCGCTATGGAGCAGGGCCTCAAGTTCGCTATCCGCGAGGGTGGCCACACCGTCGGCGACGGCCGCGTGACCTCCATCATCGAGTAGATTCGAACCCCAGGTTCTAACTTTGCTTGATTGCCCGGCGCCCCTCGTGGGCGCCGGGTTTTTTAATCGCGTCGCGTCGAGTAACGCCAACATCTGTGGCGGTTTTGTGCACCGTATTTTTATCAAGCGCGTCGCTTGACAGGTTAAGCGACCCTACGGTAATGTTTACCACCGCGTCAGTTCGAATAAGAGATTCGGATTGGCTACGTGTTCAGGAGGATTCATGCGTACTCTGGTTACTCTTGCGTGCACTGAGTGCAAGCGCCGCAACTACACCACGGATAAGAACAAGACCAACAACCCCGATCGCATGGAGTTGAAGAAGTACTGCCGTTGGTGCCGTAAGCACACGCTCCACAAGGAGACCCGCTAAAATCTAGCGGTGGGTCTTCATTTACAGGCCAGTAGCTCCAATGGTAGAGCGGCGGTCTCCAAAACCGTTTGTTGAGGGTTCGAGTCCTTCCTGGCCTGCCAGATTTCACCACCGGCTTTCCCGTAAGGGTTAGCCGGTTTCTATGTACAGCACTATTTAGGGAGATCGCCCATGGCGAACAAGGACCGTCAAAAGAGGAGCGTCCGCAAGGCGCGCGCCGAAGAGCGCGCCCGCGTCGAAGCGGCGCAGGCGGCCTCTGCCCCTGCAGCGGGTTCCCAGGCTGCGCAGAAGGAGCCTTCCAAGGCCGTCGCCAAGGCCGAGAAGAACAAGAAGCCGGGCTTCTTCAAGCGCATTGCCAACTGGTTCGGGGACGTCAAGTCCGAGATGCGCCGCGTCACGTGGCCTTCTAAGGACGAGCTGAAGACGTACTCCTGCGCCGTCATCATCATGCTCGTGGTCTTCGGCGTCCTTATTTGGCTCGTCGACACCGGTATCGTCGCCGCGCTCGTGGGCTTCACGAGCCTGAGGGGGTAAGCAATGGCTAAGCGTTGGTACGTCATCCACACTTACTCCGGCTACGAGAACAAGGTCAAGACCGACCTTGAGCACCGTATCGAGATCTATGGCCTGCAGGACAAGGTCGTCGACATCAAGATTCCGACCGAGGAGGTCACGGAGCTCAAGGAGGGCGGCAAGAGGGAGACCAAGGAGAACAAGGTCTTCCCGTCGTATGTCCTCGTTCGCATGGAGGTCGACGACAACACCTGGGCCGTCGTCCGCAACACCCCGGGCGTGACCGGCTTCGTCGGCCTCGACGGCAAGCCGACCCCGCTTCGCCGCGACGAGTTCGATAAGATCATGCGTCGCTCCGGCGACCGTCGCTCCCGCACCGAGCAGGCGGCCCCCAAGCGCACGAACATCAACCTCGAGGTCGGCCAGGCCATCAAGGTCGTCTCCGGTCCTCTTGCCGACTTCGACGGCGTCGTCTCGGAGGTCATGTCCGAGTCCGGCAAGGTCAAGGTCATGCTCACCATCTTCGGACGCGAGACGGCGGTCGAGCTCACCCTCGACCAGATCGCCACGATCGGTTAGAAACCCCGTCCGGTTCCGTTCCCCTCGGGGATTGCTTCTCGGGCCGGCGATTACATAGCACTTCTTCCTACCTAACTACCTCAGGAGGTTCTCATGGCCAAGAAGGTCACGAAGTTCATCAAGCTCCAGATCCCCGCAGGCGCCGCCAACCCCGCGCCTCCCGTTGGTCCCGCCCTCGGCGCCGCCGGCGTGAACATCATGCAGTTCTGCCAGGCCTTCAACGCCGCCACCAAGGACAAGTCCGGCGACATCATCCCCGTCGAGATCACCGTCTACGAGGACAAGTCCTTCGACTTCGTCACCAAGACCCCGCCGGCGGCCAAGCTCATCCTCAAGGAGCTCGGCATCAAGAGCGGCTCCGGCGTGCCCCAGCGCGACAAGGTCGGCCAGCTCTCCCAGGAGCAGCTCACCAAGATCGCCGAGATCAAGATGCCGGACCTCAACGCCAACGACATCGAGGCCGCCAAGAAGATCGTGGCCGGCACCGCTCGCTCCATGGGCGTCACCATCGCCGAGTAGCGTACCTTTGGCTCCACGCGCCCTTCTTTAGGGGAGGGCGCTCTTTTCTGTAACCGCGGCGTCGCGCCGCATATGATGTGGGAGGGCGTTCAGCCCGTTGACCACAGGAGGTATTCCGAATGCCTAAGCACGGTAAGAACTACAAGGCCAACTTCGCCAAGGTCGACACCGCCAAGCTCTACGCGCCGAAGGAGGCCCTGGCCCTCGTCAAGGAGCTCGCCACCGCCAAGTTCGACGAGACCGTCGAGGTCTCCATCCGCCTCGGCGTCGACACCCGTAAGGCCGACCAGAACGTCCGCGGCTCCATCTCGCTGCCCCACGGCACCGGCAAGACCGTCCGCGTCGCCGTCTTCGCCGAGGGCGAGAAGGCCCGCGAGGCCGAGGAGGCCGGCGCCGACGTCATCGGCTCCGACGAGCTCGTCGCCCAGATCCAGAAGGGCGAGATCAACTTCGACGCCGCCATCGCCACTCCGAACATGATGGCCAAGGTCGGCCGCATCGGCAAGATCCTCGGCCCCCGCGGCCTCATGCCGAACCCCAAGCTCGGCACCGTGACCATGGACGTCGCCAAGATGGTCTCCGAGCTCAAGGCTGGCCGCGTCGAGTACCGCGCCGACCGTTACGGCATCTGCCACGTCCCCGTGGGCAAGGCTTCCTTCGACCTCGAGAAGCTCGTCGAGAACTACGCCGCCCTCTACACCGAGATCCTGCGCGTCAAGCCGTCCTCGGCCAAGGGCAAGTACGTCAAGTCCGTCGCCGTCTCCTCGACCATGGGCCCTGGCGTCAAGGTCGACTCCTCCGTTACCCGCGACTTCCTCGCCGAGTAGCGTAAGGGTTAGCTTCTTTTTGTAGAAGTTGTAGCTTACTTGACGGGCGTCTCCGCGTTTGCCACACTGGTTAATCGCGTGAGACGACCGTCTTGCGTAAAACAGCACGTTCCGCTGCCAAAGACAGCCGGTGCCGCAAGGCTCAAAGGGGATTCCCGCCTGCCGAGGTGGTCTCAAGGATTGCATCTGCGAGAACCCCGCTTTGGCTGAGCCAGGTGGGGTTCTTTTCTGCGAAAAGGGCCCGCCCAAAAACGGCGGCCGTGCCCGATCGCAGAACACAAGGAGGTGTAATCAATGCCCTGCAAAGCAAACGTTTCCATGCTCGACAAGGTCTCCGAGTCTCTCGAGAACTCCAAGGGTGTGTTCGTGGTCAACTACCGCGGCCTCACCGTTAAGGAGACCCAGGAGGTCCGCCGCGCCCTGCGCGAGGCGGGTGCCGAGATGAAGGTGTACAAGAACAACATCGTCAAGCTCGGCCTCGAGAAGGCTGGCCTTCCGGACATCAGCGAGATCCTCGCTGGTCCCTGCGCCTACGTCTTCTACGAGAAGGACGCCGTGGCCGCCGCTAAGGTGATCAAGGAGCAGTCCGAGAAGCTGAAGAAGATGGAGTTCGTCGGCGCCATCGCCGATGGCACCGCCCTCTCCGCCGAGGAGGCCAAGGCCTACGCCGACCTGCCCTCCCACGACCAGCTGCTCGCCCAGCTCGTCTACGTCATCGCGAGCCCGCTGTCCGGCATCGCCCAGGTTTGCGCCGGTCCCGCCCGTGGCCTCGCCACCGCGCTCCAGGCCGTCGTCGACCAGAAGCAGGCCGCGTAGACCCACGCGCCGGCTTCGCCGCACCACCTGCACCACCCCATAAGCTTTCGGGCGCCCAGAAGAGCGGCGCCCCTACAAAAGGAGAATTGACATGGCTGTCACCAAGGAAGAGATCATCGAGGCCCTCAAGGAGATGCCCGCCCTCGAGCTTTCCGAGCTCGTCCACGAGCTGGAGGACGTCTTCGGCGTTTCCGCCGCCGCCCCCGTCGCCGTCGCCGCTGCCCCGGCCGCCGCTGCTGCTCCCGCTGAGGAGGAGAAGACCGAGTTCGACGTCGTGCTCGAGGCCTTCGGCGACAACAAGATCGCCGTCATCAAGGTTGTCCGTGCTCTGACCAGCCTCGGCCTCAAGGAGGCCAAGGAGGTCGTCGAGGGTGCCCCCAAGGCCGTCCTCGAGGGCGCCAAGAAGGACGACGCCGAGGCCGCCAAGAAGCAGCTCGAGGAGGCCGGCGCTACCGTCACCCTCAAGTAAGTTCGCTTACTCGGGTTTCGGCTCACAGCCACCTTCAAGGGGTCGGGCGTTCGCGCCCGGCCCTTTTTTCATGCGGCGCGCCTCTTTCCGCCGATGGGCGTGGGGGACGCGCGCCCTTGGCGATGGCGATAAAAAACGGGCGACCGGAATCGATTTCCGGCCGCCCATTGTTTCTTCACAAGTAATCTAGCAGCGGTTTTACAAAAGCGCTGGTAAATAAGCTAGTTGAGAAAAGATAGTTCATGAGTAGCCATAAGTCAAGACTGTTCATTGACCTTACCAGGTGCATTGGCTAAATTATTACGTTGCGACAATTGCCGCCTTCCACCCTTTTGAAGGAGGAAAAGCCTGGTGTCTACCACAAAGACTTCTCTCACCAAACCACAAGGCACTACTGGACGCATGACCTTCGCCAAGATCGACCCTGCGATGGAGCTCCCCAACCTGATCTCCGTCCAGAAGGAGTCGTTCGAGCGCTTCATGGGCGAGGGGCTCGCGGAGTCCTTCGCCGAGTTCTCTCCCATCGAGAACTCTGCCAAGAACATGCAGGTCACCTTCGGCGACCATCAGTTCGGCGACCCGGCGCACACCATCGCCGAGTGCCGCGCCAAGGACATCTCCTACCAGGCGCCCCTCTTTGTGGACGTCCGCTTCGCCAACCTCGATACCGGCGAGATCAAGGAGCAGCTCGTCTTCATGGGCGATTTCCCGCTCATGACCGAGCGCGGCACCTTCGTCATCAACGGCACCGAGCGCGTCGTCGTCTCTCAGCTCGTCCGTTCCCCGGGCGTGTACTTCTCCACCGAGATGGACAACGGCGTCCAGGTCCACAAGGCGCAGTTCATCCCCGCTCGCGGCGCATGGCTCGAGTTCGAGGTCGATAAGCGCGGCCACCTGGTCGTCTCCATCGACCGCAAGCGCCGCCAGTCCGCGACCATGTTCCTGCGTGCCCTCGGCATCGCCGAGTCCGACGACCAGATCCTCTCGCTCCTCGGCGACTCCGACGTCGTGCGCAACACCCTTGAGCGCGACACCGCGACCACCCGCGAGGACGCCCTGCTGGAGATTTATCGTCGCCAGCGCCCCGGCGAGCCGCCCACCGTCGACTCCGCCCGCAGCCTCATCGACGGCCTGTTCTTCAACCCGCAGCGCTACGACCTCGCCCGCGTCGGCCGTTACAAGGTCAACAAGAAGCTCGGCATCGACGTCGACGCCGCCGACAAGGTGCTCACGCAGGAGGACATCATCGCCTCCCTGCGCTACCTGCTCGCTGTCCACGCCGGCGACCCCAACTGCCGCCTCGACGACATCGACCACTTCGGCAACCGCCGCGTGCGCACCGTGGGAGAGCTCGTCCAGAACCAGTTCCGCATCGGCATGAGCCGCATGGAGCGCGTCGTCCGTGAGCGCATGGCCTCCCAGGACGCCGACGAGATCACCCCGCAGAGCCTGATCAACATCCGCCCGATCGTGGCGGCCATCAAGGAGTTCTTCGGCTCCTCTCAGCTCTCGCAGTTCATGGACCAGTCCAACCCGCTCGCCGGCCTCACCCACAAGCGCCGCCTCTCGGCCCTCGGCCCGGGCGGCCTCGCGGGCCACAAGTCCGGCTCCAGCCGCCGCACCAACGTGCCGACGGCCGTCCGCGACGTCCACAACTCGCACTATGCCCGCATGTGCCCGATCGAGACCCCCGAAGGCCCGAACATCGGCCTGATCGGCTCGCTCGCGCTCTACGCGCACGTCAACGACTACGGCTTCATCGAGAGCCCGTACCGCCGCGTCGTCGACGGCAAGGTCACCGACCAGATCGACTGGATGACCGCCGACGAGGAGGAGGTCCACAACATCGCCCCCGCGAACACGCCCTTCGATGAGAAGACCCGCCAGTTCGTGGAGACCGATTCCCACGGCAACCTCTTCAACCCCGAGCGCATCATCGCCCGCACCCGCGACTTCGACGGCTCCTTCGGCGCCCCCGCCCAGGTCCCCGTCGAGGACGTCGACTACATGGACGTGAGCCCGCGCCAGCTGCTCTCCGTGGCCGCCAACCTCATCCCGTTCCTCGAGCACGACGACGCCAAGCGTACCCTCATGGGCGCGAACATGCAGCGCCAGGCCGTGCCCCTGATCCGTGCCCACGCGCCGTTCGTCGGCACCGGCATGGAGTCGCGCGCCGCGCTCGACTCCGGCGAGCTCATCTGCGCCGAGCACGACGGCCTCGTGACCGAGGTCGACGCGTCCCACGTGGTCGTTTACTCCGACGAGTACGGCTCGCAGCGCTATGACCTCCCCAAGTACCAGCGCTCCAACCAGAGCACCTGCATCAACCACCGCCCGATCGTCCACGCCAACGACAAGGTGGTCGCCGGCCAGCCGCTCGCCGACGGCACCTCCATCGACAACTCCGAGCTCGCCCTCGGCGCCAACCTCACCGTGGCCTACATGCCGTGGGAGGGCTTCAACTACGAGGACGGCATCATCGTCTCCGAGCGCGTCGTCCAGGACGACCTTCTTACCTCGGTGAACATCTCCCGTCACGAGATCGACGCCCGCGACACCAAGCTCGGCCCCGAGGAGATCACCCGCGAGATCCCGAACATGGGCGAGGACATGCTCGCCAACCTCGACGAGGACGGCATCATCCGCATCGGCGCCGAGGTCGGCCCCGGCGACATCCTGGTCGGCAAGGTCACCCCGAAGGGCGAGACGGCCCTCACCGCCGAGGAGCGCCTGCTGCGCGCCATCTTCGGCGCCAAGGCCCACGACGTCCGCGACACCTCGCTGAAGATGCCCCACGGCTCCTACGGCCGCGTCGTCGACGTCGTCCGCTTTAGCCGCGAGGCCGGCGACGACCTCCCGCCGGGAGTCAACGAGCTCGTCCGCGTCTTCGTCGCTCAGCGCCGCAAGATCCAGCAGGGCGACAAGATCGCCGGCCGCCACGGCAACAAGGGCGTCGTCTGCAACGTCCTGCCCGTGGAGGACATGCCCTACATGGCCGACGGCACCCCCGTTGACGTGCTTCTCGACCCGCTGGGCGTCCCGTCCCGTATGAACGTCGGCCAGCTGCTCGAGTGCCACCTCGGCTGGGCCGCCGCCCACGGTTGGGACGACGAGTCCGCCGACTCCACCCGCTATGTCGAGGGCCCCATCAACGTGGCCACGCCCGTCCTTGACGGCGCGACCGACGTCGAGGTCGCCGAGGCCCTGCGCCGCACGAACGTGAACCTCGTGAACAAGGCTATCCGCGACTACGGCGACCACATGCGCCTGGACTTCGTCCCGCAGCTCAACGAGCGCGGCAAGACCACGCTCTACGACGGCCGCACCGGCGAGCCCTTCAAGAGCCAGATCACCGTGGGCACCTCCTACATCCTGAAGCTCGGCCACATGGTCGACGACAAGATCCACGCCCGCTCGACCGGCCCTTACTCCCTCGTCACCCAGCAGCCGCTCGGCGGCAAGGCCCAGTTCGGCGGCCAGCGCTTCGGCGAGATGGAGGTGTGGGCGCTGTACGCGTACGGCGCCGCCAACGTCCTGCAGGAGATCCTCACGGTCAAGTCCGACGACACCAACGGCCGCGTCAAGACCTACGAGTCCATCGTCAAGGGCGAGAACGTGCCGTCCGCCGGCATCCCCGAGTCCTTCAAGGTCCTCGTCAAGGAGATCCGCTCCCTCGCGCTCGACATCGAGCCCATCTCCTACAAGAAGCGCGAGCAGCGCGCCAAGCAGGAGGCCCAGGCCGTCAGCGAGGACTCCGTGGACGTCTTTGCGAACATGAACGGCGTCGACGACCTGATCGGCGGCCTCACCAGTGACCTCGAGGGCGAGCCCGTCCTCGCAGGCGACGCGAACAGCGATAAGGAGTAACTGTGGCAGACTTCGATACCACCGACTTCGACGCGATCAAGATCTCGCTGGCCAGCGCTGACGCGATCCGCGGCTGGTCTTTCGGCGAGGTGAAGAAGCCCGAGACCATCAACTACCGCACCCTCAAGCCCGAGAAGGACGGCCTGTTCTGCGAGAAGATCTTCGGACCTTCCAAGGACTGGGAGTGCTCCTGCGGCAAGTACAAGGGCATCCGCTTCAAGGGCATCGTCTGCGAGCGCTGCGGCGTTGAGGTCACGACCTGCAAGGTCCGCCGCGAGCGCATGGGCCACATCGAGCTCGCCGCCCCGGTGAGCCACATCTGGTACTTCAAGAGCCCCGCGACCTTCCCCCTCGCGCGCCTTCTGGACATGAAGTCCAAGGACCTCGAGAAGGTCCTCTACTTCGCGTCCTACGTCATCACCGAGGTCGACTCCGAGGCCCGCGAGGCCGACGCCGACGACCTCAAGGAGGAGCTGGCTGCCGACATCGAGGAGCTCGACGCCGAGCGCGACGACCAGATCGCGCGCCTGAAGGAGCAGGGCGAGGCCCCCGAGGACGAGTTCGACGACTTCGAGCCCCTCTCCGCCGACGAGATCCGCGCCGGCATCGCCGACCTCGAGGAGGAGTACGAGGAGGAGAAGGCTCTCCGCCGCGACGCCTACGAGAAGTTCATGCAGCTCGAGGAGCGCGAGCTCATTTCCGATGAGGGCCTCTTCTCCGAGCTCAAGCGCTACTACGGCATCTACTTCAAGGGCGGCATGGGCGCCGAGGCCGTGCGCGAGCTTCTCCGCTCCGTCGACCTCGAGGCCGAGGCCGAGACCCTGCGCGCCATCATCGCGTCCAACGACGCCCAGAAGCAGAAGCGCGAGAAGGCCGTCAAGCGCCTCGAGATCGTCGACGCCTTCCTCAAGGGCGGCAACGATCCCGCGGACATGATCCTCGACGTGATCCCGGTCATCCCGCCCGACCTGCGCCCGATGGTCCAGCTCGACGGCGGCCGCTTCGCCGCGTCCGACCTGAACGACCTGTACCGCCGCGTGATCAACCGCAACAACCGACTCAAGCGCCTGCTTGACCTCGACGCCCCGTCGATCATCGTCAACAACGAGAAGCGCATGCTCCAGGAGTCTGTGGACGCCCTCTTCGACAACGGCCGTCGCGGCCGCCCGGTCACCGGCCGTGGCGGGCGCCCGCTGAAGTCGCTCGCCGAGGCCCTCAAGGGCAAGCAGGGCCGCTTCCGCCAGAACCTGCTGGGCAAGCGCGTCGACTACTCCGGCCGTTCGGTCATCGTCGTCGACCCGAAGCTCAAGCTCCACCAGTGCGGCCTGCCGTCGCAGATGGCGCTCGAGCTCTTCAAGCCGTTCGTGATGCGCCGCCTCGTCGAGCTCGACAAGGTGGAGAACATCAAGGGCGCCAAGCGCGCGATCGACCGCCAGCTCCCGGCCGTCTGGGACGTCCTCGAGGAGGTCATCCAGGGTCGTCTGGTGCTTCTCAACCGCGCCCCGACGCTGCACCGCCTCTCCATCCAGGCCTTCGAGCCGGTCCTCGTCGAGGGCAAGGCCATCCACCTGCACCCGCTGGTGTGCGCCCCCTTCAACGCCGACTTCGACGGCGACCAGATGTCCGTGCACGTGCCGCTGTCGACGCAGGCCCAGACCGAGGCCCGCATCCTCATGCTCTCGAGCAACAACCTGCGCTCGCCGGCCTCCGGCAAGGTGCTGACCGTTCCTTCCCAGGACATGGTCTTCGGCTCCTACTACCTGACCTCCGGCAAGTCCCTGCCCGAGGGCGAGCAGCCCAAGATCTACGCCGACTTCGAGGACGCCCTGCGCGCCTCCGAGGGCGACAGCACCCTTGACCTGCAGGCCCCTGTCGTTGTCCGCATCGACCCGACCGAGGCCAACGTGGTCGAGGACGGCAAGCGCATCTTCCGCGTGCTCGTTGCCAAGGGCAAGACCGAGGACCTGGACCTGTCCAACGGCCCGGTGCGCTTCGAGACCACCATCGGCCGCGTCATCTTCAACCGCCAGTGCCTGCCGCCCGACTACCCCTTCATCAACTACAAGATGGTGAAGAGCGACATCGGCGCGCTGGTCAACGACTGCTGCGACCGCTACCCGCTGGCCGACGTCGAGCCCATCCTCGACGCCATCAAGTCCACCGGCTTCCACTACGCCACCCTCGCGGGCCTCACGGTCTCCGTGTGGGACGCGGTGATCCCGAGCGACAAGCCCGAGCTCATCGAGGAGGCGCAGGACCGCGTCGACCAGATCAACGAGTACTACGAGGACGGCTTCCTGTCCGAGCGCGAGCGCCACGTCGAGGTCGTCAACGCCTGGACCGAGTGCACCGACCTCCTCGGCTCGAAGATGCTCGAGGGCTTCGACGAGGACAACCCCATCTACATGATGGCCGACTCCGGCGCCCGTGGCTCCAAGACGCAGCTCCGTCAGCTCGCCGGTATGCGCGGCCTCATGGCCGACATGTCCGGTGAGACGATCGACCTCCCGATTAAGTCGAACTTCCGCGAGGGCCTCGAGCCGCTGGAGTACTTCATCTCCACCTACGGCGCCCGTAAGGGCCTGGTCGACACCGCCTCGCACACCTCCGACTCCGGTTACCTGACCCGCCGACTCGTCGACGTGGCCCAGGACGTCATCGTGCGCGAGGAGGACTGCGGCACCGACGAGGCCGTGACCTACCCGCTCATCAAGCCGGGCGAGACGGACGTGAACATCGACCTCATCGGCCGCTGCGCGCTCAACCCGATCGTCGACCCGGAGACCGGCGAGGTCCTTATCGACCGCGACGGCTACATCGAGTCCAAGGCCGACCTCGAGATGCTCGTGGCCCACGGCCTGAAGAAGGTCCAGCTCCGCGCGCTTCTTACCTGCAAGAGCAAGTACGGCGTCTGCCAGAAGTGCTACGGCTGGGACCTCTCGACCCGTCGCCCGGTCAACATCGGCACCGCGGTCGGCATCATCGCCGCCCAGTCCATCGGCGAGCCGGGCACCCAGCTCACCATGCGCACCATTCACTCCGGCGGCGTCGCGGGCGCTGACGACATCACGCAGGGCCTCCCGACGGTCGCCCGCATGTTCGACGTCGTCGGCAACGTCAACGAGAAGATCCTCGGTCGCGAGGCCGACCTGGCTCCCGTGTCCGGCCTGCTGCGCATCCAGCCGGAGCAGACCGAGTACCTGATCCGCATCCTGGACCTCGAGGACCCGACCCGCATCGTCGAGGAGTGGCGCGTCCCCGCGTCCGTCCGCTTCATGCCGGGCGTCGAGGACGGCGTCGAGGTCCGCGCCGGCGACCAGATCACCCGCGGCTTCGTCAACTTCCGCAAGCTGCGCCGCCTGACCGACATCGAGTCGACGATGCACATCTTCGTCGAGTCCGTTAAGGACGTCTACACCTCCCAGGGCGTCGACCTCGACGACAAGCACATCGAGGTCATCGCGCGCCAGATGCTGCGCCGCGTCCAGGTCACCAACCCGG
Organism: Coriobacteriia bacterium; assembly: GCA_030530145.1. Taxonomy (GTDB): domain Bacteria; phylum Actinomycetota; class Coriobacteriia; order Coriobacteriales; family Atopobiaceae; genus Paratractidigestivibacter. The sequence continues at coordinate 58,226 of JAUMVN010000007.1, read as the reverse complement.
GCGACTCGCAGTACCTGCTCGGCCAGTACGTGGACCGCTACGTCTTCGCCGAGACGGTCAAGAACATCACCCTCGCGGGCGGCAACGCCCCCGAGGCCGAGCCGGTCATCCTCGGCGCCCTCAAGGTCGCCAGCTCGATCGACTCCTGGCTGTCCAGCGCGTCGTTCATCCGCACCGCCGGCGTCCTGACCGAGTCCGCCATCAAGGGCGACGTCGACCACCTGCTCGACCTCAAGTCGAACGTCATCGTCGGCAAGCAGATCCCGGCCGGTACCGGCCTCGACGCGTACCACAACGTGTCGACGACCTACCACGGCCAGAAGATCGACGGCCCCACCTCGCCGATGGCCAAGAGCCTTCCCGAGTGGGCCCCCGACGAGCTCAAGGGCATCGAGGAGCAGCTCCCGAAGCAGCTCGACTGGGTCGGCGACGACTACGGCTTCGGCGGCGTCTACTCCAAGAACGGCCGCACCCTCAGCTCCGAGGACGCTAAGCTCTACCTGTTCGACGACCTCGGCGTGTCGCAGCGCTGGACCAACAAGTTCAGCGAGGTCGGCATCGAGACCGTGGGCGACCTCATCGGCAAGACCGAGGACGACCTGCTGCGCATTGACGGCATCGGCGCCAAGGCCATCGAGGAGCTCCGCGACGGCCTCGAGGCCCGCGGCCTTCTCTACATCCTCGAGCCCGAGGACGACGAGGCCGACAGCGAGGACCTCTCCCAGCTGCTGAACATGGTCTTCTCGCCCGACGCCGACGGCGACATCATGCTCGGCACCGCGGCGCCGTCCAAGCACCACTTCGATGACGACGAGCTCATCGGCGGCACCGCCGAGGACGCGGGCGACAAGTCCGGCGACGTCATCAACGAGGACCTCGGCAGCCTCGACGACCTTCTTTCCCAGGTCGTCAAGTCCGAGGGCTCCGACGAGGAGTAGCCTCAAGGCTCCATAGCACTGCCAAGGGCGGTCCCATCCGGGGCCGCCCTTTTTTGCGACGACCTGCCGCCAGCCGATGGGGCCGCTCGCCGATAAGGGTTGACAGGGTGTCAACGGACATCGCTATACTCAAATTGTTTATTTGTGCCGCGACGAGGGGAGAGCCGTGGAGGAGTACCGCGTACTCGAGATCAAGCAGTCCGTCTTTGCCGACAACGACCGCGAGGCGGATGCCGTGCGAGAAGGGCTCAAGGCGCGGGGCCAGTACCTGCTCAACCTCATGAGCTCGCCCGGCTCCGGCAAGACGACCACCCTTTCCCGCACCATCGAGGCCTTGGCGCCCGAGCTCAAGCTCGCCGTCATGGAGGCCGACATCGACTCCGACGTCGACGCCGCGACCATCGCCCGGCTCGGCGCGAAGACTATCCAGCTCCACACGGGCGGCATGTGCCACCTGGACGCCGGCATGTGCCAGCAGGGCCTCGACGGCCTGGCAGCCTCCGACGCCGACCTCATCTTCCTCGAGAACGTGGGCAACCTCGTGTGCCCCGCCGAGTTCGACACCGGCGCCTGCAAGAACGCCTGCATCCTGAGCGTGCCCGAGGGCGATGACAAGCCGCTCAAGTACCCGCTCATGTTCCAGGTCTGCGACGTGGTCCTCGTGAACAAGATCGACGTGGCGCCCTACTTCGACTTCGACCTCGAGAAATGCCGCGCCAACGTGGCCATGCGCAACCCGAAGGCCCGCGTGATCCCGATCTGCGCGAAGACGGGCGAGGGCATGGGCGAGTGGTACGACTGGCTGCGCGCCGAGGTCGCCGCTTGGAAGCAGGCCTAACGTGCCGTCCGGCGCGGCTGGTCGCACAGCGCGCCGTAGCGCCTTTGAGCTGGCGCTTATTCGCAACACAGCGAGCTGCTTGGGGGAGTGGCCGCTCGTATAAAGGAGAGAAAAGATGTCCGTAGACCTGAACGAGAACCCGATGCGGGGCACGCTCACCGACGAGGAGATCGCGGCCCGCAACGTCATCCCGACCACGAACCCGGCCGGCGAGCCGCACCGCATCCTGGCTGAGGACTACTTCCAGGAGGTCGACACCTTTACCACCTGGACGAACGAAGACCGTAACACTCCCGGCCCCGCGGCCTCCGAGCCGCTGAAGCCGGCGGTTCTTGCCACCGCGTCGAAGATCACCGACCGCATCGGCAACAAGACCAGCGCCGACGACCCCGACTACTGGGGCCTCGCCTCCGTTATGACCAACGACGAGGCCGAGCTCTGCGCGCACATCAAGATGCGCGTGCCTATCACCTTGCCTGAGCTGGTCAAGAAGTCCGGCATGCCCGAGGCCAAGGTCCAGGAGCTCCTGGATTCCATGTCCGTCAAGGGCATCCTCGAGTACAACTGGGAGAACCCCGCGCACGAGAAGCAGTACGTCCTGCCCATGTACGTGCCCGGCTGCGCCGAGTTCACGCTCATGAACCAGAAGCAGCTCGAGGAGCACCCGGAGCTCGGCAGCTTCTTCGAGCGCATGGCCTTTTTGCCGCTGACCAAGGTGACCAAGATGGTCCCGCCCGGCGGCGCGGGCATCGGCATGCACGTCATCCCCGTCGAGAAGTCCATCGCCCACGTCAACCAGTCGGCCGACATCGAGCACATCTCACACTGGCTCAAGAAGTACGACCGTTACGCCGCCGGCGCTTGCTCCTGTCGCTTGGGCGAGCGCGCCCGCGGGGCCGGCAGTTCCGATGACCCGCAGGACTGGTGCATCGGCGTGGGCGACATGGCCGACTACCTGGTCGAGACGGGCAAGGGCCACTTCATCACCTATGACCAGGTCATCGAGACCCTTCTCCGCGCCGAGAAGAACGGCTTCGTCCACCAGATCACGAACATCGACGGCGAGGACAAGATCTTCGCCATCTGCAACTGCCAGGTGAACGTCTGCCACGCCCTGCGCACTTCTCAGCTGTTCAACACCCCGAACATGAGCCGCTCGGCCTACGTGGCCCACGTCGATGAGGCCAAGTGCGTGGCCTGCGGTGCCTGCGTGGAGGTCTGCCCGGCCGGCGCGCCCAAGCTCGGCCAGAAGCTCTGCACGAAGAACGGCAAGGTGGAGTACCCCATCCAGCCCCTGCCCGACGACAACCACTGGGGCGAGGATGACTGGGACTGGGACTACAAGGACCACAACCGCATCGAGTGCCACGAGACCGGCACCGCGCCCTGTAAGGTGGCCTGCCCGGCGCACGTCCCCGTCCAGGGCTACCTGCGCATGGCCGCCCAGGGCCGCTACACCGAGGCGCTCGGCCTGATCAAGCGCGCGAACCCCTTCCCGGCCGTGTGCGGGCGCGTCTGCAACCGCCGTTGCGAGGAGGCCTGCACGCGCGGCACCGTCGACGAGGCCGTGGCAATCGACGAGGTCAAGAAGTTCATCGCCGAGAAGGACCTCGACGCCGAGACCCGCTACGTCCCGGTGCCGACTATCCCCTCCATGCGCGGCCGCTTCAAGCAGAAGGTCGCCATCATCGGCGCCGGCCCTGCGGGCCTCTCCTGCGCCTACTGCCTGGCGGACAAGGGCTACAACCCCGTGGTCTTCGAGAAGAACCCGCTGCCCGGCGGCATGATGACCTACGGCATCCCGGCCTACAAGCTGGCCAAGGACGTCGTCGCGGCCGAGATCGACGTCCTGCGCCAGATGGGCGTCGAGATCCGCTGCGGCGTCGAGGTGGGCCGCGACGTGACGCTCGCCGAGCTGCGCGAGCAGGGCTTCGTTGCCTTCTACGTGGCCATCGGCTGCCAGGGCGGCCGCCGCGCGGGCGTGCCGGGCGAGGACGCCGAGGGCGTGCTCACGGCCGTCGACTTCCTGCGCGCCGCGCTGGACGACCCCGACCACGAGGCCAAGGGCACCACGGTCGTCATCGGCGGCGGCAACGTGGCCATCGACGCCGCGCGCGTGAGCGTCCGCTGCGGCTCGCCCGAGGTCTCCATGTACTGCCTGGAGCAGCTCGACGAGATGCCGGCCCTGCCCGAGGAGATCGACGAGGCCACCGAGGAGGGCGTCGCCATCAAGAACGGCTGGGGCCCCGCGAAGATCGAGGTCGGCGAGGACGGCCACGTGACCGGCGTCACGTTCAAGCGCTGCACGAGCGCCTATGACGAGAACCACCGCTTCGCCCCCGTCTACGACGAGGCCGACACCGTGACCGTCGCCTGCGACAACGTGATTCTCTCCATCGGCCAGAGCATCGAGTGGGGCGAGCTTCTTGCCGGCTCCAAGGTCGAGCTCGGCCGCGGCAACGGCGCCGTCGCCGACCCCAAGACCTATCAGACCGCCGAGCCCGACATCTTCGTCGGCGGCGACGTCTACACCGGCCCCAAGTTCGTGATCGACGCCATCGCCGCCGGTCACGAGGCCGCGACCTCCATCCACCGCTACGTGCAGAAGGGCTCGCTCACCATCGGCCGCAACCAGCTGCACTATGTGGAGCTGAACAAGGCCGACATCATGGTCGACCCCAACGGCTACGACCACGCCGGCCGCCAGCAGCCCAAGGTCGACCACGTCAAGACGATTCTGCACGACTGGACCGACACGCGCCACACCTTCACCGAGGAGCAGGTCAAGACCGAGTGCGCCCGCTGCCTCAAGTGCGGCGCGAGCATCGTCGACGCCAACCGCTGCATCGGCTGCGGCCTGTGCACCACGCGCTGCGAGTTCGACGCCATCCACCTGGAGCGCGACAACCCGGCGTGCTCCACGATGGTCGCGTCCGAGAAGAAGATGGGCGCGATCCTCCCGCACGCGGCCAAGCGCGGCATCAAGCTGCTACTCCATGGCAATAAGAACAAGCCCGGCAAGCAGAAGTAGGGGACGCGCGTGCACGAGCTCGGAATCGTTTTCCACATCGTCAAGATGGTCGAGGAGGTGGGGGAGCAGAACTCCCTCACCTCCGTAAGCCGCGTCAAGCTCACGCTCGGCGAGGTCTCGGGTGTCGTGCCCGACTACCTGGTGGACTGCTGGCGCTGGACGGCCGAGAAGAACGACCTGATCCGCGGCTCGGTTCTCGAGGTCGAGGAGGCGCCGGCCGTCACCGTGTGCAACGCGTGCGGCAAGACGTACGGCACCGTTGAGCACGGGCGAACCTGCCCGCACTGCGGCAGCGAGGACACGGTGCTTCTCACCGGCGACCAGGTCGAGCTCACCGAGATCGAGGCCTGCTGACGCGAGGCGGCGGCCTGCTGACCTGGTGCGAATTCTTTCGAGGTGGCGTTTCGCCCGAGGTGGTGTTCCAAGCACCACCTCGGGCGATTTTCTTTGCGTTTTCGCGCCACCTCGAAGAGAATTGCTTCGAGGTGGCGCCACCTCGAGCCAGACACCACCTCGAGCCAGCGTTGGCTCGAAACGTCAATGGGAGGGGCGCATGGGAGGCAAGAAGGAGCTTTGCGCAGCCGCCGCCCTGTGCCTATGGGTCGTCGCGGCGACGATGCTCGACTACTTCCCGTGCCTTATTGCCTGCCCGGCCATCGCCGCGGGGATCGCCCTGGCGGTCGCCCGGTCGCTCAGGGGCGACCCTGTTTTTGCCGAACGAACCGTCCTTACCCTGGAGGCGCTTGCGCTGGGGCTTCTTGCCGTTGCCGCTGTTGGGGCTTTGCTGCCGACGGTCGTCAAAGGCGTGGCCTGGATAGCCTCGTTTACGGTCGGGTCCTTCGCGTCGGCCTCTGCGATTCTTGCGCAGGCCCCGAAGCAGAAAGCGCCCTCGGCCGGCTCATGTCTGCGCATGTGCGGCGCGTCTCTGCTCTTGCCTCTGGTAATCGTCTTCGGCTTTGGCTTGCGCAGCGGCGACGACGCGGAGGCCATGGCGCCCCTTCCAGCCTGCCTCAGTGCTGTGCTGCCCGTCTTGGTCCTCTTGGCCGGCCTCGCCGTGGTCTTTGCGGCGGCGTGGCTGCGGCAGCGCGATGTTCGCACGGGAATAGGCGCGCTTATTCTGGCCGTCGCCCTCGGTGCGCTCGCGTTGTTCGCCTTAACCGGCCGGGGGCGCGCGTGGGGATATGCCTTGCCGGCTTTGACGGCGGTGTCGGTCCTGATCGCCTCGTGCGTGGGGCGCTTGTCCCGTGAGGACAGGGCATCGAGCGAAGAGGCGCTTATCGGTGGGGTGTCGGGGGCAGTGCTCGGCGGCGTGTTTCTGTGCGCGGGCAGTTGTCGTGGGGTGTCCCTATATTCGTCCGCGGACCAGGTAGGCCCCCGGCCCACCATTGCGTGGCTTCTGGTGGCGCTGTGCGTGCTGTCCTGGGCGTCCGAGCTCTTGGGGGCGCCGCGCCGCGCCGAGTCATGCCGCGACGAGAAGGACGCTGCGGAGGGGCTTGCACGACAGGCGGTCGCATACCTGGGGCTCTCGTCTCGCGAGGCCGATGTCGCCTGCTTCTTGCTCCAAGGGGCGACGGTCAAGCAGACCGCGGCTGAGCTCGGTGTTTCCGCGGGAACGGTCGCCACGTACAGAAGGCGCGTCTTCGATAAGGCTGGTGTTCGCGGAGCGGGCGAGCTGCGCGCAAAACTGGTCTCCGACGCCTCGGGCGCCGGTGCGTATGCGGGGCCGGGTTGCCGGGCGATACCGGTTTGGGCGCTGGCGCCGGCAGCGGCGCTGCTGTTCTTCGCGTTCCAGCTTGGCCTGAGGACGGGGAGCGCGGCCGCGATGAGAACGGGGCTGGATAACATGAGGCCCCTCGTTGCCCTCGGGATGCTTGCGGGGGCGGCCGGCGCGCGGCTCATGGGCTGGACGCCAATGGGCGCTCGACGCGGCGCGATTTGCCTGGCGCTGCTTGCGGCCCTGGCCTCAGATGTGATGGTGGCGCAGCTGCAGTATCCAGCCGCGGTTGCAGGCAACGACTTTACCTGGGCATTTGTACTTGCGGCGGGCGCGGCGTCCTCCTTCGGCGCGTGCGCCGCGCTAGGGTTCTCGCCGGCACGGCAAGGGGAATGCGGTTACTTGCCGATCTCCTGCATGGCCTCGGCGGTCGCTGCCGGGGTCTTCGGCCTGCGAGGGGGCGAGACGCTCTCCATTCTCGGCGGCGATCTAGGGAGCATAGCCGCCGCGGCTGTGCTGACCGCCGCGGCGGCGGTCCTTGCTGCGTCGTATAAGGGGAGAGAGGCTTTATTGGGCTGCTATCTTGTTGGCTGCCTGCTGGGCCACGTCTCCCTCCTTGCCCTGCCTACGGAGCTGACGGGCGGTCTGGCTGTCGTTCGCCTGCTCCTGGCGGCAGCGCTGTGCGCACGCGCCCGCGTGTCTGCCGGGCGCGTGCGCGATTGGGGGAAGCGCGCCGGCGGCGCTGCTCCGGGGAAGGAAGAGGCGCTCGCGGCGGTCGGCCTGACCGAAGCCGAGCGCATCGTGTGCGATCTTCTTGCTCAGGGGATGACGGTGCCCCAGATAGCCGACAAGCTCCTGCTGTCGAGAAGCACCGTCGCGACCCAGAAGAAGGCCGTCTACAGGAAGATGGGCGTCCATTCGCAGGCCGAGCTGATCGAGCGCGTTATGAGCTTAGTTGCCGGGGACGGCGCTCCTTCTTCCTCGCGCCGGGACCTTTGAAAGGGCGTTGCCGGCCTCGGCTCTCATGACGGCTCGGGCGACGGCGGCAACGAGCACGAGCTTCTTAACAAACTTAGTTATGAGTCCTCAAATGCTTTGCCTTCGGCTTATTCTTTGGCGGCGCGATTCCTGGTAGATGGCCACCCTCCTTTCCATAGGTCTCCAGGAACAGCTGGCGCCAGTCGAGGCCCGTGGGCCTCGACTCGAGTCCGTTTGGCGTGAGCAGCAAGAGCCGGTCGGCGATGTCCTCGAGCTCGTTGAAGATGTGTGACGAGACCAGGATCGCGCGCCCCTCGGCGGCGAGGTCCGAGAAGAGCCCGAGCATCTCGCGGGCGCGCAGGGGGTCGAGCCCGTTGAGCGGCTCGTCGAAGAGCAGGTAGTCCGCGCCGGTCGCGAGCGCGCAGGTTATGGTCGCGGCCTGACGCATCCCCTGCGACATCTTCGCGATCCGCAGGTCGAGAAGCTCCGAGCTGCCCGTGCGGGCCGTGAGGTCGTCCGGCTCGGCGTCGGACCCCCAGAGTTCCCGGATGGTCTCCAGATGGAAGCGAAGCGTCATCTGCGGCTCGAGGAGCGACGCCTCGCTCGAGGCGTACCAGACGCGCCGCGAGAACTCGGCGAAGCGCCCCGAGGGCACGCCGTCTACCTCCACAGTGCCGCACTGCAGTGTCTGGGGGCGTCCGGCCAGGGCCATGAGCAGGGTCGTCTTCCCCTGTCCGTTCGGAGCGACGAGGGCGATGACCTCGCCGGCGCGGACGCTGAGGTTAAGGCCCGCGGCCACGGTGTGCCCGGGGTAGCCGACGGAGGCGCCTGACATCGTTAGCATGGGTCCGCCTTTCTGCGACGGGGCGCGAGCCGTGGGAGTGCGAGCTTGTCTACAAAGGCCGAGGCGGCGACAGGGAGAGCCGTGCCCGCCAGGAGACCCGCGGCCCCCGCGGCGGGGTCGATGTCCGCCTGGCACTGCATCACGAGGTACGCGGTGAACCCGGCAGACGGGACGAAGGACGCCGGCGCGCAGTACGTGGAGGGGAGGAACGCGACGATGCCGGCGAGGGGGCCGGAGGCGTCGAAGTAGCCGGGGAACATCGGCAGCGCCGCCACGAGCGCGGCGCCCGCGACGCCGACGGCGGGCCGGGCGGTGAGCCGGAAGAGCAGGGCGGCGAGCGCGGCGAGGAACAGGCCGCTCAGCACGATGAAGAGCGGCGTGAGCCCGAGCGCGGCGCCCGTGGTGGTCACCTTGACGTCACCGCCGACGACATAGGTGATCGGCTGGCCCGCTCCCCCGACGCCGTTTCTTATGCCGAAGAGCGCCAGGGCCGGGGCGATGACAGCGGGCGGGATGGCCGCGGCGCCCGCGGCCATCGGGGCGAAGACGAGCACGGCCCGCCTGCCCGCGGATTGCGTGGGGGCCTCGAAGAGGTGACGCTCCCGCGACATCGTCAGGGCGCGCGCCGCCAGGACGAGCACGGGGAGGAACCAGGCGACGCTGGGGAGGCACGCGACCGAGACCGTGGCGCCCTCGAAGAGCGTGAGCTCCGATGTGCTGCTCGCGGGCGTCGCCTCCCCGTAGTCCGCCAGCGCCTGGGAGTACTCGTAGTCCGCTTCCGCCATCAGCTTGTCGTAGCTCAGGTAGTCCCTCTGGATCATCTCTACGCTCAGCTGGGCAAGCTCGGCCGCGGCTTTGTAGAAAGAGCGGCAGTCCGTCGCCGACAGGGCTTCTTCCATGCGATCGTTGCGGGCTTGCAGCAACGCGCGCATATCGTCCGGGGCGGTGTCGAAGCTCCCGTCACCAAGGTATTGGACAAGGGAAGCGTGCTGCTGCTCGATCTCAGAGCGCAGGTCGGCCATCCCGTAGGCCCCCGAGGGCACGAGCGCGGGTATGAGCGCACCAACGATAAGAAGGGCGCAGGCTCCCCAGAGCAACGGGTCGCGCATCAGCGCCTTACAGAAGTTGACGATCGTCCTCATGCGTCGGGCCTCCACTTCAGTCGACTGGGGCCAGCGTGCGGCAAATGCGCAGCTACGTCATGTCATAAAGTGGGGTAAATCGGGCCAACCGCGGTGTTCGACGCCTCCGATGCCATGACGGCCCGAGGGCTTCTTGGCAAACTGAAAAATCTGACGGGATTCTGATAGCCGTTTGGGGCCGAAAATCGGGCCGTAACGGCTGTGAGAATCCCGCCAGTTGTTTCAGGTCCCCAAAGCGGGCAAGAAGCGCGGCGAGAAGCGCGTCCCCGCGAAAGTGGAGAGCCGGTGAAATGGATACGCCCGGCTCCGTGGCGTTTTGACAACAGCCGAACACCAGGCGTAAAGTTCAACGTCGCGTCAATCCGGGGCGGCGGTGCTGCGCAGCCCATGAATATCGTAAATCAGCACGTCGATAGGTATAAGAAGGAGAGAACTTTGCCTACTATCAACCAGCTCGTTCGCAACGGTCGCGTGAGCGTCAAGGCCAAGTCCAAGAACGCAGCCCTGCAGCACAACCCCCAGAAGCGCGGCGTCTGCACCCGCGTCTTCACCACCACCCCGAAGAAGCCGAACTCCGCTCTTCGTAAGGTCGCCCGTGTCCGTCTTGTCAACGGCATCGAGGTCACCGCTTACATCCCCGGCGAGGGCCACAACCTCCAGGAGCACTCCATCGTCCTGATCCGCGGCGGCCGCGTCCGCGACCTCCCTGGTGTGCGCTACAAGATCGTCCGCGGCGCTTACGACTGCGCTGCCGTCCAGAACCGCCAGAAGGCCCGTTCCCGCTACGGCACCAAGCGCCCGAAGTAAGTCGCTTTTCTCAGCAAACACCGCTTTAAGCAACTAAGGAGATTCACATGCCGCGTCGTGCAGCAGCTAACCGTCGTGAGGTCCAGCCTGACGCCGTCTATAACAACCGTCTCGTGACCCAGCTCATCAACAAGGTCCTTCTTGACGGCAAGAAGGCCACCGCCGAGCGCATCGTCTACGGTGCCTTCAACATCGTCGCCGAGAAGTCCGGCGAGGATCCCCTGGCCGTCTTCAAGAAGGCCATGGACAACATCCGCCCGACCCTCGAGGTCAAGCCGAAGCGCGTCGGCGGCGCCACCTACCAGGTGCCGATGGAGGTCAACTCCCGTCGCGCCACCACCCTCGCCATCCGATGGATGGTCAACTTCTCCCGTGCCCGCAAGGAGAACTCCATGGCTGAGCGCCTTGCGAACGAGATCCTCGACGCCTCCAACGGCGTGGGCGCGTCCGTGAAGAAGCGCGAGGACCTCTTCAAGATGGCCGAGGCCAACCGCGCGTTCTCTCACTACCGCTTCTAGTCCGAGGGGATAAACCACTATGGCTAAGGCTAAGTATCAGCTCGACAAGCTTCGTAACATCGGCATCATGGCCCACATCGACGCCGGTAAGACGACCACGACCGAGCGCATCCTTTACTACACGGGCAAGAACCACAAGATCGGCGAGGTCCACGACGGCGCCGCCACCATGGACTGGATGGTTCAGGAGCAGGAGCGCGGCGTTACCATCACCTCCGCGGCTACCACCTGCTTCTGGAAGGACCACGTCATCCAGATCATCGACACCCCGGGCCACGTCGACTTCACCGCTGAGGTCGAGCGCTGCCTGCGCGTCCTCGACGGCGCTGTTGCCGTCTTCGACGCCGTCGCCGGTGTCCAGCCGCAGTCCGAGACCGTTTGGCGCCAGGCCACGAAGTACAACGTGCCCCGCATCGCCTTCATCAACAAGTTCGACCGCGTCGGCTCCGACTTCGACCACGCCATCGAGACCATGAAGGAGCGCCTCTCCGCTCCCGCCGTGGCGGCTCAGCTGCCCATGGGCTCCGAGGCCAACTTCTGGGGCATCATCGACCTCGTGACCATGACCGCTTGGGACTTCAAGGAAGACTCCAAGGGCATGATCTACCCCGAGGCCATGGACGAGATCCCCGCCGAGTTCGCCGACGAGGCCCAGGCCAAGCGCGATGAGCTTCTCGACGCCGCCTCCAACTTCTCCGACGAGATCATGGAGGCCGTCCTCGAGGAGGCCGAGATCCCCGTCGACGTCCTGAAGGCCGCCATCCGCAAGGGCGTGCTCGAGGGCGGCATCAACCCCGTCTTCGTCGGCTCCGCCTACAAGAACAAGGGCATCCAGGAGCTTCTCGACGCCGTCGTCGACTACCTGCCTTCCCCGCTCGACGTCACCGAGATCGACGGCACCACCCCCAAGGGCGAGGCCGACGTCCGTCACGCCGACGTGAAGGAGCCCTTCTCCGCCCTGGCGTTCAAGATCATGACCGACCCCTTCGTCGGCAAGCTCACCTATATCCGCGTGTACTCCGGTCACGCCGAGGCGGGCTCCTACGTCTACAACGTCACCAAGGACAACCGCGAGCGCCTCGGCCGCATCCTCGAGATGAACGCCAACGACCGCGTTGACCGTGAGGCCTGCTCCGCCGGCGACATCGTCGCCTGCGTCGGCTTCAAGAACACCACCACCGGCGACACCCTCTGCGACGAGAAGAACCCGATCATCCTCGAGTCCATCCAGTTCGCCGACCCCGTCATCGACGTCGCCGTCGAGCCGAAGACCAAGGCCGAGCAGGACAAGATGTCCGTGGGCCTCGCCAAGCTCGCCGAGGAGGACCCGACCTTCCAGGTGCACACCGACCACGAGACCGGCCAGACCATCATCGCCGGCATGGGTGAGCTGCACCTCGAGATCATCGTCGACCGCCTGCGCCGCGAGTTCAAGGTCGACTGCAACGTGGGTAAGCCCCAGGTCGCCTACCGCGAGACCGCCGGCAAGGCCGTCGCTCACGCCGAGGGCAAGTTCGTCCGCCAGTCCGGCGGCCGCGGCCAGTACGGCCACGCCGTCATCGACATGGAGCCGAACGAGGAGGGCAAGGGCTACGAGTTCGAGAACGCCATCGTCGGTGGCGTCATCCCGAAGGAGTACATCCCCTCCATCGACAAGGGCATCCAGGAGGCGCTCGAGACCGGCGTCATCGCCGGCTACCCGGTCGTCGACATCAAGGTCAAGCTGATTGACGGCTCCTACCACGAGGTCGACTCCTCCGAGGCCGCCTTCAAGATCGCCGGCTCCATGGCCATCAAGGACGCCCTCAAGAAGTCCGACCCGATCCTGCTCGAGCCCGTCGAGGCCGTTGAGGTCGAGACCCCGGAGCAGTACATGGGCGACGTCATGGGCAACCTCTCTGGCCGCCGCGGCAAGATCGAGGGCATGGAGGATCGTCGCGACACCAAGGTGATCCGCGCCAAGGTGCCCCTGGGCGAGATGTTCGGCTACGCCACCGACCTCCGTTCGCAGACTCAGGGCCGCGCGAGCTACACCATGCAGTTCGACTCCTACGAGCCCGTCCCCAAGGCCGTCCGCGACGAGATCGTCGCCAAGAACGGCACCAACTAAACGACCCGAGCGATAGCTCATTTACGGAGGTACCACAGTGTCCAGCCAGAAGATCAGGATCCGCCTCAAGGGCTATGACCACGAGGTCGTTGATCAGTCCGCCAAGCTCATCGTCGACACCGCCCAGAAGACCGGCGCCAAGGTGTCCGGCCCCATCCCCCTGCCGACCGAGCGCAACCTCTACTGCGTCATCCGCTCGCCGCACAAGGACAAGGACTCCCGCGACGAGTTCGAGATGCGCACCCACAAGCGCCTCATCGACATCCTCGATCCCTCTTCCAGCACCGTCGACTCGCTCATGCGCCTCGACCTCCCCGCTGGCGTCGACATCGAGATCAAGCTCTAGGCTTAAGCCTTCAGAGCGTCGAATGACGTAGCAACAAGCGCCCGCTGGCTAACTGCCGGCGGGCGCTTCTTTGTAGCGCGTCTAAGCCCTTCTTTCCAAAGTTCGGAAGGCTTCCAAACTTGAGCGGGCGCTTCTTGCCAGAAACACCAAGCCGTCTACCTGCGGATATAGAGAAGTAAACTAGAGTTCGGAAGGCTTCCAAAGTTTGGAAGCCTTCCGAACTTTATGCGGGCGGGGGTTAGAGGGGCCTGAGGGAGGCTGTTTCGAAGGAGAAGCTGGCCGTGCCGTCTTCGGTCCCCAGCACGGCGCGGCCGTAATCGTCGACGGCCATGAATTCACCCCGCGCGAGCTCCGCGCCGTCGGGGGAGAGCGCTGCCACCTCCTCTCCAATCCATGCCAGACGCTCCTGGTACTGCTTGATCAACGGGGAAAGAGGCCCGTGCGCTTGTGGTCGCGCGAGCTCTGAGGCCCATTCGTCGCACTTCTTGACCGTCGCCGCGTGAATGTCGGCGATAAGCGGCTCAAGCTCCGGCACCGTGCCGTTCAGATCGCCAAGGCTCACGGCCGGCAGCCCCGCGTCCGGGACGGTCGGCGGCGCATAGGCGACGTTGATGCCGATGCCGGCGACCGCGAAATAGGCGCCGTCGCGATCCTTGGCCGCCTCGATGAGAATCCCCCCGAGCTTCTTCCCCCTGGCGTAGAGGTCGTTCGGCCACTTGAGCTGGACACCTTCCGCCAAACCTCGCCCCTCAAGGCTCTCGAGTGCCGCCAACCCACAAACAGCCGCCAGTCCGCAAAGGTCGGCGGGGCTCACCTTGGGCCTCAAGACGATTGAGAGCAGCAGGTTGCCCTCGCTCGAGTCCCAGGTGTGGCCGCGCCTCCCTCTTCCCGCCGTCTGGCGCCGGGCCGCCAGGGCATATCCGTGCGGCGCCCCTTCTTTACCTGCTTTGAGCAGGTCGTCGTTCGTGGAGCCTGTTACCTCGACGATTTCTACCGCTCGCATCTTGGCTCGATCCTCCCGGTTCGGTTGTGTGAAGCAAACGTGGCGATTCGCGCTTTCAGAAGTTGATGAATCAACAACTAACGCGCTTGCAGTATTCTCCTCTTCAGAGGTTGACCAGTCAACATCACGAACCGGTAGGAGCGCGTTTACACCATGACTTTCAGGATTCTCGGCACAGGCTCCGCGTTGCCCGGGCGCGTGGTGACGAACGACGAGCTATCCGCGTTTCTCGACACCTCGGACGAATGGATCTTCAGCCGCACGGGCATCAAGGAGCGCCGTGTGTGCGCCGACGAGACGCTCGACGACTTGGCCGAAGCTGCGGCATCCCGTGCGCTTGAGGCCGCGAGCGTCGCCGCCGCGCAGGTCGACCTCGTGATCTGCGCGACGTCCACGGCCGATCACCTCATGCCCGCCGAGGCCTGCGCGGTCGCCCAGAGGCTCGGCATCCGATGCGCGGCGTTCGACGTCTCGGCCGCCTGCGCGGGGTTCGTGCTCGCGCTCGACGTCGCCGACGGCTATATCGCCCGCGGCCGCGCGCAGCACGTGCTTATCGTTGCGTGCGAGCAGATGAGCCGCGTCCTCGACTGGGCCGACCGATCCACCTGCGTGTTGTTCGGCGACGGCGCCGCGGCGGCGGTCCTGGGGCCTTGTGCCGAGAAGAACCCCCTGGCCATGCGCTTCTCGACGACGCCCGAGGTCGGCACCCTCGAGGTCGCCGGCATGGCCGGAACGTCGCCGTTCCTCGTCGGGACCCGCCCGGCAAGCGTGCTCAGGATGGATGGCCGCCGGGTGTTTCGTTTCGGCGTCGCCGCGATTTGCGACGAGGTCGAGGCCCTGGCGTCCGAGGCGGGCGTGGGGATCGGCGACATCGACCACTTCGTCTTCCACCAGGCCAACGAGAGGATCCTTGCGGCGGCGGTCAAGCGGCTCGGCATCGAGGACGCCCGCGTCGCGCGCACCCTCCGCGAGACCGGAAACATCTCGAGCGCCTGCATCCCCCTCGCCCTCGACCGGCTCGCGCGCGCGGGAAAACTCAGGCCCGGCGACCTTATCGCCATGGTCGGTTTCGGAGCCGGCCTCGACATCGGCGCATGCCTGCTTCGCTGGTAGGGGGCGGGACGCATAGAAGAGCGCGCGGAGCCGTCCGCGCGAAGGGCCGGCCGAACCGTGCCGGCAGAGGAGAACAAAGGAGATTCATCATGGACAAGAAGACCACGTTCGACCGCGTGTGCGACATCATCCGCGACAACGCCGGGGCCGGCGACGTCGCTCTCGCGCGCGAGACCACGATGTCGGACCTCGGCCTCGACAGCTTGGCGACGGTCGAGGTCGTCGTCGCTTGCGAGGACGAGTTCGATATCCAGATCTCCCAGGACGCGGCCCCCTCGACCGTCGGCGAGTTCGTCGACCTGGTCGAGGAGCAGCTGGAGAAGTAGCCATGCTGAGGACTCCGCTTTGCGACACCCTGGGAATCGAGAAGCCCGTCTTCCAAGGCGGCATGGCTTGGATCGCCGACGCGTCCCTGGCCGCGGCCGTTTCCGAGGCGGGCGGCCTCGGGATCATCGCCGCCATGAACGCGGGCCCGGAATGGCTCCGGGGCCAGATCCACGAGCTGCGCGCCCGCACAGACAAGCCGTTCGGCGTGAACGTTATGCTCATGAGCCCGTTTGCCGACGAGGTCGCCCAGGTCGTGGCAGACGAGAAGGTCCCGGTGGTCGTCACCGGCGCGGGGAACCCGCGCAAGTACATGCGCGCATGGATCGAGGCGGGCGTCAAGGTCGTGCCGGTGGTTGCCTCGGTGGCGCTGGCAAAGCTCGTGGCGCGAGCGGGCGCGGCGGCGGTCGTGGCCGAGGGCACCGAGTCGGGCGGCCACATCGGCGAGCTCACCACGATGGCGCTCGTCCCGCAGGTCGTCGATGCCGTGGACATTCCGGTCGTGGCGGCCGGCGGCATCGCGGACGGGCGGGGCGTGGCGGCCGCGCTCATGCTGCGCGCCCAGGGCGTCCAGGTCGGCACGCGCTTCCTCGTGGCGGACGAGTGCACCGTGTCGGACGCCTACAAAGAGCTGGTGATAAGCGCGAAGGATATATCGACCCGCGCGACGGGCCGCTCTACGGGGCACCCGGTCAGGGCGCTCAAGACCCGCTTTACCAACGAGTACGCAAGGCTCGAGGCCGCGGGCGCCACCCCGGAGGAGCTCGCGGAGTTCGGCACCGGCGCCCTGCGCCGCGCGGCGAAGGACGGCGACGTCAAGAACGGGTCGTTTCTTTGCGGGCAGGTCGCGGGCATGGTGAGCCGGCGGCAGAGCGCGGCGGAGATCGTCGACGACCTTGTCGACGGCGCCGAGCGGGTCCTTTCGGAGGGGAGCGCATGGGTAAGGTAGCGTTTCTCTTCGCGGGGCAGGGCGCCCAGCACCCCGGCATGGGCGTCGCCCTGGCGGCGGCGTCGCCTACGGCCCGCGCCGTCTTCGAGGTCGCCGATTCCCTGCGCCCCCGGACCTTCGACCAGTGCCGGGCGGCCACCAAGGAGGAGCTCTCCCTCACGGCGAACACCCAGCCGTGCGTGTTCGCCGTCGACCTGGCGTGCGCGCGTGCGCTCCAGGAGCGGGGCGTCGAGCCCGACATGGCGGCGGGCTTCTCGCTCGGCGAGGTCGCGGCCTTGACCTTCGCGGGCGCGTTCGGCGACCAAGCGGGGTTCGGCCTCGTGTGCCGCCGGGCCGAGCTCATGGCGGAGGCCGCGTCAGCCCGGCCGGGCGCCATGCGCGCCGTCGTCAAGCTCGATGCAGCGCAGGTCGAGGAGCTTGCCCGCGAGGCCGCGGCGGCAACCGGCGGAGACTGCTGGCCGGTGAACTACAACAGCCCGATGCAGACCGCGGTCGCGGGGTCGCCCGCCGCGTGCGAGAAGCTCGACGAGCTGGTGAGAAGCGCGGGCGGGCGCTCGATGCCGATCACGGTGTCGGGCGCGTTCCACAGCCCGTACATGGAGCCTGCGGCCAGCGGGCTTAAGGCCTTCATGAGGCAGGGCTGCCTGCCGCGGGAGACGCGCGTCCCCGTGTACGCCAACAGCACGGCGTGCCCGTACCCGGCGGACCCCGAGGCCTCGGCCGCGCTTCTTTCCGGGCAGGTGGCCAGCCCTGTCCGATGGGTGGAGACGCTCCGCGCGATGGAGGCCGCGGGCGCGGACGCTTTCGTGGAGCTCGGCCCCGGAACCACGCTGTCTGGCCTCGTACGCAGGACGCTCGGCGACGCGAGGACCTACCACGTCGAGACCCCCGAGGAGCTCGATGCGGTGGCCGATGAGCTGCTGGGCGGGAAAGGATCCTCGAATGGCAGGTAAGGAGCCGGCGATCGCGCGGGACGCCGCTCGCCGCGTCGCGCTCGTGACCGGCGCCTCCCGCGGCATCGGCCGCGCCGTTGCGGAAGGACTTTCCGCCGACGGCTTCGATGTCGCGCTCGTCTACGCGGGCAACGATGACGCCGCGGCCGAGGCCGTCGCCGCCTGCGAGTCGCTCGGCGCCACGGCGCGCGCCTACCGCTGCGACGTCTCGGACGCTGAGCAGGTCAAGGCTACCGTCGACGCGATTCTTGCCGACTTCGGCTCGGTCTGGGCCCTGGTGAACAACGCCGGCGTCACGCGCGACGGGGCCCTTGCCCGCATGAAGGACGAGGACTTCTCGCGCGTCCTCGGCGTGAACCTCGTGGGTGCCTTCAACATGACGCGCGCCCTGGCGCGGCCCCTCATGCGCCAGCGCGGAGGCCGCGTCGTGAACATGTCGTCCGTCGTGGGGCTCATGGGCAACGCCGGCCAGGCCAACTACGCCGCGTCGAAGGCGGGCCTCGTCGGCCTCACCAAGTCGGTCGCCCGCGAGCTCGCGGGCCGCGGCGTCACCGTGAACGCGGTCGCCCCGGGGTTCGTGCGGACGGATATGACGGCGGCGCTGCCCGGCGAGGCCGTCGAGCGATACGAGGGGCAGATTCCCCTGAGGCGCCTGGCGGAGCCCGCCGAGGTGGCGGCCGTGGTCCGCTTCCTGGTAAGCGACGCCGCCGCGTACGTGACGGGCGAGGTCGTGCGCGTCGACGGCGGCATGGCGATGTAGAGAGGGCCCGGCGCCAGCCGGCCCGGTTTGGAGAAGACGATGGAACACAGGGTGGCGATCACGGGCATCGGAGCCGTCACACCGCTTGGGAACACGGCGCCCGACACCTGGGAGGCCATGCGCGCCGGCCGTTGCGGCATCGGGCGGATCAGCCGGTTCGACGCGGAGGGCTTCGCGGTCCAGGTGGCGGCGGAGGTTAAAGGGTTCGACGGCGAGTCGTACTTCGGCGCCCGCGAGGCCAGGCACCTCGACCGCTGCGTGCAGTTCGCCATGGCGGCCGCCGACGAGGCGATGGCCGACTCCGGGCTGGGCGAGGAGGGCGCCGTCGACCCCGAGCGCCTGGGCGTCTACATCGGCTCCGGCATAGGCGGCGTGGAGACCTACACCGAGCAGGTGCACCTTATGGAGAAGAAAGGCCTGAGGCGCGCCTCTCCCTACCTGGTCGCCATGATGATCCCGAACATGGCGGCGGGCAACGTCGCCATCCGGCACAACGCCAAGGGCCCGACGCTGCCGGTGGTCACCGCGTGCGCCACCTCGGCCCATGCGGTCGGCGAGGCGTTCCGCGCCGTCAAGCACGGCTACGCCGACGCGATTCTCGCCGGCGGCGCCGAGGCAGCCATCTTCCCGGAGGTCATCTCGGGCTTTACCGCCTGCCGGGCGCTGACCACGAACCCGGACCCGGCAACGGCGTGCCGGCCGTTCGACGCGGACCGTGACGGCTTCGTGATGGGCGAGGGCGGCTGCGTCCTCGCGCTCGAGCGCTGGGACCACGCCGTCGCGCGCGGGGCGAGGATCTACGCCGAGGTCGTGGGCTACGGCAACACCGACGACGCGCACCACATAACGAGCCCCGACCCGGATGCGGCGGGGATCGCGCGCGCCGTCCGTCTTGCCGTGGAGGAGGGCGGGGTCCGTCCCAAGGAAGGCCTCTACATCAACGCCCACGGGACCTCGACCAGGCTCAACGACTCGTCCGAGACGCTCGGGCTCAAGCGCGCGCTCGGCGAGAAGGCCGCGCGGGCGGCGCACGTGAGCTCGACGAAGTCCATGACCGGCCACATGATCGGGGCGACCGGCGCCGTCGAGGTCATGGCGTCCGCGCTCGCGCTCGCGGACGGCGTGGTGCCCCCGACTATCAACTACCGCGCGCCCGACCCCGCGTGCGACCTGGACTACACGCCCAACGAGGCCGTGGCCTGCGAGCTGACCTGGGCGCTCTCGACCAACCTCGGTTTCGGCGGGCACAACGCGTGCGTCGCGCTGCGCGCCGCCAGGGAGGCATGAGCATGGATTCGAACAAGATCGCGCAGATAGCCGACGTCATGGAGGACCGCGGCCTCACGCGCGTCCGCGTCGAGGAGCCGGACGGCTCCGCCTTCGAGCTCGAGCGCGCCGTCGAGCAGGCGCCCGTGCCCGCCGTCGTGGTGCCGCAGGTCGTCGCGGCGGACGCTGCCGTGGCCGCGCCGATCGCGACGCTCGCCGCGGCGCCCGCGCCCCCGGCCGCGCCGGCGGCGCCCGCAGCGCCCGCATCCTCGGCCGAGGCGGGGGAGGCCGCCGCCCCGCAGGAGCCCGAGGCCCACGAGGTCAAGGCCCCCATGGTCGGCGTCTACTACGCCGCCCCGGCGCCCGGCGCCGAACCCTTCGTCCGCGTCGGCTCGAAGGTCAAGAAGGGCGAGACGCTCTGCATCATCGAGGCGATGAAGGTCATGAACGAGGTCGCCGCCGAGGCGGACGGCGAGGTTCTCTCCATCGACGCGTCCGACGGCGAGCTCGTCGAGTACGGCGGCCGCTTGATGACGATCGGCTAGGAGCCCCAGTGAACAAAGAAGAGATCAAGAACATCCTGCCGCACCGGGAGCCGATGCTGCTCCTCGACGAGGCCGAGCTGGTCGACGGCGAGGCCGTGGGCAGGCTGACCATCACGGGCGACGAGTACTTCGTCCAGGGGCACTTCCCCGGAAACCCCGTGGTCCCGGGCGTTATCCAGTGCGAGATGCTCGCCCAGGCCTGCTGCGTCCTCTTTGCCGACGAGCTCTCCCGCGGCGGGATGCCCCTCTACACGAGCCTGGACAAGGTCCGCTTCAAGCGCCCCGTTCGCCCGGGCGACACCGTCGAGATGCGCTGCCGCCTGACCCGCTCTCGCGGGGCCTTCAGGTTCTGCGAGGGCGAGGCGCGCGTCGACGGGGAGACCTGCTGCAAGGCGAGCATGTCGTTTGCCCTGGTCGACCAACGGAAATAGGAGGCTGGGATGTTCGACAAGATTCTGGTGGCCAACCGCGGCGAGGTCGCCGTCCGCGTGATCCGCGCGTGCCGGGACATGGGCGTGCGGACCGTGGCCGTCTACTCACCGGCGGACGCCGAGGCGCTCCATGTACGCCTGGCCGACGAGGCCTACTGCATCGGCGGCTCCCGCCTGGCGGAGAGCTACCTCAACGAGGACGCCGTTCTCACCTGCGCCGTCAAGTCGGGCGCCAAGGCCATCCACCCCGGCTACGGCTTCTTCTCCGAGAACGCCGGCTTCGTGCGCGAGTGCGAGAAGTGCGGCCTGGCGTTCGTCGGCCCGTCGGCCGACGTCATCAGCCGCATGGGCGATAAGGACGCCGCCCGCCGCACCGCCCGCGCGGCCGGGATCCCCGTCGTCCCCGGCTGCGACCTGCTGCGGAGCCCCGAGGAAGCCGAGCGCGAGGCCGCGCGCATCGGCTGCCCCGTCCTCATCAAGGCCCGCTCGGGCGGCGGCGGCCGGGGCATCCGCAAGGTCGAGCGCGTCGAGGACGCCGCGAAGGCCTTCTCCGAGGCCCGTTCCGAGGCGCAGGCGGTCTTCGGAGACGGCGAGTGCTACATGGAGAAGTTCGTCTCGCCGGCGCACCACGTCGAGGTGCAGATCATGGCCGACAAGCAGGGGCGCGTCTTCTCGCTGGGCGAGCGCGAGTGCTCGGTCCAGCGGCGGAACCAGAAGCTCGTCGAGGAGAGCCCGGCGCCGTGCCTCGAGGGGCGCGACGACGTCCGCGAGCGGATGCACCGCGCCGCCCGCGACCTGGCGCGCGCCGTGGGCTACGAGGGCGCGGGCACGATCGAGTTCCTCTACTCGGACGACGGCAGCTTCTACTTCATGGAGATGAACACCCGCCTGCAGGTCGAGCACCCGGTCACCGAGTTCGTGGCCGACGTCGACCTCGTCAAGTGGCAGCTGCGCGTGGCCGCCGGCCAGCCGCTGCCCTTCTCGCAGGAGGACGTCCCCGTCAAGAACCACGCCATGGAGTGCCGCATCAACGCCGAGACCCCGGAGTTTCTTCCCTCCTGCGGCACCGTCACGATGCTGCACGTGCCCGGAGGGCCCCGCGTGCGCTTCGACTCCGCGCTCTTCCCCGGCGCCTCCGTGCCCCCGTACTACGACTCCATGCTCGCCAAGGTCATCGTCTGCGCGCCCACGCGCGACGGCGCCATCCGAAAGATGCGCTCCTCTCTGGGCGAGCTCGTGATCGAGGGCGTCGAGGAGAACAGCGACCTTCAGCTGCGGATTCTTTCCAACGAGGAGTTCCTGTCCGGCAACTACCACACCGATTTGATGGAGCACATCTATGCTGAGCGATAGGATCGCGCATGCGCTGAACACGCTCGAGGCCCCCATGACCGAGGTCTGCGCCGAGTTCCCCGCGCGCCACGTGCTCGTCAAGTGCCCGGGCTGCCGGCGCGCCATCGACGAGGAGGACCTGCGGGCGAACCTGGAGGTCTGCCCGCGCTGCGGCAAGCACCTGCGCGTGTCGGGGCGCCAGCGGATGCGCATGACCGTGGACGCGGGGAGCTTCGAGGAATGGGACGCCGGCCTGCGCGCCGTCGACTTCCTCGGCTTTCCGGGATACAAGGAGAAGCTCGGGGCCGCGCGCGAGTCCTCGGGCGAGAACGACGCCGTGGTCTGCGGCCGCGGTCGCATCGGCGGCCGGGAGTGCGCGCTCTTCTTCATGAACGCGGACTTCATGATGGGTTCCATGGGCTCGGTCGTCGGCGAGAAGGTCTGCCGCGTGTTCGAGAGGGCCGCCGAACTCGGCCTGCCCGTCGTCGGCTTCACGGTCTCCGGCGGCGCGCGCATGCAGGAGGGCGTGACCTCACTCATGCAGATGGCAAAGATATCGGCGGCCGTTCGGCGCCATTCAGAGGCCGGACTTCTCTACGTCTGCGTGCTCACCGACCCCACGACGGGCGGCGTCACGGCGAGCTTCGCCATGGAGGGCGACATCACCCTCGCCGAGCCGGGCGCGCTCGTGGCCTTCGCCGGGCCGCGCGTGATCGAGCAGACCGCCCGAAAGAAGCTCCCTGCTGGTTTCCAGCGCTCGGAGTTCATCCTGGAGCACGGGTTCTGCGACGCGATCGTGGCGCGCGCGGACATGGCCGCGACGCTGGCCGAGCTGCTCGCGCTTCATGCGGGAAAGGCCCCGGGCGAGGGCGCGCCCCATGGGTTCGGGGGCGCGCGCGAGAGCCGGCCGGCCGCCAAGCGCGGTGGAAAAGCCAAGGGCAAGGATAAGGGCGCGGCCGCGGTTGTGGCTGCGGCCGCGAAGAGCCCCTACGACATCGTCAAGCTCACGCGGTCCGCCGAGCGCGCGACCGCGTCGGAGATCATCGAGCACGGCCTCGACGGCTTCGTCGAGCTCCACGGCGACCGCCTGTACGGCGACGACGCGGCCGTGGTGGCCGGCATCGGCTGGAAAGACGGCCGCCCGCTCACGGTGATCGCCATCGAGCGCGGCACCACGACGAAGGAGCGGGTGCGCCGCAATTTCGGCATGGCGCACCCGGAGGGGTACCGCAAGGCGCTGCGCCTTATGCGACAGGCCGAGAAGTTCGGCCGTCCCGTCCTGTGCCTGGTCGACACCTCGGGCGCCTACTGCGGCATCGGGGCCGAGGAGCGCGGGCAGGGGGAGGCCATCGCCCACAACCTCGTTGCCATGAGCGGGCTCAAGGTCCCCGTCGTGAGCGTGGTCACGGGCGAGGGCGGCAGCGGCGGCGCGCTCGCGCTGTGCGTCGCCGACAAGCTCCTCATGCTGGGGAGCTCGGTGCTCTCGGTGGTGAGCCCCGAGGCCTGCGCGTCGATCCTGTGGAAGGACCCCAAGCGCGCGGGGGGCGCCGCCGCTGCGCTCGCGCTCACGGCCCCGGAGCTCCAGAAGCTCGGGCTCGTGGACGGCGTGATCGACGACGCCGGGCTGTCGCGCGACGAGCTCGCGCGCGACCTCATGCGCGAGGTCTCCGCGGCCTTTGAGGACCTTCTTGCCCTGCCCGCCGACGAGCTCGAGCGCCGCCGCTACGAGAAGCTCCGCGCCATCGGCTCCGACCGCCTGGCGTAAAAGCGCCCCCTCTCCCAAGTTCGGAAGACTGCCAAACTTGGGAGAGGGGCGTCGTCGTCGCGACAAGCCACAAAACAGCGCCTTCGGCGACAAGCGCCGCACTTCTCGCCACAGAACAGCGCCCCCGGCGACGTTTAGCTGTCGCCGGGGGCGCTGTTCTGTAGCGAGAAGCCGAATTCACGTCGCCCGAGCTGCGGTTCTGTGGCGCCACCTGCTCGCGACGTCGCCGGCTCCGCGTTTATGTGGCAAGAAGTACCGTAGCCCCGCTGCGCCTCCCGTCGCTGCCCCTCTCCCCGAGTTCGGAAGGCTTCCAAACTTGCCAACGTCCGTCTTGCCAGCAGCGACAAGCCGTCTACCTGCGCATATACAGAAGTAAACCAAAGTTCGGAAGCCTTCCCAAGTTTGGAAGCCTTCCGAACTCGGGGAGAGGAGCGGCGGCCGCGGCGCGGGATGGATACGCCCGGCTGCGGGGAAATTCGAGCCGCAGGTAGATACCCGAAAAAGTTCTGCGTAGAGATTGTGAACCCGCCCGCGCGCGTGTATAGTAGACAAGCTGTGAAGTTTGGGGACGACTGTGTCTCCACGCAAAACAGCAGGTAAAGGACGTGGTCCGCTGGGGTTGGGGCAAAGGGTGCCTCACGTGTCCCATGACCACCGAAGGTAAGGAAAGAGCATGGTCAACACCATCCTTGGCCGCAAGCTCGGAATGACCCAGGTCTGGGACGAGAACGACAACGTCGTCCCCGTGACCGTCATCCAGGCTGGCCCCTGCACCGTCTCGCAGGTCAAGACGAAGGCGACCGACGGCTACGACGCCGTCCAGATCGGCTTCGGAGACATCTCCGCCAAGCACGTGAACAAGCCGATGGCCGGCCACTTCGCCAAGCACGGCGTCGAGCCGATGAAGTACCTGCGCGAGGTTCGCGTCGAGAACGGCGAGGAGCACAACTGCGGCGACGTCGTCACCGTCGCTGACTTCTCCGACGTCAAGTCCGTCGACGTCACCGGCACCTCCAAGGGCAAGGGCTTCCAGGGCACCGTCAAGCGCTGGAACTTCTCCCGCGGCCCCATGACCCACGGCTGCCGCAACCAGCGCAAGCCGGGTTCCATCGGCCAGTGCGCCTACCCCGCGCGCGTCCGCAAGGGCCTGCACATGTACGGCCACATGGGCAACGAGCGCGTCACCGTGCGCAACCTCAAGCTCGTCCGCGTCGACGCCGAGCAGAACCTCATGCTCGTCAAGGGCGCTGTCCCCGGCGGCAAGAACGGCCTCGTCCAGGTCCGCATGGCCTAAGGGCCCCGAGAAAGCAAACCTTTAGGTCTATTAGGAGGACACAATGTCCAAGATTTCCGTGAAGAACGTCGAGGGGGCTGAGGTCGAGCAGACCGAGCTCTCCGACGCCGTGTACGGCATCGAGCCGAACATCCCCGTCATCCACCAGGTCGTGGTCTGCCAGGATTCCTGCCTGCGCCAGGGCACCCACAAGGTCAAGAACCGCCACGAGGTCTCCGGCGGCGGCCGCAAGCCCTACCGTCAGAAGGGCACCGGCCGTGCTCGCCAGGGCTCCATCCGCGCGGCCCAGTGGCGCGGTGGCGGCGTCGTCTTCGGACCGACCCCCCGCACCCACAACAAGAAGATCAACAACAAGATGGTCAAGCTCGCCATGCGCTCCGTGCTCTCCGGCAAGCTGGCCGACGGTGAGCTCTTCGTCGTCGACAACTTCGACTTCGACGCTCCCTCCACCAAGAAGGCCAAGGCTGCTCTGCACGCCCTCGGCATCACCGACGACAAGCGCGTGACCGTCGTCGTCAACGACGAGGCCATCAACGCCTACCTGTCGTTCCGCAACCTCGCCAACGTCACCATCATTGCTGACGTCGAGGCCACCAGCCGCTTCCTCATCGACAACAAGGCTCTGGTCCTTACCGCCGATGTGGCCAAGAAGTTCGGGGAGGTGCTCGCATAATGAACTCCGTCTACGACGTCATCGTCCGCCCGATCGTCTCCGAGCGTTCCTACGATCTCATGGAGCAGGGCAAGTACACGTTCGAGGTCGCCAAGTCCGCCTGCAAGGAGGAGATCGCCGACGCCGTCGAGAAGATCTTCAACGTGCACGTGGTCAAGGTCAACACCATGAACGTCCGCGGCAAGATGAAGCGCGTCCGCTATCAGTCCGGCATGACCCGCTCCTGGAAGAAGGCCATCGTCACCGTTGCCGACGGTGAGTCGATCGAGATCTTCGCCACCCAGGCTGCCGAGTAGCTCGGTTTTTCTGCCCGCGCCTCCCGATCGGGGAGGCCGGGCTCTTATGCCGCGCATGATGGATACGCGCGGTACCGTGGTAATCCGGTGTCGGCCCGCCAATCCCTGAGCGAGCCGGCCAACGGACATAGAAGGGAAAGAACCAAATGGCAGTTAAGCACCTCAAGCCTACGAGCGCCGGCAGGCGTTTCCAGACTGTCTCCGACTTCAAGGAGATCACGACGAACAAGCCCGAGAAGTCCCTTCTCGAGCCCCTGCCGCACAAGGGTGGCCGCAACAACAACGGCCGCATCACCGTCCGTCACCAGGGCGGCGGCAACAAGCGTCAGTACCGTCGCATCGACTTCAAGCGCCGCAAGGACGACGTGCCGGCCAAGGTCGCTACCATCGAGTACGATCCGAACCGCTCCGCCCGCATCGCGCTTCTCCACTACGTCGACGGCGCCAAGGCCTACATCATCGCCCCTGAGGGCCTCCACGTGGGCGACGTGGTCATCTCCGGCACCAAGGACATCGACATCAAGCCCGGCAACTGCATGCCGCTCTCCGAGATCCCCGTCGGTACCCTGATCCACAACGTCGAGTTCCAGCCTGGCAAGGGCGCCGCTATGGCCCGCTCCGCCGGCACCTCGATCCAGCTCATGGGCAAGGACAACGGCTACGCCGTCCTCCGCATGCCCTCCTCCGAGCTTCGCCGCGTCCTTCTCACCTGCCGCGCCACCATCGGCGTCGTGGGCAACGCCGAGCACGCCAACATCGTCATCGGCAAGGCCGGCCGCAACCGCTGGAAGGGCGTCCGCCCGACCGTCCGTGGTACCGTCATGAACCCGGTCGACCACCCGCACGGCGGCGGCGAGGGCAAGAACCACACCTCCGGCCGTCCTTCCGTCACCCCCTGGGGCAAGCCGACGAAGGGCTACAAGACGCGCGACCCGAAGAAGGCCAGCAACCGCCTGATCATCCGTCGCCGCAAGACCAAGTAGTTACACGAGTAGGAGAAAGAACACATGAGCAGAAGTCTCAAGAAGGGCCCGTTCGTGGAGACTCGCCTCCTCGCGCGTGTCACCGCTCAGAACGAGGCCGGCACCAAGGACGTCATCAAGACCTGGTCCCGCGCTTCTACCATCTACCCCGAGATGGTCGGCCACACCATCGCCGTCCACGATGGCCGCAAGCACGTCCCGGTGTACGTCACCGAGTCCATGGTCGGTCACAAGCTCGGCGAGTTCGCCCCGTCCCGCACCTTCCGCGGTCACAAGGTTAAGTAGGGGAGTAGTAGTAAATGGCAAACAACACCAACAGCGTCGAGGTCCGCGCCGTCGCCAAGTACGTGCGCATGGCCCCTCGCAAGACCCGCATGGTCATCGACATGATCCGCAACCTCCCCGTCGCCAAGGCGCTCGAGGTCCTGCAGTTCAGTACTCGCGCCGCTTCCGAGCCCGTCGAGAAGGTCCTGCGCTCCGCCATCGCCAACGCCGTCAACAACAACGGCCTGCGCGCTGACGACCTGTACGTCAAGCTGGCTTACGTCGACGAGGGCCCCACGCTCAAGCGCATCCGTCCTCGCGCCAAGGGCTCCGCTTCCCGCATCAACAAGCGCACGAGCCACATCACCGTCGTCGTCGCTCCTCGAAAGGAGGCGTAGGGAAAGCATGGGTCACAAGGTTCAGCCTACTGGCTTCCGTCTCGGCATCACCGAGGAGTGGCGTTCCCGCTGGTACGCCGATAAGAACTACGCCGAGAACCTCGGCAACGACCTCGCCATCCGCGAGTTCCTGAACAAGCGCCTGGCCAACGCCGCCCTCTCCCGCGTCGATATCGAGCGCGCCGGCGACAAGGTCAAGGTCACCATCTACACCGCCCGCCCGGGCATTGTCATCGGCAAGAAGGGCGCCGACATCGACGCCCTCCGCACCGAGCTCGAGAAGGTCGCCAAGGTCGCCAAGGGCCAGGTCAACGTCGACGTCGTCGAGGTCAAGCGCCCCGAGCTCGACGCCAACCTCGTCGCCCAGTCCATCGCTGAGCAGCTCGAGCAGCGCGTCGCCTTCCGCCGCGCCATGCGCAAGGCCGTCCAGTCCGCCCGCAAGGCCGGCGCCAAGGGTATCCGTATCCAGTGCTCCGGCCGCCTCAACGGCGCCGAGATGGGCCGTCGCGAGTGGTACCGCGAGGGTCGCGTGCCCCTGCACACCCTGCGTGCCGTGATCGACTACGGCACCGCCACCGCCCGCACCACCATGGGTGCCTGCGGCATCAAGACCTGGATCTACCTCGGCGAGAAGCTCCCCGGCCAGCCGACCCCGCGTCCGGCCCTCGAGGGCTCTTCGCGTCCCCGCCGTGGTCGTAACGATAGGAGGAACCGTTAATGCTCGCTCCTAAGCGCGTTCTTCACCGTAAGGTTCAGCGCGGCTCCATGAAGGGCCACGCCAAGGGCAACACCGAGCTGCATTTCGGTACCTGGGGTATCCAGGCGCTCGAGGCCCACTGGATCACCAACCGCCAGATCGAGGCTGCTCGTATCGCCATGACCCGCTGCATGAAGCGTGGCGGCCGCGTCTGGATCACCATCTTCCCGGACAAGCCCATCACCAAGAAGCCCCAGGACACCCGCATGGGTAAGGGCAAGGGCAACCCCGAGGAGTGGGTGGCCGTCGTCAAGCCGGGCCGCATCATGTTCGAGATCGACGGCGTGCCCGAGGAAGTTGCCAAGGAGGCCCTGCGTCTCGCTCAGCACAAGCTGCCCATCAAGACCAAGATCGTCACCCGCACCGTTCAGCAGGACGGGGAGGAAGCCTAATGAAGTACAAGGACATTAAGGAGCTCACCGACGCCGAGCTCACCCAGAAGCTGGAGGAGTGCCGCGCCGAGCTCTTCAACCTCCGCTTCCAGATGGCCACCAGCCAGCTCGACAACACCGCTCGAGTCAAGAACGTCAAGAAGGACGTCGCTCGTATTCTCACCGAGCAGCGTGCCCGCGAGATCGCAGCGGAGAAGACCGCTGCCCAGCAGTAGATTGCAGGAGAGGTAAGAAATGGCTGAGACCGAAAACAGGAACGCGCGCAAGGTTCGCACCGGTATCGTCGTCTCCATCTCCGGCAACAAGTCCGTGACGGTGAAGATCGACTACCGTAAGCACCACCCCAAGTACGGCAAGATGATGACCATCTCGAAGAAGCTCCACGTTCACGACGAGAACAACGAGTGCGGCCTGGGCGACAAGGTCACCGTTATGGAGACCCGTCCCATGTCCAAGACCAAGCGTTGGCGTCTCGTGGAGATCGTCGAGCGCGCCAAGTAAGTTTTTTGCAAACCCCTCGCCATCCCATGTGCGCCGCACGAGTGGGCGCACCTCTGGGAGGGCCTAGGTTCGGAGGAACACCAACATGATTCAGATGGAGACCATGCTCGCCGTCGCCGACAACTCCGGCGCCAAGCGAGTCAAGTGCATCAAGGTCCTTGGTGGCTCCAAGCGTCGTTACGCCGGCCTTGCCGACGTCGTCATCGGCGCCGTTCAGGAGGCCACGCCGGGTGGCTCGGTGAAGAAGGGCGACATCGTTCGCTGCGTCATCGTGCGCACCAAGAAGGAGAACCGCCGCAAGGATGGCAGCTACATCAAGTTCGACCAGAACGCCTGCGTCCTGGTCAACAAGGAGGGCGAGCCCAAGGGTACCCGTATCTTCGGGCCCGTCGCCCGCGAGCTGCGCGATCACAAGTACATGAAGATCGTCTCGCTCGCGCCTGAGACGCTCTAAGGAGGTATGAACAGTGCCTAAGATGTCTGTAAAGAAGGAGGACCTCGTCGAGGTCATCTCCGGCAAGGACAAGGGCAAGCAGGCCAAGGTCCTGCGCGCCTTCCCCTCTGAGGGCAAGGTCATCGTCGAGGGCGTCGCCGTCGTCAAGAAGGCCCAGCGTCCGACCGCCGTCAACCAGCAGGGCGGCTTCGTCGAGAAGGAGGCCAAGATTCAGGTCTCCAACGTGATGCTCGTGTGCCCGAGCTGCAACAAGGCCACCCGCGTCGGCCACAAGCAGGGCGAGCTCAACGGCAAGAAGACCTCGCTTCGCATCTGCAAGAAGTGCGGCGCCGAGTTCTAAGATCGCTCTGATCTGTCCGAAGACCCCGGATTTTCTCTACAAGGGCTGCGCGCGCTTCGCGCGCTTGGATGCCCTTTCCGAGAAAATCCGGGGTCTTCTGCTCTATCGAGGCTATGTATTCGAGCACCGCTCCTCCTCGGCGGGGCGGGGTCGGGCTTCTCGTAGGGGGCATCCAAGCGAGCGAAGCGAGCGCAGCCCCCGGAGAGAAGCCCGGCCCCGCCGAGGGGTGGGGGAGAGATGTGCAGGATGGGTGGCGTGATATTTGGTCTACCTATTCTGTGAAGAAAGGCGTAAAGTAGACAATCGCGTCTGTTGACGGGAGGTTTCTGTCTCGGATGCACGTACATATAAGGCTCCGGAGGCGCGCCACGCCGAAGGAGGTCCGAGGCACAGACGCCCCGGGCTTAAAACCCCATGATTTAAGGAGTGAACATGGCAGACGAGAAGTACGTCCCGCGTCTTAAGCAGCAGTACCTCGAGACCGTTCGCGACGAGCTCCAGAAGGAGTTCGGCTACGGCAACGTTATGCAGATCCCGAAGATCGAGAAGATCGTCGTGAACATGGGCGTCGGCGAGGCCGCTACCGACTCCAAGGCCATCGACGGCGCCGTCGCCGACCTGCGCGCCATCACCGGCCAGCAGCCGCTGGTCACCAAGGCCCGCAAGTCTATCGCTACCTTCCGCCTGCGCGCCGGCATGCCCATCGGCGCCAAGGTCACCCTCCGCGGCGACCGCATGTGGGAGTTCCTGGATCGCCTGATCTGCATCGCCATCCCGCGCATCCGCGACTTCCGCGGCATCTCCGACAAGTCGTTCGACGGCCGCGGCAACTTCTCCATGGGCGTCACCGAGCAGCTCATCTTCCCGGAGATCGACTTCGACAAGATCGATCACACCCGTGGCATGGACATCACCATCGTGACCACCGCCCAGACCGACGCGGAGGGCAAGGCGCTTCTTTCCGCCTTCAACTTCCCGTTCAAGAAGGCGTAAGTCAATAAGTTTGCAGTAGGGGAGGCGCGAGTCTCCCCAAAGGATTCTCTGAAGGAGGATTTGTGGCTAAGACATCGATGATCGTCAAGGCGTCGCGCGAGCCGAAGTACTCGACCCGCAAGCAGAACCGTTGCCAGCGCTGTGGGCGTCCCCACTCCGTGTATCGCAAGTTCGGCCTCTGCCGTGTGTGCTTCCGCGAGCTTGCGAGCAAGGGCGAGCTTCCTGGCGTCCGCAAGGCGAGCTGGTAGGACGCAAAGGGCTCTGGCGTTCAGGCGCGCCCGCTAAGGGTGGGAGCGAACCGAGCGCACAGGTTCATCATTAACAAAGGAGAAAAGGATCCATGAAGATTACCGATCCCGTTTCTGACATGCTGACGCGCATTCGCAACGCGAACTCCGCCAACAAGGCTGAGGTCTCCATGCCCTCGACCAAGGTTCTGGTCGAGATCGCGCGCGTCATCAAGGAGGAGGGCTACATCGAGGGCTATGAGGTCGAGGACACCAAGCCCCAGAAGACCCTTCACATCACCCTCAAGTACGGCGCCCGCCGCGCCAAGGTCATCAAGGGCATCAAGCGCGTCTCCAAGCCCGGCCTGCGCATCTACTCCACCGCTGACAAGCTCCCGCGCGTCCTCGGTGGCCTCGGCACCGCCGTTATCTCCACTTCCCGCGGCATGATGTGCGACCGCGATGCCCGCAAGGCCGGCATCGGCGGCGAGGTCATCGCCTACATCTGGTAAATTTCGGCAGGAATGAAAGGAGACTCAAGTGTCTCGTATTGGTAAGAAGCCTGTCGTGATTCCCGCCGGCGTCACCGTGGCTATCGATAACACCACCGTTACCGTCAAGGGGCCCAAGGGCGAGCTGACCCGCACCTTCTCCGAGCTCCTCACCATCAAGGAGGAGGGCTCCGAGATCAACGTCGTGCGCAACGACGAGTCCACCGAGTCCAACGCTCAGCAGGGCCTCGTCCGCACCCTCATCAACAACATGGTCGTGGGCGTCTCCGAGGGCTTCGAGAAGAAGCTCGAGCTCACCGGCGTCGGCTACCGCGCCGCGCTCAAGGGCAAGGACCTCGACCTCTCCCTCGGCTATTCTCACCCGGTCATCTACCCGGCTCCCGAGAACATCGAGTTCCTCGTGCCCGACAACACCCACATCACCGTCAAGGGCATCTCCAAGGAGCAGGTCGGCCAGGTTGCCGCCGAGATCCGCATGAAGCGTCCGCCCGAGCCGTATAAGGGCAAGGGTATCCACTACGAGGGCGAGCACATCCGCCGCAAGCTCGGCAAGGCCGCTAAGTAGTAACGCTCACTGTCAAAGTCCACCACCCCGTCAGGTGATGGCATGTTTAAGGAGAAGGAATGAACAAGTTCCAGGCCAAGCAGGCCGGTCTCGAGCGCCGCAAGCGCCGCGTCCGCGGCAAGGTCTCCGGTACCCCCGAGCGTCCGCGCCTCGCCGTGCACCGCACCAACGCCCACATCTACGCCCAGGTCATCGACGACGTCAACGGCAAGACCATCTGCGCCGCCTCGACCCTGGATCCCGACTTCCGCGCTACCGGCAAGCTGGGCTCCAACAAGGAGGCCGCCGAGTTCGTTGGCGAGCTCGTCGGCAAGCGCGCCCTGGAGAAGGGCGTTACCACGGTCACGTTCGACCGCGGTGGCCGCATCTACCACGGCCGCGTCAAGGCTCTCGCAGACGGTGCCCGCAACGCGGGCCTGAAGTTCTAGGAGGATTCAATGGCACGAGATCGTAAGCGCCAGCAGGATACGGATCTTCAGGAGCGCGTCGTCTTCATCCACCGCGTTTCGAAGACCGTCAAGGGCGGCCGCCGCATGTCCCTTCTCGCCCTCGTGGTCGTGGGCGACGGCAAGGGCAACGTGGGCCTCGGCCTCGGCAAGTCCGCCGAGGTGCCCCTGGCTATTTCCAAGGCCGTCGAGGACGCGAAGAAGAACATGTTCCACGTCGAGGTCACCGAGTCCGGCTCCGTGCCTCACGCCGTCGAGGGCCACTACGGCGCCGGCCGCGTCCTGATCAAGCCGGCTATCGAGGGTACCGGCGTCATCGCCGGCGGCCCCGTCCGCCCGCTCTTCGAGCTTGCCGGCATCACCAACGTCCTCTCCAAGTCCCTTGGCACCAACAACGCCCTGAACATGATCAAGGCCGCCGCCGAGGGCCTCAAGGAGCTCTCTACCCCCGAGCAGACCGCCGAGCGCCGCGGCCTCACCGTGGGCGAGATGTTCGTCGGTAAGGAGAACTAAAGATGGCTCAGTCCCTCAAGATCACCCTGGTCCGCTCCGCCCAGTGCGGCGTCAAGAAGGACCAGACCGCTACCGCCAAGGCCCTCGGCCTTCGCAAGATCGGCGATTCCGTCGAGCAGCCGGACAACCCCGGCATCCGTGGCATGATCTTCAAGATCAAGCACCTCGTTAACGTGGAAGAGAACTAGGAGTCAACCAATGCAGCTCAACGATCTGCGCCCCGCGGAGGGCTCCCGCAAGAACCGCAAGCGCATCGGCCGCGGCAACTCGTCCGGCCACGGCACCACTGCCGGTCGCGGCACCAAGGGCCAGCTTTCCCGCTCCGGCGGCGGCAAGGGCAAGGGCTTCGAGGGCGGCCAGATGCCGCTCGCCATGCGCCTTCCTAAGCTCCCCGGCTTCAGGAACCCGAACCGCGTCGAGTACGCGCCTGTCAACCTCGCTCGTCTCGATGCTCTCTACGCCGACGGCGAGACCGTCGACGGCGCCTCCCTCATGGAGAAGGGCGTCATCAAGCACGAGTACGAGCTCGTGAAGGTCCTCGGCGACGGCGAGCTCACCAAGAAGCTCACCGTCAAGGTCGACAAGGTCTCCGCCTCTGCCAAGACCAAGATTGAGGCGGCCGGAGGAAAGGTCGAGCAGGCGTGCTAAAGGGAATCGCCAACGCGTTTCGCGTTCCGGAACTGAGGAAGAAGCTCCTGCTCACGGTGGGTATCCTCCTGCTGTATCGCTTCGGCGCTTATCTTCCCGTCCCGGGAGTTCCGTTCCAGGATATGTTGTCCGCTTACCAGAGCAACCTTTCCGCGAACGGCGCTATGGCTGTGCTCAACCTGTTCTCGGGTGGCGCGCTTTCCCGCATGTCCGTTTTCAGCCTCGGCATCATGCCCTACATCACCGCGCAGATCATTCTGCAGCTGATGCAGGCCGTGATTCCGTCGCTCGGCGAGCTTGCTAAGGAGGGCGAGTCCGGTCAGCGCAAGATCACGCAGTACACGCGTTACCTCACGATCGTGCTCGCCCTCATCTCCTCCATCGGTTACCTGTTCCTGTTCCAGAGCTACGGCGTCAGCTTCTCGGACACCGGCGTGCCCGAGGCGCTCGAGGGCTTCATCGTGGTCTTCACGATGCTCGTCGGCGCCATGATCATCATGTGGCTGGGCGAGGTCATCACCCAGCGCGGGATCGGCAACGGCATGTCGCTCATCATCTTCGCGAACATCATGAGCGGCCTGCCCACCTCGCTGATCTCCTCGGTGACCAGCTCCGGAAACGTCGTCCTCACGGTGATCACCCTCATCGTGATCGTGGCGATCATCCCCATCATCGTGTACGTGGAGCGCGGCCAGCGCCGCATCCCGATCCAGTACGCCAAGCGCGTCGTGGGTCGCCGCATGATGGGCGGGCAGGCCACCTATCTCCCGATTAAGGTGAACACCGCCGGCGTCGTGCCGATCATCTTCGCCTCGGCGATCCTGTATCTGCCGGCCCAGATAGCGGTGTTCTTCCCGAACGTCGAGTGGGTCCAGACCTTCGCGAGCGCCCTCAGCTCCGGTTGGATCAACTGGGTCCTCTCGGTCCTCTTGATCGTGGCCTTCGCGTACTTCTACTCCTCGATGGTGTTCAACCCTGAGGAGACCGCCGATCAGCTCCGTAAGCAGGGCGGCTTCATCCCGGGCGTTCGCCCCGGCGCCGCGACTGCCAACTACATCAAGAACGTCATCGACCACGTCACCCTT
Organism: Coriobacteriia bacterium; assembly: GCA_030530145.1. Taxonomy (GTDB): domain Bacteria; phylum Actinomycetota; class Coriobacteriia; order Coriobacteriales; family Atopobiaceae; genus Paratractidigestivibacter. Next base: position 23,178 of record JAUMVN010000007.1, on the reverse strand, counting down.
CCGGGCGCCCTGTTCATGGCTGTTCTTGCTGTGGTGCCGACCATCATCTTCTGGTTCACCGGTAACTCGCTGATCCAGGCCTTCGGCGGCACCTCGGTCCTGATCATGGTCGGCGTCGCGATGGACACGCTTTCCTCCCTGGAGAGCCAGCTCAAGATGAACAACTACGACGGTTTCTTCAAGTAAGAAGTCCGTTCGCGCGGGTAAGTGTCAGGCCAGTTTCTTCGAAAGGGGATCTACAGTGAACATTGTTCTGCTCGGCGCCCCGGGCGCAGGCAAGGGTACCCAGGGCCAGAAGCTCGTGGAGGAGTTCGGCTTTGCCCACATTTCCACCGGCGACCTTCTCCGCGCCGCCGTCAAGGCGGGCTCCGAACTCGGCAAGAAGGCCAAGTCCTACATGGAGTCCGGCCAGCTCGTTCCCGACCAGCTCGTCATCGACCTGGTCAAGGAGCGCCTGGATTCCGATGATGCCCAGAAGGGCTTCATCCTCGACGGTTTCCCTCGCAACACCGCCCAGGCCGTTGCGCTCGACTCCGAGCTCTCCGACATGGGCCGCGACCTCGACGCGGCGCTCCTCGTGAGCGTCCCCGACGAGGCCGTCGTCGAGCGCCTTTCTTCTCGCCGCACCTGCAAGTCCTGCGGCTACACCGCCCCCGCCGGCACCGAGACGTGCCCGCGCTGCTCCGGCGAGATGTACCAGCGCGACGACGACAAGCCCGAGACGATTCAGCGCCGTCTGGACACCTACCACACCCAGACCGCCCCGCTGATCGAGTACTACAAGGGTCACTCGATCCTGAAGGAGGTCGACGGCAACCGTCCCGTCGACGAGGTCTATACCGATGTAAAGGCGCTTCTCGCCCTATGATCAAGATCAAGTCTCCTCAACAGATCGAGCAGATGAAGGCCGCCGGGGCTCTGTCCAAGGCGGCCCTTCGTCTAGCTGGGACCCTGTGCGTCCCCGGCGCGACCACGCTCGCGATCGACACCGCGGTCGAGAACTACATCCGCCTGCACGGGGCCGTCCCGACCTTCAAGGGCTACGGCGGCTTCCCGGGCAGCGTCTGCGCTTCCGTGAACGAGCAGGTCGTCCACGGCATCCCGTCCCCCGCCGTCGTCCTTTCCGAGGGCGACATCGTGTCCATCGACACGGGCGCCACCTACCAAGGTTGGGTGGGGGACAACGCGTGGACCTTCTGCGTCGGCAAGGTCTCCGAGCAGAGCCGCGCGCTCTGCGAGGTTGCCCGCGATTGCCTGAAGGCCGCCATCGAGCAGGCCGTCCCCGGCAACCGCCTCGGCGACATCGGCGCCGCGGTCCAGGAGCTCGCCGAGGAGAACGGCTTCGGCGTGGTGCGCGACTACGTCGGGCACGGCGTCGGACGCGTGATGCACGAGGACCCCGAGGTCCGCAACTACGGCAAGCGCCATCGCGGCGTCAAGCTCCAGGTGGGCATGGTCATCGCCATCGAGCCGATGATCACCATGGGCACCTACGACTGCGAGACCCTCGGCAACGGCTGGACCGTCGTCACGGCCGATCGTCTTCCCGCGGCGCACTACGAGAACACCGTGGCCATCACCGCCGACGGGCCCGTCATCCTGACCACGGATGAGGACGGCCCCTGGTGTTCGATGGAGGGCGGCGCGCGCTAGGTTCGCAGACATACGCCGCGGCGGGCTTCTATGCAGGTCGGCCGTGGTGAGGTTATGGAGCCGTTCACGTGCTTGTGGACGGCTCCGTGAATTTTCGATATATTTGTTAGTCGCTGTCACGGCGTAGAGAGGACTAACTTGAGCAAGCAAGACGCAATCGAGCTGGAAGGCAAGGTCGTAGAGCCGCTGCCCAACGCCATGTTCAACGTTGAGCTCGAAAATGGTAAGACCATCCTCTGCACCATCTCGGGAAAGATCCGGATGAACTACATCCGCATCCTCCCCGGCGACAGGGTCGTGGTGGAGATTTCTCCCTATGACCTCACGCGCGGTCGCATCACCTACCGCTACAAGTAGGAGCGGCCCACAGCCTCGGAAATCACGCCAGCGGCTGGGCGAGTAGATAAGTTCGTATCAGCACTACCGAGAGGAATGACTCATGAAGGTACGTCCTTCGGTCAAGAAGATGTGCGACAAGTGCAAGATCATTCGTCGCCACGGCAAGGTTTACGTCATTTGCGAGAACCCGCGCCACAAGCAGCGTCAGGGCTAAGAGAGGAGCACCAAGTTGGCCCGTATTAACGGCGTCGACCTCCCGCGCGAGAAGCGCGTCGAGATCGGACTCACCTACATTTTCGGCATCGGCCGTACCAGCGCCACCAAGATCTGCGCCGAGACCGGCGTCGATCCTTCCACCCGCGTCAAGGATCTGACCGAGGATGAGGTCACCAAGATTCGCGACTACATCGATGCTAACTTTACGACCGAGGGCGACCTCCGTCGTGAGACCCGCCAGAACATCGCCCGCCTGATGGAGATCGGCTGCTACCGCGGCCTCCGTCACCGCAAGGGCCTCCCCGTCCGTGGTCAGCGCACGCACACCAACGCTCGCACCCGCAAGGGCAAGAAGCGTCAAATCGGCGGCAAGAAGAAGTAGGACAGGGGATATAGAACATGGCGCAGAAGAAGAACGCTCGCACCACGCGCGTCCGCCGCTCCGAGCGTAAGAACATCGCTGTGGGTCAGGCCCACATCAAGAGCACGTTCAACAACACGATCGTCTCGATCACCGATCCCCAGGGCAACGTCATCTCCTGGCAGTCCGGCGGCACCGTGGGCTTCAAGGGCTCCCGTAAGTCCACCCCGTTCGCCGCTCAGCTGGCCGCCGAGGCCGCTGCGAAGGCAGCCATGGAGCACGGCCTGCACAAGGTGGCCGTCTTTGTGAAGGGTCCCGGCTCCGGCCGCGAGACCGCTATCCGTTCCCTCCAGGCCGCCGGCCTCGAGGTTTCGGGCATCCAGGACAAGACCCCCATCGCGCACAACGGTTGCCGTCTGAGCAAGCGTCGTCGCGTGTAGCTCTAGGAGGATTTAACAATGGCAATTGATAGGACTCCCGTCCTTAAGAGGTGCCGTCAGCTCGGCATCGACCCCGTTGTGATGGGGATTAACAAGACTTCTCACCGCGAGCCCAAGCGTCGCCGCAAGGAGAGCGAGTACGGCATCCAGCTTCGCGAGAAGCAGAAGGCCAAGTTCATCTACGGCGTTCTCGAGAACCAGTTCCACAGCTACTACGACGCCGCCCTTAAGCGCGAGGGCATCACCGGCGACAACCTGATGAGCATCCTCGAGTGCCGCCTGGACAACGTCGTCTTCCGTCTCGGCTTCGCCCGCACCCGCAAGGAGGCCCGCCAGACCGTCCGCCACGGCCACATCACCGTGAACGGCCACCGCTGCGACATCCCCTCCGCTCAGGTCAAGGCCGGCGACGTCATTGCCGTCGCCCCGAAGTACAAGGACCTTCTCCCCATCAAGGAGGCCCTCATCTCCTCCGAGCACATGGCCGTCCCCGGCTGGCTCGAGGTTGACATCGAGAAGCTCCAGGGCACCGTCCTTCAGGTCCCGACCCGCGACCAGATCGACCTGGACCTCGACGCCCAGCTCATCGTCGAGCTCTACTCCAAGTAAGCCCGACCCCTTTTGGAGGTAGCAATGTCCGAATTCATCCGACCGCAGGTGTCGGTAGAGGAGATCAGCGGCAGCCTTGCCCGCATCAACGTCGAGCCGCTCGAGCGCGGCTACGGCGACACGCTGGGCAACTCCCTGCGTCGCGTGCTCCTCTCTTCGCTCGAGGGCGCTGCCGTTGAGGCCATCGCCATTGACGGCGTGCAGCACGAGTTCACGACGATCGAGGGCGTCTACGAGGACGTCACCGACATCGTGCTCAACGTCAAGGGCCTGGTTTTCCGCTCCATGGGCACCGGCTCCGAGGCGGAGGCCTCCATCTCGGTCGACGGCCCCATGACCGTCACCGCCGGCGACTTCGACGTCCCCGCTGAGTTCGAGATCGTCAACGGCGATCACGTGATCTGCACCCTCGCCGAGGGCCACCACCTCTCCATGAGGATGCGCATCGGCATGGGCCGCGGTTACGTCTCCAACGAGGACAACGAGCGCGAGAGCGACCCCATCGGCGTCATCCACGTCGACTCGCTCTACTCGCCCGTCCGTCGTTGCGCCAAGGTCGTCGAGAACTGCCGCGTCGGTCGCCGCACCGACTATGACCGCCTGGTGCTCGAGGTCGAGACCAACGGCTCCATCACGCCGCGCGACGCCGTCGTCGAGGCTGCCAACATCATCAACCAGCACATGACCGCGTTCATGGGCCTGGCCGATGAGGACGAGCCGGTCGAGGACGCCTCGATCTTCACCACCAGCACGGTCGAGGACAACATCGAGCTCGACAAGCAGATTGAGGACCTGGACCTCTCCGTCCGCTCCTACAACTGCCTCAAGCGCGCCGGCATCCACTCCGTGCGCCAGCTCGTGGAGTTCTCCGAGAACGATCTTCTCAACATCAGAAACTTCGGCGTTAAGTCCATCGAGGAAGTCAAGGACAAGCTCGAGACCATGGGCCTTTCGCTCAAGGCTTAACGCGCGCCCGAACGCTTAGGAGAAGCAGTTATGCGTCACAACAAGAAGAAGGGCATGAAGCTCGGTACCGACGCTTCGCACACCAAGGCAATGAAGAAGAGCCTTGTCCGCGCCCTGTTTATGAACGATCGCATCAAGACGATCGACGTCCGCGCCAAGGCCATCCGCGGCGATGTCGACGGCATCATCACCCTGGCCAAGAAGGGCGACGTCTACTCCCGTCGCCAGGCCATCGCGAAGCTCGGCGACAAGGAAGTCGTCCGCGAGGTCTTCGAGAAGGCCGCTCAGGGCATGTGGGCCGACCGCAACGGCGGCTACACCCGCATCATCAAGCTCGGGCCCCGCAAGGGCGACGCTGCCGAGATGGTGCTGATGGAGCTCGTCACCGAGCCCGTCACCCCGAAGGCCAAGGCTGCCAAGACCACCGTGTCCAAGGTCGCCGCCCCCGCCGAGGCCCCCAAGGTCGAGGTTGAGGCCGAGGCTCCCGTCGAGGAGGCCGCTGCCGAGGAGACCGCTGAGTAAGTGGTTCTCTTTTCGCAAAAGAGCACAAGGACCCTGGCAATCGCCGGGGTCCTTTTTTATTGACGTGGGAGTGTTTGTTCATGGGTTCGTACGTTCGTGAAAACGTGGAGCGCGAGACCCCGATGGTCGACGGCCTGCCGGCCGCGGGGACCCTCGCGATCAAGCTCGGGTATCGCGGGGAGGCCTTCGCCGGCTTCGCGGAGCAGCCGACCGAGCGCACCGTGACCGGCGAGCTGCGCCGGGCGCTCGAGACTGTGCTCCGTCGCCCCTGCGAGCTCACCTGCGCCGGGCGCACCGATGCCGGCGTCCATGCCATCGCGCAGTACGTGAGCGTCCCCGTGAGCGAGGCCGAGCTCGCCTTTCCGGCCAACCGCCTGACGCGAGGCCTCACCGCCCTCACGCCGGACGACCTCTCGGTCATCGGTCTCTATCGCGCTCCGGCGGGCTTCTCGGCGCGCTTCGACGCCGAGGCGCGGCGCTACCGGTACCGCATCGCGGCGGGCGGGCCGCGCCCCGTCATGGCGTGGGACCACGCCTGGTGGTACAAGGGCTCGCTCGACGCCGAGGCCATGGACGCCGCGGCGCAGTCGCTCGTGGGCGAGCATGACTTCAAGAGCTTCTGTAAGGCCGCCTCGGCGGTCGATAAGCCCACGCACCGCTACGTGTCCAGCCTCCGAGTCTCTGAGGTGGAGGAGGCCGGAGAGAAGCTCGTGTGCATCGACATCGAGGGCAACGCCTTCCTCCATAACATGGTACGCACCATCGCCGGCACCCTTGTGGAGGTGGGGCGCGGCCACCGCGATCCGGCTTGGGTCGCCGATGTGCTCGAGGCCCGCGACCGCGTGGCGGCCGGCCCGTGCGCGCCGGCAAAGGGCCTCACCTTCGTCGGCGTGGACTATCCCGCCGGCGCGCTTCTTCCCTGGTAATCGGCGGCAGTTGCCGCAACCGTTCATTTTCCGAAAGGACCTTCGCTTTGGAACTCCTCGTCGACGTGCTTGCCGACTCGGTCATCGATACCCTTAAGCTCATCCCCTTCCTCTTCGTCACCTACCTGGCCATGGAGGCGCTCGAGCACGCCGCCAGCCACAAGATCCAGGAGACCGTCGAGCGCGCCGGAGCCCTCGGGCCCGTCGCGGGTTCGGTGCTCGGGGCCCTTCCGCAGTGCGGATTCTCGGCCATGGCGGCGACCCTCTTCTCCGGCCGCGTGGTCACGATGGGCACCCTGGTCGCCGTCATCCTCTCCACGTCCGACGAGATGATCCCCGTCTTCGTCGCGCACCAGGCGAACGCGGGCCGCATGTTCGCCATCATCGGCATCAAGGTGGCCTGCGGCCTGGTCGCGGGCCTCGCGCTCGACGCGGCGCTGCACCTGCTGCACCGCGAGGGCGACGGCCACGCGCACATCCACGAGCTCTGCGAGCGCGAGCACTGCCACTGCGAGGATCTCGACGAGGAGGAGTCCGAGGAAGAGGGGCTCGACGGCGAGAAGCACGAGGATGCTCGCGGGGCCGCGCATAAGCACGGGCATGACCACGCGCACGGCCACCATGGCCACGCACACCATCACGGCGCCTGGGGCATCGTCCGCTCGGCGCTCGTGCACACGGTGCAGGTCACGGCGTTCATCTTCCTGATCACGCTCGTGTTCGGCCTCGTCATCGAGGGCGTGGGGGAGGACACGATCGGCGCCCTTCTCGCCGACCACCCGGTGCGCGCCACCTTCCTGGCCGCCATCGTGGGGCTCATTCCCAACTGCGGCGCGTCGGTTGCCATCACCGAGCTCTTCCTCGACGGCACGCTGGCGAGCGGTCCGATGATCGCCGGGCTTCTTTCCTCGGGCGGCGTCGGCCTCCTCGTGCTCTGGCGCACCAACTCCGACCTGCGCCAGAACGCGGTCGTTACCGTTTTGGTTTACGGTCTGTCCGTTCTCGCGGGACTCGCGGTGTGCGCGTTAGGTATCCTGTTGTAAAAAGGATTCTCACGTGCGCAGAGCCGCACGGGAAGGCGGTTCTCCATGCTCTTTAGGAAGCGCGAGCGCTTCGAGCGCACCGACGTGCCGACGCCGGGCCCGTATACGAACATCATCGGAGGCGTCGTCCTCGCCGTCGTCGCGGTGGCGCTGTTCTTTATCGTGACGAAGGTCGCCGACCGCGTGGCCCTGGAGACGCGCCTGGGCGACTCCGACCTCTCCAAGCAGGTGAGCGCCCAGTCCTCCATGAGCATCACGGACGAGAACTACTCCATCTCGAAGAACTCCTTCACGAAGGTGCTCTTCCTGACCGTGGCCGACGCCGACGACCCGAACACCCCGACGGCCATCACCGGCGCGCGCATCCTCGTGCTCGAGGGGGTGAGCATCGAGGACGAGAGCGGCTCGGCGTCGACGGTCATGAAGGAGAGCGTCGTCAACGTCCCGCTCGAGACCAAGGTCGGCTCCGGCGAGGTGGCCTCGACCCTTTCCGACTACTGCGCGACGCAGGGCGCGGCCGCGTGCGTGGTGCCGCTCAACGCCGCGTCGAACATCAAGTTCTCGCACGTCGTCGTGGCGAGCGAGGACGTGTTCGACCAGATCATGGCCCTGACCACGGCGAACGCCTCCACGTTCGTCGACGATTACACCAGCCTTTTGAAGAAGCTCCGCACGGATATGACGGCCGAGGAGCTCATCGCGCTGGCTAATTCCGCGGCCTCCGTGAGCGAGGACAACTACCAGGCGTTCGATGCCCCGCTGTACGCCGAGACCGCGCAGGCCGAGGACGGCTCGACCGCCGAGACGGGCTACCAGTGCATCGACCGCACGTGGCTGTGCATCGCGGTGCGCACGCTCGTCCAGTAACGAGGCCCGCCCCCCCCGCAATGAATGCATGGCGGCTCGCCGCCGACCTTGGCGCCCTCCCTAAATCTGGTGATTTGGGGAGGGCGCTTCTACTCACAAGGTATGCATAAACGAGCTTGATAATGATTGCGTTTGGGTCATTTTGACTGGTGTCGGGTTGCTCGCGGAGGCCGTATTTGTCGCACTTCTCTCCAACTTCGCCTAAGGTGTCCGTGCTCATGAGCGCGCACAATGCCGAGACGACGCTGCGGCGCGCGGTCGAGAGCGTGCAGAACCAGACGATGCACGACATCGAGTTGGTCGTGGTGGAGCCGGCGTCGGAGGACGGGACCGGCCGGATGCTCGACGTCGCCTCCGAGCGCGACATCCGCGTGGTGGTCCAGCATGTGCCCGCTTGCAGCCGAGAAACGGCCCTTGACCTGGCGCTCGATCGTGCGCGCGGCGACTATCTGCTGGTCATGGACGCCGACGGCTGGTACGAGCCGACCTACGTGCAGAAGCTCGTCTCGCTTGCCGAGAAGAACCACTCGCAGCTCGTGGTCGGCGGCTTCAGCGCCGAGGTCGTCATGCCGCGCCGCACCGTGGAGCTCGATTGCGACGACGAGGAGAAGGTCTATTTCCTGCAGCACGACTTCCGGTCGGAGGCCTGGAGGCACTTCTCGACGGGCAGGCTGGCGCCGGCGAGCGCGAAGCTGTTCGAGCGCGCGCGGGCGGTCGAGGTCGGGTGCCGTTTCGATTCCGGGACGGGCGACGACCATTCGTTTTCTATGTCCTACCTGCGCGATGTTGAGCGGGTGTCGTTCGGCGGGTCCGGCTACCGCGTAAGCCGCGCGCTTGGCGAGAAGGTCGGGGTCGACGCCGCCGACGAGCTGTTCGGGCGCGTCGAGGCCGCCTACGACCAGATCCGCAGCCTGTACGTCGACTGGGGTTTCGAGGGCGACCCGGCGAGCATGGGGACGCTGCAGAGCCGCTACATCGAGATGCTCTCGCTGTGCGTCGAGATGGCCTGCGCCGAGGGCGGCGAGGCTGCTCGCGCCCTTGTGGGGCGGATGATCGGCGGGGAGCGCGCGCAGTTCGCGGCGAGCGTCGCCCAGCCGCGCGACAACGCGTCGAGGGCGCTTATCGGGCCGATCAAGTCGCAGAACGTGCAGATGGCCATGGTGCAGGCGCGCCTGCTCTCGATGGTGCGGCGCGGCGCGCCGGCTACGCTCACGCCGGACGCGTTCATTTAGGGCAGCGGGCGGCGGACGCCGGTTGGCGGGCGGTCGACTGGCGGAGCCGGGGCCGCCGGGAGCTTCTCGCCGGCAGCCGGGGCGGCGGCCGCTATAGCCGGTTGAGTCGGCTCCTCACGTTCTTGACGACGAAGCCCGCGCCGTTCGTGCGCACGCGATAGGCGGCCTCGCCCACAAGGTAGCCGAGGCGCGCGAGCTTGTTCTCGCGCGGGGCCTCGATGCCGCGGATGCGCGCGAACTGCTGCTTCGCGCCGCCCGAGAGCGCAGCCAGGCCAAAGACGCGCTCGGGGTCGAGGCGTGCCATGGACTTCTTTATAAGGTCGCTGACCTGGGCGTCATTCGGGTCTGCGGCGCTCGCGGTGATGATCGCGTAGTTGACGCCGCGCAGCGCGAGGGCGTCGAGGACGCGGGTGTCCGTGACGCTGAGGGCCTCAGCGGCGTCCATCATCTCGTTCCAGCGCGTGAGGGGCACGAGTGGCGAGCGCGCGGCGAGCGCCTCGGCGTCGTTGAGGTCGTGCTCGCGGTAGTCGTAGAGCGCCTCGTCGACGTAGGCGATGGCGTCGGTCGCACAGAGCGTCTGGATGAGGAACGGGTTGTCGGTCCAGCCGGCGCCCGGGACCTCCTTGAAGCGGATGCCCTTCTTGGCAAGAAACTCGCGGCGGTACATGCCGGCCCAGATGGCAGGATGGTGAAGCAAAAGCTCGATGCTGTCGCCGATGGCGAAGGGCTGCGACGCGGGGTTCACGCGGTGGATATAGGGGCAGCTTGCGCGCGTCTCGCCTGAGTCGGCCGAGGCGTCGGCGAACACGCGCCAGTACGCGCAGCGGACGACGTCGACGGCGCGGCCGGACGCGTCCTGCACAGCCGCGGCGCTGGCCACGAGCTGCTCGTACATGGTCGGCTCGAGGTAATCGTCTGGCTCGACGATGGCGATCCACGCGCCGTCGGCCATCGCGATGCCGCGGTTGACGGTGGCGCCATAGCCCTCGTTGGGCTTGTCCACCACGACGATGCGCCCGTCGCGCGCGGCGTGCGCGTGCGCGATGTCCGAGCTGAGGTCGGTCGAGCCGTCGTTCATGCAAATAATCTGCAGGTCGCCGTAGGTCTGCGACTCGATGCTCGTTAGGCATTGTTCGAGCGTGGCGGCCACGTTGTACATGGGAACGACGACAGAGACGGTCCCTTGTTTGATGCTGGTCATGTGCCCTCCTCGGCGCAGGCCCGCGGTCGTGCGGGCTCCCCTATAATAAGTCAGCGTTACCGCCAAACCGATTGGACGCGCGCCTCTATGAATCGCCCCGCCATCGTCATCGTCACGTTCAAACGCCAGGAGCTCTTGTCGAAGCTGCTCGACTCCATCGAGAAGTCGACGGTCGCGCCGTGGCGCGTGGTGGTCGTGGACAACGAGAACGCGCAGCTCACGGCCGATATCGTACGGGGCTTCGAGGCGCGGGCCAACTCGCTGTGGGGTCCCACGGAGGATGACCCGGACGCTGAGGGCGGCACGTCTCGCGTGGTTTACGTGCCCATGGCGGAGAACACCGGCGGCGCCGGCGGCTTTTCGGAGGGCGTGCGGCGCGCGTACGAGCTCGGGGCCGAGTGGTTCTGGGTGATGGACGACGACGTGGCCGTCGAGCCGGACGGTCTGGCTGTTTTGGGCCGCTGGTCCGAGGAGGCCGACGCCGTTATGGGGCTGCGCCGCGACTTCGACGGGGGCCATTTCTTCTGGCAGCATCGGTTCTGGACGGGCCTGGCCATCTACAACCCGTTCTCGCGCGACAGCTGGCGCGCCGGCGAGCGCTACAAGCTCGCGAACGTGCTCTGTTTCGAGGGGAGCTTCTTCTCGAGGCGCGTGGTCCAGAAAGCCGGGCTGCCCGATCCGCGATTCTTTATCTACCTGGACGACGCGTGCTTCGGGTACGTGGCGAGCAAGGTCACCGACGTGTATTACGTGCCCGACTACGTGCTCAGCCGTCGTCGCGAGGTCGCCAACAAAGAGATCGGCAGCGTGCGTCAGCTCAACTCCGCGAGCGACATGACGCGCTACTACATCACGCGCAACCGTGGGTATCTGGCCAGGTATTTCCAGGTGTACGGCGACTACAATCCCGTGCTCTACGCGGTGGGCACCATCGCCAACTTCGCCAAGGAGCTGCTGCGCATCCTGATCGTCGACCGCAGCCACCTGAAGAGCGGCTGGGCGCGCCTTTGGGCCGGCTACAAGGAGTCGCGCAGGATCCTGCACGACCCCGACTGGAAGCCGATGCCTCCGCTCCAGTAGCCTTCCGGTAGTTTCGAGCCTGTCCGCCGCGAATACCGCCAGCGGCGCCCCTGCGCCTGCAGACGGCCAATCCATTAGGTCGCGCGCGGCCGGCGCGGTACAATAACGCAGTTTGGAGGGGTCGCTCGACTTCGTGGGGGAATCGCCGCGGCACCTGCATGGCAAGAGAAACGCAGGAGAGGAGTTTCGTTAATGTACAAGATCCTCGAAAAGACGCAGTTCTCTGAGAAGGTGTTCAAGTTCCGCATCGACGCGCCGAAGATGGCCAAGCACGCCCATGCTGGCCAGTTCCTCATGGTGCGCGCCAACGAGACGGGCGAGCGCGTGCCGTTCACCCTGGCGGGCTGGAACCCCGAGGAGGGCTGGGTCGAGTTCATCTTCATGGTGATCGGCAAGACCACCGAGATGCTGTCCACCTACGAGGCGGGCGACTCCATCAAGGACGTCACCGGCCCGCTGGGCGTCCCGACCGAGATGGCCGAGGGCCCCTGCGCCGTCATCGGCGGCGGCGTCGGCCTGGCCATCGCCTTCCCGGTGGCCAAGCACCTGGTCGAGACCGGCCACGAGGTCCACGCCATCATGGGCGCGCGCACCAAGGACCTGCTGTTGCTCGAGGACCAGTTCCGTGAGCTGCTCGACGACGAGCACATCCACATCACCACCGACGACGGCTCCTACGGCGAGCAGGGCGTCGTCACCGCGCCGCTGGAGCGCCTGCTCCAGGACAAGGCCGTCTCGCAGGTCTTCTGCGTCGGCCCGGTGCCGATGATGAAGTTCTCGGCCATGACCGCCGAGAAGTACGGCACGCCCATCACCGCGTCGCTCAACCCCATCATGGTCGACGGCACCGGCATGTGCGGCTGCTGCCGCGTGGAGGTCGACGGCAAGACGAAGTTCGCCTGCGTCGACGGCCCCGACTTCGACGCCACCAAGGTCGACTGGAACGACCTGCGCGCGCGTCAGGCTGCATACCGTACCGAGGAGGGCCAGTCCCTCAAGGCCTATGAGGAGGCGAACTGCGCATGCCACAGGTAAATGGTCGTTTTGTCCCGGACATGAAGTCCCCCCGTACCGCCGACAACGAGGAGCCGGCCGCCGAGCGCGCCTGCGACTTCCGTCCCGTCGACAAGGGCTTCACCGAGGAGATGGCGCTGGCCGAGGCCGAGCGCTGCATGGACTGCAAGCGCCCGTTCTGCGTCGAGGGCTGCCCGGTCAACATCAACATCCCAAAGTTCATCGAGCAGATCCGCGCCAAGAACTACGGCGGTGCGCTTGACATCATCCGCGAGGAGTCCATGCTCCCCGCCATCTGCGGCCGCGTCTGCCCGCAGGAGAACCAGTGCGAGGGCAAGTGCGTCCGCGGCAAGAAGGGCGAGCCGGTGGCCATCGGCCAGCTCGAGCGCTTCGTCGGCGACCAGCCTGAGCTGGCCTCCGCCCCCAAGATGCTCCCGAAGAACGGCAAGAAGGTCGCCATCGTCGGCTCCGGCCCCTCCGGCATCACCTGCGCCGGCGAGCTCGCCCGCAACGGCTTCGACGTCACCGTCTTCGAGGCCTTCTTTACCGGCGGCGGCGTGCTTGTCTACGGCATCCCGGAGTTCCGCCTGCCCAAGGCCGTCGTCAAGCGCGAGATCGACGGCCTCGAGGAGATGGGCGTCCACTTCGAGTACAACTCCGTTGTGGGCAACATCACCAACGCCGAGGAGCTCTTCGAGGAGGGCTTCGATGCCATCTACGTGGCCACCGGCGCCGGCCTGCCCAAGTTCCTCAACGTCCCCGGCGAGAACCTGCCCAATGTCTTCTTCGCCAACGAGTATCTCACTCGCGTGAACCTCATGAAGGCGAACAACTTCCCCGAGTACGACACGCCGACCAAGCACGGCAAGAACGTCGTCGTCTTCGGCGGCGGCAACGTGGCCATGGACGCCGTCCGCACCGCCAAGCGCCTGGGCGCCGAGCACGCCATCATCGCGTATCGCCGCACCGAGGAAGAGATGCCCGCCCGTCGCGCCGAGCTGCACCACGCCAAGGCTGAGGGCGTCGAGGTCATGCCGCTTGTCTCGCCGCTCGAGTTCGTGGCCGGCGAGGACGGCACCGTCTGCGCCGTGCGCGTGCAGAAGATGGAGCTCGGCGAGCCCGACGACTCCGGCCGCCGTCGTCCCGTGCCCATCGAGGGCGCCATCGAGGAGATCCCCTGCGACGTGGCCATCTCCGCCATCGGCACCAACGCCAACCCGTTCGCGGCCAAGATCGGCGGTCAGATGGAGCTCAACAAGTGGGGCTACATCGTCGCCGACGAGGAGACCGGCCAGACGACCGACCCGCGCATCTGGGCCGGCGGCGACATCGTCACCGGTGCCGCGACCGTCATCCTGGCCATGGGCGCCGGCAAGAAGGCCGCCGCGTCCATCACCGCGAGCCTGACGGGCGCCGCCGAGTAGGGTTTCTTTCCAGACGGGCCAATTCCGCGCGAAACGCCGGGTCCTGCGCTTCTTTGTGAGCACGGGCCCGGCGTTTTTTTGCGTAGGCAAAGGGGTTTGGGCACCGCGATAGGGGAGGAGTGAGCGGCTTGGGGCCGGTTCAGCCAACTTTTCCCGCTTTAAAATTGGATTCGGCGAGTATCCCTTACTTGCCAACTGGATAAATGCAGCCAAATTGGCCCTTGATACTTCACGATTCCAATTTTAAAGCGGGAAAAGTCGGGCCGACTTCGTTGGACGTGCTGACTGCGCTCCGTGGCGCCATTCGGCCAGTCCGAAGAGGGCGTCTCGGCGGGATTCGCGCCCCAGAAAGCTCTCGGCGGGGTATAACAAAAATGAGTCTGCAGCGAGGGGCTGCTGGCTCAATTGGCACATTGTTTTCCCAGTTGAGAGGGGTTATGCATGGGTAAGTACGAGGGCACCCAGACCGAGAAGAACCTGCAGGCGGCCTTTGCCGGCGAGTCTCAGGCGACGAACAAGTACGTCTACTTCGCCTCCGTGGCAAAGAAAGAGGGCTTCGAGCAGATCGCCGAGATCTTCCGCAAGACGAGCGCCAACGAGCAGTACCACGCCAAGATGTGGCTGCGCGAGCTCGAGGGTATCGGCGACACAGCCCAGAACCTCGGCGCCGCAGCCGACGGTGAGAACTTCGAGTGGACCGACATGTACGACGAGTTCGCCAAGACCGCTGAAGAGGAGGGCTTCCCCGAGCTCGCCGAGAAGTTCCGCCAGGTCGGCGCCATCGAGAAGCACCATGAGGAGCGCTACCGCGCCCTTCTCAAGAACGTCGAGACGGCCGCCGTCTTCGAGAAAAGCGAGGTCAAGGTGTGGGAGTGCCGCAACTGCGGCCACATCGTCGTGGGCACCAAGGCTCCGGACGTCTGTCCCGTCTGCAACCACCCGCAGGCCTACTTCGAGATCACGGCCGAGAACTTCTAGGGTGCGCAACACGTGTGGCAGGAAAGAACCCGTCCCAAACCGCAGCGGGTTGGGACGGGTTCTTTTGCGTAGCTGTTTGGGGCGGGCTACTTCGCGCCCTCGGTGAGCACGCGCTCGACGACGTCGGCCGCCTGCTGCGCGGTGGCCTCGAACTCGTCGAGGAAGGCGCCCTTGAGCTCGCGCAGCACGTAGTCGGCGACCTGCATCTTTCCGGGCGGGCGGCCGATGCCGAACTGGAGGCGCGCGAAGTTGCGGCTCCCGAGCTTGTCGGCGATGGAGCGCAGCCCGTTGTGGGCGTTCAGCCCGCCGCCGAGCTTGACCTTGACCTGGCCGGCCGCCAGGTCGACCTCGTCGTGGACCACGAGGATCTGTTCCGGCTGCACGTGGTGGGCGCGCGCCAGCTTGGACAGCGGCCCGCCCGATGTGTTCATGTAGCTCATCGGCTTGGCAAGAAGCACCTCGCGCTTCTCGCCATCCGAATCGCGCCAGGTCAGCGTGGCCGTCTGCGCGCCCGCCTCGCTCTTCCAGTAGCGCACGCCGTGGCGGGCGGCGAGGACGTCGACGGTCGCGAACCCGGCGTTGTGCCGCGTGCGCTCGTACTCGGCGTCGGGGTTGCCGAGCCCGCAGACGATCATGATGGTGGCTGCTTTTGCCACGTAGGCTCCTCTCAACAAAAACGGGGCCGCCTCGCCTGAGGTGGCCCCGCGCATAAAGCAGGGGTGCTCGCGCGCCTAGAGGTTCAGGTTGCCGCCGAAGATGTCGGAAACCGGCTTGTTCGTGTAGACGCTGTAGATGGCCTCGGCGAGCTCGTTGGCGATGGAGATCGTCTTGATCTTGGAGCCCGGCTGGTCGGCGACGGCGCAGGGGATGACGTCGGTGACGATGCACTCCTCGATCGGGGCCTCCTCAAGGCGCTCGATGGCCGGCGCGGTGAAGATGCCGTGGGTCGCGCAGACGTAGATCTCGCCGGCGCCCATCTCCTTGAGCTTCTTGACGGAGCCGCAGAGGGTGCCCGCGGTGTCGATCATGTCGTCGTTGACGATGCAGGTCTTGCCCTCGATGTTGCCGATGATGCCCATGACCTCGGCCGCGTTGTGCTTCGGGCGGCTCTTGTGGGCGATGGCGACCTCGCAGCCCAGGTAGTCGGAGAGCTTCTTGGCGGCCTTGGCGCGGCCCATGTCCGGCGAGACGACGACGGTGTTGGACCAGTCGAAGTCCTTGTTCTTCTTGAAGTAGTCGCCGAGCAGGTAGAGGCCGGTAAGGTGGGTCACGGGGATGTTGAAGAAGCCCTGGATCTGGCCCTGGTGCAGGTCGACGGTGATGACCTGATCGACGCCGGCGGCCTCGAGCAGGTTGGCAAGAAGGCGCGCGGTGATCGGCTCGCGCGGTGCGGCCTTGCGGTCCTGGCGGGCGTAGCCGTAGTGGGGGATGACGGCGGTGAACTTGCGGCAAGAAGCGCGCTTGGCGGCGTCGGCCACGATCAGCGTCTCCATGATGAGGTCGTTGACGTTGGCGCCGGCCATGGTCTGGATGAAGAAGACGTCGTCGCCGCGCACGGACTCGGTAAAGCGCGCGTAGGTCTCGCCGTTGGCGAACTTCTCGGTGGTGAGGCCCTGGAGCTCGAGGTGCAGGATGTCCGCGATCCTCTTGGAGAGCTCGGGGTTGCCGTTGCCCGAATAGAGCTTGATCTCCGTGTTGATCGGGGCGGGGTTGGACAGGTTCTCGTACATTTAGGCTTCCTTCCTCAGTCGCTCGAGCCTCTTGCTGGCAAAACCTTCCTTCATGAACTGCTCGCTGCGCTCAACGGCGAGCGCGTCGGCGGGCACGTCCTTGGTGATGCAGGAGCTTGCGCCCGTGATGGCGCCCGCCCCGATGTTCACGGGCGCGACCATCATCGTGTCGGAGCCGATGAAGGCGCCGTCGCCGATGGTGGTGCGGCTCTTGTGGACGCCGTCGTAGTTGCAGGTGATGGAGCCGCCGCCGATGTTGACGCCGGCGCCCATCTGGCAGTCGCCGATGTAGCTGAGGTGGGGGACCTTGGAGCCCTTGCCCACGACGGTGTTCTTGAGCTCGACGTGCGTGCCGATGTGCGCGCCCTCGAGCACGTGGGCGCCGCCGCGCAGGTAGGCGCGCGGGCCGCAGGTCACGTCGTCGTCGATGGCTACGTCGACGCCGACGGTCTCCTCGAGGGTCACGTTGTTGCCCACGGTGGTGTTCGTCAGGCGCGTGTTCGGGCCGACGACGCAGCCCTCGCCGACGCTCGTCTTGCCCCAAAGCATGGTCATGGGAAGAAGCTCGGTGTCGCGGCCGACGGTCACGTCCGGGCCGACCCACACGGTCTTGGGGTCGAGCATGGTCACGCCGGAGGCCATGAGGCCGCGGTTGATCTTCTCCTGCGCAAGGGCGGAGAGCTCGGCCAGCTGCACGCGGGAGTTGACGCCGAGGCCCTCGACGTAGTCGTCGCAGTGGGTGATGGTGGTGGCGTGCCCGTGCTCGCGCAGGATCTGCACCATGTCGGGCAGGTAGTACTCGTGCTGGGCGTTCTCGCAGCCGATCTCGCCCACGTGGGCGGCAAGAAGCGCGCCGTCGAACGCGTAGCAGCCCGCGTTGCACTCGAGCAGGTTCGCGCTCTGCTCGGGCGTGCAGTCCTTCTGCTCGACGATGCGCGCGACGCTGCCGTCGGCGGCGAGCTCGACGCGGCCGTAGCCGAAGGGGTCGGGCGGGGTGCAGGTGAGGATGGCGCAGGCGTGGTCGCCGCCGGAGACGGAGTCCGCGAACTTGCGGATGGTCTCGGCCTCGATGAGCGGCAGGTCGCCGTTGAGGATGACGACGGGCCCCTCGTTGACGTGCGCGGCCTCGATGGCGACGCGGGTGGCATGGCCCGTACCCAGGCGCTCGGTCTGCTCGACGCACTCGACGTCCGTCTCGGACGCGAGGTGCGCGCGGACCTCCTCGGCGCCGTTGCCGACGACCACGATGATGCGGTCGGCCCCGGCGTTGCGCGCGGCGCGCGTAACCCACGAGACAAGCGGGCGATCGAGAAGTTTATGCATTACCTTGGGGTGACGGGACTTCATGCGCGTTCCCTCGCCGGCAGCGAGGATGATCGCGGTCATGGGCATTGGCGTGTGCCTCCAAAAATATGCGTGGATGTCCCCAGAAAAACCGTTCACAATGATAACTCAGCCGTTTGGCGGCGTAGGGCCGTATGTACGGGCATTGTTCAGGCTGCGTAAAATTCGCAGATAGCCGGTGGGCGTGCGGGAGGCTGCGCTTCTTGGTACAATGGCCTGCGCACAGGGGTATCGTCCAATGGTTAGGACAGCGGTTTTTGGTGCCGTCAATGAGGGTTCGAATCCTTCTACCCCTGCCATCTTGACGAGAAAGGCCCGGCGAGCAGCGCGCTCGCCGGGCCTTCTTGCTGTTCTGGTTTCGGGCCTGGCCCCGGCTCCCCTTGCAAGTTCGGAAGGCTTCCAAACTTAGGAAGGCTTCCGAAGTGGGGGAGAAGCGCCTTTGGCACGGCCTCTGACCTGGGCTTCTTTGCAAGGCCGTATCGACGCCGGCTCGCCTTGCAAGTTTGGAAGCCTTCCGAACTTGGAGGAGGGGCTTAAAGCTCCAGGCCGTCGAAGGCGGCGCAGATGGCGTCGAGAAGAAGCACCGCGTAGGTCTGCGCGTCGCCGATGGTGAAGCTCCCGCTGGGGTTCGCGCCCACCGGCAGCTCGATGCGCGTGCGGGGCGGCACGGTGCGCGAGACCTGCAGCGCCGTGCGCAGGCGCAGGGGCAGCGTGTCCACGTCGTCGAGCGCGATGCTTCCCACCTGCGGCGCGGCGTGCGGGTCGTGCGGAGTGGCCGAGAGCGTGACGAACGCTCGGACGCCCTCGCCGGCCTCGTCGGCGGAGTTGACGACTTCGATGCCGCAGCTGTCGTTGGTGGCCTGCGCAAGGTTGAGCAGGCGGCCGGCGACGTTGCGGGCGATGGGGTCGTCCGCCATGATGGCCAGCCCGATCCCGTCGAGGACGCTCGCCGCGCGGGCGAAGCCCATGGCGCCGGCGGGGTGCGGGCCCGCGGCGGGCTTGCCGCCCCAGACGTGCTTGAGGCGCTCGATGGCGTCGAAGGTGTCCTGGAACGCCATGCCGTCGGCGAGCGCGCCGACGGACTCCTGGAACAGCTTGACCGCGGCCTCGGTGTAGACGCCGAAGCAGCCGTCCGTCTTTCCGCAGCTGAAGCCGAGCACGTTCAGGCGCTCCTGCAGCTGGCGGACGTCGTTGCCGTGGAAGTTGGGAAGACGCAGGTAGAGCGTGCGGTCGCCGAGCTGGTAGCACTCGTCGACGAGCGTCGACCAGGTGGCGGCGTCGACGACGTCGCCGAGCGAGAGCTCGTGGTCGAGGCGGAAGCGCGCCACGGCGGTTGCCGTCGAGCGCCCGAACTTCTTGGCGTCGAGGTCCGCCTGGTCGATGCGGTAGCCGAGCGAAGCCAGTCGCTCCTGGATGTCCTCGACCGCGACGCCCTGCGCGCCTTCCTGAATGGGTTCCATCGAATGCCTCTCTTATATACAAGCGCCGCGCGGGCCGCGTGCGCGCCCGAGGGCGCCTAGCCTGCGCGCTCCACGAAAAAGTCTGCCATAGAAACGAGCGTCTCGCGAGCGGGCCCGTTAAGCTCAACGTCGCAAAGAAGGTCCTTCGCCTGTGCGACGAGCTCGTGCGCATAGCCCCTCACGTGCTCGACGGCCCCCGCCCGGTCGATGAGCTCGACCGCGCGGGCCAGGCGCGCCGGGTCGGCGGTCTGCGCCTCGAGGATGCCGACGAGCTCGTCCTTCTCGGCGCCGGCCAGGTGCGCGAGCGCCCACACGACGAGCAAAGTGCGCTTGCCCTCGGTGATGTCGCTGCGAAAGTCCTTGCCCTGCGCCTCGGCGTCGCCGACGAGGTTGAGGAGGTCGTCCTGCAGCTGGAACGCGAGTCCGGCCGCCATGCCGAAGCCGTCGAGGGCCTTGAGCTGCGCCTCGTTGCCGCCGCCGACGATGGCGCCGGCCACCAGCGGGATCGCCGCGGAGTAGTAGGCCGTCTTGTGCGAGGCCATGTACAGATAGTCCTCGGGGCTGATGTCCCAGCGGCGGTCGCGGACCCAACCGAGGTCGAGCGCCTGGCCCTCGATGGTGCGCTCCTCCATCTGGAAGAGCTTCTCCATGACGGAGAGACGGACGTCGGCGGGCAGCGCCTGATCGCGCAGGACATAGCCGAGCACGTCGGAAAGGCCCAGGTCGCCGATGTTGATGGCCACGCCCGTGCCCTCGGTCACGTAGGTGCAGGGCTCGCCGCGGCGCAGCTCGGACTTGTCGGCGATGTCGTCGTGGATAAGGGCCGCCGACTGGAAGACCTCGATGGCAGCCGCCGTGCTCATGGCCGCGGACGCCTCGCCGCCGACCGCCTCGCAGCCAAGAAGCGCGAGCGCGGGGCGCGTGCGCTTCCCGCCCGAGGCGGTAAAGCGGGCAAGAGGACCGTAGAGGTAGCGGCCGAGGTCGCCGGCCGTGCGCTCGGGCGTGCCGGGGACGCAGGCGGCGGCGGTGCGGGCAAGGTAGTCGTCGATCTGCGGGCGAACGCGATGCAGGTAGGCGGCAAAGCGCGCGCCGGGCGCGGCCTCGGCGGCCGGCGCGGCGCCCTTATCGGCGATGTTCTCGGCGGCTGTCATTCTTCGCGATCCCTAGTCCTCGGAGTAGCCGTTGGGGTTCTTGGACTGCCAGTTCCAGGAGTCGCGGCACATGTCGTCGATGTCGAACTTGGCCTCCCAGCCCATCTCCTGCTTGGCCTTGGAGCAGTCGGCGTAGTTGGCGGTCACGTCGCCGGGGCGGCGCGGGTCGATGACGTAGGGGACGTCCTTGCCGCAGGCCTTGCCGAAGGCGGTGATGATCTCGAGGACCGAGGTGCCCTTGCCGGTGCCGAGGTTGAAGACCTCGACGCCCTCGCGGCCGTTCATCCACGCGAGGGCGGCGGCGTGGCCGGCGGCCAGGTCGCAGACGTGGATGTAGTCGCGCACGCCGGTGCCGTCGGGCGTGTCGTAGTCGTCGCCGAAGACGTGGACCTCGGAGCGCTTGCCGATGGCGGTCTGCGCGACGTAGGGCAGCAGGTTGTTGGGGATGCCCTTGGGGTCCTCGCCCATGAGGCCCGAGGGGTGCGCGCCGATGGGGTTGAAGTAGCGCAGCAGCACGACGTCCCACTCGGGGTCGGCGGTGTGGAGGTCGGTGAGGATCTGCTCGATCATCCACTTGGTCCAGCCGTAGGGGTTGGTGGCCGGCTTCTTGGGACTGGCCTCGGTCAGCGGCAGGGAGTCGGGGTCGCCGTAGACGGTCGCGGAGCTGGAGAAGATGATGGACTTGCAGCCGTGCTCGCGCATGACGTCCACGAGGGTCAGCGTGTTGCCGATGTTGTTGGAGTAGTACTCGATCGGCTTGGAGACGGACTCGCCGACGGCCTTGAAGCCGGCGAAGTGGATCACGCGGTCGACGGGGTTCTCGTCGAAGATGCACTCGAGCGCCTCGCGGTCGTTGACGTCGGCGCGGTAGAACGTGAGGTTCTCGGCGGCGTCCTCGCCCACGATGGTGTCGATGCGGTCGAGGACTTTCTCGGAGGCGTTGGAGAGGTCGTCGACGATGACGACCTGGTAGCCGGCCTGGAGCAGCTCGACGACGGTGTGGGATCCGATGAAGCCGGCGCCGCCGGTAACGAGGACGCAGGTGTCCTTGGGGTCTTTCTTCTCGCTCATGCGCAGTCCTTTCGGTTGGTTGGGGCGCAAATAAGCCAACCCTCAGTATACGTCGCGTGCGCGCGGGCCGCGCGCAGGGGCTTTCTGCGGCGCCGCGGGCGTGCCGGGGGCGCGGTTTCGTAGCTCCGGCGGCGGTTTCGCGGCCCGCCCGTGACCAAACTCCTGAGAATGTACGATTGAAATCGAACCCTCCGAGTAGAGACCCTGTTTTGTGGGTCGCCAACTGGGTAAACGCGGGCGATTCGGCCTTGGCTACTCGACCAACTCAAAATCAATCGTACATTCTCGCGAGTTTGGTTGCGAAGGGCTTCAACTGGAGCCGGAAAGCCTGGCTGCTTACAGGTAGGGGAGCGTCCACCAGTCGCAGAACACCTCGTCGCGGAGCCTGCGCGCGGCCTCGATCTGTGGGGCGGACTTCGGCTTGCGCTTCCGGCCAAGTGCCTTCGCGACGGCGTTGGAGAACGCGTCGAAGTTGTCCGGCTGCTTGAGCTGCTCAAACGTCAGCGGGAGTACCTGGGTGCCCATGAGGCTGAGCGCCGCCGTGCGGTTCGAATCCGAGATGAAGCTGTTGCCGTTGTCGTGGAACTGGGCGCTTTGGCACTCTATGTCCAACCCGTCGGGCCAGAACAGGTCGCAAGAACAGTAACTCCTGCCCGCGAGCAGCTTCGCGTCCCTCGAGAGCTCGGCCTTTTCGTTGTGGGTAAAGTCGCCGAACCCCTCTCCGCCGCGTCGTCTCGAGAAACCGAGCAAGATGCCTGCCTGCACTTCGAAGGGAGAGGCTGCATTGGGTTTGACGAGCTCAGCTGCCTTGCGTAGCCGAGCTGCCCCGAGACGGGAATTCGAGAGCTCGGCAAGATGCAGCAGCTCGTTGGGCGTTGTCAGTGGAGGGCGCTTCCACAGCTCTCCGATTCTGCCGTTAGAGGTGAGGCACGGTTCCCAGCCGTCGACCGCCCGTAGCCGCCCGCCCCCGATGAGCTCCTGGAGCTTGGCCGCAACGGGTGCGGGGGCGCGGTAAACGGCGAAGCTCCCGCAGAGCTCGGAGGCCATGAGCACGGTCTGAGCGAGCGATGCTTTGGGGGCGAGCTGCAGCAATGCGAGCTCAGGGGAGGCGACGCTAATGTCATCGTTGAGCATGCGGGTAAATCCCGCGGGCAGCTCGCTTGTGCACACGGAAGGCCTCAACAGGCATGATGGTCGCCGCAGCTTGGGGTCATCAACAAGGACCTGAAGGGGAAGCTCCGCGGATGGGGCGAGCAGGGCGCTGGCGTTGCGAATGGCTTTGAAGCCGTCTCCTATGTGGGATTTGGGACTTGAGCAGGCTTTGAGCAGAGGGAGCTGCTCAAGGAGGTCCATGCGAAAGGCGATGAGCTCGTCTTCGCCCATGAGCTTTTGCAACACGGGGTCATCGCTTGGCCCTGCGGCCAAGAGCGCGACGATTGGCGGCGTGCGCCAAAACTGGAAGGCAGTTGATCCACTGATGAGCGTGTCCATGGGCAAACGTTAGCACCGGCGGCGCCGCAGTGCTCTCGAGAGCCGTATCCCTCGGATATG
>JAUMVN010000030.1 GCA_030530145.1 Coriobacteriia bacterium | reverse complement strand
TACCTGCGGTTTTGTTTTCGGTTTTACTTGCCTTCTTCTTATCACTTACTTATCACCTACTTATCAAAACGGCACCGCGCCGAGAGTTCCGTGATGTCGCTCGTGACGACCATCCGCAACACGGGGCTTCTCGACGCTGTCAATCGACCCCGGAGAACAACACGCGTCGCGCAACGCGCCGTTTGTTAGGGCCTTGATTCGAATCGTTTGCCGTGCGCTTGCCGGCGCGTATAAAAATATGACGTCTGAGCTGGCTTCATATTCACGAAACACACCTTACCTAACCTCAAGGGGTCATCAGGCAAAGTCTGCGCGGTGGGGATAGGCCGCTCACGCGGGCGCTGACAATCCTTTGGAGGCAAACCATGTCCACTCAGATCAGCCGTCGCCAGTTCCTGTCCGTCCTCGCGGGCTCGTCCGCCGCGGTCCTCGGCCTCGGCCTCGTTGGCTGCGGCTCGAGCTCCAGCTCCGACTCGAGCTCTTCCAGCTCCACCGCGTCCGACTCCGGCGTCGCCGGCAAGAAGTTCGTCATCGCCATGGACACCGTCTACGCCCCGTTCGAGTACACCGACGACCAGGGCAACTTCGTCGGCATCGACGTCGACATCCTTAACGCCGTCGCCGAGGACCAGGGCTTCGAGGTCGAGATCAACTCCCTCGGCTTCGACGCGGCCCTCGCCGCCCTCGAGTCCGGCCAGGCCGACGGCGTGATCGCCGGCATGTCCATCACCGACGAGCGCAAGAAGAAGTACGACTTCTCCGACGGCTACTACGAGACCTATGTCTCCATCGCGGCCAAGGCCGGCGGCGACATCAAGTCGCTCGACGACATCAAGGGTAAAACCGTCGCCGCCAAGACCGCGACCATCGGCGCCAGCTGCGCCGAGAGCATGAAGGACGAGTACGGCTTCACCATCACCTACTTCGACACCACCGACCTCATGTTCCAGGACGTCCTTACCGGCAACTCGGTCGTCTGCTTCGAGGACTACCCGGTCATGGCCTACGGCATCACGCAGGGCAACGGCTTCGAGATCATCGACACCGTCAAGGGCGACTACTCCGCGCAGTACGGTTTCGCCGTGAAGAAGGGCGAGAACGCCGACCTTCTTGCCGCCTTCGACGCCGGCCTCGCCGACATCAAGAGCAGCGGAAAGTACGACGAGATCTGCGCCAAGTACCTGGGCGAGTAACGCATCGACGAGGCGGGGCGTCCCGTGCGCGGGGCGCCCTCCTTTCTGTTTACGCATAGATGGGATTTCAAATGGGTCTAGCAGAACTCGCCCAGACGTTCGACGAGGCGTGGCCGCTGCTGCTCGGCGGCCTGCAGATGACGACCTTCGTGACCGTCCTCTCGCTGTTCCTCGCGCTTTTCCTGGGCATCTTTACCTGCCTCATGAACATGTCGAAGTTCGCGCCGCTGCGCGGCATCGCCAAGTTCTATATCTGGATCATCCGCGGCACCCCGATGCTCGTGCAGGGCTTCTATGTGTACTTCGCCTTGCCGCAGCTCATCCAGCTCGTCACGGGGACGAACTTTCGCATCGACGTCGTCACGGCGACCGTCTTTACCATGACGCTCAACGCCGGCGCCTACATGTCGGAGATCTTTCGCGGCTCCATCCAGTCGGTCGATAAGGGCCAGATGGAGGCGGCTCGCAGCCTCGGCGTCGGCTACGCCCCCTCCATGGCGAAGATCATCATCCCGCAGGCCATCCGCATCTGCCTGCCTTCCCTGGTCAACCAGGTCATCATCACGCTCAAGGACTCCACCATCATGTACGCCATCGGCCTGCCCGAGATCATGAACCAGGCGAAGGTCTACGTCGGCCGCACGTTCAACTCGTTCTCGACCTACACGCTGGTGGCGCTCATCTTCCTCCTGGTCACGAGCCTGCTCATGGTCGCCTCGTCCGCCCTCGAGAAAAGGATCCGCAAATAATGGCTGAGATAAAGATCAAGGTCACGGGCCTCAAGAAGAGCTTCGGCGCGAACGAGGTGCTCAAAGGCATCGACCTCGAGGTCGCGCAGGGCGAGGTCATGTGCATCATCGGGCCTTCCGGCTCGGGCAAGTCCACGCTGCTCCGCTGCCTTAACCGCTTGGAGGAGGTCACCTCGGGCGAGATCCTGGTCGACGGCGAGTCGATTACCGCGCCCGGCGCCGACGTCGACAGCATCCGCCAGCACATGGGCATGGTGTTCCAGCAGTTCAACCTCTTCCCGCACATGAGCGTGCTCGAGAACCTGACCTGGGCGCCCGTGCAGCTCAAGCTCAAGACCCCGGACGAGGCCAAAGCCAAGGCGATGCAGCTCCTGGACCGCGTGGGCCTTGCCGAGAAGGCCGACGCCATGCCGCGCTCGCTCTCGGGCGGCCAGCAGCAGCGCGTGGCCATCGCCCGCGCGCTCTGCATGGACCCGGACATCATGCTCTTCGACGAGCCGACGAGCGCTCTCGACCCCGAGATGGTCTGCGAGGTCCTCGACGTCATGCGCGAGCTCGCGGCCGAGGGCATGACGATGGTGTGCGTGACCCACGAGATGGGATTCGCGCACGACGTGGCCGACCGGGTGGTTTTCGTCGACGGCGGCGTGATCTGCGAGCAGGGCACGCCGGCAGAGGTGCTCGATCATCCGCAGAACGAGCGCACGAAGAGCTTCTTGTCCAAGGTCCTCTAGCCGCTCGCCCCGAAAGCGGTCAGAGAGTCCGGAGCACGTCGGCATGGTCGCCGGCGTGCTCTTTTCTGTAGGCGGCGGGCGAGGTGCCGATCTTTGCGCGGAACTTCGTGATGAAGTAGCTCGAGCTAGAGAAACCGCAGCTCGCGGCCACCTCGGCCACGCTCGCATCGCTGGAAAGAAGGAGCCGCGACGCCTCTTGCAGCCGCGCGTTGAGCACGTACTCGGTAAGCGTGCAGCCGAGCTGCCGCTTGAACTCGCGACAGCATGTGCTCTTCGCGAAGCCGATGTGGCCGGCGATGTCCTCGAGCGAGATCGGCTCGCCCAGATGCGCGCCGACGTACTCTATGGCCGCGCGCATCTGGGGGCGGATGACGCCCTTCTCGCCGCCGCCCGCGCCCGCGGCCATGCCTTGGCAGCGCTCCACCACGGCGCGCCAGGCGCCGGCCAGCCAGATGGCGATCCGCAGCTCATCGGGGGCCTCGGAGCTGTAGCTTCGATAGACCTGGAGCAGGAGATCGATTACCCCGGCCGCCCAGGGGTCCGCCTGCTGGAGCTTCAGGTAGGGCAGCGCCTCTTTGCGGATGTAGGGGTCCACGTACTTGCTCTGCACTGCGCTGCCGTCGAAGCCGTAGACCAGGCGCGGATGGAAGTCGAGGCAGATATAGGTGGCGTCCGCGCCGGGGGCATTGGCGATGGAGTGTAGGCGCTGGGAGTTGATGAAGAGCCCCTCTCCCTCGCCGAGGACGAACGAGTCGCCCTCCACCGAGACCTGGATGCTGTCCTTGGTCACGAGGCAGAACTGCAGCTCATCGTGCCAATGCCAGTCGATGAAGCCGAGGATGTTCTTAGAGACGGTGGTGGTGTAGACGGCAAGCGGGAAGGCCGCCGAGCCGTGGCGCGTGAGCTCGTGGCCGGTCCGGTCGATATGGATGTCGTAGGTCTGCATGGCGGTCCTTGCGGTCGGGAGGCGGGGCGGTGCGGGCGGCGGCGAGCGCGCTGCTGCCGCCCGCGCCGCCGGCGGCGAGAAGGGCGCTTATCGGCAGAGGCGGACGTCGGCCTCGCAACCGAAGATGTCGCGCAGCTTCTGCGCGAGGTCCTCACATGCGGCCATGACCTGCGCTTCATTGACGTCGAGGAACCCGTCTATGGGAAAGAGGAGGTCGAGCCCCGCCGTCGCCTCGACCTTGCCGTTCTCGCTCTGGCGCCAGGTCCAGCGGCGCGTGTGCACCAGGTTCCCGGCGGCATAGACGAGCTCCCCGGGCTCGAGGGTCGGGTCGTCCTCGGCCGCCCCGAGCTCCACGAAACGGTCTCCATTACGAGAAAAGCGCAGCTCAAGGGGCTCGCCAGGCGCCATGGCGTGCGCGCCGAGGGGCAGGCCGTAGCCGATGGAGATGGCGTTGCCGAGGTCGACGACGGGGTTGACGCGCCAGAGCCCCTTGCCCTTGGCGATGCGGCGGAGCAGCGCGATGTTGCTGGAGGGGTACCGGCTGGGGCTCATGCCGAGCGCGTGGAAGGCGGCGCGGTACGGCTGCACGCGCGGGTCGTCGCTCGCCTTGGTGTCGGCAAGACGGGCCTCGGCTTGCCGCACGGCGTCGTCAAGAAGGGCGTCGACGGCTGGGCGGTCGGGCAGGGAGTTGTCGACGCCGCGCGCCTCGACGAGGCCGACGCAGATGCCGGGGAGCTTCTCTCTCACGGCGGGGTTGATGGAGAACGGGATGGTGGTGTTCACGGGGACCTTCTTACGTGGGCGCTTCTTAACAGATGGGTAATCGAGAAAACATATCAGAGCAAGATATCTAAACTATTAGGCAAGTAGATTATATAACGCTGCTGGATATAGCAATAACCTTAAATCGTTGAGAAGAAGCGGGCTGGTGGGCGGTTGCCTATCCCTTCCGCCCGCGCCGGCCCGCTTCTTCCGCGCATACAGGACCCGAACGCTTGGGGGCGTCATGGACCAGAACCAAAATCTCATAGCGTTTTTGCAGAAGGCCGTTCAGACTCGCAGCTACTCGGACGGGGAGGGGCCGATGGCCGAGCTCGTGGTCGCCGAGATGCAGAAGCTCGGCTACGACGAGGCCTACATCGATCGGACGGGCAACGCCGTGGGCCGCATCGGGTGCGGCCCCAAGGTCATCCACTTCGACGGCCACATGGACACCGTGCAGGTCAACGACCCCGAGGACTGGGAGCACGACCCCTTCGGCGGCCAGATCGTGGACGGCGAGCTGTGGGGTCGCGGCTCGGTGGACATGAAGGGCGGCCTGTGCGCCGCGGTCTACGCCGCAGCCGCCGCCCGCGACGCCGGCTACCTTGACGGCAAGACCGTCTACGTGACCGGCACCGTGTGCGAGGAGTACTGCGACGGCGTCAACCTCGAGCTCTTCTACGGCGATACCGGCCTGAAGCCCGACTTCTGCGTGATCTGCGAGCCCAGCGGCAACCTCATCACGCTGGGCCACAAGGGCAAGGCGCAGGTGCGCATCACGGCACACGGCGTCTCGGCCCACGGGTCGGCGCCCGAGAAGGGCAAGAACGCCGTCTACGAGATGGCCGAGATCATCCAGCGCGTCGAGGCGCTGAACGCGCGCCTGTACAAGCCCGACGCGCCCCACGGCACGGTCGTGCTCTCCGACATCTCGTGCGTGAGCGCGTCTCTGAACGCCGTGCCGTCCGAGTGCTCGGTCTACCTGGACCGCCGCCTGGCGCTCGGCGAGACCCTCGACCAGGTCCGCGCCGAGATGGACGAGCTCGTGGCCGGCAAGGACGCCACGTGGGAGGTCGGCTGCCTCGACCACGTGAGCTGGAAGGGCCGCGACCTGCATTACGTCCCCATGCACGACCCTTGGAAGACCGATGAGGACGCGCCGATCGCGCAGGCCCTTATCGACTCGTACGCCACGGTCTGCGGTCACGCGCCCGAGCAGTTCGACTTCTGGGACTTCGGCACCAACGGCATCACGCCCATCGCCCACGGCGTGCCGACCATCGGCTTCGGCCCCGGGCCCTACAAGCTGGCCCATATGACCAACGAGCACACGCCTGTGGCCGATGTCGAGCTTGCCTTCGAGGTGTACAAGCAACTGATCGCCAACCTGTAGCACGCTTGCCGGGTTTTGCCGGGGCGTCTACGTTGCCCAGCCCCCGGTTCGGGCTATGGGGGAGCCTCGAACAGCGTCCCGCTGCCGCGGGCTCGCCGGAGGGGGTTACCATGGGTCGTGTCGAGCGAAAGGGGCGGACATGGCTGCGAACGGCACAATTCGGTGGGGCATTCTCGGCGCCGGCGGGATCGCGAGGCGCTTCGCGGCGAGCTTGGAGCACGTCGACGGCGCGGAGCTCGTCGCGGTGTCCGGGCGATCGGCCGAGAGGCTCGCGGCGTTCGCGCCGGCAAAGGTCTACGCAGATGGCGCGGACGGGTCGGCGGCGCACGAGGCGCTTCTTGCCGATTCGGACGTCGATGCCATCTACCTGGCGCTCCCACACTCGATGCATCGGGCCTGGGCCGTCGCCGCGCTGCGGGCCGGCAAGCCGGTCTTGTGTGAGAAGCCGGCAGCCCTCTGCGCGCGGGAGGCGCGTGAGGTTGCTGAGGTTTCACGTGAGGCCGGCGTGCTCTTCGTCGAGGCGATGAAGTGCCGGTTCGTGCCGCTCCATGCGCGCGTTCGCGCGTTGATCGATGGCGGTGAGCTGGGGCGCGTTTGCAGGGTCGATTGCGTTCAGCATGTTGATTACGGTGAGGGGAGCTTGCGCTACCTCGAGGACCCGATCGGCGGCGGGGCGCTTCTCGACCTCGGGTGCTACCCCATGAGCTGGGTTGAGGAGCTGACGGCGGGCGACCCGCTTCGCGTGGAGTCGTCAGCGCGCTGGCGGGAGGTCCCCGGCGGCCGCGTGGATTGGGGCGGCCGGGCTGAGCTTGTGCTCGGCAATGGCATCGAGGCCACCGTCGACTGGGCCGGCGATGCGGCTGAATACGATTGTTCTGCGCTCGTTACCTGCGAGAACGGCAGCATCAAGGTTGAGCGCGCCCATCGTCCGGAGCGCGCGGTCGTGCGCCGCCCGGGCCGTGGCGACGAAGTCCTCGAGGCTCCGTACAACCCCGACGACTTCCACGGCGAGATCGCGCATTTCTGCGACCTTCTCCGCGCCGGCGCTGCCGAGAGCCCGATCATGTCCCTCGCCGCCACTGTCCGCAACGCCGCCCTTCTCGACGCCGTCCGCGCCCACTTCTGACGGTTTTGGGGACGTTGGTTGCAGCTCTCATTCGAGAGCT
This sequence comes from Coriobacteriia bacterium, assembly GCA_030530145.1. GTDB lineage: Bacteria > Actinomycetota > Coriobacteriia > Coriobacteriales > Atopobiaceae > Paratractidigestivibacter. The sequence continues at coordinate 16,201 of JAUMVN010000030.1, read as the reverse complement.
TTGGGGACGTTGGTCCTAGCTCTCATTCGAGAGCTTTGGGGACACAGGTTGCCTGCCTCGCGCTGCACAGTGGGCAACCTGTGTCCCTGTTTCGGTCAAATGAGAGCTAGAACCAACGTCCCCAAAACCGTCATTCGCTGCTAGAATGCGTTGCGTCAATGAGTGGCCCATCGCGGCGTAAGTCCAATTGATGGGCCACTCGATGTGAATCGCCTCTTTTCGGGTGGCCGGTTTCTGTTGCCGTCCGAAAGGAAAAGCTATGGCGAAAACCACCACCCAATCGGCTGTGTCCGCCGCCCGCCCGCGGCTGTGGACCCGCGACCTCGTGCTCATCATCCTCGTGAACCTCTGCGTGTTCACGAACCACATCATGAGCCTCTCGACTTTCCCGTTCTATATCCAGGAGCTCGGCGGCTCGGAAGCGGTTTCCGGCATCTGCGCGGCGTTGTTTTCCCTGGTGGCTGTGCTTGTTCGTCCCTTCGTCGGCTGGTGGCTGGACAACGGCGCCCGCCGCGCCGTCCTTATCATCGGCTTGCTAGGCCTCGCGCTCGCGCCCGCCGGCTACGTCGCCGTGCCCATGCTCTCGGTGGCGCTCGCGTTCCGTATGGTGCACGGCGCGGCCCTGAGCTTCTCGAACTCGACAACGGCGACCGTCGCCTCGGACGTGATCTGCAGGGAGCGGTTCGCCGAGGGCATGGGCTTCTTCGGCATGGCGACTGCCCTCGCCTCGGCCGTCGCGCCGGCCCTCGGCCTCGAGCTCATGGGCTTCGGTTTCAACGCGCTCTATGGGGCCGCCGCCGCGATCTCGGTCCTTGCGCTCATCCTCTTCGCCTTCGTGCGGTCACCGCGCCCGAAGGTGGAGAAGCGGCCGCTCTCGCTTAAGGCGCTGATAAACAAGGACTCCCTGCCCGCCACGGCGACCATGCTCGTCTTTATGTTCACGTTCGGCGCGTTGGAGAACTTCGTCGCTATCTACGCGAGCGCGAATAAGCTGCCGTCAGCATCGATATTCTTTGTGATTATGGCCGTTATGCTGCTGCTCGTTCGAGTTTTCCTGGGTCGTTTGGTCGATGAGAAGGGCGAGGCGGTCTTTGTGTATACGGGCAACCTTGCCATGCTCGTGGCGCTTCTGTTGCTGGCTATTATGCCGAACTCGGTGACGTTCTATATCGCCGCGGCCCTCGCCGGCTACGGTTTCGGCGGCCTGGAGCCCGCCCTGCAGTCGATGGCCGTCCATACGGCGACGGACGAGTCGCGCGGGTCGGCGAACTCGACCTTCCTCTGCGGCTACGACATCGGGTACGGCCTCGGCGGAGGCGTTGCCGGCGCGCTTATCACCGCGGTCGGTTATGCCCGCATGTGGGCGATCGTCTCCCTCGCCTGCGTCGCGTCCATGGCCGTCTACTACTTCTGGGCCCGGCACAGCAAGACGAGCTTCTCGCTTAACCTCGCCCAATGAGAGTTTTGGGGACGTAGGTTCTAGCTCTCAAACGAGAGTTTTGGGGACACAGGTTGCTTGCCTCGTGCTGCGCGGCGGGCAACCTGTGTCCCTATTTCGGTCAAATGAGAGCTGCAACCTACGTCCCCAAAACAGTCAAATGAGAGCTGCAACCAACGTCCCCAAAACGGTCACTGACGGAGGCCTCGCCATTCGCGTAAATTCAGGGGGGAGAACAATTTGATATAAGCGGCGGAACAAGTATCAAAAGAAACTCCGTCGTGTATTTTTGACCTCAATTCGAATACTATGGTGAGCGGTGCTTCAAGCAACGTTCAGAGAGCTGCCCCCGGGTAGGCTTCGAGGGCGGGTTTCGGGCATCGAAAACGCACGTAAAACGTACTAAACAACCCTCTGAAAACGAAAGGCCAAGCAATGCTAAGAAAGAAGCTGGGATGCCTTCTCGCCACCGCACTTATGGTGACGACGACGGTGCCCGTGGCTGCGTTTGCATCCACCCCCCCTCCAAGTAACTGACGCGTTAAGCGCGCTCGCCACCTACGAATCCGCCGACGGCGACTACACGTTCGAGAAGATCTCGCACCCCGATCAGGGCACGAAGACCGCCGACGGCATCGTGGACTACCTGGGTAACGGCGAGGTCGCCGTGCCCGACGGCTCCGATACCAACGAGGGCGACCGCGGCCAGAGCTATTCTTGGTCGGCCGTTTCCTACGGCGACTATCTCTATGCGGGCACCTGTTACTCGGCCATGGGCAACACGCTCACCCTCATGCAGAGCACCCTGGGCGACAGCTTCGACAAGGAGACCATGGAAGCCGCCCTCAAGGCCATGTTCAACGGCACCTTCTACTATGGCCACGACGACGGTGTGGATTCCGGCGGCATCCTGGTCAAGATGAACACCAAGACGGGCGAGCTCACGCTGCTCATGTCCAAGTCGATGAACGGCATCTCCGCCCTGTTCCGCAACGCCATCGTCTACAACAACAAGCTCTACTTCTGCGGCAGCGTGAGCGTCAACGGCCGCGGCGGCCTGCCGAGCGTGTACGAGATCGACCCCGAGACCGATGAGTACAAGGTCGTTTATCAGGGCCTCTCCAACTATGTTGACTATGCGGCCGCGTACAAGGCGGGCATCTCGACCGGCATTCGCGGCATGTGCGTCTACGACGGGAAGCTCGTCATCAGCAACGTCTACATGGACAGCACCACGGGAAAGAGCGGCGCGACCATTCTCGAGTCCAGCGACCCCTCCAGCGGCTTCACCCAGATCGCCGAGTCCGAAGACCTGTTCAACTATCCCGCGTACCGCTACAAGGACAGCATCTACGGCGGCTCCATTTGGGACATGGTCGAGTACAACGGCCACCTGTACGTCTCCATCTGCACCGGCACGCCCGAGAACGCCCCGGACGACAACACCATGCAGTCCTTCGCCATCGTGCGCGGCGATAAGAACGCCGACGGCAGCTATACCTGGACCCCGCTCGTCGGCGACCAGGAGAGCGACGGCGCCCGCTACACCTTCGGCATCGACCCCGAGCGCACGCGTTCCGGCGCCGCGAACCTGATGGTCTACAACGGCTACCTGTACATCGGCGAGTACAACGACGAGGAGATCGCCCTCGAGCGCATCCTCTTCAACAAGTCCGGCGACGATGCCGACGGCAGCCTCGGCGGCGTCGACTGCAGCTTCGTCGACGCGAACCTGGAGCAGTCCGTCAACCTCTACCGCATGGACGAGAATGAGAACATGGAGCTCGTGGTCGGCGACGCCACCGAGATGTTCCCGAACGGCAGCCTCTCGGGCCTCGGCTCCGGTTGGGGTAGCAACGAGAACCAGTACGTGTGGCGCATGTCGGTCTACGACAACAAGCTCTACGTCGGCACCTTCGACACGAGCAGCCTGCTCGAGCCGATCGGCCAGTTTTCCAACGGCGACATCATCAACATGACCCCCGAGGAGTGGAAGAGCGAGCTCCAGTACCTGAAGGAGCTCATCGAGCTGCTGCTGGTTAAGAACGGCGGCGCCACCCCCGCCGCCGTCAGCGAGGCCGACGGCGAGCAGGCCGTCTCTGAGGACGAGCAGATGGCCTACGACCTCGAGGAGCTTTACGGGGAGCTCGAGGACGCCGAGGTCTACCTGAGCGACGGCGGCTCCATCGCCACCGTCTCTGAGGGCGACGACAATGACTCTTCCGTCAGCATCGACGAGAAGATCGCGTATCACCAGGCGTTCATCGAGTACTACGAGGGGCTTCTCAACTCCTTCGAGCAGCTGCAGCAGAAGTACAGCCTGCCCCAGGACATCACCGAGCGCATCCAGAAGCTGCTCAGCCAGGAGAAGCTCGCCCGCGTCCGCAGCGTCATCGAGTGCCTCCAGTACATGCGCACCGCCACGCGCGGCTTCGATATGTACGTGACCGAGGACGGCGTGAACTTCACGACCGTGACCAAGGACGGCTTCGGCGACCCGTACAACCACGGCCTGCGCGTCTTCGCCGCGACTGACCAGGGCCTTTGCATCGGCACCGCCAACCCCTTCCTCGGGACGCAGCTTTGGATTCAGCGCGGCTATGCCGTGACTTACGACGCCAACGGCGGCTCCGGCAGCGTCGAGGATTCCAACAGGTACGAGGCCGGCGAGAGCGCGACCGTGCTCGCCAACGGGTTCGAGCGCGAGGGCTACACGTTCTCCGGCTGGAACACCGAGGCCGAAGGGTCGGGCACTTCTTACCAGCCGGGCGCCGTGATCGCTATGTCCGACAGCGTGAAGCTCTACGCGCAGTGGAGCAAGGACGAGACGCCCATCGAGAAGGACCTGACCGTGACCTATGACGCAAACGGCGGCTCCGGCACCGTGGCGGACTCCAACAAGTACGCGGCTGGCGAGTCGGCCACCGTGCTGGCCAACGGCTTCGCCCGCGACGGCTACACCTTCGCGGGCTGGAACACGGCGGCTGACGGTAAGGGCGCTTCTTACCAGCCGGGCGAGAAGTTCGAGCTCAAGGCCAACGTGACGCTCTACGCGCAGTGGACCAAGAACGGCTCCGACGACGGCAAGAAGGACGACGGCCAGAACAACGGCCAGAACGGCGGCGAGGACTCCGGCGACAAGAAGGCTACCGGCACCAAGTCCAAGATCGCCACGCCGGCGACCGGCGATACCTCCAACCCCGCGCTGGTCGCGGCGGTGGCGGCAGCCGGCGCCTCCTGCGCGCTTCTTGCCCGCAAGGCGTCCTCCCGCCGCGAGGACTAACTGACGAGTTTGGGGACGTAGGTTCTAGCTCTCAAACGAGAGTTTTGGGGACACAGGTTGCCCGCCTCGCGCTGCGCGGCGGGCAACCTGTGTCCTTTTTCATCTGCGGGGCTCGCTGCGGGATCCCGAGCAACAATCTTTCGACTTTGCGGCAGAGTTGGGCGATTTTGGCCCTACGCGAGCGCGATTTGGAGAGAAAACACCGATGAACAGGCCAAAACAACCCCTTGGGGCGGCGCCAAACTCTGGACCCTGCCGCAAAGTCGAAAGTTTGTTGCAAGCGGGGACCAGCTGAAACCACCGTTCGGGAGATTGCGGCCCAACTTCGCCCACGAAGGCTGGCGCGGCGGGCAACCTGTGTCCCCGTTTCGGTCAAATGAGAGCCACAACCAACGTCCCCAAAACAGTCAAATGAGAGCCGCAACCAACGTCCCCAAAACGGTCAGGGGCGAGGGGGAGCGCGGGTATACTGGAACGTCAGCAAACAGACACGCCCGGAGGCCGCATGGAATCGCTGTACACAAAGTATCGCCCGCAGACATTTGAGCAGGTCGTCGGCCAGAAGCACGTGGTCGAGACCCTCATGCGCGCCGTCTCCGAGCACAAGACGAGCCACGCGTACCTCTTCTGCGGCCCGCGCGGCACGGGCAAGACGACTATGGCGCGCCTGCTGGCGAAGGCCCTTATGTGCGAGAAGGGCGAGGGGCAGATGCCCGACGGCACCTGCGAGCAGTGCCGCCTGATCGCCGCCGGCGAGCACCCGGACGTGGCGGAGCTCGACGCCGCCTCCCGCACCGGCGTGGACAACGTCCGCGACGAGATCATCAGCCGCGTCAACTACGCCCCGACGATGGGCCGTTACAAGGTTTATATCATCGACGAGGTCCACATGCTCACGACGGCGGCGTTCAACGCGCTGCTCAAGACCCTTGAGGAGCCGCCTGAGCACGTCGTCTTCATCATGTGTACGACCGACCCGCAAAAGGTCCTGCCCACGATCCTCTCGCGCGTCCAGCGCTTCGATTTCCACTCCATCGCGCCCGACGAGATGCAGGCGCACCTGGCCTACGTCTGCGGCCGCGAGGGCTTTACCTACGATGACGCGGCCCTCGAGCTCATCGTCCGCCACGCCCGCGGCGGCATGCGCGACGCCCTGACCTCGCTCGAGCAGCTCTCGGTCTTCGGCGACGGGAACATCGGCGTCAAGGCGGCGCAGGACTTCCTGGGCGAGGTCTCGGGCTCTGTCCTGGGCACGACCTCGACGGCCTTGGCGCAGCGAGACGTGCCCACCCTCTTTGCCGAGGTCGAGAAGCTCGTCGGTTCCGGCCGTGACCTGCTGCAGTTCACGCGCGAGCTTGCCTCCCACGTGCGCGACGTCTACGTCTGCGCGGTCGCGCCCGAGGCCGCGGGCGCCGTGAGCGCGACCGGCGAGGCGCTGGACGCCCTGCGCGCCGAGGCCGCGGCGTTCGGCTCGGCCGACCGCGTGGCCCGCGCGCTGACCGTGCTCGGCGACGCCTCGAGCGAGATGCGCACCGCCACCAACCAGCGGCTCGTTCTGGAGATCGCTTTCACGAGAATCGCGCGCCCCGAGACCGACCTCACCTTGGAGTCGCTGGCGGACCGACTCGCGATCCTCGAGCAGAAGGTGGCGAGTGGGCAGCTCGTGGCCGCCCAGCCCGCGGTGCCCGCGCAACAGCCTGTGCCTGTTCAGCCCGCTTCCGCGGCCCAGCCCGCCGCGGTGCCGGCCGGCCAGCCGGTTGCCCCCGCGCCTTCGCGCCCGGCAGCAGCCGCGCAGGCGGCCGTCCCGACCCAGCCGCCTGCGCGCACGGCCCCCACGGCCGCCCAGCCTACGCCCGCCCCCGCGCCCGCCCACGCGGCGCCGGCCGCCCCGGCATCCGCGCCTACGGCCCGCACGGCCCCCGCGGCGCCTGCCGCCCTGCAGCGCGCCTGGAAGCAGGTCGTCGACACCCTGGTCAAGACGACGCCCGCCAAGGGCTCCCTGGTGCTGAGCGCCTCGCCCGTCTCCGACGACGGCGAGACCCTGACCATCGGCCTTCCCGCCGGCTCCCGCTTCGCGCTGCGGATGCTGGAAAGAAGCGACGTCCGCGCCGCCGTCGAACCGGTTATCGAGTCGGTCCTCGGCGCCCGCAAGTTGGCCGTCGTCGAGCAGGGCGCTGCATCCGCGTCCGCCCGCGCAGCGGCGCCTGCCCCCTCGCGACCGGCCCCGTCGCAGGCGCCCGCCCCGGCGCCCCGCCAGGCGTCGCCGTCCCCGGCCTCGCAGGCTGCCCCGCAGCCGCGCCCTGCCGCTCCCGCCGCCCCGCAGCGGGCGAGCCGCCCGGCGTCCCAGCCGCCGGTGGCCTCGCCGGCGAGCTTCTCGGCCCCCGAGCCCGAGTACGCCCCCGCGTCCGCTTATGCGGACGTCGCCCCGGCAGAGGACTACCCCATGCCGTGGGACGCGCCGGCGCAGACGCCCGCGCCCCAGGCGGCTCAGCCCGTCTCGGCGCAACCCGCCGCGGCTCAGGCGCACCAGGACGCCCCGGCACCCGAGCCCCAGCCCGCCGCCGCGCCCGCGCCGCAGCCGGCGACCGCGCCGCTCGCCGACGCCCCCGCGGCCGCGCAGGTCGAGAACATCACCCCGGAGTTCAGCGACATCCTGAGCGACCTCACCGCCGTCTTCGGCGCGCCGACCAAGGTTTCTGTAGAGGCGGCGAACCCCGGCCCGGACGACGCCGACCTCTCGTATGATGACGAGGGCGCCGGCGCCGCCGACGCGGACTCCCCCGAGTTCGCCGACGAGCCCGTCGACGACGCGGACGAGGACGAGTAGCCAACCGGCGGTCGCCCCGCCGCGCACCCGCGCCGCAAGCTCGCCGCGCGCCCGCGCAGCCGGGCGACCCCGTGCAACCCGCACGAACCACAAGCGCTTCTTTCCAGCGAAGCCGAACCGAGAGGAACGAACAGCATGGCCAAGGGATTCAACATGGGCGGAATGAACCGCAACCAGATGATGCAGCAGGCGCGCAAGATGCAGGAGCAGCTGCTCGCCGCCCAGCAGAAGGCCGCCGAGACCGAGGTCACCGCCAGCACCGGCGGCGGCATGGTCAAGGTCACCGCCACCGGCGACATGCGCCTTACCAACGTGGCCATCGACCCCGAGGCCGTGGACCCCGAGGACGTCGAGATGCTGCAGGACATGGTCCTCGCCGCTGTCAACGACGCGCTCGAGCAGGCCGAGCAGATGGCCAGCCAGCAGATGAGCGCCGTCACCGGCGGCCTCAACATCCCGGGCCTCTTTTAAGCCCGCCGCCCGTTTTCGCGGACCAAGCAGACCAGGCGGATTCTTCGGATGGACTACCAGGACTACCAACCTAACGACGGACACGCGCTCCAGCGGCTCCTGGACGAGCTGGGCCGGCTTCCGGGCATCGGCCCGAAGTCGGCCCAGCGCATCGCTTATCACCTTCTGGAAGCCGACGCCGAGGAGGCGCGCCGCCTCGCGCGCGCGATTCTCGACGTCAAGCAGCAGGTGCACTTCTGCCCGGTGTGCTTCTCCTACGCCACGCGCGAGAAGTGTGACGTCTGCGACGACCCCTCGCGCGACCGCACGACCATCTGCGTCGTCTCTGAGCCGCGCGACGTGCAGGCCGTCGAGCGCACCGGCGCCTACCGCGGTCTCTATCACGTGCTCGGCGGCGTCATCAGCCCCATGGACAAGATTGGCCCCGACCAGCTCCACGTGCGCGAGCTTCTTTCCCGGCTTGCCGACGAGGAGGTGGGGGAGGTGCTTCTTGCCACGAACCCGGACGTAGAGGGCGAGACGACCGCGACCTACCTCGCGCGCCAGATCCGGCCGCTCGGCGTGCGCGTGACGCGGCTGGCGAGCGGCCTGCCCGTCGGTGGAGACCTTGAGTATGCCGACGAGGTCACGCTCGGCCGCGCCATCGAGGCCAGGCGCGAACTATAATCTCTCCCATAAACGCAGCTCAAACACAGCGCGCCCAAGGCGCGACGAGAGGACCCAACATGGCCAACGGCGAGAACCACGCCCGACCCAGCCACGTCGACCCGAACAGGCTCACCACGCTCCACGCGGGGCAGGGCGCCGAGGTCACCACCCGGAAGAACGCCGCGCACGCGGCCAACATCGCGCGCTCGAACGCCGAGCAGCGCTTCCGCAAGCGCCACTCCTCGGAGCGGCTCTCGGCTGCGGCGAGCAGCGCGAGCCGCCGCCTCGGCCAGAAAGAAGTGCAGGTGGACGGCGGTCCCGAGCGCACGAACAAGAACATCCTGATCATCGTCGGCGGCGCGATCCTGGTGCTCGCTGTGCTCTTCTTCCTGGTCCGTTGCGTCACGGGCGCCCTCACGCAGAGCGGGGAAGCGCCCGAGCAGGAGCAAGAGGAACAGCCGGTCGAGGCAGCGCAGTCGCAGGCGGACGCGAGCGGCTCCGTGACGCTGGGCGGCGTGTCGTACGCGCTCAGGCAGGCCGAGGACGGCACCTGGTCGGTCACGTCTGCGGACGGCGCGAACGTGCTCTTCGCCCTCGACGGGACCCCCTCTGGGATCATCCTCTACAACGGCGTGGTCATCGTGCCCGAGAGCCTGGCCGAAGGCTGGGACATCGTCGCCTACATGCCGGCGGACGGCTCGCTGCCCACCAAGGTCATGGGCTCCGACGGCAACGCCGTGGGCGGCTCCGGCTCCATCGTCTCGGCGACCCTGAGCGGCTCCTCCATCAACGTGGTCGATTCGACGGGAGCAACGACCAGCGTCGCGCTGTAGCGAGGAAGACTTTCTGCATGCGGCCGCGCATGATTCGCGGGCCTGTGCGACCCGCCGAATAAACTTAGCCCGAATGAAAGAAGCGGGGACGGTCGATTGGCCGTCCCCGCTGCGTTTCGGTTGATGTCGATTGGTGTTTGCCGGGCCTAGCGGATGCAGGGCGAGGGCTCGTCGGCGAGCGTCGACGCGAGGCTGGCTGCGGTTGCCTCGCTCGCCAGGGACGCTGCCTCGGCCTCGCCGGCCGCCGTGTCCACGCTCATGATCAGCGGCGGGATGATGTTCCTGCCACCGGTGACGTCGTTCAGCTGCTCGTCGGAAAGGGTCTTCTTCTCGTCTGCCATGACGACCTCCTAAGGTTAGGAGCGGGGCCCCATTGCCCCGGGTTTCAAATCCTACCCCGCGAAGCGAGGAAAATTACGCTCGACGGGGATAAAGGAAAAATCACTTGAGAAAAGCCGGCGATAAGGGCCGTTGTCGCCGCATCCGATTGTCCGGCGGAACAAACGCCGAGGTAGACGGCTAATTTCCAACAAACGAAACTTTTTTCAAATTCTCGCTAGACATTGCTGCGCGGTCCATGTAATAATAATCCTCGCGCAAGGCGCACGGGGTGTTAGCTCAGCTGGTTAGAGCGCCGGCCTGTCACGTCGGAGGTCGAGGGTTCGAGTCCCTTACATCCCGCCATTGCACAGATGAGGGCCCTCTTCGGAGGGCCCTTTTTCGTGTCGCTGCTTGTGTCGCTCTGAGGACCGATTAAGCCGTCCTTACGGTCCCCGGTACTTGCCGCGCTATAGTTACTCCTACCTGTTCCCAATCAGACGAGGCGCCCCATGGAGTCGAGCCCGACCACAACCAAGATCGCCGTCTTCGATTACGACGGCACGTCCATGGACGGTCAGTCCGGCTCGCTCTTCACTACCTATCTGCTGCGCAACGGCATCATGTCGTTGCCGCGGGCCTTGCGCCTGGGGTGGTGGGGCGCCCGCTACAAGCTGCATCTCCCATATAGGCAGGATGAGGCCCGCGAGCTCGTCTTCGGTGCCCTGGCCGAGATGGACGCCGATTCCGTCGCCCGCGTGATGAACGCGTTCCACGACGAGGTGCTCGGCCCGCGCTACCGCGCCAAGGCCGTCGAGGAGGTCGCCCGTCGCCGCTCAGAAGGTTGCGTGACGCTGCTCGTCTCGGCTACGTTCGACATCATCGCGGACGCGGCGGCGGCGATCCTCGGCGTCGACGGCGTCATCGCGACGCGGATGGAGCGCGACGCGAACGGCGGCTACACCGGGCGCGTGGCTGGCGAGGTCGTCGCCGGCGAGAATAAATACCGCAGCGTCGTCAAGTGGTGCGACAGCCATATCGGCGCAGGTAAATGGCGCCTTGCGTACGCCTATGGCGACCATCACAGCGACGAGGACCTTCTTTCCCGCGCCGACGAGGCGTTCGCCGTGTGCCCCGGGAAGACGCTCAAGTCCGCCGCGAAGAAGAACGGCTGGAAGATCCTGGATTGGGACGAGTAGTGGGGGAGGCCTCTGCGGCTGCGCCCGCGGTTGATGCTGCCGTCCCCGGCGCGCCCGCCGTTCCGTCTTCCGCCGAACTCGCGGCGTTCCGCGCCAAGGTGCGCGAGCAGGGGCGCGAGCTCAATCGCGACCTGCCGTGGCGGCGCACGACCGACCCGTACGAGATCTGGATCAGCGAGGTCATGCTGCAGCAGACCCAGGTGAACCGCGTGGACGGCCGCTGGCAGCGCTGGCTCGCGCGCTTCGGCACGGTGGAGGCGCTGGCCGCGGCGGATTCGGCCGACGTGCTCGACGAGTGGCAGGGCCTCGGCTACAATCGCCGCGCGCTCGCCGTCCATCGCGCCGCGCGCGCAATCGTCGACGCCGGCGGCGCGTTCCCGAGCGGCGAGAAGGACCTCGTCTCGCTTCCCGGCATCGGCCCAGCGACGGCCGCCGGCATCCGCGCCTTTGCCTTTGACCTGCACGGCGTTTATCTGGAGACGAACGTGCGCGCGGTTGTGCTTCACGAGCTGTTCGCCGGTCGCGAGGGCGTGCCGGACCGCGAGCTCGTTCCCGTGGTGGAGGCGACGTGCCCGCCGGACGGCGGCTTCGCCGACGACCCAGCGGATGACCCGCGCAGCTGGTATTACGCGCTTCTCGACTACGGCGCCTACCTTAAGCGAACCGTGCCGAACCCCTCGCGACGCTCGAAGGCGCACGCGAGGCAGTCGCGCTTCGAGGGCTCGCGGAGGCAGAAGCGTGCGGCGCTCGTGCGAGCGCTTCTTGCCAGGAGGGCGGGCGGCGCCGAAGAGCTCGCGGTCGGCGTGGCCGCCGAGGGAATCGAGCTCGACGCGCGGTTCGCGGCCGAGCTGCTCGACGAGCTCGCCGCCGAGGGATTCTGCCGTCGAGAGGGCGATGCCTGGTATATATAGGCGTTTCTGGCCTTATCTAGCAGCGCGGCATCCCGGTTATCGCTCCAGCAGATAACCAATCCTCGATATCGGGGGGCTACGCGTGTTGTCCGCGGCGGCTTAGTATTCATAGCCGTCAAAGCAAACCAGCGACGCAAAGAAGCCCCGCCGCCCCAAGCGGCGCCACCGAAAGGACCCCAAAATGCCGTTCCAGCTCGACCCCGCTTTCTCCCAGGACCCCGCCAAGCACTTCGACACCCTCCAGATCCACGCGGGCCTCGCCCCCGATCCCGTCACCGGCGCCGCGGCGCTGCCCATCTACGCCTCCGCCGCGTTCCAGTTCGACTCTGCCGAGGACGGCGCCGCCAAGTTCGCCCTGGCCAAGCCCGGCAACGTCTACGGCCGCCTGACCAACACCACCACCGACTCCATCGCCGCCCGCGTCGCGGCCCTCGAGGGCGCCACCGGCGCCGTCGCGGTCGCCTCTGGCCACGCCGCCGAGATCCTCGCCCTCACCAATATCGTGGGCGCCGGCGACCACATCGTCGCCTCCGACTCGCTCTACGGCGGCACCTGGAACATCTTCCTGCACACCCTCGGCGACCTCGGCGTCGAGACCACCTTCGTCGAGAACAACGACATCGACGCCTTCGTGGCCGCCACCAAGGAGAACACCAAGCTCTGGTACGTCGAGACCATCGGCAACCCGCTGGTCGACGTCGCCGACGTCCCCGCCATCGTCGAGGCCGCCAACTCCCTGCCCGAGCCCGTCCCCGTGTTCGTGGACAACACCTTCGCGACGCCGTACCTCTACCGCCCGGCCGATGACGGCGCCGCGGTCGTCATCGAGTCGCTGACCAAGTGGATCGCCGGCCACGGCGTCACCCTCGGCGGCGCGGTCGTGGACACGGGCAAGTTCGACTGGAAGAAGACCCCCGGCAAGTTCCCGACCATCACCGAGCCCGACCCCTCCTACCACGGCGCCATCTTCGCCGACGCCGCCCCCGCCGCGCCCTTCTCGACCCGTGTCCTGGCCAACAAGCTGCGCGACTTCGGCCCGACCCTCTCCCCGTACGCCGCCCAGCTCATCGGCCTCGGCATCGAGACCCTCTCCCTGCGCGTCCAGCGCCACTGCGACAACGCCCTGGCCGTGGCCAAGTTCCTCGAGAGCCACCCGAAGGTCAGCTGGGTCCGCTACTCCGGCCTGGAGAACGACCCCTCGCACGAGGTCGCGTCCCGCGTCCTCAAGAACGGCTTCGGCGGCGTCGTGGTCTTCGGCGTCAAGGGCGGCCGTGACGCCGGCCTGAAGGTCGTGGACAACGTCAAGCTCTTCACCCACCTGGCCAACGTGGGCGACGCCAAGTCCCTGATCATCCACCCGGCCTCCACCACGCACTCCCAGCTCACCGCCGAGCAGCTCGAGGCCGCCCACCTCTCCGAGGACCTCATCCGCCTCTCCGTGGGCATCGAGAACGCCGACGACATCATCGCCGACCTCGACCAGGCCCTCGCCAGCGCGTAGGTCCCGGAAGAAATACCGGCTGTCGACCGGCATCCGGGCGAGTGAACCTCCCAAAAGCCCCTCCGGGCGCGCAAACGCGCGCGCCCGGAGGGGCTTTTGCGCGTAATAGGCCGGCCGTCACTGCGCTTGATAAGGGAAGTCTGACTTTTCCCGCTTTAAAATACGATTGGGTTGGTAGCCGCTAAACAGACAAGCTTCTCAACTGGGTAAACGCAACGTTTGACTGGCTTGCTACTGGCCTGATTGAATTTTAAAGCGGGAAAAGTCAGGGATAAGCTCCTCGAGCGTCCCCACGGCGCGCCGACTGGCCCCCGCCGCCCCTCGCGGCGCGCTGGGCGGCCCGAGCGGTTTGGTTTTGCGTCGCGCGCCCGTTTTGTGCGGCCCCCGCCCGCGCCCGGCCGAAACACCCGCGCGCTTACGGATTCGTATGGACGAAACGTGGAGTGAACTGGTAAAACTGACTGTGTGTCAAAACGCGTTGGGAGCCGCGGCCGCTAGACGGCCCGCGGCAAGGGATAACCGTTAGGAGCGCCTCGATGGACACCCTCGATAGCAGCCTCTACCTTAGCAACGACGACCTCTACCTGCTCGGCAACGGAAACTGGAACCGCAGCTACGAGAAGCTCGGCGCGCACGCGGCTGTCGATGCCGACGGCAACGCGGGCTACCACTTCGCCGTTTGGGCGCCCCATGTGCAGTCCGTTTGCGTCATCGGCGACTTCAACGACTGGGACGAGAGCGCCAATTACCTCTCCAAGTCCGAGTCCGGCGACGTCTGGCAGGGCTTCATCCCCGGCGTCGTCGCGGGCCAGCTCTACAAGTTCCTCCTTACGGCGCACGACGGCGAGAAGCTCTACAAGGCGGACCCCTATGCCTTCGCCGCCGAGCTGCCCCCGGGAACCGCCTCCCGCACGGCCGACCTGTCGGGCTATGCCTGGAAGGACGCCGACTGGATGACCGAGCGCGCTTCTCGCCCCATGCTCAAGAGCCCGCTCAACATCTTTGAGGTGCACCTGGGCAGCTGGAAGCGCCACGGCGACGAGCCGCAGGGCGAGCCCCGCGAGGACGGCACCTGGCCCGGCCCCGGCGATCCGTTCCCGGCGCAGCGCGGCACCTTCTACACCTACGACGACCTCTCTCGCGAGCTCGTCGCCTACGTGAAGAAGATGGGCTACTCCCACATCGAGGTCCTGCCCCTCTCCGAGCACCCCTTCGACGGCTCGTGGGGCTATCAGCCCACCGGCTACTACGCGCCGACCTCTCGCTACGGCAACCCGCAGCAGCTCATGCACTTCGTCGAGGCCTGCCACAAGGCCGGCATCGGCGTGATCATGGACTGGGTCCCCGGCGGCTTCTGCGCCGACGCGCACGGCCTTGCCACCTTCAACGGCGAGATGCTCTATGAGCACGAGATCCACCCCAACTGGGGCACCCACAAGTTCGACTTCAGCCGCGGCCAGGTCCGCAGCTTCCTCGTATCCAACGCCCTTTACTGGATCGAGACCTACCACATCGACGGCATTCGCATGGACGGCGTCTCGTCGATGCTGTACATGAACTTCGGCATCGACGACCCCTCCCAGAAGCGCTTCAACAAGAAGGGCACCGAGGAGGACCTCGACGCCTCCGCCTTCATCCGCCAGACGAACACCACGATGGGCCAGCTCCACCCCGACGTCATGATGATCGCCGAGGAGTCCACCGCTTGGCCGCTCGTTACCTACCCGCCCGAGAGCGGCGGCCTGGGCTTCCACTTCAAGTGGGACATGGGCTGGATGAACGACACCCTGCACTATATGCAGACCGACTTCCCGTGGCGCCCCGGCAACCACCGCATGCTCACGTTCTCGACCATGTACCAGTTCAACGAGAACTTCGTGCTGCCGCTCTCCCACGACGAGGTCGTCAACGGCAAGTGCTCGCTCGTCACCCGCATGCCGGGCGACCAGTGGCGCCAGTTCGCGGGCCTGCGCTCGCTCGCCTTCTACCAGATGATGCACGCGGGCGGCAAGCTCAACTTCATGGGCAACGAGATCGGCCAGTACATCGAGTGGCGCTATTACGAGGGCATCGAGTACTTCCTCGCCGACAACTACGAGACCCACCGCAAGCAGCAGGTCTTCGTCGAGGCGCTGAACAAGTTCTACAAGAAGAACCCGGCCCTCTGGCAGCGCGGCTACGAGTCCTCCGGCTTCGAGTGGCTCGACGCCGACAACTCCGGCCAGTCCATCATCAGCTTCATCCGCCGCGGCGACGACCCCAAGGACGACCTGGTCATCCTCATCAACTTCGACGTCAATGCCCACGAGGACTTCCGCCTCGGCGTGCCCGAGTGGGGCGTCTACGCCGAGAAGTTCAACTCCGATGCCACCGAGTACGGCGGCTCCGGCGTGCTCAACGAGGGCCGTCTGCGCTGCGAGGACGTGGCCTGGAACGGCCGCGAGCAGTCCGTGGTCCTGCGCATTCCGCCGCTGGCCGGCATCGTCCTGAAGAAGGTCGCGACGCAGGCCCGCCCGAAGGCCCGCGGCGAGGAGGCCAAGGCCGACAAGCCCGCCGAGAAGAAGGCGCCCGCGGCAAAGAAGCCCGCGGCCAAGCCCAAGGCGGCCCCGGCAAAGAAGGCGACGGCCAAGGCCGAGCCCGCCGCCAAGGCCGAGCCCGCCGGCGAGGGCCTGATAACGATAGACGACTTCGCCAAGCTCGACCTGCGCCTGGCCAAGGTGCTTGCCGCCGAGGCGGTGAAGAAGTCCGACAAGCTCCTCAAGCTCCGCCTGC
>JAUMVN010000029.1 GCA_030530145.1 Coriobacteriia bacterium | reverse complement strand
AACGGCAGCAACACCGGCGCCAACAACGGCAACAACAACGCGAACAAGGCCGCCGGCACCAAGACCAACGGCAAGGGCAAGCTGCCGAAGACCGGCGACCTCGGCGCCCCGGCCATCGGGTGCGCGCTCGTCGCGGCGGCCGTCGCGCTCGGCGCGGGCATGTACCTGCGCCGTCGCCGCGGCTAGCCAAGCACGCTGGCTCGGCACCACAACGGCTCTGCTTAAGGCCGGGCGCCCTGGAAAGAAGGGCGCCCGGCCTCGGGCGCGAAAGGATATTCTCCATGCGGGCAATCAAGCGATTCCTCTCCATCGGCAACGGCGCGCTCGCCGTGGCCGCCGCCATGGCCGTCTTCGTCGCGGCGGTTCTCGCCTGGAACGCGGCGAATCCCAT
Source organism: Coriobacteriia bacterium (assembly GCA_030530145.1). Taxonomy (GTDB): domain Bacteria; phylum Actinomycetota; class Coriobacteriia; order Coriobacteriales; family Atopobiaceae; genus Paratractidigestivibacter. Next base: position 23,016 of record JAUMVN010000029.1, on the reverse strand, counting down.
CGACTACCTCATCTACACCGTCAAGGGCACGAGCTACGCCAAGGGCGTCGTCGAGAAGATCGAGTCGAGCACCGTCGCCTGGGACGACTCGGTCGACCGCAACCTCGGCACCCAGAAGCTCGTCGTGCTCATAACGTCGGGGGACCACGCGGGCGAGGAGGTCGAGGTCACGAACGACCTCTCGGCGACGCATAACATCGAGGCGAGCGAGGGCATGGCGGCGGTGGTCAAGGTCGACGACCCGCGGGAGAGCGTGCAGCCGTTCTACAGCGTCTTCAACTACGACCGGACCGTCCCCATCGCGGCGATCCTTGGCCTCTTTGCCGTCATCATGGGAGCCGTCGGGGGCGTGAAGGGCCTCAAGAGCCTCGTCGGCCTGGCCTTCTCGCTCTTTACCATCATGGAGTTCCTGCTTCCCGCCATCTACCATGGCGGCTCGCCCATCCTTATGGGCTGCCTCGCGGCGCTCATCATCACGGTCCTCAACATGGTCCTGCTCAACGGCATCTCGCGGAAGACTTTCGCGGCCATGACGTCGACCATGGCGGGCGTGCTCGTGGCCGTCGTGCTCTACCTCGTGTTCTCCGGCGCCATGAGGCTCTCCGGCTATAACCTCGACGAGGCCGAGGAGCTTCTTGCCATCCACACGGGCACGGGGCTCGACGTGGGGCAGATCATGTTCGTCGGCGTCGTCATCTCCGCGCTCGGCGCCGTCATGGACATGTGCATGTCCGTCGCGAGCTCGCTGTTCGAGATGGCGCGCCTGCGCGACGGGATCGACGGGCGCCAGATCGTGAGGAGCGGCATGACCATCGGGCGCGACATGATCGGCACCATGTGCATGACGCTCATCCTGGCGTTCGCGGGCACGGCGATAGCGGCGCTGCTCGTCATGGTGGCGTACGGCGCCCAGCTCGACACGCTGCTGGCCTCGGATTTCGTCGCGACGGAGCTGCTGCAGAGCTTTATCGGCGGCATGGCGGTCGTACTCTCGGTCCCCATCACGGCGGTCGTCTCGTCCTTTGCCATCTGCGGGTTGCCGCAGGGGAGGGAAGAGGAGCCCTCGGCGGCCGCGCGCTAGCGGCCCACGCGCAGGCGCCCCCGGTTTCGCGCTAGGATGTGACTATCTGTGACACGCCCCGCGACCAGGAGGCCGCTATGGATAGAAACGACGCAGACGGAACCAGATTGATGCGCGGCGCCGGCGGAGCGCCCGCGGACCCGGGCGCCACCCGCGCCGCCCGGCCTGCGGACCTAGGCGCTACCCGCATCTCGGTCCCCGACATCGACACGCCCGCGGACCCGGGCGCCACGCGCCTGGCGAGCTCCGGCGCCCCCGGCGACGCGACCGTCGCCTCCGCTCCGCCGACCTCGCTGATCGGCGCCGTCCCGACGACCCAGCTGCCGCGCGGCGCCGCGACCACGGTCCTTCCCGGCGCCGCTCCCGCGGGCGGCCAGGGCATCGACGGCATCGACGCGATGGACGACCCCTACGCGTCGCCGGTGAACCTCGCCGACCTCACGACCGCGCGCCGCCCCGTCGAGCTCCAGTCCCCGGTCAAGAGCACGAAGAAGAAGGGCATGCCCGTGTGGGGCGTCCTCATCGTCGTCGTGCTGGTCCTCGCCGGCCTCGCCGGCGCGGCCTGGTACACCTACGATCAGGAGCTGTGGGGCGGGCGCACCGTGCCGCTCGTCGTCGGCCTGGACGAGGCCACGGCCGCCTCTAAGCTTGAGGCCGCCGGCTTCTCGGTCGAGGTCGCGCAGGTGCCCGCCGACGACGGCATCGGTACCGTGACGGCCTGCAGCCCGGAGCCGGGCAAGCGCGCCGACAGCGCGCAGGCGACCCTCACCGTGGCTGTCGCGCGCACGATTCCGCAGGTCACGGGCACATCGCTCGAGGACGCGCAGAAGGCGCTTCTCAACATGGGCGCGACGAACATCCGCATCCAGTCGGTCAACTCGGACGCGGAGAGCGGCACGGTGGTAGAGGTCTCGCCCGCCGAAGGCTCCGAGTTCAAGTCGGGCGACGAGGTGGTCCTCTCGGTCGCGACGCCGTACGTGGTGCCGTCGGTCATGGGCCTCGACGTCGAGGCGGCCAAGGCGGCGGTCGAGAAGGCCGGCCTTGCCGCGAACGTCACCTACGTCAAGTCGGATGCCGCGCGCAACACCGTCGTGGCATGCGACCCCGAGGCCGGGACGCAGGCGAGCGAGGGCGACGTCGTGGAGCTCCAGGTCTCGACGCCCTACCCCGAGGAGGTCACGGACCTGACGGCCTACTTCGACGCCACGTCCAAGGAGGTGGCGACCTACCTGGGCGACGAGAAGTACACCCTGGTCTACGGCTCGACGCTCTTCAACGGCGACGCGCACGCGGTCTACCGGGGCCAGGACGGCGACATGATCACCTTCTCGCCCAACCCCGAGACGGGCTCCTATGCAGGCGGGAAGACGGACGACGTCCTCGGGTCGGGCGCGCCCATCAGCGGCGTGCGCTACGTGTACGCCTCCGGCGCCGCGCCCGCCGGCGGCACGTCCGAGACGGTCTCCGGCGTCAAGGCGGTCATGGAGGCCTGCGGGCTCTCCGGCCTCAAGGAGACCGCCACCGAGCAGGACCTCGCCGGCCTCGGCGTCCTGGCCCAGAGCCAGGGCGGCGGAACGGCCGGTTCCTCGCAGACGCAGGCGGACAGCCAGGCCCAGACCGACGGCCGCCACTTTATCTGCGGCTACGGCGAGACGGACCAGTACTCCTGGGCGGTGGTCATCGGCGGGCCCAAGGACGTGACGAACGTCGTGGTGCTCGTCTGCCCGCGCAGCCACTTCAACGGCGGCGTCGACCTCTCTGCCTACGACAACAGCCCGGCGAAGTACATCGGCTACGTGAGCGTCTTCGACGGCCAGGTTTCCACGCAGAAGGGAGACGACAATGCCCAGTAGCTCTTTGCAGGGCACGGGCCCGCAGGCGGGCAACGGTGCCCAGGTCAAGGCCGGTGCGGGCCGCAGCAATGGCACCGGCGCCGCTGGCGGCAACGCCGCCCTCAGCGCCGAGGAGAAGGCGAACGGGGAGTTCATCCGCGCCGAGAACGAGGACGACGACGGCTACGACCCGTATTCCGACCGCCGGCCGGCTCCCGAGCCGCTCTTCGAGCGCGATCCCTGGGGCTAGCGGGGCGACCGTGCCGCGCGCCGCGTTCGGCGAACATGATGCGAAGAAGGGCCGCAGCTCGCGTTGAGCTGCGGCCCTTCTTGCCAGGCGGTTATCCGATGGAGGTGGCGCCCCAGTTGGTCTGCATGTAATGCCAGACGAAGTAGACGACGACGGCCAGGATGGCGATGATGGCCACGAGCGCGAGGAACGTCTTTATGTTCGACTTCCGCTCGCGCTTGACGAAGATGTCGCGGCGGCCCTTGGGGATCTCGAGGTACTGGCCGTACTGCAGGTCGCGGCGGAGCTTGTCGGCGTCGGAGCGCGAACGGCGATACGAGCCCCCGCTCATAATCGATCCGCGGTTGGTGTAGCCGGAGTCGTGAGCGATGCGGGCGGGCGCCTCTTCCCCGTCGTCGAGGCCGTTCAGGGTGCCGACGCTGCGGTGGGCGGGGCGCTGGCGCACATACGGCGCGGCCTGCTGCTGGGCGGGGGCGCCGGTCTCTGCCTGCGCGCTCGGCGCGCCGGGGACGTCGCCGGTAACGTTTTGATCGTCCATAAGAGAGCTCTCTGGAATCGGGTGCACGGCAATCCCGAACATTCTAACGCAGCGCGGCGGCGGGCTCCTGAATACGGCCATTATTCATAGGGCTGAACTAAAGGTGGAGCGGCCGGGCGCCGGGCCCTTCTTGCCACGTTATATCTAAGTCGTAGACGCTTAGATATGGTGAGTATATGTCGCTAAGAAAATCTGAGATTTAGCGTTTAGCGCCGCCGGATTCGGGCATAACTAACCACGTAACGAGGGGCGCTGAGGGTTCAGGGCGCCCAATCAATCACAAAGGAGTGGTTACTATGGCAAGCATGGTTCCTTACGATCGTTTTTCCCGCAGCCTCCGCACGTGGCCGTTCGACGCTTTCGACGGCTTCTTCGACGCGCCGCTGGCCACCCTCTCCAAGGACGCCAGCTTCAAGATGGACGTCGAGGACGCGGGCGAGAAGTACGTCGTCTCGGCCGAGCTGCCGGGCGTGAAGCGCGAGGAGATCGACGTCGAGCTCAACGAGGGCCGTCTCTCCGTCTCCGTCGAGCACAAGGAGACCGAGGAGCAGAAGGGCAAGAACTACCTGTACAAGGAGACCGGCGAGTGGACCGCCACGCGCGGCGTCTACCTCAAGGACGCGGCCACGGCCGGCCTGACCGCCAAGTTCGACGGCGGCGTGCTCACCATCAACGTTCCCAAGCAGGACCAGAAGGCCAACGTCACGAAGATCTCCATCGACTAGCCTTCGACGGGTAATGGCTTTGCGCCTCGGCGGCAGGCGACGGCTCGCCGGTTAGCAGCCAGGACAGACAGCGCCGACGCGCCCCGTGCGCGCCGGCGCTTCTTTGTGATTTGGGCGTAGCTTGGCAACCTGAAAAATCTGACGGGACTATGACAGCCGTTATGAGGCCGAATCGGGGCCAAAACGGCTGTCACGGTCCCGTCAGATTTTTCAGTAATCCAAAACGCGCCGCGCCGCACGTTCGTGGGCCGGCAAGAGGCGCGCTACCACACCGTCATCGGCCAGTCCTGGGCGGCGGCGCAGATGGAAAGAAGCCCGTCGGGCGTGCGCGCCTCGGTCCAGGCGTCGTCCGCGGCGACGGCGCCGACCGCCTCGGCGAGCGCGCGGACGCAGACGCTCGGCCGGTTGTTCTCCTGCGAGAGATGCATGGCCACGATCGTCTCGGTGTCTTCGTCCACGAGGTCGCGCAGCGCGTCGGCCGCCTGGTCGTTGGACAGGTGGCCCTTCTCGCCGCCGACGCGCGCCTTGAGGTGGGCGGGGTAGGGGCCGGCGGCGAGCATCCTCGCGTCGTGGTTCGACTCGAGCGCGAGGATGCGCGCGCCGAAGAGGAGGTCGAGCGCCTCGGGCGTGAGCACGCCGGTGTCCGTGCAGTAGCCGACGGCGTCGTCGTCCGTCTCGAAGCGAAAGCACATAGGGTCGGCGACGTCGTGTGAGGTCGGGAAGGCGCGCACGCGCATGCCGGCGAGATCGAGCTCGCACGAGTGGTCGACGATGGAGAAGGCGAGGCCCGTCAGGTCCTTGCGCGCGCCCACGGTGCCGGCCGTGGCAAAGAGCGGCCCGTCGAAGCGCTTGGCGAAGACCGGCAACCCGCGGGTGTGGTCGCCGTGCTCGTGGGTAAGAAGCACCGCGCGCACGCTGCCGAGATCGAGCCCCAGCTCGGCGGCCCTTCTTGCCAGCTCGCGGTTGGAGATGCCGCAGTCCACGAGGACGAAGCCGTCGGGGCCCTCTACCAGGGTCGCGTTGCCTTTGGAGCCGCTCGCGAGCACGTGCAGGTGAATCTGCGGGTACATCCAGGTCCTCTCGTTGCCGTAAACTTCCAACAGCAAAGGGTACACGTTGGGGGAGACGAGCATGTCGAGTGTTTCGCGCCGATACGCAACCGCGCAGCCGCGGTTCGAGCGCCCGAGCGGGCAGGAGGACGAGGAGCTGCGCGCCCCGGTGGTGCTCATGGTCTCGGGCGGCGCGGACTCCACGGCGCTGCTGGTGCTGGCCGCCACCTCGGCGCTCGACATCGACGACGGGCGCGGGGAGGCGCGCATCGCCCGGGAGCGCCTGCACGTCCTGCACGTGAACCACCAGCTCAGGGGCATCGACGCCGAGGAGGACGAGGAGTTCGTCCGCGGCATCGCGCAGGATTTCGGCATTCCGTGCGACGTCCGGCGCGTGGACGTGACGGAGCTCGCGGCGCAGACCGACGGCAACGTGGAGAACGCCGGGCGCGTGGCGCGCTACGCCGCGGCGGTCGAGCTCGCCAACGAGCTCTGCGCGGAGGTCGGGTGCAGCCGCTCGGCCGCGCGCATCCTCACTGCGCACACCGCCGACGACCGCGCCGAGACCTTCTTCATGAACGCCATCCGCGGCACCGGGGCGGCGGGGCTCTCGTCCATCCCCCGCCGGCGCAACCGCATCGTGCGGCCGCTGCTCGACCGCACCCACGACGAGCTGTGCGAGCTGCTGCGCATGCGCGGCATCGTCTGGCGCGAGGATGCGACCAATGCCGATACCCGCTACCTGCGCGCCTTTGTCCGCCACGAGGTCCTTCCCGTGGCGAAGAGGCGCAACGAGCGCCTGGCCGCGAGCCTGGCGAACACCTGCGACATCCTCTCGGACGAGGACGCCTACCTGACGGCGGTGGCGGCCCGGGCGCGGCGCGACCTCACGCGCCGCTCCGACGAGGGCCTCGTCGCGCTCGACGCCGCGCGGCTTGCGGCAACGGAGGTGGCCATCGCGCGGCGCGTGGTGCGCGCGGCGATCCTCGAGGTGTGCCCGGAGGCCCGGCTCGAGGCGCGGCACGTCGCCGCCGTGCTGCGGCTCGTCGCCGCGCGGGAGGGGTCGGCGACAATCCCGATGGGCGTCGACGCCCGCGTGGAGCACGGGCTGCTCGTGCTGCGCGCCCGCATCGCCGATGCCCGCGCGACGGACGCCTGGCTTGAGGTGCCCGGCGAGCTTGAGCTGCCGGGCGGCCGCGTGCTCGCGGCCCGGCTGCGCCCCGCGCCCGAGGCGACCGACGTCCCCGCGTTCGCCCGCGCCCACGGCCTCGAGTGGGCGGGGGAGTCGGTGCTGCTGGACGCGGAGGCCTGCGGGGTCGACGCCACGAGCGGCGGGCGCCTGTGGGTCGACGGCCCGCATGCGGGCGACGTGCTGTGCCCCCTGGGCATGCACGGCCAGTCGAAAAAGCTCTCCGACCTGCTCAACTCCGCGCGCGTCCCCGCGGCCGAGCGCGCCGGCGTCCCCGTTGTGCGCACCGGCCCGTCGGGAAGCATCGTCTGGGTCGCCGGCATCCGCGCCGACGAGCGCTGCCGCTGCGTGCCCGGGACGCGGATGCTCCTCGAGCTCACGCTTTCTGATGCCGAAGGCGCCGTTTCCGCCCGCTAACGGGGCGCGCAGGCGGTGTTTTGCATTCCTCGGCGGACGTGCCGGCGCCCTGCGCGGCCGTCGGGAGCACGAACTCCGACTTTTCCCGCTTTAAAACTCGGTTTGCTGAGTAGCTATTGGGTCGGGGGTGCTTGTCAACTGGGCAAATACATGTATCCGCCGCATGGCTACTTGCCGTGATGGATTTTAAAGCGGGAAAAGTCGGAGTTTGCATCGCGGTGCCCGCCGCGTCGCCGCGTCGCGGGCGAGTCGCCGCTACGTTGCGGCCGGAACGGCGCCTCGCGCCTGCGTTAATTCATGGGCTGGTTTCCTTGCCCGCGCCGCCGCGGTGTATCCTAATGACCTGTATTGCCGCAGGCCGGGCCCGCCCGCGCCCGCGGCCGACCGCGCAAGCAATCCCAGGAAGGGGACGCTCATGGAGGCGCTGCACCCGGACGTATCGGAAGTCGTGCTCAGCGAACAGGACATCAAGGACATCGTGACCCGGATGGGCGACGCGATTACCGCCGACTACAAAGAGAGAAACCCGCTGGTCGTCGCGGTGCTCAAGGGCGCCGTGGTCTTTACCGCGGACATCATGCGCGCCATCAAGTGCCCCATCGCCGTCGACTTCATGGCGGTCTCGAGCTACGGCGACGGCGTGAAGAGCTCCGGCGTCGTGCGCATCGTCAAGGACCTCGACACGAAGATCGAGGGCCGCGACGTGCTCATCGTCGAGGACATCCTCGACTCCGGCCTGACGCTCAGCTACCTCATCCGCATGCTCGAGGCCCGCGGCGCCAACTCCGTCAAGGTCGCGGCGTTCCTGGTCAAGGACGTCGAGGGCAAGAAGCCCGCCGTTCATCCCGAGTACGTCGGCGCCCACGTGCCGGACGAGTTCATCGTCGGCTATGGCCTCGACTTCGCCGAGCGTTACCGCAACCTGCCCTATATCGGCATCCTCAAGCCCGAGGTCTACAGCTGATAGAGCCGACATCGCCGCCGGATCGGCCGCGCGCATCGCCGAGATAGGCGCCCGCCGGGCGCTTCTCGGCGCCGGCGCGGCCAACCGGCGGCACGCACTTCTTAGCAAGGAGCTTTACTTTTGTCTGACAACCAGAAAAAGCCCGGCAAGCTCGACCAGCTTCCCCGCCCCGAGGGCCCGGACGGAAAGGGCGCCTACGGCACGGCGCTGGTCATCGTGCTCGCCATCGCCATGTACCTTATCTTCTCCTCGAGCGGCAACCCCTTTACCGCGCAGGCCGAGACCGACACCATCGCCACGAACGAGTTCGTGGTCGCCGTCAACGACGGGCGCGTCAAGGACGTGACGTACAAGACCTCCGACGGCTCGGCCACGGGCCAGTACTGGCGCGAGGGTGACGGCAAGGACGACTCCAAGCTCGTCAAGTACAAGACGTACTACATCGGCTCCGACTCGCTCGACGAGCTCATGGCCGGCCACTCCGACGTGACCTACACCATCGACACCTCCGACGGCTCGCTCATGGAGACGGTCCTCGTCACGGTCGTGCCGACGCTGCTCACCCTCGGCGTGGTCGTCTACTTCATGCGCCGCATCGGCGACCAGAACGGTCGCACGATGCAGTTCGGCAAGACCAAGGCGAAGACGACCGAGGAGGAGCGCCCGAAGGTGCGCTTCGAGGACGTCGCCGGCATCGACGAGGCCGTCGAGGAGCTCCAGGAGGTACGCGACTTTCTCTCCGAGCCCGAGCGTTACCTGAAGATGGGCGCGAAGATCCCGCACGGCCTGCTGCTCGTGGGTCCTCCGGGCACGGGCAAGACGCTGCTGGCCAAGGCCGTCGCCGGCGAGGCGGGCGTTCCGTTCTTCTCGATCTCGGGCTCCGACTTCGTCGAGATGTTCGTCGGCGTCGGCGCCTCGCGCGTCCGCGACCTGTTCAAGCAAGCCAAGGAGTCCGCGCCCTGCATCGTCTTCATCGACGAGATCGACGCGGTCGGGCGTCAGCGCGGAGCCGGCCTCGGCGGCGGGCACGACGAGCGCGAGCAGACCCTGAACCAGCTGCTCGTCGAGATGGACGGCTTCGAGGAGAACTCCGCGGTGATCCTCATCGCGGCCACGAACCGCCCGGACATCCTTGACCCGGCGCTGCTGCGCCCCGGTCGCTTCGACCGCCGCGTGACGGTCGACCGCCCCGACGTGCGCGGCCGCGAGCAGATCCTGCGCGTGCATGCCGCGAACAAGCCCTTCGCCGAGTCCGTCGACTTCGCGCGCCTGGCCAAGCTCACGCCGGGCTTTACCGGCGCCGACCTGGCCAACCTCTGCAACGAGGCCGCGCTTCTCGCCGCGCGCCGGCGCCGCGCCGCCATCGGGAACGACGAGGTCGAGGAGGCCATGGAGCGCGTGATGGCCGGCCCCGAGCGCAAGAGCCGCGTGATCACCGAGAAGGAGCGCACCACGATCGCCTACCACGAGGGCGGCCACGCGCTTGTGGGGCACATCCTCGAGAACTCCGACCCGGTGCACAAGATCTCGATCATCGCGCGCGGGCAGGCGCTCGGCTACACCATGCAGGTGCCCGACGAGGACCGCTTCCTGAAGACGCGCGAGGGCATGCTCGACGAGATCGCCGTGCTGCTCGGCGGGCGTACCGCAGAGGAGCTGTTCTGCAACGACATCACCACGGGCGCGAGCAACGACCTCGAGCGCGCGACGAAGATCGCCCGCGAGATGGTCACCCGCTACGGTATGAGCGAGGAGCTGGGCACCCAGGTCTTCGGCGAGGCGCAGCACGAGGTCTTCCTCGGCCGCGACTACGCGCAGAAGAACGACTTCTCCGGCGAGACGGCCAAGCGCATCGACGACGAGATCGAGCGCATCATGCGCGAGGCGCATGACCGCGCGCGCCAGGTGCTCGCTGCACGCCGCGGCCAGATGGACACCATGGCCCGCGTGCTGCTGGAGCGCGAGACCGTCGAGGGCGACGCCGTCACCGCGCTTCTCGACGGCACTTGGGACGAGTACGTGGCCTCGCAGACGGACCAGAACCAGTAGGCAAGAGAACAGCGAGCAGGTAAGGAGACCCGCATGAGCATCAACGAGAAGAGCTACGCGTACGGCGCGTCGAAGTCGTCCATCCGCGAGATCGCGGCGTACGGCGCGGCCCGCAAGGCCGAGATCGGCGCCGAGAACGTCTTCGACTTCAGCCTCGGCAACCCGTCGATCCCCGCGCCCGAGGCCGTGAAGCAGTCCATCGCCCGCTCGCTCGAGCTGCCCGCCACGGAGCTCCACGGCTACACCGCTGCCCCCGGCATGCCCGCCGCCCGCGAGGCCGTGGCCGCGAGCCTGAACCGCCGCTTCGGCACCGAGTACGCCGGCGGCGACGTCTACCTGACCTGCGGCGCCGCGGCGTCTCTTTCCATCACGTTCCACGCCGTGGTCAACCCTGGCGACGAGGTCATCGTCATCGCGCCGTACTTCCCCGAGTACCGTGTGTGGATCGAGACCGCGGGCGCGACCTGCGTAGAGGTCATGGCCGATGCCGCCACGTTCCAGATCGACGTCGAGGCCGTGGCCGCGGCCATCAACGAGCGCACCAAGGCCGTGATCATCAACTCGCCGAACAACCCGGTCGGCTCCGTCTACGCCGAGCAGAACCTGCGCGACCTCGCCTCCGCCCTCGCCGACGCCGAGAAGCGCCTCGGCACCCAGATCTACCTCGTGGCCGACGAGCCTTACCGCGAGATCACCTACGGCGCCGACGTGCCCTGGGTCCCGGCCATCTACGACCGCACCGTCGTGTGCTACAGCTACTCCAAGAGCCTCTCGCTGCCGGGCGAGCGCATCGGCTGGGTCCTTGTGCCGAACACGAACCCCGACCACGACCGCCTCGTGCTCTCCGTCGCCGGCGCCGGCCGCAAGCTGGGCTTCGTTTGCGCCCCGGCGCTCTTCCAGCGCGTGGTCATCGACTGCATCGACGAGCCGTCCGACGTCGAGGCCTACGCGAAGAACCGCGAGGCGCTCACGCGCGGCCTCTCCGAGCTCGGCTACGAGTACATCGAGCCTCAGGGCGCCTTCTACCTGTGGGTCAAGGCGCTCGAGCCCGACGCGAACGCGTTCTTCGAGCGCGCGAAGGCCCTGGAGCTTCTTCCCGTGCCGTCCGACTCCTTCGGATGCCCCGGCTGGGTCCGCGTCGGCTACTGCGTGAGCTACGAGACCATCGTGGGCTCGATGCCTGCCTGGAAGAAGCTCGCGGAGAGCTACCGGTAGGGGAGAGAAGACCGCCGCGCGGCGGGCCGAGTTGATTGGCTCGGCCCGCCGCGCTGTGTTTCTCGCCAACTTAGCTAGCTTAAAATTCTGACGGGGCTGTCACAGCCGTTTCGGCCGGAAATACGGCCAATAACGGCTGTCACAGTCCCGTCAGATTTATCTGATGACTTTGGTTGGACGGTCGCCGGCTGCGCCCGTGCCGCTCCCGCCGGCCTACCCCTCGTGCGTGCGAACCGCGTCGAACTCGAAGGTGTGCAGGAACCGCTGGGCGCGCTCGGTCTGCGGATGTGCGAAGAAGCGCTCCGGGATGTCCTGCTCGACGATGCCGCCGCCGTCGAAGAAGAGCACGCGGTCGGCCACGGCGCGCGCGAACTGCATCTCGTGCGTGACGATGACCATGGTCTTCCCCTCGCGGGCCAAATCGAGGATGACGTCGAGGACCTCGCGCACCATCTCGGGGTCGAGCGCGGCCGTGACCTCGTCGAGCAGCAGCAGCTCGGGTTCCATGGCGAGCGCGCGGGCGATGGCCACGCGCTGCTTCTGGCCGCCGGAGAGCATGCGCGGGAAGCTGTCGGCCTTGTCGGAGAGGCCGACGCGCTCGAGCAGCGCCCGCGCCTGAGCCTCGGCCTCGGCGCGGCCCACCCCGCGCGCCTTCATCGGCGCCAGCGTGATGTTGTCGAGTACCGTCATGTGCGGGAAGAGGTCGTAGCTCTGGAACACCATGCCGACCTTCTGGCGCAGGGCCACGAGCTGGCGCTTATCGGCGCCGACCTCGACACCGGCCACGCGGACGCTGCCGCCCTGGATAGGCTCGAGCGCGTTCAGGCAGCGCAGGAACGTCGACTTGCCGCAGCCGGAGGGGCCGATGATCACGACGACCTCGCCGCGCTTGACGGTGAGCGAGATGTCCTCGAGCACGACCTTCTCGCCATAGGCCTTGTGCAGGTGCTCGACCTCGAGGAGGGCCTCGGCGGCGTTTGTCTCGGCGTTCTTCACGACGGTATCTGCGTTTTCAGCGGCGGCGGTGTTCGTGTCTGCCATTTCCTAGTTCCACTTCTTCGAAAGGTGATTCGCGAGCAGGCTGATGGGCCAGCACACGGCAAAGTACAGGAGCATGATGGTGCCGTAGATGCCGAAGACGGCGTTCGGCGAGGTCATGCGGTTGGCCTCGATGATCTGCTGGCCGACCTTCATCATCTCGATGATGCCGATCATGAGCAGAAGCGAGGTCGTCTTGACCATGCGGGTCACGAGGTTGATGGCGGCGGGCACGAGACGGCGCACCGCCTGCGGGATGATGACGTAGCGGTAGGCCTGCGCGCGGGTGAGGCCGAGGGCCGCGGCGCTCTCGTACTGGTGGCGCGGGGTGCTCGCCAGCGCGCCGCGCACGAGGTCGCCCATCTCGCCGGTGCCCCAGAAGGTAAAGACGATGATGGCCGAGAACTCGGCGGTCAGGTTGATGCCGAGTACGCGCGTCGCGCCGAAGAACACGATATAGAGAAGCGCGAGCTGCGGCATGATGCGGACGATCTCGAGGTAGAGGCGGCTGACCGCGCGAGCCACGGGGTTCTTCCACATCATGAAGATGCCCAGAAGCACGCCGAGGACGATGGAGAGCGCCACGGAGATGCCGCTGATCTGCACGGCGATCCAGAGCCCCTGGAGCAGGCGCAGGGCGTTCGTGCCTTTGAAGAGAACATCAATTCCCAAAGCTTCCATAGCGCAGCCTCCTCTCGATGACGCTGCCGGCGACGCTCACCGGCACAAGGATGACCAGGTAGAACAGGACGAGCATGGTCAGGCACTCGGTCGTGCGGTAGTAGAGGCCCATCAGGTCCTTGGTCACGAACATGAGGTCCATGAGGGAGATGGCCGAGAACACGCTCGTCTCCTTGAGCAAGAAGATCACGTTGGCCACGAAGGACGGGAAGGCGAGCGTGACGGCCTGCGGAAGGATGACGTAACGCACGGCCTGCAGGGGCGTGAGGCCGAGGGCAAGCGAGGTCTCGCGCTGGATTCGGTCGACCGACTCGAAGCCGCTGCGGAACGACTCGGCCATGTACGCGCCGCCGTGGAGCGCGAGGCCGAAGGCGCCGCAGAACTGCGGCGTGATGGAGAAGCCGAAGCGCGGCAGGCCGAAATAGAAGAAGAACAGCTGGATGAGCAGCGGCGTGTTGCGGAAGAGCTCCACGTAGGCCTGGCAGATCTGCTTGGCCACCGGTATGCGGAAATGAACGACGAGCGCCACGGCCAGGCCGATGACTATCGCGCCGGCGATGCCCGCCCAGCCGATGCCCAGCGTGAGCAGCGCGGCGTCTTTGTACAGCGGAAGGTACTCCGCCATTGCTTGCAAGTCCAAAACGAATCCCCTCGATCGCGTGCGCGTGCGCGGGCGTGGGCGCGGGCGCGTGAGCGCGCGGCGGCCCTGCGGCACGTCGTAAGCCCAAGCACTATAACCCTAGTTTCTAGCTAGGAATTCAACAGTCGGGGCGCTGTAACACGCTGGGAACGATGGACGGCGGGCTTCTTTCCGCGCGAAAAAGGGTGCGGCGGGCGTCTTTAAGCTTGCCAAGAAATCTGACGGGATTCTGACAGCTGTTATGGGCCGAAATTCCGGTCCAAACGGCCGTCAGAATCCCGTCAGATTCTTCAGGTTGCCAAACTGGCAGTTAAGCTGGCGAGAAGCGCGGGATGCGGCCTGCTGTTTCAGGCAATCAATCTCGTTAGCACGATAATGAGCACGAGCATCATGGCGCCGCGCACGCATTCCTCCATAATGCGCCGTCTCTTGCTTAAGGCCGGGGTATGCCATTCAAGAAGGGCTGCAAGGATCTGATAGCCGTCGCCCTTCATAATCGGGAGTAAGTTCAGCATCATCATCCAGGCGATTGCGACATTAGCGGAGGTTGCGCCCGGAATGATAAGGTTCCCGATGATCAGGCCCAGCGCGTTTGCGAAGATGCCGGCGAGATGTACCGCCACCCGTTTTCCCTTTGGCAGCAAATAGGATGCCGTCGTGTTCACATAGAACGCCGGAAACACGAATATGAATCGGAACCCCAGGGCGATCCGGGCTTCGGGCAGGAATAACTTAAGCGCCACTGCATGCCCGGCTTCGTGAATAAGCAGGCTCAAAGCAAGGATTGCCAGATAGAGTGCCATCCCGCAATTGCTGTCGACTTGTCGTGGGACGAGTAGCTGCCCCGCGATGCCTGCCGCTACGATTAAGCCCATTGTCAGGGGTATAACTGCCGAGTCCTCAACCGTTCTTGTTGTCAGTCCCGATCCAAGCGTCTGCTTAACGAATTCGTATGCAAGCTCATCGGGCTCGTAACAACCGGCGCTGGTCATCACGAGCCCGCGTCCTTCCTCGAATTCAGCGAGAAGCGCTTCTGGGGTGCTACTGATTTTCACGTTCGAGCGCCTCATGGATTCTCTCCAGGTAACGACCGTCGGCGAAGAGAAGCTCGCATGCCTCGCAGGGCACCGATAGCTTTCCTGGGCATTCTTTGGTGATGCCCGCCGCTTCAAGAAGGCCGTCGAGGCCCTCTGTGAAAAGCTTGACGAGCAGCTTGTTGTGTCCCATATCCTTAAGGAGCTCGGCCAACGGCTTATCGCGCAGGTTCCCGATCCGCAGGATTGTGTTTTGGGCAACCTGCGAGCAGCAGGGATATAGGTCGAGACGCGATGTGATAAGCAGTGAACCTTTGCGCGGCGCGGGGCAGAAGAGTCGATTCTTCCCGACTTCATAGAGGCGGACGAACCGCTCCTCGTCGAAATCTGAGGCCAGGCCTGTTCGAAACACGGGCTGGTAAACGAACTTCGTCTTGTACGCGTACTCGCCGAGCTCATTAAGGATATCGCCCGGCTGAGTGGAGTCCGCAAAGAAGCATCCAACCACATCCGTCGTTACAGAGTAGGCCTGGGAAATATCAATAATTCTTTTAATGGAATCAAGCGAAATATAGCGTCGATGAAACTCGTCGTAGCTGAACGAGATGTGCGTCAAGACGGCGTGATTCCTTGCGATGAACTCCTCGGCCTTAACCAGGTCCGAGCCCCAGAAGCCGTTGGTCTTGAGCGAGACCGTTAGTTTGCGGCCGAAGTCAAAGTCGCAGATTTGCTGGACCAAGTCGGTCCGAAGCATCGGCTCTCCACCCGTAACGCCGATCATCTCGATATCAGCGCATTCGCGCACCTGGGCAAGAACCAGATTGAGGTCATCGGGCGTTAGGGTCACGGCTCGCTCACGAGCATCCTCCCGGCCGGAGCAGCACATCTCGCACCGGGCGTTGCAACAATCTGTGATAACGAGCCCAACATTATTGAACACCATTGCTTAGGAACCTCCTCCGCGCACAGAGCGAGATGAGCGTGCCGACGGCGAGAAGCGCCGCTGCATACACGAAGCACCCAGCAATCGCTTGGCCTTGGTTGGCTAAAAACGATCCGGCGTCCTGCATGTGGCGAATGGTCTCGGAGTACAGGTCGCCGTTTTGGTCGAAATGCTGGATAAGGGGCGCCAGGCTCGTATTGCCTGCCACGGCGACCGAGGCCCCAAGCCACCAAACTAGATAGATGAAGTAGGCGTTCACGAATTTACCGATGAGCTGGGAGACGCAGCAGAACACGGAAAGGTACGCGGCGATAAGAGCGCTTATCTGCAGCAGCATGCCGGCCCAGAGCGTGAAATCGCCGTACAGGGCGCACACGACAAGCGAGCAGAAGGCATAGGCAGCGACGAGACTGGCCGCCATAACGCCAACTTTCCTCAGATAGAAGCCCGGCGATCCGATGCCCAATTCGCCGTAAAAGAGCACGTGATTCTTCGCGAAGTCGCCCGTCACGTAATGCATGGCAAATGCAGAGAGGATGAGCTGCCCGAACTGGCAATACACCGTATAGGCCCCCTCGAAGCAGGTGGCGTAGCCGACCCCGTCCGGATGCGCGGGCATCTGCCACCCGTACCCACCGACGATAAATAGCACGGTCAGGCCAAAGGCGACAGCGAGATAGCCGCTCTTCGCGAAACGCTTGAGCTCAAGCATCATGGTTGAGCCACCCCCATATACCGGTCGACGATCTCCCGCTTGCTGGTGACGGGCACGATTGAGCCGCCTTCGAGGAGAAAGTAGTTTCCATGAATCCAGTCGAGGTCCGAGATCTCGTGGGTGATGTTTATCGAAGTGATGCCAGGGTTACTGAGGTATTTATCAAGGAACCGGCAGATTTCGTGTGCGGTAGTGCGGTCGAGCGCGTTCGTGACCTCATCCAAGACGATGGTTCGCGGGCTGCCCGAAAGGAAAAACAGCAGCTTCATCTTTTGCCGCTGACCGTCGCTGAGGCGGCCGAGTTTTGACGTTTCGGGCAGTTCGGTGATCCCAAGTCCGTCCATCAGGGGAGTAAAGAGCTCCGCGCCTGCCCTGCGCCGCACGATTTCAACGACGTCGGAGACGCTTAAATCGTCCGGCACCTGGCTATAGCTTCCGATGACTGTAATGGGCGGCTTTTCGCCAATTACATCGCCCTCGTAAGGAATGAGTCCGGCAAGGGCCTTTGCAAGGGAGGACTTGCCTGCGCCGTTTCTTCCGAGCAGGTGGTTGACCTTGCCTTCCGGCAGTTCGACATTGACCGACTGCAAAACGGGTCTCTTCCCGTAGCGCAGCCCAAAGTTGCGTAGGCGCATGGCGCTCCTTCCAGCGTGGCGTCCGGGCGAGGTGGCCCGGACGCTACGCGCGTTCGCCGAGGCTAGAGGCCGATGATTGCGGCGTTGACGTTAAAGATGAAGTAGACGGGGCTCTCGATATCCTCGAGCTTGAAGTCGCGCAACGACTTCTCCATCTCCGCCTGCTTTGAGGAGTCTTGCTCGACGAAATCGGAGATTCTGTAGGAAACGCCGTTGACATGCTCGTTATTGGTTTGCACTGTTTCTCTCCTTACGGTTATTGTGAATTCGTTGATGTGCGGTGCGGTGCGCCGCTGGTTTTCGAGTCTATGGAGAGGGTCTTAAGCCGTTCTAAACCAAGGCTTAAGAAAGTCATAAATCTGGCGGTGGCCCTGTCATGCGTTTTGAGAGGCGGCGATTGAGGTGGCAAGGATTCTCGTCGTGGAGGACGACGAAGAGATTAACGCGATCGTGAGCGAGCGCCTGGACGCGAACGGCCATGCATGCGACCCGGCCTACTCGGGCAGCGAGGGCCTGGCGTTGCTTGCGATCAACGACTATGACCTCGTAATTTGCGACCTCATGCTTCCTGGGGTGCCGGGCGAGAGAATCGTTGAGGCGGCCCGCGCATGCGGCACGCCGCTGATCGTCATCTCCGCGCGCGCCGACATCGCGGATAAGGTATCCCTGCTCGAGCTCGGCGCGAACGATTACCTTACCAAGCCGTTCGATTTGGAAGAACTGCAGGCGCGTGTGGCGGTGCAACTCCGAGGCACTGCCTGCCAGCCCATGGAAATGAACAAATTGCAGGTCGGGGCCTGGGTCATAGACCCCGAAGCCCGCACGCTCACCATATCAGGCGCAGAAGTCGCGCTCACAAGGATTGAGTACAACATCGCCGAGGTTCTTGCCAGGCGGCCGAACCGCGTCTTTACCCGACCCGAGCTGTTCGAAGCCGCTTGGGGCGAGCCCTATCGCGATGATGCCAACACGGTGAACGTGCACGTTTCGACGCTGCGCACCAAGTTGAAGCCGACCGGCACCGACGGTTATTTGCGGACGGTGTGGGGCGTCGGCTTTAAGCTCGTGCCGCGGGGCGGTGCGTAAAGTGGCCGTCCTCGAGCTTATGAACATATGGGCCGGGCGTCGTGGGAAAGAAGCGCTGAGGGGTGCAAGCCTCTCGATCGAAGCCGGCGACGCCTACCTTCTTGTCGGAAAGCCCGGCTCTGGCAAGACATGCCTGTTGGGCGTCGCGTCAGGCCAAACGGTGCCTCGCTCCGGAACCGTTCGACTCTTCGGCGCCGAATATGCCAAGTACAGTCGTCGTGTAGGGGCCGTTGTGGGGCATCCAGCTTTCTTTGCCGGCCTGACCGTTAAAGACAATCTTATGGCTCGCGCGATCTCGCTCGGGGTGCCGCGGCCCGATGACGTTGTCGGAGAGCTGCTGGCGCGCTTCGCGCTCGACGCGGATGCCAATGCAAAGATGGGCCCGCTTCCTGCTGGGGCAAAGGCATGGGCAAGTTTGGCTTGGGGCCTTATCGGATCTCCTGACCTGCTCGTTCTTGACGATATTCTTTTGGGCCTCGATCCAGTCGACCGCTCGAGAATGGTGGCCGTGCTTCGGCGCCTGGTCTCCGAGACCGGCCTTACCTTGTTTATAGCCGCGAGGGAGGCGGGCCCCTTAATGCCGCTCGCCACCCGAATCGGGATACTTGCCGAGGGATGCATACGGCACGAATACACCCCGGATGAGCTGCGCGATGCCTTGAGGCAGCGAGTTCGCGTAAGGACGTCCAACATCGAGACGACCCTGGCCCGTTTGGAAAGCGAACTTTCGAACGCTGACATCGTGCTTACTGGGCACGGCTCGCTGGAGGTCACCGGTAGCGATCTGGATGAGATTTCCAGGCTGCTCGACCGCTTCCCGGAACGGATCGTCGAGCTTACGGAGACGAGCGTGCTCGCATCCGATGTCTTGGGAGAGGGCGGGCCAATATGCTGATCTCAGTGCTCTCCGCCGACTTCTTCCGTGCGAGAAGAACCCCCGAACTTCTCATTGCGCTGCTTGTTGTGCTGCTTGCGTCGATATACGGCGGCGTTTCGCTTTATGCATCGGTTTCGGGAAGCTCGGCGCCCGCCCTCGTCCTGCTTACTCCCGGGTCCGGAATCGCGTCGATGAGCGCCGCCCCGTCCATAACGGCGGCTATTGGGGCAACCTGCCTGTCCGGCGGACTTGTGCCCGTAGTCAGCTCCGTCGCGGTCGCATGCTTCCTGTACCAGGGGCTCGCCTCGGGCCACACGGGCGGACTCGTCTCTTCCGGTGTCGGTAGGGGCACGCTCCTTGCCGAGCTTTTCGTCATAAGCATGCTGACGAGCCTCGCCCTTCTTGTTGCCGGATCAGTGCCTTACCTGGCTTGCTATACATCTGGATGTATCCATGCGTCTTTTCAAACAACGGCTGACGTCGGCGCGGCATGGTTTGCGCTGGCGCTCCTACACACGACCCTTTATTCGTTTGTTGCCGGGTGCTTTGTTTTGCTTGCGCGTCGGATATGGGTTGGGATTGCGGCGGCGGTGCTGTTCTCCTCTGGCGCCGTGGACATGCTCTTTTCCGTCATGCTCGGCGGCATGGGGCCGGGCTTCTCGGCCGCAGAGGCAATCAGGCTGCTGCTTCCCGACTCCATTGCGGAGGCCTTATGCGCCGATGCGCTTGACCTTACGGCGAGCTATGTCGGGGACGTGAGCCTGCTTGCAGCGGCTACCCTTACCTATCTGGCCTTTATTGCAGCCGTGACCGCCGTTGGTATCGCGCCGGGCAGGAGGTGCAACTTGCTATGTCGGCCCTCATCTTAATCCTCGCGTTTCTCCTCGGCTTCGCTGTTGCCATTGCCTTGGCCGCGCATGAGGCAAGAATGGCCGCCTCGGTGCTCGAGCAACGTGCGCCCGGCAGTCCGGAAAAGATCGCCGCCTACTTGCCGTTTCATTTCTCCAAACGTCTCGCTACGGCTATCAATGCATCTCTGGACGAAGAGCGCGGCCTAACGCTTAAGGAACGAAAGCGAAGCTCTGATCTGCTCCGGATGCTGTCCGACCTTTCTCACGATATCCGGACGCCTCTTGCCGCTGCAAGAGGCCACCTTCAGCTGGCCGAACTTGAGCGCGGCGTTGGCGAATCCAATCCGGTCCCCGGCGCGACAGGCCATATCAACGCAGCTCTCAACCGCATCGGCGCTACTTCGGCGATTCTCGACCAGATGCTTGACCTAACGCGCGCCTCGGACCCGGACAAGGCCTACGACCTTATGCCGACGTCCTTCTTGCCCGTGCTTCTTGGCGTGTTGGACAACCACGAGGCGGAGCTCTTGGCCTTGGAGCCGGCGGTTTCCTTCGAGGATGAAGCCGTTAAGGTCGAGGCGGATGCCGCTGCCCTTGAGAGAATTCTCGAGAACTTGGTTACCAACGCGATTCGGCATGGGCGGGCGAGGCTGAAATTCGTCGAATGGCAAGAAGGGGACAAAGTAATTTTTGTCACGTCGAATGAGGTCGAAAAACCTGAGGCGATCGATCCCGCGATGCTGTTCGAACGGTTTTATCGAGCGGACTCTTCGCGTGCGGGAAAGGGCACAGGGCTTGGCCTCGCCATTGCGAAGGCGCTCGCCGACGGAATGGACATGAGCCTGAGCGCTGATTTACGAGGGGATGTCCTCGGATTTACTTTGGAGATGGACGTCTCTCGCGGTTGATTGGAATGAAGTGACGGCGTGTCACCCTGCGGGCCCACTCGTCGTCTAAGCAAGCCAAGAAATCTGACGGGATTCTGACAGCTGTTATGGGCCGAAATTCGGGTCCAAACGGCCGTCAGAATCCCGTCAGATTCTTCAGGTTGCCAAAGCGGCCATTGTGCTGGCAAGAAGCACAGCCCGTCCGCGCTGCGCGCCGCGCCCGTCCTGCCGCCCGATAACCAGTTATCGGAAAGACCGCTTAGCCGGGCCTCTTGCTTATTTGCGCTGGTAGATGGCGAATTCTCGACGCGTGTCGTTGATTCGTAACAATAAATCCTATTGTTTAGCTAGGAATTAAGTGCTTTACTCGTCCCTGCCATTACAGGAGCCCTTCAGACAAGGGCCAAGCGAACGTTTTTTAGGAGAGAACACCATGGCATCCAGCATTTCCCGCAGGAACTTCCTCTTCGGCGCCTTTACCACCGCCGCCCTGACCGCTTCCGTCGCGCTCGGCGGCTGCAGCATCAGCGCCACCTCCGACGGCGGCTCCAGCTCCAGCAGCGACTCCGCGAGCACCTCCGGCTACCGCTCCCTCGACGAGATCAAGGAGTCCGGAAAGATCGTCATCGGCGTCTTCTCCGACAAGAGCCCCTTCGGCTATGTCGACGAGAACGGCGAGTACCAGGGCTACGACGTCGAGCTTGCTCGCCAGATCGGCGAGGACCTGGGCGTCGAGGTCGAGTTCGTCTCCACCGAGGCCGCCAACCGCGTCGAGTACCTGGAGACCAACAAGGTCGACGTCATTCTTGCCAACTTCACCGTGACCGAGGAGCGCGCCGAGAAGGTCGACTTCGCCGAGGCCTACATGAACGTCGCGCTTGGCGTCGTCTCGCACAAGGACAACGTCGTCACCGACCTCTCCCAGGTGGGCGACCGCACCGTCATCGTGATCTCCGGCACCACCGCCGAGACCTACCTCACCGAGCACAACCCCGACCTCAAGCTCGAGAAGTACGACACCTACGCCGCCGCCAAGACCGCCTTCGAGAACAACAAGGACGCCGTCTGGGCCAACGACAACACTGAGGTCATCGCCTTTGCCAAGTCTTCCGGCACCGACGAGTACGTCGTGGGCATCGAGGAGCTCGGCGATAAGGACACCATCGCCCCGGCCGTGGCCAAGGGCAACACCGAGCTGCTCGACTGGGTCAACGACGAGCTCTACACCCTCGGCGGCAAGAAGTTCTTCCACTCCGACTACGAGAAGACCCTGCTGGAGACCTACGGCGCCGACTACGAGGACACCCTCGTCGTGGAGCCGAGCAAGTAACGGGCGATAATCGCGCTGAGCTTTACCTGCCGCGGGCCGGGACCTTACGGGTGCCGGCCCGCGCCGCGTTAAAATGGTCGGCGGAAAACCGCTATCGGAAAGGCTGTACATGATCCGCATTGCCTGCGACGTCCACACGCACACGCTCTTCTCTCGCCACGCCTACTCGACCGTGGAGGAGGACGTTCGCGCGGCGTCGGCGCAGGGCTTGGAGCTGCTCGGCGTGACCGACCATTTCTCGTGCATGCTCTTCGAGGAACAGACGCTGAAGAACTTCCAGTACTTCATCAATATGGGCGTCTGGCCGCGCGAGTGGATGGGTGTGCGCCTGCTGCGCGGCTGCGAGGCGGACATCGTCGACGTCGAGGGGCGCCTCTTTGGCTGGGACATCCCCGTGGACGCCAACATCACCGAGGAGCGCCGCCGCGAGTCCACGCTCAAGGAGAAGTGCTTCGCCGCGTGCGACTATGCGATCGCGAGCATCCACCGCAGCGACTTCTGCGATGCGGCCACGCGCGCGCAGAACACGCAGATGTACATCAACGCGCTGCAGGACCCGAAGGTCCTTATCCTCGGGCACGTGGGGCGCTCGGGCGTCGACTTCGAGCTCGATCCCGTGATCGAGGCGGCCCGCGACCTGGGCAAGCTCATCGAGATCAACGAGTCGAGCATCGCGGAGCCGGCAAAGGCGAAGAAGTCCCTGGTCCGCTGCGAGGAGGTCGCGCGGCGCTGCGCCGAGCTCGGCTGCATGATCAGCTTCGGCTCGGACGCCCACATCGCGCCTGCCGTGGGGCGCTACGCGCACACCAAGCGCCTGCTCGAAAAGATCGACTTCCCCCAGGACCTCGTCGCCTGCTCGACCGCGGAGCAGTTCCTCTCCCTCCTCCCGACTGACTAATTTGGGGACGTAGGTTGCAGTCGTCAAATGAGAGCTGCAACCAACGTCCCCAAAGCTCTCAAATGAGAGCTAGAACCAACGTCCCCAAAGCT